>NC_014551.1:2758119-3369159 GCF_000196735.1 Bacillus amyloliquefaciens DSM 7 = ATCC 23350
CAGGACTCCCGGCAAAAATGTCATTTTATCTATCCAATTCCATCTTGAAAAGAAATGCCCCGCGTTTATGCCGAGTGAAACAAACAGCGAGCTCATCACCCCGACGGTCACGCTCATCATAACCGGAGAAAAGCCGAGAATGGCTGCTCCCATGCCGGCGCCAAACGCGTCGATTGATAAGGCGATACCGAGCAAAAGCGCCTCGACTCCGTTAATGGTTCCGGATTGATCAATATCAGCGCTGGTCGGCTTTTTCAAAATGTGAATCACGATGCCGAGCGATTTCACTTCAAGATTAAGTAACGTTTTTTCATGCAATAAGTAATCCGGCTCTTTAGCCGGTTTAAAAAATTGATAGATGACCCATGCCCCGATTCCGATTAAGATCAGCCCGCCCAGTTTCTCCGTGACGGATACGGGAAAAATCTTTGTCAGAAAATGGCCGATCAGCATGGATATAAACATCACAGAGGCTGAACAGCAAGCGATCACGGCAATCGCTTTGAACGGGATTTTCATTTTTCTCAATCCGTACGTAAACCCGACTGAAAAACTGTCCAAGCTGACAGCAAAAGCCAAAAGCAGCAAAGAAACAATCTCCATATCCGTTTCTCCCTTTCTCTTGATCGGCAATTGTGACAAATGCCTATTGGGTGAATCACAATATATATATGGAGAAAGGTCATCAACTGTGTTAGAAAAAAGTCATTCTTCCGGCGTCCGCTTGAACAGCTTCAGTTTATGATTTTTTTTGGCATCGGGCGCAGAAATGCGTACCTCTTCCGCCGACCACGATTTTAGAAATCATCGTGCCGCACGTCTTGCACGGCTCATCTTTTTTGCCGTATACGTAATGTCTGAGCTGAAACATTCCGATCTCTCCTTGGGAATTGATATAAGACCGGACGGTGCTCCCGCCCGCGTCAATCGCTTCCTGAAGGGTGTCTTTAATTTCTGTATGGAGCTTTTTTATCTGCCCGTCTGACAGACTGTTCGCTTTTGTCTCAGGATGAATCCCCGCCCGGAATAAAGCTTCATCGACATAAATGTTGCCGAGGCCGACGACCGCTTTTTGATCGAGCAGAGCGGTTTTCACCGCGCGGTTCGTTTTGGCGAGCCGCTCTTTTAAATAGGCGGCGGTAAATGCTTCATCGTCAGGCTCAGGCCCGAGCTGTGAAAGCGGTAATGCAGTCAGTTCCTCTCCCGGCGCAAATAAATGCATCGTGCCGAATTTCCGGACGTCCCGGTAGCGGAGCTGTGTTCCGTCCGTCATGTTAAATACGACGTGCACATGTTTATCGTCAGGCTCATCGGCCTGGTGAAGACCGTATTTCCCCTCCATCCGGAGATGGGAGACCATGACATAATGATCCAGATGGAAAAGCAAAAACTTTCCCCTTCTCCCGATGGATCGGATTGTTTCTCCTGCAATCTGCCGCGCGAATTCCTCCGGCTCGGCGGGTTTTTTGATGATATTCGGCCATCTGATGTCGGCCGATTCAATCGTTTTCCCTTTCACAAGACCGGTCAGAGTGCGCCGGACCGTTTCAACTTCTGGTAGTTCCGGCACAATCATCACTTCCTTTTTTTCTGTTTATTTTGCATCGTACCAAGACGGGCCTGAAGCATAATCCGCCTTTAACGGCACGTCTAAATCCAAAGCATGTTCCATCACTTCAGGAACCAGCTTCTCTAATATTTTAATTTCTTCCTTAGGCGCTTCAAAAATCAATTCATCGTGCACCTGCAGCAGCAGTCTTGCCTTCAGATTTTTCTCTTTCAGCTCAGCTGCCATATCAATCATGGCTTTTTTAATAATATCGGCGGCGCTGCCCTGAATCGGCGTATTCATGGCCGTGCGTTCCGCAAAGCTCCGCAGGTTGAAGTTGCGGCTGGTCAGCTCAGGGATATAACGGCGGCGCTGCATGAGTGTCGTAACATATCCTTTTTGCTTCGCTTCCTGCACCGATTCTTCCATATACGCCTTGACACCCGGGAAGCTCTCCAGGTAGCGGTCAATAAAAGCGCCCGCTTCTTTCCGGGTAATGCCGAGGTTTTGCGACAGACCGTAATCACTGATGCCGTAAACGATGCCGAAATTGACAGCCTTTGCCTGGCGGCGCATCGCTTGTGTCACTTCATCTTCACTGACATGAAACACATCCATTGCGGTTTTTGTATGAATATCCATGTCATTCGTAAACGCCTCAATCAGATTTTCATCTTTAGAAATGTGCGCAAGCACCCTCAATTCAATTTGTGAGTAGTCGGCGGCAAAAATAAGCCAGTCCGGTTCTGACGGAACGAAAGCCTGACGGATTTTGCGCCCTTCCTCCAGCCGGATCGGAATGTTTTGCAGGTTCGGATCCGTTGAGCTGAGGCGCCCGGTTTGAGTCAATGCCTGATTGAATCGTGTATGCACCTTATGAGAATCCTTGCGCGTGACTTTCAGCAGCCCTTCTATATAGGTCGATTGAAGTTTGCCGATTTGTCTGTATTGCAGAATATAAGCGACGATATCATGTTTGTCGGCAAGCTTCTCCAGCACATCGGCTGAAGTGGAATAGCCTGTTTTTGTTTTCTTCACTACCGGCAGGCCGAGCTTGTCAAACAAAATGACGCCGAGCTGTTTTGGTGAATTGATGTTAAACGGTTCACCGGCGATGTCATGGATTTTTTCTTCATATTCTTTCAGTTTCGCGCGGAGCTCTTCACCCATTCGCTTCAGTCTTTCA
Organism: Bacillus amyloliquefaciens DSM 7 = ATCC 23350; assembly: GCF_000196735.1. Taxonomy (GTDB): domain Bacteria; phylum Bacillota; class Bacilli; order Bacillales; family Bacillaceae; genus Bacillus; species Bacillus amyloliquefaciens. Next base: position 2,760,855 of record NC_014551.1, read on the forward strand.
ACATCCACTTTAACGCCCATAGATTCCATTTCTCCGAGAATCAGCGCAAGCGGGAGTTCGAGATCTTCATACAGTTCAAGCTGATTATTTTCTTTGAGCGCGTGCAGCAGCTTATCCCGGAGGCTGTTAACGGCAGCCGCTTTTCGCGCGAGATGGTCGGCAAGCTCTTTTTCAGCCGGAACGGCGTGCTTTGCGCCCTTTCCGTAAACCGCTTCGTCTTTGGAAACGATATTCAGCCCGTATTCTTTCGCAACGCTCGCGACATCGTCGTACGAATTGCCCGGGTTAATAATGTAGGCCGCGAGAAGCGCGTCAAATTCCGTTCCCTTCAGCTCAATTCCCTGCCAGCGCAGAGCGACGACGGAGCGTTTACTGTCAAACACCCACTTTTTCTTCGACTCATCTTCAGCCCAGGATTTAAACGCTTCGGACTGAATGGCTGTTTCTTTCGGAATATAATAAAGGCCTGTTTCATTCACGATGGAAAAGCCGAGAATCGGTTCTTCATGATAGTTATCACCGATTTGTTCGACGACTAAAGCGGACGGCGAAACGAGCATGTCTTCGGTGATTTCTTCAACCGTTTCAACATCGATGTCCTCAAAGTCTTCTTCCGCAGTTTCTCCGCTTTCTTCACCGAGCCGTTCAAGAAGCGTGTTAAAACCGAGGTCTTTAAATATGGCGACAACTTGTTCACGGTCAAACCCTTGATAATCTAAATCTTCGAGCTTGACTTCAATCGGCGCATTTGTCATAATCGTCGCCAGCTCTTTGCTCATCAAGGCTTGTTCTTTATATTCCCCGAGCTTTTCTTTTAATTTTTTTCCGCTGACTTCATCAATTGAATCAAGCAGTTTCTCAACGGAATGGAACTGCTTTAAGAGCTTAATCGCGGTTTTTTCTCCCACGCCGGGAACGCCCGGTATGTTATCGGATGAATCCCCCATTAATCCCTTCATATCAATAATTTGCAGAGGTGTCAGACCATACTTTTCTTCGACGTGCTCCGGCGTGTAATCTTCCACGTCGGTAATGCCTTTTCTCGTAATGGCAACGGTCGTTTTTCCGGTGGCAAGCTGCGTTAAGTCTTTGTCTCCGGAAAATACCTTTACTTCGAAGCCGTCTTTTTCAGCAGATACGGCAAGCGTGCCGATAATATCATCCGCTTCGTATTCAGGAAGCTCATAGCGGCTGATGTTGTATGCATCAAGGAGCTCGCGGATGAACGGCATCTGTTCTGAAAGCTCCGGCGGCGTTTTTTGTCTTCCGCCTTTATATTCTTTAAACGTGCTGTGGCGGAAAGTCGTTTTTCCCGCGTCAAAAGCCACCAGCATGTGGGTCGGTTTTTCATCCTCCAGCATTTTCATTAAAATCATAGCAAAGCCGTATACGGCATTTGTATGAATGCCTTTTTCATTGCTTAAAAGCGGCAATGCAAAAAACGCCCGGTACGCCAGACTGTTTCCGTCGACAAGCACTAATTTTTTTCGTTCCGTCATTCAATATCCTCCTAAGAGCAAAAGCTCGTGATTCCTCTGGTTTTAATCTCACAGCTTCTCTTATTTTAACAAAGTTCAATTTGAAAGGAAAATGAGCGAACCCCGAGAAAACGCAAAAAAGGACGGGAACAAGGAAACACGTTCCCGCCGTCAAAATTGGCTCCTTGGATGAAGGGGTTCTGTTACATCCTAACAAGATAGGTTTAACAGGTCATGAAGAAAATGTTAATCCTTTGTAAAGCTGATCACGCTTCCGGCGGCCGCTTCAGCGTCACGGTAAACACAGTCCCCTGTCCCGGCTCGCTTGTGACCTCGATATGGCCTTCATGGGCTTCTATTAAGTGCTTCACGATGGCGAGGCCGAGCCCCGTTCCGCCAGAGTTGCGGCTTCTGTCTTTATCCACACGGTAGAATCTCTCAAATATCCGCGGAATCTCTTCCTTCTGAATGCCGATTCCCGTATCGGACACTTTGATATCGACAACGGTTTCTTTCACGTTTACCGAAATTCCCACCGTCCCTTTTTCAGGGGTATAGGTTAAAGCATTGTTCGCCAAATTCAGAAATACCTGCTTCAGCCTGTGCGCATCACCCGTCACAAAAATCGGCTCTTCCGGGAGGTCGAGCTGAAAGCTGATGCCTTTTTCCGCAGCCTTATGCTGCAAAAGCGCTTCAATTTCATGCAGAATTTTTGCGGCGTCAAAGGATTCTACACGCATCGTAAAGTTTTGCTGTTCCATTTTGGATAAATCCAATAAATCCTGCACGAGCGATTGGAGCCGTTCACTTTCTTTCAGAATGATAGAAAGAAAGTCTGAAAGCGCCTTATCGTCTTTCATTGCCCCGTCTAACAGCGTTTCCGTAAAGCCTTTAATGGAGGTGATCGGCGTTTTCAGTTCATGGGAGACATTGGCGACGAAGTCCTTTCTTATCTGCTCCAATTTTTTAATTTCCGTCATATCGTGAAAGACGAGAACGATGCCCTTCCATTCATCATCAGGACCCATGATCGGAACGCCGTCAACTTCAAAGTACCGCCGTTCAATGTTGATGGGCAGTCTGAGCAGCTGGCATTTTTTCGTCTCCGTCATAAATATATCTTCGACAAGCCGAATGATTTCCTCATGCTCAAACGCATCATGATAAAGGCGGCGAAGCAGACGTTCAGGCTTTGTATGAAACTGCTTCGTGTACGACCGGTTCACGAGATTAATAAAGCCTCTTCCGTCTATTAAAATCAAACCGGAACCGATATTTTCAATGACGGTTAACAGACGGTCGCGCTGCATATCCTGCGTTCTCGTCATTTCCATCAGATCGACCGCCAGACTGTTCATCGCACGCCCGAGACGGTCCGACCGCCTTGCGTAACCGCTGTAGGAGCGGGCGTCATAATTCCCTTTGGACAGCTCCGTCGCCACTTTTGTCGCGGCGTCGATTGTTTTTTTGTAACGGGACGTCATGTTTGTATAAAAGAAAACGATAATGATAAAAGCGGTACAAAGACTTGCCGCCAGCATGCCCCACATTTCTCCGGTGATGCTTGAACCGCCGTTGATCTCCGAAGAAACGACTACATATCCCGCCGTTTGCCCGGTGTCATTTTTCACGGCAGTCCCACGGATCACTTTGCTTCCCGCCTGTATGGCCGCCTCATTTTTATTGTGAGACATGAACTCCTTTACGGCTGAATCATCGGCATGACTGCCGGAATGATATACGGTGTCACCCTTCTCATTAAGCACGGAGACGTTTATACCGAGGGTGCGGCCGGCGTCGTGAATCACCGTGTCATTGCTTTTATTGCCGATTCGGCCGGTGTCAAGAAGGCCCGCTATGTATACCGCTTCCTTTTTTAGCTGATCCGCCGTTCTTTCTTTAGCAGATGAAGAAATAAGCTGCTGTAGAAAAAGGCCGAGAACACTGAAAACCAATATGATACATACAACGAGTAAAGCGAACAGACGCACACGGACTTTATTCATTCATTTTTGGCTCCTCCAGTTTATACCCCAAACCTCTGATTGTTTTAATATAAATGGGTTTTTTGGTATTTGATTCGATTTTGTCGCGCAAATGGCTGATATGAACGTCGACAATCCGGGTATCCCCGGCAAAATCATAGTTCCAGACCGCGCTCAGCAGAAGATCCCTCGTCAGCACTCTTCCCTTGTGTTTTCCTAAATACAGAAGCAGTTCAAATTCTTTAGGCGTCAATTCCAGCTGTTCTGACTTGAAGTACGCTTCGTAATGCTCCGGAAGAATTTTCAGCTCGCCGATGAGGATCTTCCCGTCCTTTTCCTCTTCTCTGCCTTGTGACAGTGAAGAAATGTCAGCCCTTCTTAAAATGGCTTTTACCCGCGCAGTGACTTCCCGCGGACTGAATGGCTTTGTCATGTAATCATCCGCTCCGAGCTCAAGTCCCAGCACCTTATCAAACTCCTCATCTTTTGCTGTCAGCATCAAGATCGGAACCATCATTTTCTGCTGTCTGAGCTGTTTACAGACGTCGATTCCGTCCACTTTCGGCAGCATGACATCCAATACGATTAAATCCGGATTTTCTTTCTCTGCCTGTTCCAGAGCCTCTTCTCCGTCTGATGCGGTAATGACATCATAGCCGGACCTTTCCAGATTATACTGTAAAAGAGTAACGATAGATTGTTCATCATCTACAACTAAAATTTTTTTGTTCATGCTGCGCCCTCCGCTGTCTATTTTCCCCGACATCCAATTTTCTCTATTTTATGTGTTGCATATCACTTTATGATTTCATTTTATCCAATACTGCCCGTTCAGACAATTCGCCTTTTTGATCATTTTCAGAGAAAGGATCGTTCAGGGAAAAAGAAAACGCTTTCATTAATTGTAAAAAGAGGAAGGCTTCTGATTCGGAAGCCTTCCCTTTTTTCTTATGACAATACTTTCATCACGTTTTTGACAGATTCAACTGATTTACTCAGCTGCGCTTTTTCATAGTCTGTCAGTTCAAGCTCGATGATTTGCTCTAGGCCGTTTCCTCCGATAATCGTCGGTACGCCTAAGTAAATGCCTTCATGACCGTATTCGCCTTCTAAGTAAGCGATGGTCGGAAGCACGCGGCGCTGATCTTTCAAAATGGCTTCTACCATTTCAGTCAGTGATGCAGCAGGCGCGTAGTAGGCGCTTCCGTTTCCGAGAAGGTTGACGATTTCCCCGCCGCCTTTTCTTGTGCGTTCTACAATCGCATCAAGACGGTCTTTCGGGATAAGCGTTTCAAGCGGAATGCCGCCCGCATAGGAATAACGGACGAGCGGAACCATGTCGTCACCGTGTCCGCCAAGAACAAAGCCGGTCACATCTTTTACTGACAGGTTTAATTCTTCAGCGACGAACGTTCTGAATCGCGCAGTGTCAAGCACTCCGGATTGGCCGATGACGCGCTCTTTCGGGAAGCCTGATTCTTTGTACACCGCATATGTCATCGCATCAACAGGGTTTGTTAATACAACGATGATGCAGTCAGGAGAATATTTCACGATTTCACGTGTGACGCTTCTCATGATTTTTTCGTTTGTAGATACGAGATCATCACGGCTCATGCCTGGTTTTCTGGCAATTCCGGCAGTGATAACGACGATATCAGAACCGGCTGTGTCCTCGTAGTTGGACGTACCTGTGATTTTCGCGTCAAATCCTTGAACCGGACTTGCTTCGAGCATGTCAAGCGCTTTTCCTTTTGTCGGGTTTTCTAATTGCGGAATATCAACGAGCACAACATCCGCAAGCTCTTTTTGAGCTGTAAGAAAGGCTGTTGTCGCTCCCGTAAATCCTGCTCCGATAACAGAAACTTTACTGCGTGTTTTTCCCATGATTCTCTTCTCCTTTTTTTGGCTTCATTAGAAGTCTGCTTTAGGTTCAGTCCATGTTTTTGATGAGCTCTTCACCGAACTCTGAACATTTCACTTCGGTTGCACCGTCCATTAATCTAGCAAAATCGTACGTTACTACTTTTGAAGCAATCGTTTTTTCCATAGATTTAATGATCAAGTCAGCAGCCTCATTCCAGTTCAGGTGTTCAAGAAGAAGCACTCCTGAAAGGATGACGGATGACGGGTTGACCTTGTCAAGGCCGGCATATTTAGGAGCCGTTCCGTGAGTCGCTTCGAAAATCGCATGCCCTGTTTCATAGTTGATGTTCGCTCCCGGCGCGATTCCGATTCCGCCTACCTGAGCGGCAAGCGCATCAGAGATATAGTCTCCGTTTAAGTTCATTGTCGCCACGACGTCGAATTCGCTCGGGCGGGTTAAGATCTGCTGAAGGAAAATATCAGCGATGCTGTCTTTGACGATGATTTTCCCTGCTGCTTCCGCTTCGCTCTGCGCTTTATCAGCTGCTTCTTTCCCGTCTTTTTCGACAATGCGGTCATATTCAGCCCAAGTGAATACTTTATCTCCGTATTCTCTTTCAGCAAGCTCGTAGCCCCAGTTTTTAAATGCCCCTTCAGTGAACTTCATGATGTTTCCTTTGTGGACAAGTGTAACAGATTTACGGCCGTTTTCGATCGCATACTCAATGGCGGCTCTGACTAAGCGGCTTGTTCCTTCTTCAGAAACAGGCTTGATTCCGATTCCTGATGTTTCAGGGAAACGGATTTTGTTAACGCCCATTTCATTTTGCAGGAAGCTGATCAGCTTTTCAACTTCTTCAGAACCTTTCGCATACTCAATTCCGGCGTAAATATCTTCTGTATTTTCGCGGAAAATGACCATATCTGTATCTTCAGGGCGTTTGACCGGAGAAGGCACTCCTGTGAAATATCTGACAGGGCGCAGACACGTAAACAAATCAAGCTCCTGTCTCAGCGCTACGTTCAAAGAACGGATACCGCCGCCGACAGGTGTCGTCAGAGGCCCTTTGATCGCGATGAAGTACTCTCTGATGTCTTCCAGCGTTTGGGCAGGGAGCCATTCACCTGTTTTATTATAAGCCTTTTCACCGGCATAAACTTCTTTCCACGTGATTTTTTTCTCGCCTTTATATGCTTTTTCAACAGCGGCTTCCAAAACTTTAGAAGCGGCATTCCAAATATCAGGGCCTGTGCCGTCGCCTTCAATAAACGGGATGATCGGATTATTTGGTACGTTTAATACTCCATTAGAGACTGTAATTTTTTCACCTTGTGACACAATATTACCTCCCAGTATGTAATTCATATTTAGAAAACATTTTATTTTTCTTGTATAAAAAATAAAATGATTTTTCTCAAGATTCTATCAAAATTGTAAACCAACCCGGGCTTGATTAACAAGAGGCTAACGACATGAAAATCACCAGCCTCCCGTTTGATCAGGCTCTTTCATCAATCGGAACAAAAGTCTGCTTATCCGGACCCGTGTATTCAGCGCGCGGGCGGATGAGGCGGTTGTTATCGTATTGCTCAAGAATGTGCGCGATCCATCCTGACATTCTGCTGACCGCAAAGATCGGCGTGAACAGATCGTGATCAATGCCGAGACTGTGGTAGACAGATGCGGAATAGAAATCAACGTTAGGCGGAAGTTTTTTCTCCGACGTCACGATTTCTTCGACACGGATTGACATGTCGTACCATTTGCTTTCACCCGTCAGATTCGTCAGGCGTTTGCTCATTTCTTTTAAATGTTTGGCGCGCGGGTCCCCATGCTTATACACGCGGTGCCCAAAGCCCATTACTTTTTCCTTTTTCTCCATTTTGCTGCGGATATAAGGCTCGGCATTTTCCACTTCGCCGATTTCTGTCAGCATTTTCATGACGGCTTCATTGGCTCCCCCGTGAAGCGGCCCTTTTAAAGCGCCGATGGCGGCTGTGATGCCTGAGTAAATATCGGATAAGGTGGCGACGCATACTCTCGCCGTAAATGTTGATGCATTCAGCTCATGATCCGCATGAAGAATGAGCGCTTTGTTAAACGCTTCCACTTCGATCGGAGAAGGCTCTTCACCGTTTAAAGTGTATAGGAAATTCTCCGCGATTCCGTACTCTTCCTTCGGTTCAACGGGATCAAGCCCTTTACGGATTCTTGAGAAAGCGGCGACAATGCCCGGCACCTTCGCCTGCAGGCGGATGGCTTTTCTGTAGTTCGCTTCCGGATTCATGACATCGGCTTCACTGTCAGTCAGACCGAGTAATGAAATCGCTGTCCGAAGCGCCGCCATTGGATGTACGTTATTGAGGGGATAGGATTTGAAGTGCTCAATGATTTCTTGTGGAACGGCAGCTTCTTTCGCAAGCTGTTTTTTCAATTCAGCAAGTTCCGTTTTATTCGGCAGGCGCAGATGCCACAGCAAATAAATGATTTCTTCAAAACTTGCATTCTCTGTCAAGTCGTCAATATCGTACCCTACATATGTAAGGGTATCGTCGATAATAGAGCTTACAGATGATGTTGTTGCTACAACCCCTTCAAGACCGCGTGTTGCTGTCATATTCAACCTCTCCTTTTCAATCAAAATTCCCCTTTAAAGAGTATATAAAACATACGGCTTACTTAAAATGAGTCATGCAAACAATCCCTTTCCCCTTTAAGAAAATGCTTACATTTCACTGGTTGCGGTTACATAACCGATATGCTTATAGAGGAACATAACAAATTCTTATAAGCTTATTTAAGTTTAAGCCTATTCTTATTATAAACAATAATCAGACATTTGTTAAATGTTTACCTATAATTTTTTTTTCTTTCTCGCACATTTTCTTGATTTTACGCGGTTTTTTCATCTTTTTCCGCAAAAAAAAAGCAGCTTTCAGCCGCTTTTTTACTTTACGAAGTGAATATTTTAACGATTTGCATGGCCAAGTAGGCGATTCCGGCGCCGATTAACGGACCGACGGCGACGCCTCCGAAAAGCGCGACGGCAAGTATCGTGCCGATGACCAGCGCCGTTGTAATATGAGGATCGTTTTCCAATAGGGTGAGACCGTTTTTGGCGATTAAGGCAACGGCGATCCCGGCACCGAGCGCGATCCACGCGTAATACGATTTCATCGCTTCTCCGAGCTGTTTAAAACCGATATCACCCGTAGCAATCGGCACTAAAACGGCGATTGTAATGACAGTAACCCCCCAGTTGATTCCTTTTGACTGAATAACCGGAAACAGTTTCTGGTCAAGACCGACAGCTTTTATCACGATAAGAAAGCCGACGGCAAAAAGCAATGACTGATTTTTGGCTATCAATGCGATGGCCAGCAATAATAGTAAAAATAAATTCGCCTGTGTAAACATCCTGAAAGCACCATCCTTTATCATAACTGTATTCATATCCTTTTTTTTGACGAATAAACTAATGTAATAGGACGTGCCGACCGAGAGGAGGATCGATGTGAATCCGCACTATGCAACTGTTTTTTTCCGCGCGCTGTTTGTACTCGCTGCGGCCGGCGGCGCTTTAGCGGCCGGTTACGCCTCATTCCCGTTAACTTATCCGTTTCTGATCGCCCTTATTCTGTCATCGGCGATCATACCGGTTGTTGACTGGCTGGACAAACTGACGGGTCTGCCCCGGTCAGTCAATACAGTCATTGTCCTGGTCTTCTTTTTGCTGATCCTTCTTGGCGCGGCGACCTTTCTGGTTGCGGAAATCATTTCGGGAACCGCTTATCTGGCTAAAACGCTCCCTCCCCATATCAGCGCCTTTATGACATATTGCGAAGAGCTGTTCACTTCCCGCATTCAGCCATTGTACCACGAGCTGACCGTCTTATTTAACGGGCTGGAAACCAATCAGCAGGCATCAATCGTGACGCATATCCAGACGCTCGGTGATACAGCCGCTAAAAATGCGGGGCTGATGCTTTCACATCTTTTGGAACTGGTGCCGAAATGGATTGCCTTCCTTCCCAATACAGCAGCCGTCTTCGTTTTCGCAATGCTGGCCACCTTTTTTATGACAAAGGACTGGCACAAGCTGAAAGCGCTGCTTTATTCCATTCTTCCGGAACGGGTTTCGGCAAACGCCAAGGCCGTATCGGGAGAGCTGAAAAAAGCGATGGCAGGTTTCATTAAGGCGCAGGCCGTGCTCATCCTTTTTACGATGATCATTGTCTTTATCGGACTTTTTCTTTTAGGGATTGAGCATGCGGCAACCATTGCCTTTTTTATCGGACTGGTGGATCTTCTCCCGTATCTCGGCGCCGGATCGGTATTTGTTCCTTGGATTATGTATTTGGCCATTGCCGGACAGCTTCCTCAAGCGATCGGCCTCGGTATTTTATATATTGTGGTTCTCATTCAGCGCCAGCTGACGGAGCCGAAAATTCTAAGCAAGTCGATCGGTCTTGATCCGCTTGCGACCTTAATCGCCCTGTTTGCCGGCTTTAAGCTGTTCGGAATTTTAGGACTGGCTGCGGGGCCTGCACTGCTTGTTTTCATTCAGGCATTTATCACAACGGGCGCTTTAAAAGAAATATGGGCCTATATTACTGTTCAGTCCAAATAAAAACAGCAGCCCTGTAAAAAGGCTGCCGTTTTTATTTGATAATGATCCGCTTGTTTTTTGACATTCCTCTCAGCCATTTGAACAAAAGCGGCTTCATGCGGTTCCGAGTGAACGGAATCAGAAGACAGGCCCCTGCAATATCGGACAAAAAACCCGGAAGCATCAAAAGCAGGCCTCCGATAAAGACGCATATCCCGTCCAGAAGCGCTTCCCCCGGCATTTTGCCGTGCTGCAGATCGCGCATCACCCGATGATACACATCAGTTCCCTGTCTTTTTGCCACCAAGGCGCCTAACACACCTGTCAAAATGATGAGAAGGACGGTCGGAAAAACGCCGAGCCATTTTCCCGCCAGCAGAAACAAGCCGATTTCAATCGCCGGACACACGATAAACAGTAAGAATAAAACTCTCATTTTTCTGCCCTCCTGCCCTTCTAAAAAGCGTGTCACCGCCCGCATGGGAATAGGAAAATCAGCCTAAAGACAAAAGAGAAGGGCAAATCCCCTCTCTTTTTTAAAGCTGTTTAAAGAACGCTTGCGCGGCCTTCATACACAGCGCCGCGGGCAGCGTCAACTGTGATAACCTGTCCTTCTGTTAAAACTGAAGTTGCGTTCTCCAGGCCTACGATAACCGGAATGCCCAAGCTTAAACCGACCACGGCAGCATGGCTTGTCAGACCGCCTTCTTCAGTGATGAGCGCGGATGCTTTTTCAAGTGAAGCGATCATGTCGCGGTCAGTGCTTGAGACAACCAATACCGCGCCGTCTGTCATTTTTTGTTCAGCTTCTTTCGCATTTTTTGCAACTACGACAGGACCGAAAGCGGATTTGCGTCCGATGCCCTGCCCTTTTGCGACAATGCTGCCGACAGTGTGGACTTTCATCAGATTCGTCGTGCCTGATTCACCGACAGAACCGGCTGTAATGACAATCAGATCACCGCGTTTCACGATGCCGCTGTCAAGTGATTTTTGTACCGCATCTTCAAGCATTTCATCTGTTGAATTTGCGTTTTGTCCGCTTGCTGGGAATACACCGAATACAAGACCGAGTTTGCGTGATACAGACTCGTTCACCGTAACGGCTACAATCGGAGCCTGAGGACGGTATTTCGCGATCATACGCGCCGTATGGCCGCTTTCTGTAGGCGTAACGATAGCTGCTGCATTCAGGTTGATCGCCGTATGCGCAACTGATTGGCCGATCGCATCGGTAATCGTCATGCCGACCTGATCTCTGCGTTTAGACAGAATTTCTTTGTAGTTCAGAGATTCTTCCGTGCGTGTGGCGATGTTAAACATTGTTTGAACCGCCTCAACAGGATATTGTCCCGCAGCTGTTTCACCGGAAAGCATGATAGCATCTGTGCCGTCGAAAATGGCGTTGGCAACGTCACTTGCTTCAGCGCGTGTCGGACGAGGGTTGCGCTGCATGCTGTCAAGCATTTGTGTCGCAGTGATAACCGGTTTGCCGAGCGCGTTGCATTTTTTGATCATTTCTTTTTGCACGAGCGGCACTTCTTCAGCCGGAATCTCAACGCCGAGGTCTCCGCGCGCTACCATTAAGCCGTCAGAAACTTCCAGGATCGCATCCAGGTTGTCCACGCCTTCCTGGTTCTCGATTTTAGGGATGATTTGAATGTCAGACGCGTTGTGCTCTTCAAGCAGTTCGCGGATTTCCAGGACATCCGTAGAACGGCGCACAAATGACGCAGCGATGAAATCTACGCCTTGCTCAATACCGAATACGATATCTTTGGCGTCTTTTTCAGTAATTCCCGGAAGGTTGACGCTGACACCCGGAACGTTTACGCCTTTTTTATTTTTCAGCGTGCCGCTGTTTAAGATTTTTGTTTTGATTTCGTGTTTTTCCGGATTTGATTCAAGCACTTCCAATCCGATTAAACCGTCATCCAACAGGATGATAGATCCTGCTGACACGTCGTCTGCCAGGCCTTCATAAGAAACAGAGAACTTTTCAAGTGTTCCCAGCACCTGTTTCGTAGAAACGATAATTTCATTTCCCGCCTGAAGCTCAAGCTCGCCGTTTTCCATATCGTGCGTGCGGATTTCCGGGCCTTTCGTATCAAGAAGAATTCCCACGTTTTTGCCGAGCTTTTTGCTTGCTTCTCTGATGTTTTTGATTCTTGCGCCGTGCTCTTCGAAATCACCGTGTGAAAAATTCAGACGAGCAACGTTCATACCCGCTTCCATCAACTTTGTCAGCATTTCTACACTTTCACTGGCCGGACCGATTGTACAAACGATTTTTGTTTTTTTCAACTCGTTCACTTCCTTCTGAAATCTTCAGCTTCTACCGTCTTAAATAGACAGTTCTTTTGAAAGCTGATACATGTTTGGTTCAACAGTATGTTTTGTCTCTAAAATTTCTATAATATCATGGTCTACAAGCTTGTTGTTTTGTATACCTACGCAGCGTCCGCCTTTTCCTTCAAGCAGAAGCTCAACCGCGTAAGCGCCGAGGCGGCTTGCAAGAACCCGGTCAGAAGCGCTTGGAGATCCGCCGCGCTGGATGTGCCCTAAAACGGATACCCGTGTTTCAAGGTTCGTCTCTTCTTCGATGCGTTTTCCGAATTCAACCCCGCTGCCTACCCCTTCTGCAACGATGATGATACTGTGTTTTTTGCCGCGGTCATGCCCTCTCTTCAAACGGCCGATAATTTCCTCCATATCGTAATCCGCTTCAGGAATTAAAATTGATTCCGCTCCGCCTGCAAGCCCTGCCCATAAAGCAATGTCGCCTGCATGGCGCCCCATAACTTCAATAACGTATGTACGCTCATGCGACGTAGCGGTGTCACGGATTTTATCAATCGCATCAATTACGGTGTTTAACGCCGTATCAAATCCGATCGTAAAATCAGTTCCCGGGATGTCATTATCTATCGTACCCGGTACACCTACACATGGAAACCCGTGTTCCGTTAATTTTTTCGCACCCATGTATGAACCGTCTCCGCCGATAACGACAAGACCTTCGATGCCGAGTTTCTTTAAATTTTCGATTCCTTTTTCACGGCCTTCAACTGTTTTGAATTCAGGACATCTGGCCGTGTACAGCTTTGTTCCTCCGCGATGGATGATGTCGCCGACCGAACCCAGCTCCAGTTTCTCTATTTTTCCGCTGATTAATCCTGAATAACCGTTATAAATTCCGTATACTTCTACATCGTGGTAGATAGCTTTCCGCACAACCGCGCGCACCGCTGCGTTCATCCCCGGGGAATCCCCGCCGCTCGTTAATACTCCTATACGCTTCATTTTCCTATTCACCTCAGCAACATATATATGTTAAACATATCATGATCATTGCCCTAAAACAATGAAAAGGGACGCCTGAGCTCCCATGAAACCTTACCTATTATACAATTAAATAAATTGTTTTTAAATAAAATTTAAGGAATATCACAAAAAACACAAAAAATAAACGTGAGCCATAGGCTTCACGTCTATTCAGTTTACCCCGATATATTGATCCTCAACCGAAACTTTTCCGATTGCTTTATATTTTTCGTAGCGCTGTGAGATCAATTCTTCGGCGTTCAATTGAAGAAGAGATTTTAATGTTTCTTTAAGAATGCCGTCAATGTAGCCCGCCTGCTGCTTGATATCATGGTGAGCTCCGCCCTTCACTTCTTTAATCATATCATCTATAATTCCTAATTCTAATAAATCGGGCGCAGTAATCTTCATGGTTTCAGCCGCTTTTTTGGCAAGGCTGGAATCTTTCCACAAAATGGACGCGGCTCCTTCAGGAGAAATAACGGAATACGTCGAGTTCTCAAGCATCAGCATGCGGTTGCCGACACCTAATGCAAGCGCGCCTCCGCTGCCGCCTTCCCCGATGACGATACAAACGACAGGCACTGTCAGGCCGGCCATTTCGAACAGGTTCTTGGCGATGGCTTCACTTTGTCCCCGTTCTTCCGCCGCTTTGCCCGGATACGCTCCCTTCGTGTCGATGAAGCAGATAATCGGGCGGTTAAACTTATCCGCCTGCTTCATGAGGCGGAGCGCTTTACGGTAGCCCTCCGGATGAGGCATCCCGAAATTGCGGACAAGGTTTTCTTTCGTGTCTTTTCCGCGCTGATGACCGATAACGGTGACCGGCATGCCGTGATATTTGGCAACTCCGCCGACAATCGCCGCATCGTCTCCGTACGTTCTGTCTCCGTGGCACTCAAAAAAGTCAGTAAACAGGTATTGAATGTAATCAAGCGTCGTCGGCCGGTCGGGAAGGCGTGCGATCTGCACTCTGTCCCACGGTTTCAGGTTTTTATAAATCTCATCCTGGAGCTTGCTGAGCCGGTCTTCAAGCCTTGCGATTTCAGCGCTTAAATCCATCTCCGAATCCTGGGTGAATTTTTTCAGTTCGGCGATTTTCGTCTGGAGTTCAATTACCGGTTTTTCAAATTCTAATCTTGCAGCCACTCATGCTCACCTCCTGTTTGGTGCATGTCCAGCAGAAATGCGAGTTTGTCTTTCATGTCGTTTCGGTGAATCACCGCATCAAGCTGGCCGTGCTTTAATAAAAATTCTGCCGTCTGGAAATCTTCCGGCAGTTTTTCCCCGATCGTCTGTTCAATAATACGTCTTCCGGCAAATCCGATCAAGGCGCCCGGTTCAGCGAAATTATAATCACCGAGAGACGCGAAACTCGCCGATACGCCGCCTGTCGTCGGGTGGGTCATGACCGAAATAATCAGGCCCTGCTCCTCACTGAACAGTTTCAGCGCAGAGCTTGTCTTTGCCATCTGCATAAGGCTTAAGACCCCTTCCTGCATACGTGCGCCGCCGGAAGCGGTAAAGATGATGAATGGGACTTTTTCCTCTTTTGCTTTTTCAATTGCCAGCGTGATTTTTTCGCCGACAACCGATCCCATGCTGCCCATACGGAATGTCGAATCCATGATCGCGATCACGGCAGGGAATCCGCTGATGGTTCCTTTTCCGGTAACAACCGCTTCATTCAGCGATGTTTTCTCGCGGTCTTTTTCGACTTTTTCTAAATATCCCGGGAAACCGAGCGGGTTTTCAGATATCATTCCCTGGTTGAATTCTTCGAATGAATCTTCATCCAGGAGGCTTTCAATGCGCTGCTTTGCATTCATCGGGAAATGGTGCCCGCAGTTCATGCAGACGCGCAGGTTTTTATCTAACTCTTTTGTGAGCATGATTTTTTTACATTTCGGGCACTTTGTCATAATGCCTTCCGGAACATCATGTTTTGCCTGCTCAGACGGCACGGAAGCATATTTTTTCTTTTTTGTGAATATATCCTTTAACAAATGATTACCTCCCTTTTGTGAAGGGTTCTCTTCACTGCATGTCTTCCGATTAGATAGACTTAATAATAACTTTACCGAAACTATTGTACTTTTTTTGTCAAACGGTGTCATCCTCCATTCGACATTTTTTGCTGTAAAACAGACGGAAACAGGAGGATTCCGGACCGCAAAAAGCGTTGCTCAGCCTTATCTGTCAGCGTTTTCAAAAGAAATAAGGATTCTGCTGAATTTTTTTTAAGACCTGCCCTTAAAAAAATGCCAGCAGTCCGTATATTGAACAGCAGCGCGTTGTTTTTCCCAACGCGCTGCCATTTCATTTTTGTGTTATTATTCGCCGATGACCGTCAGCTGTCTTGTTTTTTCAGCCACTTCCTCAGGGTCGACCGTAATTCTGGCGACACCCGTTTCCATCGCTGCTTTCGCAACAGCTTTCGCAACGGCAGGAGCCACGCGTTTGTCAAATGGAGCCGGGATGACATAATCCGCGCTTAATTCATCCTCTGAAACGAGGGAAGCGATCGCTTCAACCGCAGCAATTTTCATTTCTTCGTTGATGTGAGTCGCGCGAACGTCAAGCGCTCCGCGGAAAATGCCTGGGAATGCCAGTACATTGTTTACCTGGTTCGGGAAATCAGAACGGCCTGTTCCGATTACGCTTGCGCCGGCTGCGCGCGCGTCTTCAGGCATGATTTCCGGATTCGGGTTGGCCATTGCGAAAATAATCGGATCTTTCGCCATGCTTTCCACCATTTCTTTCGTTAGAGCGCCTTCGACTGAAACGCCGATAAAGACGTCTGCATCTTGGATGACATCCTTCAGCGAACCGTCTTTGCGGTCTTGGTTTGTAAACTTCGCCACTTCGTTTTTCACCGCGTTCATGCCGGCCGGACGCCCTTCGTAAATGGCTCCTTTAGAGTCGCACATTACGATATCGCGTACGCCGAAATGGTAAAGAAGCTTGATGATCGCGATGCCTGCCGCTCCCGCTCCGTTTGCAACGACTTTAATGGATGACATGGATTTTCCTGATAATTTCAGCGCGTTTACAAGTCCGGCAACGGTTACGATGGCTGTGCCGTGCTGATCATCGTGGAACACAGGAATGTTAGTTTCTTTTTTCAGGCGTTCTTCAATGATAAAGCAGTTCGGCGCCGCAATATCCTCAAGGTTGACACCGCCGAATGTCGGTTCAAGCAGCTTCACCGTGTCAATGATTTTGTCCACATCGTTTGTGTCAAGCGCGATCGGGAATGCATCCACACCCGCGAAGCTTTTGAAAAGCACCGCTTTCCCTTCCATAACAGGAAGAGATGCTTCAGGTCCGATATTTCCGAGACCGAGAACGGCTGATCCGTCTGTTACGACTGCTACCATGTTCCCCTTCATTGTATAATCATATACTTTATTTTTATCGTTATAAATTTCTTTACAAGGCTCAGCTACCCCCGGAGAGTAGGCAAGGCTTAAATCGTCTGCATTTCTGACTTCTACCTTTGCTTTTGATTCGAGTTTTCCTTGGTTTACTTTGTGTAAATGTAATGCTTCTTCTCTTAATGACATTCTAAACACTCCTTTTAAGTACTTTGTTACATATTCTGCCGCATAGACTGGTACAATCTCTGGAGGTGAAAAATTTCAGAATCTTTAAATAAGATAGCACAATTGTTTCAATTGTATAACAAAACTATTGTTGTTACCACTATTTTAACACGACGTTTTCGCGGCCCAGCAGCTCTTTTAAACGGTATAACGCCTGATGGTCGGCCTGAATATGAAAAGTATCGGGCAGCCTGATGGTCTGCTTGTCCTTTTCGTAATAAAGATAAACGCCGGTTTCCCCTTTATGCTCCAGTAAAATACGCTTCATCTTTTCCAGAAACTCCTGATTGTGCCGGCTGCCTTCGATTTTGATGTAAACAGACGGCGCTCTGTCTGCCTCCGTCTGCTCAAGGAGAGAGGCGGATGACATAATAAATTGTATCTTCTCCTGCCGCTCTTCCATTTTTCCGGACGCGAATAAAAGCGCGCCTTCTTTTAACAGCGGAGACAGCCTTCTATATTGGTCAGGAAACACGACGGCTTCCATTTCTCCCGTTTCGTCGCTTAATGTGAGAAACGCCATATGCTGACCTGTCTTTGTCCGAATCGTTTTGATGCCTGCGAGCAAAGCGCCGATTGACAGCTGTCCTTTCGGCATCTGCAGCGCTGTTGCGATCGCTTGCGCCCCCCGTTTTTTCAAGAGATTCCTGAAAGCTGACAAAGGATGGCTTGAGAAATAAACACCGAGAGCTTCTTTTTCAAACCGAAGCTTGTCCACGAGCGGAAATTCCTCTGCCTCTACATATTTTGGCTTAATGGAGAACGATTCTTCCAAAAACAATCCCATTTGGTCATCGTCTGCACGAAAAAGCTCAGCGTGCTCTAAAGCCACATCAACGGAGGCCAGCAAGGCGGCGCGATTTTGATTGAATTCGTCCATGGCGCCAGAAAATATAAGGGCTTCGATTGTTTTCCGATTAACGCTTTTGGCAGGAACGCGAAAGCAGAAATCGAAAAGATCCTCGAACGGTTTATGTGTTCTTGCTTTATAAATATCTTTCACTGCCGAGACGCCTACGTTTTTTATGGCCCGCAAACTGTATCTGACGGCGCCGTTTTCAGGTGCAAACGGAAAACCGCTCTTATTGACAGACGGCGGAAGGACTTGGAGCCCGCTCCCCTTTGCTTCGTGCAGATATTGCGATATTTTGTCCTCATTGCCGATGACGCTCGTCAAAAGCCCGCACATAAAATATAAAGGATAGTGAGCTTTTAAATAGGCGAGCTGATAGCCGATCATGCTGTATGCGACAGCATGGCTTCTGTTGAATCCGTAGTTAGCGAATTTGACAATCAGATCGTAGACCTCGTTTGCAGTGACTACAGAATACTCCTTTTTTAAGCACCCTTCAACAAAATGGCTTCGCTCTCTGTCCAAAATGTCCTTTTGCTTTTTGCTGACAGCCCGTCTGAGCAGATCCGCTTCACCTAATGAAAAACCTGCCATGCGCGAGGCGATCATCATAATCTGCTCTTGATAGACGATGACGCCGTACGTGTCACTGAGAATATTTCTTACATCCTCGTGCGGGACTTCCACACGCGCCCGCCCGTGCTTCCGGTCGATAAATAGCGGAATATTTTCCATCGGCCCCGGCCTGTAAAGCGCGTTTACCGCGACAATGTCTTCAAGCCTTGACGGCTTCAGACGCTTCAGCACATTCCTCATTCCTGATGATTCCAGCTGAAAAATCCCCGTCGTATCGCCATTTGATAATAGCGAGAACGTTTTTTCATCCTGATAAGAAATCTCGGAAAAATCAATTTTCGTATTTGTCTCTTTTTCAATCATCGTCTTAATGGATTCGATAAGCGTCAGGTTGCGCAAACCTAAAAAGTCCATTTTCAAAAGGCCGAGATCTTCCAAGTGATCCATCGCATACTGCGTTAAATACACGCCGTCATGCCCTTCCTGCAGAGGGACAACTTCAGAAAGCGGCTCTTTGCTGAGAACAACGCCGGCCGCGTGTGTAGACGTATGCCTCGGAAGACCTTCGATTTTCCTTGCGATCTGAAACACTTTATGAAGAACGGCGGATTCAGACAGCCGCCTGTTCAGCTGAGCGGACTGCCGTCTCGCCTCCTCAAGCGTCATTCCCGGCTTAGACGGAATCAGGCGGGCAAGCTGGTCGGCTTCTTTCGGGCTGATTCCGAACACTCTGCCGGTATCCCTTAACGCCGCCTTTGCGGCCAATGTTCCGAAGGTGATAATCTGGGCGACGTGCATGCTCCCATACTTATTTTGCACATACTGAATGACCTCATCCCTTCTCGTATCAGGGAAATCGATATCAATATCGGGCATGCTGATCCGCTCGGGATTAAGAAACCTCTCGAATAACAAAGAATGTTTAAGCGGGTCCACGTCTGTAATGAAAAGGGAGTAAGCGACAAGCGAGCCTGCCGCAGACCCCCTTCCCGGACCTGTCACAATGCCCTTTTCATGCGCGTACTTCATAAAGTCCCATACGATGAGAAAGTAATCACTGAATTTCATGCGCCTGATGACATCCAGCTCATATTCAAGACGGCGGACAGCACGCTCATCAGGAGTGCCGAAACGGAGACGAAGCCCCTCATGACAGACTTCCGCCAAATAGTCATCAGCTGATTTGCCGTCCGGCGCCGGGAAAGACGGAAGCTGTGTCTGTCCGAGGCTGACATCGACTTGGCATTGCTGAGCGACACGTGCGGCTGCTTTGACCGCTTCCGGATTCTTCATATAAATATTTTCCATTTCTTCAGGCGGCCTCAAGTATAAGTCCGGCAGGTCCCCGCTCTGATCCTCCCATTTCTCCCCGGCTTTAATGGCGCACAGACAGCGGTACGCATCTTGATCTTCTTTCTTGATATAACGGACATCCCCCGCCGCGCAGACAGCGATTTCCGTCTCGGCTGACAGGCGGAGAATTTCTTCTGATAATGTCTCATGTCCTTTAAACGGCTGGTACCCTAAATAAAAACGGCCTTCTCCGAACAATTCCCGGAATCCTTCGGCAACCCGAACCGCTTCTTCAAACTCTCCTGCTTGAAGCAGGCTTTCAATGTACCCGTTTTCACCGGGCGTAATGGCGATCAGCCCTTCATGATAGCTCTTCATCCATTTTCGCTTCATGCCGCCCTTTGCTATGGATTGCAGCGCACTTGAGATTTTCAGCAGGTTCTGATATCCGGTGTTTGTCTCCGCCAAAAGAACAAGCGGGCGTGCTTCAAGCTCAGTTTCGTCCGTGTATATTGAAGCCGTCAGACCGATAATCGGCTTTATTCCGTGTGACTTGCATGCTTTATAAAACTCAATGGCGCCGTACATCACATTTTCGTCCGTGAGCGCCAATGAAGAATATCCGAGCTCCTTCGCTTGTGTAACAATCTCTTTTACAGAAGCGGCGCTGTTTAACAGGCTGTAGCCGCTACGTACTTGAAGGTGAACAAAAGACAATGCCGCCACTCCTTTCCCGTATACGTTCAATTTGCCTTTCTACATTATAAGACGGGTTTTCTTAAGAAACAAATGTTCTTTTTTGACTCATCATCATACTTGTCCGTTTCGCTCAATATGATAGAAAAGTGAGGTGGTGTATATATGGATCAGGAAGCCGGCTTTATGGCGAATTTTATCAGCAGTTATTTTATCGCCCTCGGTGTTTTGCTCGGCGGAGCGCTCATCGGCGGCGTCGGAGCTTATTTATCAGGCGAGCCTCCGCTTACAGCGATTACAAAATTGGCGAACAGGCTGAAGATCTGGGCGCTTGTCGCGGCCATCGGAGGAACGTTTGACGCGGTATACAGTTTTGAGCGGGGGCTGCTTGAAGGCAACACACGCGACATTTTCAAACAGCTTCTTTTAATTATTTCAGCAATGGGCGGCGCACAGACCGGGTGGCTGATTGTTTCATGGCTGGCACAGGAGAATATTTCCTCATGAGAATTCCCGAGTATTATAAAAAACCGGGATGGCAGCGTTTTTTTGCGGGAATGATGTGCGGAGCCATCGTCAGCTGGCTGTTCTTTCTGTTTACATACGGAACGTTTCAGGAAGAACAGGTGACGTTAATTCAAAAACAGCGGGAGCACGCACGGGATTTGAAAAACCAGATCTCCATCTATCAGAAGGATCTTCATAAATTAAATGAGGATAATAAGCAAAGACTGCTTATCCAAAGCGTCGATGTGAAGCTGATCAATGGAGAAAAATACAGAATCGCCCAGCCCGATAAGATGAAATTTGAAGAACAGGTGAAAGATAATATTTCGGAAGTCATCACAAAGGATATTGAAAGTGTGTATAAAACAAAGGAACTTTTAAAACGGACGATTGAAAACAAGGTGTACACCATAAATGAGAAGGAATATAAAGCTGAAGTAAAGGAACTGACGATTTATACGAGATTGTCTGTCGAAATTCATATTTCTTTTGCGACGTAATTATGTCATTTTTAAAAATTTTCCATAGATCTGTCGCTTTTTTCTCCGCTTTTTTATAAACTGTAAATGAGACATTTTCAATGATTCTGAAGGGAGGAAGGGAAAATGGAGGTTTTTAGTGAACGCCGCTTGGCAAAAGATCATGCAGACCGAATCAGAAAAGGCTATTCCGCATATGCAGAAACAGACACACTCGCTTCCCTCATAAAAAAAGAACTCCAAATCTGTAATCTCCGCGTCTACGAAGACCTGACTGAATTCGGCTGCTGGTTCATCCCCGTGACAGATGAACACTAAGAAAGAGGGTCTCCCCTCTACTTGTGTTCGTTACATACCTCTTCAAGATCAGCAAGAATCGGACCGGTTTCATCCCAGCTGTAGATGGATGCGCCGGCCGCCAGCGGATGTCCGCCGCCATTGTATTTCCGGGCAATTCCATTGATGACCGGACCTTTTGAACGGAACCGGACTCTGATTTGATCGTCTTCTTCTATGAAGAATACCCAAGCGCGAATACCCGAAATATTTCCGAGTGTTCCGACAAGCTGCGATGCTTCTGAAGCGGTGGTTCCGTATGTCTCCAAAATGTCTTTTTTAATGAAAACGGAAGCGACGCCGTTGTCAGACAATGACACATTTTGATAAATAAAGCCATTCAGCTTCACCACATTTAATTTTGTTTCATACAATTGATTGAAAAGCTCTGACGGTGAAAAAGGGAACTCAATGAGCTCTCCCGCGTATTTGAATGTCTTTTTTGTGGTGTTCGGGAATAAAAAGCGTCCCGTATCACTGACGATACCCGCGTAGATCAGCTTAGCCGCTTTCGTATTCAGCTTCCAGCCGTGCTCTTTTCCTTCCAGGTACAGCTCATAGATCATTTCGCTTACGGAGCTTGCATTCGTATCGACCCATAACAGATCGCCATATGGATCTTCATTTGGATGGTGGTCTATTTTCATGAGCTTTGCGCCGGAATGATAGCGCTGATCGTCGATCCGTTCTTGGTTTGCGGTATCGCACACGATGACAAGAGCATCTTTATAGGTTTCGTCATCCACCTCATCGAGGGAATATAAGAAAGACAAGGACGGCTCAGGCTGTCCGACGGCAAAAATATTTTTTTCGGGATACGTTTCCCGCAGGATTTCCGTAAGGCCGCACTGTGATCCGTAAGCGTCTGGGTCAGGCCTCACATGTCTATGTAAGATAATGGTGTCATATAATGATATGGTTCTGATCAGTTCGGATTTCATCGTTTTCTCCTTTTTGTTTTTATTCATTTAATCATACTCTTTATCCGCGGAAAAGGAAAATCTTTCAGGAACGGTATAAACAGTTTTGCAAACTCATATAATGGAGGATTTCATTTATGCTGGTTTTTGTTTTTCTCATCGGGCTTTCTGCCTGCTTTTACGTGTATTACAAAGTAAAAGGCATCCAGACGAAACGGGCGCTGGAGAAGGAATTCTTTTCGGCTAAATCAAGTATGGCGTTAGGCGCGCTGGTGCTTTTGTACGGAGTAAATCAAATGATTCTGTTTCACTCCGTCCTCACCCTTGTCATCGGCGGCGTTTTCATTTTAATCGGAGCAGGCAGCGCATGGGCCGGGTATAAAGCCTATAAGCATTATGAACCCATCCATGCAAAGGAAGCGGAGAGGGACCACGCATAATGAATGTCAAGGGACCGAGATGCGTCCCTTAGCTTCTCTCCATCAGCTGCACCATCAGCATCGCTTTTGAAACGATGCCGCTTTGGCTTGACACTTCCACTTCCATTTTCCCGAATTTCCGGCCCGCTTCTAAAATGCGCGGTTTCACTTCAATGACCGATTCCATCTGAACGGGTTTTAAGAAGAAAATCGTAATGCTTTCAATGACCAGCTCGCCGCGTTTGCGGGAACGTAAAAATCGGCTGGCGGCCTGGGTTAAAATCGTTGTAAACACCCCGTAAGAAATCGTCCCGAGCTGATTGGTCATCTGCGGCGTGACTTCATATTGATAAACGGCCGGCGTTTTATCATCTTCCTCTTCTTTAAATCCCCTTGAAACGATATCATCAAGCTTCTCCCCGACCTGAGGCTGCTTTTGAACCATTTGAAGCGCTTTTAAGACATCCTGGCGGCTGATCATCCCGATCAGTCTGTGGTGCCCGTCTGTCACCGGAAGCACTTCGATTCCTTCCCAAACCATCATTTGAGCCGCTGAGGCGACAGACGTTTTCCCGATCACCGTGACAGGGTTTTTGGTCATTACTTTTTCAATCGGAACTGATCGGTCATGCCCGGCGATATCTTTCGATGTGAGGATTCCGTGGATTTTCATCTGCTGATCGATGACCGGAAAGCGTCCGTGTCCGGTTTCATAGTTTTTTTCGTACCATTTCTCCAGCTTATCCTTAGGAGACAGCGTCACTGTCCGATCTGCGGGCGTCAAAATGTCCTCCACGAGCACAATTTCTTTTTTTATGAGCTGATCATAAATCGCCCGGTTGATCATTGCGGCTACCGTGAAGGTATCATAGCTCGTGGAGAGAATCGGAAGCTCAAGCATATCGGCCAGCTCGATAATGCTGTCATCGGTATTAAACCCTCCGGTTACCAAAACAGCCGCACCCGCTTCAAGCGCCTGGCGGTGAGCGTTGATTCTGTTCCCGACGATTAACAGGTTCCCCGCCGCTGTATAACGCATCATCGCGTCAAGCTCCATCGCGCCGATCACAAACTTGTTCAACGTTTTATGCAGACCGGCTTTTCCGCCGAGCACCTGGCCGTCTATCACATTGACGACTTCGGCGTATGTCAGCTTTTCAATATTTTCTTTTTTCTTCTGCTCAATTCGGATCGTTCCCACACGTTCAATAGTGGAAACAAACCCTTTATTTTCGGCTTCCTTAATGGCTCTGTAAGCCGTTCCTTCACTGACTTTCATTTCTTTCGCAATTCGTCTGACCGAAATTTTTTCACCGACAGGAAGCGAATCTATGTATGATAGGATTTGTTCATGCTTTGTTGCCAAGCGTTTCACCTCTAAGGACAGTCTTCTGCTTTTATTATAAGGGCACGGGGGATTCATTCGCAATGAGACGCCCGAAAAAAGACGGCACCGCAAAAAGACCTTCTGAATGCGTGATTCAGAAGGTCTTTGACATTATGTCAGGCAAGCTCAATGGTCTCGCCGACCGCCATGACTTTGCCGACGCCACCGGGCAGACTTTCGGCGAAAGCGTCAGGGTCCTGTTCAATGACAGGGAATGTATTGTAATGAACGGGAACGACTTGTTTCGCCCTCAGCCATTCAGCCGCGAGTTTCGCATCTTCAGGGCCCATGGTGAAGTTATCACCGATCGGCAGAAACGCCAGGTCAATGTGATTCAGTTCCCCGATCAGTTTCATATCTGAGAACAGCGCCGTGTCCCCGGCGTGGAAAATCGTTTTGCCGTCAATCGTCAATAAAATCCCTGCCGGCATCCCTGTGTATGTGATGGTTTTGTTTTCTTCATCAGTGACTGCCGATCCGTGGAATGCCTGTGTCAGTTTCACTTTGCCGAAATCAAATTGGCGCGCCCCGCCGATATGCATCGGGTGGACGTTTAAACCTTTAAAGCCGAGATAAACGGCCAGCTCATTCGGCGCAATAACGAGCGCATCGTTTTGTTTGGCGATCTGCTCTGTATCTCCGACATGGTCATTGTGTCCGTGAGTAAGCAGGATGACATCCGCTTTCACTTCTTCCGGCTTCAGATTTGTCAGGCTGTTTCCGGTAATAAACGGATCGAAAATAATGTTATGGGTTTTCGTTTCCACATGAATGACAGAATGTCCGTGATAAGTCACTTTCATCGTTTTCACCTCATAAAAAGTTAATATTTATCAAGTTCCCTTTTCGACAAACGAAAAAACTTACAGGGATTGATGCCTGTTAATCACATTCAGCCCGCCTGTTGCTTCTATGACCGTTCCGGTTACAAGATCGGAATCTTCTTCACATAAAAAGGCGATGATTCTCGCAATGTCCTCTCCGGTTCCGGACCTGCCGATCGGCGTGTTTTCTTTGCCGATCTTCCGTCTTGCTTCTTCTATAGACGCTTCTTTCATATCTCCTACAATATCACCCGGGCAGACCATGTTGGCCGTAATGCCTGATTCGGCTTCTTCAATCGCAATGGTTTTGGTTAGCGAAGCCAATCCGACTTTAGCCGCTCCGAAAGCGGAACGGTGCAGCCAGCCCGGAGCATGGTCAGCTCCTTGAAAGCCGTATGTAATAATCCGGCCGAACCGCTGCTGTCTCATTACCGGGATAACCGCTTTAAACAGATGAAAAACGGCGCTTAAATTCCCTTCAAGCATGTCATACCATTCGTGATCGGAATAATCGGCAAGCTTTTTGCGCTCAAATATGTACGGCCCGGCATTGTTAATCAGTATGTCAATCCTTCCAAACCGCTGAAGGGCTGCATCGGCGATCCGCATGAGATCTTCTTTTCGGGTTACATCGCCCTTAACGAATTGCAATCTGTCATGGCACCGGGGATAATCGGCCTTCAGACAAGCGACCGCTTCTTCGTCCTGTCTGTAATTCACTGTGACCGAAAAGCCTTTTTCCAGCAGCATTTCAGTCACTTTTCGGCCCAATCCCTTCGTACCGGCAGTGATTAGAGCATGTCGCACATTGAATACCCTCCCCAGGCAACGTTGCCGCTTCAATAGAATAAAGTCGTTTCTCCCTCTACTTTACTATAAACAAGCGGCAATATCACTTTTTTGCACTTCAATCGCACGAAAAAAAGCCGTCTTTACAGACAGCTTAATTTTCTGAAGGGGCTGAGGCTTCCTCCAGGCCGATATAACCGCTTTGATATGCCTCTGAGATGAGCCGGGCCGTTTCTTCACTTTCTTTTTCATCATAAATGTAACGGTCTTGTTCTTTGCGCATTCCTTCTACCTCCCATCATTATAGATGTAGGGTGTCTGATATGACGGGAAAATATGAAGGTAATTTTAGCAAATTAAACGCCGGCGCAGGCTTTTGCTTTTACAAGTGCCTGTTTTACCTGCTGAAAACCCGTTCCGCCGGCGCTCATTCTTTTTTCAACCGCGTGATGCGGATCGAGCACGGTATAGATATCTTCTTCAAAGAGACTGCTGGCTTGAAGGAATTCTGCAAACGCCATATCACTTAAATAAATTCCTTTTTCAATGCAGCTGTACACAAGCTTGCCGACCACTTCATGCGCTTCTCTGAACGGCATGCCTTTTTTGGCTAAATAATCGGCAAGTTCGGTGGCGTTTGAAAAATCTTGTTTTGTCGCCTGTTTCATGATGTCTTTGTTTACGGTCATTGTCTCAATCATGCCCGTGAAAATCTGAAGGCTTCCTTCAACGGTCTTCACCGTGTCAAACATGCCTTCTTTATCTTCCTGCAGGTCTTTGTTGTAAGCGAGCGGGAGCCCTTTCATAATCGTGAAAAGACCCATCATATCGCCGTATACGCGACCGGTTTTCCCGCGGATCAGCTCCGCCATGTCTGGATTTTTCTTTTGCGGCATCATGCTGCTTCCCGTCGCGTACGTATCATCCAGTTCAATGAATCTGAATTCCTGCGAGCACCAAAGGATGATTTCTTCTGAGAAACGTGAAAGGTGCATCATGAGCATGCTGCTGCTGCTTAAAAACTCGAGAATAAAATCTCTGTCGCTGACTCCGTCAAGACTGTTCTCATAAATGGAATCAAAGCCGAGCAGCTCCGCCGAATAATTACGGTCTATCGGAAACGTAGTTCCGGCAAGCGCCCCGCATCCGAGCGGCGATATATTTATCCGCTTCATGGCGTCACGGAAACGCTCTTTATCCCGTTCAAGCATCCAAAAATAGGCGAGCAGATGGTGGGCGAAAGAAATCGGCTGGGCCCGCTGCAAATGGGTGTACCCCGGCAGAATTGTCTCGACATTGGCCTCCGCTTTTTCGATCAGCGCTTTCTGAAACTGTTCAATCAGCACGATGATATGCGAGACATGGTCTTTCAAATATAAATGCATGTCGGTCGCCACCTGGTCATTCCGGCTTCTCCCTGTATGGAGCTTGCCGCCGAGCGGTCCGATTTCTTCGATCAGCATTTTTTCAATATTCAAATGGATATCTTCATAATCAACAGAGAATTCAAGCGTTCCTTCCTCTGCTTTTTGCAGGAGGGTCTGCAGGCCCTGACGGATGGCGCTTTCTTCTTCTTCCGTCAGAATGCCGCATTTTTTCAGCATTGCTGCATGAGCGAGAGACCCTGTAATATCCTCTTTGACTAAGTTTTGGTCGAATGTGATGGATGCGCCGAACTCATCGACCCACTTTTCCGGTGTTTTTTGAAAACGGCCTCCCCAAAGCTTTTTCATGCTTCAATCTGCTCCTTCTTTTTCACAATGCTGTTTACTTTTGTCGGCAGCCCCCAGAGCTCGATAAAGCCGATTGCCGCGTGATGGTCAAAAGCATCGTCTTTTGTATATGTGGCAAGTTTTTCATCATAGAGAGAATATTCCGACTTACGTCCTTCTACAATGGCATGGCCTTTAAACAGCTTGACGCGCACAACGCCGGTGACGTGTTTTTGGGTTTCTTTCAGGAATGCAAGCAGTGCGTCTTTTAACGGTGAGAACCATAAACCGTTATAAATGATTTCAGACAGTTTTTGTTCAATTGCCGGTTTGAAATGAGCCACTTCTTTCACCAACGTCAGATCCTCAAGCTCTTTGTGAGCCGTAATCAAAGTCATTGCGCCCGGGCACTCATAGACTTCCCGGGACTTAATGCCGACCAGGCGGTTTTCGACATGGTCAATCCGGCCGATTCCGTGCTTTCCTGCAGTCTCGTTCAGCTTGAGAATTAAATCAGCAAGCGGGTAGGATACGCCGTCGATTGAAACCGGAACACCGGCTTCAAATGCGATTTCGATGATTTCAGGAACGTCCGGCGTGTTTTCAAGAGATGCTGTCAGGTCATATGCCCCTTCAGGAGGCGCCGCCCACGGGTCTTCTAATATACCGCATTCATTGGCGCGGCCCCACAGATTCTGGTCGATGGAATATGGGCTGTCAAGGTTGATCGGAATCGGGATGCCTCGGCTTGCGGCATATTCGATTTCTTCTTCACGTGACCACTGCCACTCACGGACCGGAGCGATGACCTCCAGATCAGGGTTTAATGATTTGATGGATACTTCGAAACGAACCTGGTCGTTGCCTTTTCCCGTGCAGCCGTGCGCTACGGCCACCGCGTTTTCTTTTTCCGCCACTTCGACGAGTTTTTTCGCGATTAATGGACGGGATAATGCAGATACGAGCGGATACTTGCCTTCATACATTGTATGAGCCTGCATAGAAATGAGCGCGTACTCCCGGGCGAATTCTTCTTTCGCATCAATCACATAGGAGTTCACGGCGCCTACTTCCAGCGCTTTTTGCTGAACGAATGCCAAATCCTTTCCTTCACCTACGTCTAAGCAGCAGGCAACAACATCGTACCCCTGCTCTTGCAGCCATTTTATCGCTACAGAAGTATCAAGTCCTCCTGAGTATGCCAATACAACCTTTTTTTGTTCTGCCATGTTAAAAGCTCCCTTTGTATAAAAATTAGTTTTAATTAATAAAAATGCATTTTGTATGTATACACTGTAACAAGTAACTTTTGTTTTTTCAAGCCTTTTATAAAAAAAACTCCACCCAATTTTTTGAGCGGAGCAGAGCCTTTTTATACGTTTATAAATCTTTTCGGATTTCCCGGAGCACATGAGGCAGTTCAGGAATAATCAGTTTACTCATTGCAAGCCTGACGGCGCCTGAGGAGCCCGGTGTGCAGAAGACCGCGGTATTTTGGATTACACCCGCCGCGGCTCTGGACAAAATGGCGGCGGAACCGATGTCCTCTGTATAGCTCAGCATGCGGAACAGCTCGCCGAATCCCGGGAGCTCTTTTGAAAACAGCGGCGTGACCGCTTCAATCGTGACATCCCTTTCGGCAATGCCCGTCCCTCCGTTTAACAGCACCGCATCTGTATATTCATCCATACAGCCGGATAAAACGGCTTTCTGCAATTCATCTTTTTCATCTTTCACAATGTCATAAGCGACCGTTTCAAATCCAGCTTCCCTGATGAAATCCATCATGACGCGTCCGCTTTTATCGGTTTCTTTCGTTCTCGTGTCGCTGACCGTGATCACCTTGCAGCGAACCGCTGACGGGGCTTCTTGTTTATGTTCATGCACACTCATTGTTTCACCTCATCATTTATGTAATAAACATATCGTAACGTTTGATTGTGCGGCATTCAATAAAAAAGCACACCCCTTGGGATGTGCTTTCTTTCGATTATTACTGTGCAAGGCGGACAACGTCGCGTGCGATCATGACCTCTTCATCAGTCGGAATGATGATGACTTTGACAGGAGAGTGAGGATAGCTGATAAACGCTTCCTCGCCGCGCACGTTGTTCAGCGCAGGATCCCAATAAACACCCATGAATTCTAAGCCGCGAAGTACGCGTTCTCTGACTTCAACGCTGTTTTCACCGATACCGGCCGTGAAAATAATGGCGTCAACGCCGCTCATTCTCGCCGCGTAAGAACCAATGTATTTATGGATTCTGCTTGCGAACACTTCAAGAGCCGTTTCCGCTCTTTCGTTGCCTTCTTTTGTAGCTTCTACAATATCGCGAAGGTCGCTTGAGAAGCCGGATATGCCAAGCAGTCCGCTCTTCTTATTTAATGTATTTAATACTTCATCCGCCGTCTGATCTGTTTTTTCCATAATATACGGAATCAAGGCAGGGTCGATGTTTCCTGAACGTGTTCCCATCGCCACACCCGCAAGCGGGGTGAAGCCCATTGACGTATCAATGGATTTTCCGCCTTCAACGGCTGCGATACTTGCTCCGTTACCCAAGTGGCAGGAAATCAGGCGCAAATCTTCAAGCGGACGGCCGAGAAGCTCAGCTGCGCGCTCTGTCACGTATTTATGAGACGTGCCGTGGAAACCGTATTTGCGAATGCCGTATTTCTCGTAGTATTCATACGGAAGGCTGTACAGATAAGATTGCTCAGGCATCGTTTGGTGGAACGCCGTATCAAACACTGCAACCGCAGGCACATTCGGAAGCACTTCTTTAAAGGCTTTAATGCCGACGATGTTTGCCGGGTTGTGAAGCGGCGCAAGTTCTGAAATCTCTTCAATCTCACTGATTGTTTCATCTGTAAGCAAAACAGAATCGCTGAATTTTTCTCCGCCGTGCACAACACGGTGGCCGATTCCGTCAATTTCATTTAAATCCTTTATAATACCGAATTCAGTCAGCTTGTGAAGCAGCATCTTCACCGCAACCGCGTGATCCGGAATATCTGTGACTTCTGTATTTTTTTCGCCGTTAACAGAGATAGTGAAAACGCTGTCGGCGATACCGATCCGTTCTACTAAACCTTTTGTTAGCACCTTTTCTGAAGGCATTTCGAATAACTGAAATTTTAAAGATGAGCTTCCTGCGTTAATTGCAATAATTTTAGACATAAATGACGCTCCTATCAAAATTCTTCTTCGTTTGTTTCGTTCTTTTTTCCCAGACCGTAACTGCAGTCCAAAAAATATCTGACTTTTCCATTTAAACATTGTCAACTCAGCATTTCAAGTCAACATCCATATTGGTACCGCTTACAATATGAAGTCGTTATTTTCTGATAAATTCTTCTTGTGCCAAATGGACGGCACGGACTTACGGAATTTTATTTTCTTTCCTTAATTTGTGTTATTTCCCTGATTTCCATTCATTTTAAACAGCAAAAAGGCAGCGCGGATTCTGGGTCACGCGCTGCCTGTTCGGCCATTATTTTTCTTTTTGAATCCATTGATCCAATTTTGCCATCATCTCCCGCATCGCCTGCTGGTTCGCGAAGGAAGGAAGATTCGCCAAAAGCGTTTGTTTCGGCGGGTTTGCGTCTCCGCCTTTTTTCTGCAAAATTAAAATGCTCTTTGCCTGCGCTTCGTCTTTAAACAGAGTAGCCGGCAGCTGAAGAAGAGCGTTAATATACACTTTTTCCGCCAAAAACTGCTTCAGTTTATCGCTTTGGGCGCTGTCAAACAAATGATTCGGGATCATAAAAAATAAGTATCCGCCCGGTTTTGTATGCTTGACGCTCTGCTCAATAAATAAGTGGTGGGCAAATGAGTGGCCTTCATCTGCTTTCAGCTCAAACGCTTCAGCGCCTTCGTCATTCGGATAGTAGCCGACCGGCAGATCGCAGATGACCGCATCAGCCTGTTCGATAAATAACGGCTGAAGACTGTCCTGGCAGAACAGCTCCATTTCTTTTTCCTGCAGATTCGCTTGGGCATAAGCAATCTTCAGAAGGACATCATCAATATCAATGCCGAAGCTTTTTGCCGCTTTGTCAGAAAGCTGGTTTGCCGCGGTCAGCAGAAGATTTCCGGTGCCGCAGGCGGGGTCCAGCAATGTCAGGCCTTTTTGGCTGCCCGTAAATTTATTCACGAGGTAACTGATGAAAAGGCCGATCGTATCAGGCGTCATCTGTCTGTTCGGATGGGATTTATCTTTCAGCCCTTTTAAAATGGCGAGCTGGAACGCCTTGCGGATCCATTCATGCTCCCATTTTTTGAAGTCTGCTTTCGCAAGCAGGCTTTTAAGCTCGCCGGTTTGCTTTTCCTGAAGCGGCAGCTGTTCGGCCGTTTCGAGAAAATACATCTCTCCCGCTTCCGCAAGCCCCTCAATATAGGACAGCTGAAGGCCTTCTGCTATCACTTTGGCGGCTTCATCTAAAAGTTCATAAATCTGACCGACATGGTCGTGTTGCATACTGTTTCCTCCTTGCCATGAAAAGAGCTCCGCGGCAGCACCCGGAGCTCTTTCTCACTCTTTACTTGATTAACGCTTTTGCAGCTTCGATAGGCTTTTCATAATTCGGGTGGTTTGTCGCTTCACTTACATATTCAGCGTAAACGACTTTTCCGTCTTGGTCGAGAACGAAAACGGAACGTGCCAAAAGACGAAGTTCTTTGATGTAAACACCGAATGCTTCACCAAATGACATCTCTTTATGATCCGATAATGTTTCAACTTTATCAATTCCGTTCGCTCCGCACCAGCGCGCTTGTGCAAACGGGAGGTCGGCACTGATTGTATAAACGTTCACATCACCGAGTTTTGCTGCTTCTTCGTTGAAGCGGCGCGTCTGTGCATCACATACGCCTGTGTCAATGGAAGGAATAACAGATATGATCGTTACTTTTCCTTTCATATCTGCTAATGTCTTCTCTTCTAATCCGTTTGTCAAAACCGTAAAGTCAGGAGCTTGGTCACCCGGTTTCACTTCTTGTCCGATCAGCGTCACGGCTCCGCCTTTAAATGTAATTTCAGCCATTCTGATTCCTCCCTTATCTATGTATAGCTCTATCATAGTCGAGTTTCAGGCAAACTGCAAAGGTTATGCCGCATCGTAAAAAAAGCTAACTGCGGGCGGCAGTTAACTTTTCTCTTATAAATCGATATCCGTTCTTTTTTGGTTCCGGCCTTTTTCATTCTTTTTAAACATATGCTGGATGCGTTCAATCGTTTGAGGCGCGGAGTCT
Source organism: Bacillus amyloliquefaciens DSM 7 = ATCC 23350 (assembly GCF_000196735.1). Lineage (GTDB taxonomy): Bacteria > Bacillota > Bacilli > Bacillales > Bacillaceae > Bacillus > Bacillus amyloliquefaciens. The sequence goes on from NC_014551.1 coordinate 2,793,768, forward strand.
AACAATTTATCAATCAGATGGGTGTTTTCGTCTAAATGAAGCATACGCACGCCGTTTGTTCCGACAATCAGAAACGCAATCGGCGTAATGGATACTCCGCCGCCGCTTCCGCCGCCGAACGGGAGCTTCTGCTCTTTTCTTTCATCGTCCTCGGTTCTTTTTTCAGCCGGCTTTCCTCCAAACTCGCTTCCGCCCGCCGCAAATCCGAAGCCGACTTTTGATACCGTTAAGATTACGCTGCCGTCAGGCGTTTCAACCGGATCGCCGATGATTGTATTTACGTCAATCATTTCTTTTAAATTTTCCATAGCGGTTTTCATTAAACCTTGAATGGGATGGTCTGCCATATGCGCTCCTCCTTAAACTGATGAATCATTCTTTGAAGCAACCGGAACCGGCTGTTTCTTTCGTATGATAGAAAGTCCGTTCCGCCCGTATTTGAGCAATTTGAAAGCTGCACCTATAAGATGTCCAAAACGAAAAAAGAATATACACTGCAAATGCGTCTTGGAAGCAGGCACTTGAAAAGACGGAATGACTTCGCACACCGGTTTATGTATAAAACGCAGATGGTCGTACAGCATCGCCGTAAGGCCCCCCTTTACGGCCCACACGCCTCCGGCGGCGATTCCCGTAACGGCAGCGTCCTTTATTCCGATAACCGTCACCCATTCGAACTTCGTCACACGGACTCCCGCAAGAAACGAAGCACCGATTTGGCGCATCCTGACGACCTGTTGCAGAATCATTTCTATTCTGTCAATGGTCTGTTTGACATCTTCAAATGTGATTTTTTTCTTCTTTTTCTGCTGGCCTTTCATTTCGGATTTCGTGTCCTGTTTAACATCAATTGACGCATCTTCGCTGTTTATTTTAATGACGGGCCACGTTTTTTTTATACGGATCAGCCCGTATAAGGCCGAGAGTTTAAACGTCATTTTGTCGTTATCTTTATCATGCAGATATTCGAAAGTCAGATGGATTTTCATCCTCATGAGCAGCCAGGCCAAAATGAGAATGAGAATAACAGCTGCTGCGGCATATCCCATAAGCTTCACTTCCTTAGCTGCATTATCGCCAAATCCAAAAAAAATAAACCCGGACGTTTCTCCGGGTTTACTGCTTTTTATTTACGGTACAGCGCTTCGTGAATCACCGTGGTGTCAGCAATCAGATCGTGAATTCCCTGCTTTTTGGGCGTAAACGCAATGACGATGTAAAGAATCCAGATTTTATCGATATAACGCCCCACCGCTTCTCTGAAAATGACGGTGCCCCATGTCAGCGGCTTTCCGGGCGCCAAAGGAGTGACCTTTAACCCGAAAACCATTTTGCCGAGTGTCTGATGAAACCATTTTGTCATGAACACAAAATAGGCGAGGTAGACGATCAGGGTTGTGACGGAATAGACTGAGATTGTAAACATTCCGCTTGTTTTCGGGAGATTCATCAGCGTGAAAACCGGTGAAACGATGAGATGGTTAAGTCCCCAGATCACCAGCCAATCGAGAAGAAACGCCCAAAATCTGATCCAAAAGCCCGCGTATGCCGGCTCGAGCGCCTCCTGTTGTGCGGCTTCCTCTTCTTTGCCTTGAAAGCCTTCGTAAATCGCGTCCATTCTTTCTTCCCCCCTACTTTGCATAGAGATACATCATCCGCGGCGAACCGGATTGCGAAATAAGCTCTTTCATATTCAGAAAATCAATTTCGCTTTTAAACATTTTCGCTGCGCTCATCGAAAAGAGCGAGCCTAATCCGAATCCTTCTTCGTATGTGATGACTGAAGCGTTTTTCATATTTTTATGATCCTTTTTCATCGCGCTGATCGTATCATCGTAAAAACCGAGTTCATCAACAAGGCCGATTTTTTTAGCCTGTCTGCCGTCATAGACACGGCCGTCGGCAATTTTTTTCACATCAGCTTTTGACATGTGCCGCCCTTTTGAAATGACATTGACAAATCCTTCATAAGAATCGTTGACCATCGTCTGCATGATCTTTCTTTCTTCCTTCGTCATGTCGCGGGTCGGAGACATGATGTCTTTATGCGCGCCGCTTTTAATCGTTTCAAATTTGATGCCGAGTTCATCGGCAAGCTTAGAGTAATTGACGCTTTCCATAATGACGCCGAGTGAGCCTGTGAGCGTTTCCGGTGAAGCATAGATCTTATCGGCGGCGGTTGAGATATAGTAGCCTCCCGATGCCGCCATGGAGCCCATGGATACGTATATCGGTTTCTTCGTTTCTTTCTTTAGTTCTTCCAGTTTTTTATGTATTTCCGCGCTTTCGTATACGCCTCCGCCAGGGGAATTGATTTTCAGGACAATTCCTTTGACGTTTTTATCTTCTTTCGCACGCTCAATATGTTTTAAGAACGATCTGTGATCATACCCGCCTGAGCTGAGCAGGCCTGCGGACTCGCCGCTGTCCTCGATCGTGCCGTCCACTTCAAGCACGGCGATTTTACTGCCGGGGCTGCCCTCATCAAGCGTCACTTCCTCTGAGTCATCTGTCAGCGAGGCAAAGCCACCCCCTGTATCTCCGACATTTTTCAGCACCCCGACGGTCACACTTGCGATTACTGATACGCCGAAAATGCCGATGGCGATGACGAGCGCAATCCATCTTTTTGCATTCATTCTGTTCTGCCTCCTTTTCTGTCAATATTCGTACGTTCCCCCGTAAAAAAAGATTCATTTTTTTCATGAAGCGCTTTCACTTAACGGATAAACAGGAAACATGTTACACTATTGCCACAGGTATTTTAACACAATACCTGATGGGAGAAAAACGTAAATATGACAGCAAAGGGGAATGGAGATATGACCGATCTTCGCCGCAATGTTTATTTTTTTCACAAACAAGACAACGAAACAAAAGAACAAGTCAGCTCTCTTATGCAATTGGCTGAATCGCACGGTTTTACAGTTGCGGCTCACCCGGAGGATGCGGGGATTATCGCCAGCATCGGCAGCGACGGCTCATTTCTGCAGGCCGTCAGAAAAACCGGATTCCGTGACGACTGCCTGTATGTCGGCATCGCTAAAAAAGGAAAAGCCCATTTGTACTGTGATTTTCACAGCGATGAGCCTGAAAAAATGGCGGACAGCATGACCGCGGAACAGCTTGAGGTCAGAAAATACCCTCTTATTCACGTAACGGTGGACGGCAGCAATCATTTTCACTGTTTAAACGAGGTTTCCATCCGTTCAAGCATTATTAAAACGTTTGTGATGGATGTGTTAATTGATGATCTTCACTTTGAAACATTCAGGGGAGACGGCATGATCATTTCCACCCCGACAGGCAGCACAGCCTACAATAAATCCGTATCAGGCGCGGTTGTCGATCCTTTGATTTCCTGCATGCAGGTATCCGAACTGGCCTCTTTGAACAACAACACATATCGAACACTCGGATCTCCGTTTATTTTAAGCTCGGACAGGAAGCTGACACTGCAAGTGGTGCAGGACGGCAATGAGCATCCGATTATCGGACTTGATAATGAAGCGCTCAGCACGCGGAATGTCAAAAAAGTTGAGATTACACTTTCCGATAAAAAGATCAAGACGGTGAAACTGAAAGACAACTCTTTCTGGGAAAAAGTAAAGCGCTCATTTTTATCATAAAAAAAGAGGACGGGCATTAACGCCTGTCCTCTTTTTCATATACAATACGGCCGCCGACGACGGTTTTGACAGCTTCCAGTTTATGAAGACTTTTCGGGTCCATTTTAAACGGATCACCACTGAGAATGGTAAAGTCGGCATCATAGCCGGGGGCTATCCGTCCGCGGCTATGTTCTTTATGGATGATTGCCGCGCTTCCCTCCGTGTAAAGCTGAATGGCTTCGTACACGGTCAGACACTCTTTTTCATAATAGGCCGGACCTTCAGGGTGCTGCTTGCTAGTACGGAGCACAGCCGATTGAATGCCCAGAAGCGGATCGGCCGGTTCTATCGGGGCATCTGAACCTCCGGCGCACAGCAGCCCTTTTGACAGCAGTGTTTTCCAGGCAAAAGCCGTTTTCATCCGCTCTTCGCCGAGCCGGTCAATCACCCACGGAAAATCACTGGCGACAAAATGCGGCTGAAGATCAAGGCCGATCGGAAGCCGGGCGGCTCTTTCAATCAGACCGTCATCTAAAACCTGCGCATGAATGAGCCTGTCAAGCTGTCCGGGCTTTGCCGGATATCTTTCGATAACATCCAGCACCTTTTCAAATGCGAGGTCGCCAATCGCGTGCACGGCGATTTCCATCCCTTTCTCTCTCGCTTTAGAAACAAGAGAGGCAAGTGTTTTGTCATCATGCACCTGAACGCCGGAAACAGACGGATCATCATGATAAGGCTGTTTCAATAGGGCTGTTCTGCCGCCGAGCGCGCCGTCTGCAAAGATTTTCATCGCTCCGTATTCCAGATACGGGCCGGTCGACTTGTCCAGAGTGCTCCACCTGTCGACGGCTTCGTGATGAACGAGCAGATGGGCGCGAAAAGGAAAAAGGCCGCTGCCGGTTATTGACTCGTACGCGGCAACGGGAACGGACGCGTCTCCGTAGTATGCCAGATCCTCTGAATGCCCGCCGGTCAGGCCTTTTGACCAGCAGTCCGTGACCGCCGTTTGAAGAGCGCGTTTGACATAGTGAAGTGAGACGGGCGGAAGAGCCTGTGTCACAAGCTCTTGGGCTTTATCCAGCAGAAGGCCTGTCGGACCGGCGCTGTCCCGGGCGATAATCCCGCCGTTTGGATCAGGTGTTTCGTTTGTAATCCCAGCAGCTCGCAATGCGGCCGAATTGACCGCAACGGCGTGCCTGCATACCCGCTTCAGCAGGACGGGACGGTCGGGAAAGAGCGGGTCAAGGTCATGCTTCGTTACGTAAACCGGCCGCTCAAACAGATTTTCATCCCAGCCTTCGCCGATCAGCCATTCACCATCTTCCAATTCACGCTCTGCTTCTTTAACGGCTTGCAGTATTGCTTCTTTTGATGTCAGCTGCGACAAATCAAGGCGAAGCTGTTTTTCACCGTGTCCGATTAAATGCATATGACTGTCCGTAAACCCGGGAAACATGACTGCTCCATGTAAATCGATTTCCTCCGTATCAGGCGAACCGTATGTTTCACGGAGCTCCTGAAAGCTGCCCGTCTGTCTGATGACGCCGCCTTCAGTATAAACGGCTTCAGTGACATGGTTCTCCTCAAGCATTGTATAAATGGTGCCGCCGTGCCAAATCGCTTTCATCCCCGCTCACCCTTTTTTTATATTATGCTTTTTTATCCGCCTTCAGCCGTTCTTCGCGCTGTCTCAGCTCCACCCGTCTGATTTTTGCAGACGCCGTTTTCGGCAGACTTTCGACAAATTCAATTTCTCTCGGATATTTGTAAGGCGCCGTAATCGTTTTTACGTGGTTTTGCAGTTCTTTGACAAGTCCGTCACTGCGCTTTTCATCGTTTTGCAAAACGACATAGGCTTTTACGATTGAACCTCTGATTTCGTCCGGACTCGCCACGACGGCGCATTCTTTCACTTCCGGATGCTTCACGAGCGCGTCTTCTACTTCAAAAGGCCCGATTGTATATCCGGAGCTGACGATAATGTCATCATTGCGGCTTTCAAACCAAAAATAGCCGTCCTCATCCTTTTTCGCGCGATCGCCGGTAAGAAAGTAATCTCCGCGAATCTGCTTTTTCGTTCTTTCAGGGTCTTTATAATATTCCTTGAATAAGGCCGGTGTGCTCAAGTGCACGGCGATATCACCCGTTTCGCCTGTTTCGCATACTTCGCCTTCATCGTTTATAATTTCAACTTGATTTCCCGGTGTCGGTTTCCCCATGCTGCCCGGCTTAATATCCATATTCTTCAGGACGCCGACTAACAGGGTGCTCTCCGTTTGGCCGTAGCCGTCTCTCACTTTAATGCCGAAATGTTTCTGGAATACGTCAATGACTTCCCGGTTTAACGGCTCACCCGCAGAAACTGCGCTGTGCAGAGCAGAAAGATCATATTTGTCCAATTCCTCCACCTTTGCCATCAGGCGGTATTCAGTCGGCGTACAGCAGAAGACATTAATCTGATGGCGCTCAAGCAGTTCTAAATACGTTTTGGCGTCGAACCTGCCGTGATAAATGAAGCCTGTTGCGCCGCTTCCCAGAACGGCAAGCAGCGGGCTCCACACCCATTTCTGCCAGCCGGGCGCCGCGGTGGCCCAGACCGTATCGTCTTCAGAAATATCCAGCCATGCGCCGGCGGATGTTTTTAAATGGGCAAAGGCCCATCCGTGTGTATGTACAACGCCTTTAGGCTGGCCGGTCGTGCCTGAAGTATAGGATAAAAATGCCATATCCTCTCTTGTTGTATCTGCTGTTTGAAAACTGTCTCCGTCCGCTTCAATGGTTAAGAGGTTTTTCCAGCCGGCATCATTTTCACCAATAGACAATGTCACGAGCTGATCGGTGTTCACCTCGTCAAACGCGTTTATAAATGAAGGATAAACGATAACGCCCTTAACATCGGCGTGTTTGATCCGGTATTCAAGATCTTTAGCACGAAGCATCTCCGAGCAAGGAATGACGACCATCCCCGCTTTTAAGATCGCTAAATAAACGGCATACGCTTCAAGCACTCTAGGAACCATGACAATCAGCTTATCGCCTTTTTCAAACCCGAAACCTTTCAGGCGGGCTCCGATTTTATTCGTTTCTTCCATCAGTTTTTCATACGTCCAGACTTTCTTGCTGCCTGTTTGATCCTCCCAAATAAGCGCGTTCTTCTCTTTGGAACGGCTGAACTTTTCGATTTCATTCACAAGGTTATAGTTCTTTGGGGCGATTAAATCTTCTCGTTTTAACACGAACAACTCCTCACTTTCTTTCCCCATTATACATAAACATAGGACGTTACAATAAAGATATGCATAAATTGCTTCCCGCCTTCTATCTTTATTCATGAAAAAAGAGCGGGGAATTCCCCGCTCTCTTAGCCATTATGTGAAGTTGTGATTAAAACTGTTGCTGGTTGCTTCCGCCCATGCTTTGCTGAGCAAAAGAAACAAGACGTTTTGTGATTTCTCCACCGACAGAACCGTTGGCGCGAGAAGTTGTTTCCGGTCCAAGGTTTACACCGAATTCAGAAGCGATTTCATACTTCATTTGGTCGATAGCTTGAGCAGCTCCTGGCACTAAAAGCTGGTTGCTGTTTCCGCTGTTTGATTGTTGTGACATGTGTATCACCTCCTTGTGAGTATAGAATGTGATAAAACACATGTCCTCATTCAAAAAAACTTTGGTAATTGTATACAGTTCTAAAACAGGTCCGCGAATTTATCGTGAGCTTCTTGTTCTGAGTAAACAGTTATCGTTTCGATGCCGGCAGCCGCCTCTGCAATCAGCGGTTCAAAGTCAACAAAGCTTTCGAAGTGCTCGATTTTTTCTTTTTTCGGGCGTGTTTTCGGACTTGGCGGCGTAAAGATGGTGCAGCAGTCCTCAAACGGCTGAATGCTTGTTTCATAAGTGCCGATTTCTTTTGATTTCTCGATAATTTCTGTTTTGTCCATTCCGATTAAAGGGCGCAAAATCGGTGTTGCCGTCACGGCATTGATCGCATACATGCTTTCAAGCGTCTGGCTCGCCACTTGGCCGAGGCTTTCCCCCGTAATGATCGCGAGCGCTTTTCGTTCTTCTCTGATTCTGTCTGCGATTTGCAGCATGAGACGCCGCGTCGCCGTCATCGTATAGTTTTCCGGAATTTGTTTTTGGATGAGTTCCTGCGTTTTTGTAAACGGCACGATATGAAGCGTCATACTGCCTCCGAACCTTGCAAGGCATCCCGCAAGATCTATGACTTTCTGCTTTGCCCGTTCGCTCGTATACGGCGGACTGAAGAAATGCACGGCTTCCACTGATAATCCCCGTTTCATCGCGTAAAACCCGGCGACCGGACTGTCAAAACCGCCGGAAAGCATCAGCATCGCTTTACCCGCAGAACCGACGGGAAGACCTCCGGCGCCTTTTTCATCACGAATGGTCAGGAATGTCGCTTCCTCCCTGATTTCAATCCGAAGCGGAATATCGGGATTCTTCACATCGACGGTTAATCCTTCCGTGTTTTTCAAAATGTGGCCGCCGATCTCAGCGTTCATTGCGTTCGTATCTAACTCAAACTGCTTGTAAGCCCGTTTGGTCGCGACCTTAAAAGTATTTCCCGGTGTATATTGGCCTTCCATCGCGGCTAATGCCGTTTTTTTAATGTCTTCCAGCTTACTTTCGCATTTAATTGCGAGACTGAAGCTCTGAATGCCGAATATATTCTTTAATAAGGAACATATTTCCTCCGGGTTTTCTCCATTAAGAGTAATTGACATCCGGTCCCGGTTGGAAAAGTATTTTACTTTTTTATAATCCTTTAATACCAGGCGGATATTCTGTTTTAATCTTTCTATAAAACTGCGTCTGTTTTTTCCTTTTGTGGATATTTCACCAAAACGGATTAAAATATGATCGTAATTCATATGCTACCTCATCATTTTTTTTAGTTTTTGAACAGCCGGCACCAGCGCGGCCATAAACGGCTCTGTGATGTCAGCCGTGTGGCTGAAGTTCAGGCTGACTCGGATGCTGCTTGATGCAATCTGTTCGCCTTTATTCATTTGCAGGAGGACACGGCTCGGTTTGTGCTCTCTTGCTGAACATGCCGCGGTTGTGGAGACGTATATTCCTTTTTCCTCAAGCATGTGCAGCAGCACTTCTGCTTTCACACCCGGAACGGAAAAATTAATGATATGCGGCGCGCTGTTTTCAGCAGGAGTGTTGATGACGACCCCGTCCGTCCTGCAAAGCCTTTCCATAAGCGCATTCTTAGCAGCTTCCACTGAAGAAAGCCGCTCGTTCATGTCACGTGCGGAAAGATTGACCGCTTTTGCAAGGGAGACGGCACCCGCTGTATGTTCTGTTCCGGCACGGACGCCTTTTTGCTGCGAGCCGCCCGTAATAAGGGGAATGAGCCGCGTTCCTTTTTTGACGATGAGCGCCCCGGTCCCTTTTAAGCCGTGAAATTTATGCCCTGAAATGGTACACAGATCAATGCCCGCTTCTTCTATAGACAGGGGGACTTTATGAATGCCCTGTACATGATCAACATGAAACAGAATATTCCCATGCTGTTTCAACAGTCCGCCGATTTCCTTTATAGGCTGAATGGAGCCGACTTCGTTATTGACATGCATGACGCTGACGATTATCGTGTCCGGCCTGATAGCCGCTTTTACGTCTTTTAAAGAAACGAAGCCGTCTTGATCGACCGGAAGATATGTGACTTCAAAGCCAATCAGCTCTGTCAGCTGATCAAGCGTCTCCGTCACAGAAGGGTGCTCAATCGCTGAAGCAATGATATGTCTTCCTTTATTCATGTTGGCCCAGGCGGCTCCCTTTAACGCAGCGTTGTTCGCTTCAGTCGCTCCTGATGTAAATACAATATCATAATTTTTTAAACCCAAGGTTTTTTTTATTTGCTGAGCGGCCGCTTCAAGGAGCTGCTCCGTCTCAGTTCCTAGCCGGTGCAGAGACGAAGGATTGCCGAAATAACGGCTGCTCGTCTGTTTATACACATCCAAAACCTTTTCATACGGCTCGGTCGTTGAGCTGTTATCTAAATATATCATTTTTTTTTACTCCTTTTATGAAAACGGTACATCGTATGATATTTATGCTACCATAACAAAAGTAAATATAAATTCGCAATAAATCGAGTATTGACTTCTCTGGACATTGCAATATAATAAGTAATGTTCGTTTTGTTATATTATCTGACAATTAATTGACAGAATATTTCAACATAGTATTTAGGAGGACTTTTATGAAACACTCACTACCTGTCAAAGATACCGTGATTATCGGTTTCATGCTTTTCGCACTTTTTTTCGGGGCAGGAAACATGATATATCCGCCGGAGCTCGGGCAAGCGGCAGGACATAATGTCTGGAAAGCGATGGGCGGTTTCTTACTGACCGGCGTAGGTCTGCCGCTATTGGGTATTATCGCCATCGCATTAACGGGAAAAGATGCAAAAGGACTTGCCGATAAAGCTCATCCGGTATTCGGCACGATTTTCACCGTTGTGCTTTATTTATCAATCGGGCCGCTTTTTGCGATTCCGAGAACCGGAACCGTTTCATATGAAATCGGTGCAGTTCCGTTCTTAAGCGGTGTTCCGGAAAGATTATCTTTATTTATTTTCACTTTAATCTTTTTTTCCATTACGTATTATTTAGCTCTTAATCCGTCCAAAATCGTGGACAGAGTCGGGAAGATTTTGACTCCCATTAAATTCGGTATTATTTTAATCATTGTCATTAAAGCCATCGCCACTCCGATGGGCGGGCTGGGCGCCGTACATCAGGAATACTCCGGAACGCCGGTGTTCAAAGGATTTTTGGAAGGCTATAAAACAATGGATGCGCTCGCTTCAATCGTCTTCGGTGTTGTTGTGGTCAATGCTGTTAAGAGCAGGGGCGTCACCCAGCGAAAAGCGCTTGCGGCCGCTTGTATTAAAGCGGGACTTATTGCAGCGGCAGGTTTGACATTCATTTATTTATCTTTAGCCTATTTGGGAGCGACAAGCACAAACGCTGTAGGGCCGCTCGGCGAAGGCGCAAAGATTTTATCAGCTTCATCCGATTACCTGTTCGGTTCATTAGGAAACATTGTTCTCGGTGCCGCCATCACCGTTGCGTGCTTAACGACGAGCATCGGGCTTGTCACATCTTGCGGCGAATATTTTTCAAAATTGATTCCCGCTTTATCATACAAAATGGTAGTTACGATTGTCACGCTGTTCAGCCTGGCGATTTCAAATTTCGGGCTTGCTGAGATCATTGCATTTTCAGTTCCTATTCTATCAGCCATTTACCCGCTGGCGATTGTCATTATTGTCCTTTCCTTTATTGATAAAATCTTTAAGGAAAGACGGGAAGTCTATATCGCCTGCCTGATCGGAACGGGGCTGTTCAGCATCTTGGACGGCTTGAAGGCAGCCGGCATTCCGCTCGGATCACTAGATTCATTCTTAAACGCGAACCTTCCGCTTTACAGCATTGGAATCGGCTGGGTGCTTCCGGGCATTGCCGGAGCGATCATCGGCTGTATCATCACGTTTTTTACCAGCCCGCCAATCGAATTGAATAAAGCGAAATCGTAACATTCAGCGTCTGCGGCTTGACGTATATCAGCCGCAGGCGCTTTTTTATATTCCGGGAGAAACAAAAAAACTGCACCTCTGATTTCCATCAGGGTGCAGTTTTTGCTTGTACGCTATGAAGCAGATTGATCAGCTTTAATTTTTTTCACGGCGCCGGGAGCCGCTTTTTCAACCGCAGCCGCCGCCATCTCGTAAGCTTCATTGTAGCTGTAAGCGTAAAACAGCCGTTCCGCTTCTTTCAGCTGTTCGGATAAAATGTGATTCTGGCTTCGGAAACGGTTTCCGTACTGGATGATCCGCTCAATAAGCTTCACCTGAATCACCAGTTCTTCCGCCTCTTCACTGACTTCCGCAACCATCTTTTCAGCTTCATTCAGATGTTTGGCGGCTTCCTCCATGTTTAACGGCAGCTCTTCCAATTGGCTGACGGTTTTTTCTATATGATGATTTGCCGTCTCGAGCTTGTCCTTGACCTGTTCAGGAATACCCGGCACATTGCTTTTTTGCAGCATTCTCGCTGTGTCAGAAATGGTTTTCCGAAGGTGCATCAGCGTTTCACGCGCCTGCAGTTCTTCTTTTCTGAGCGCTTGCAGATTTTCACGGTATTCGGCATGTTCTTTCTGAGCCTCTTCCATCTGCTTTTCGATGGCCTCAACTTCTTCAATCAGCAGAGAGTAAGCGACATGCTCTCCGTCAAGTTTTTCTCTCGCCTGCTCAAGGAGCCGGCCGATCGTTTCCATCTGTTTTTCAAACGCATGCTGTCTGCCGATTTCTCCCGCCGTCAGCTGATAGCTTTCCTTGACGAGCTCTGTTTCGGTTTTTGTGCGGTCTTTTTCTTCCTCAAGCTTCTCATACGCGATGATCAGTTCAGGCATTTTGCTTAAGACGGACTGTCCGGCTTCCACTTCGCCTTCCAGCTGTTCATACATCGATTGAATTGTTTCATCAATCAGCTGAAGAATGGCGGACGCTTCGTCGACATCCAATTCTTCCAAAAGCGCGTGTTCTGCCCGTTTCACTTGATTTGTGAGTGTCTCCAGCTCTTTTTCGATTTGAATATGTTCCAGTTTGTAGCCTTTTTCCGTCATTTCCCGGTAGCCGTCTTTCAGCTTGGCAATTTGGTTCGGCACGGTCTGTTTACAGTCCGCGAGCAGTTTCGGAACGTCATCTATGTATGTTTGAAGCTGATCCAGCCTGCGGTCCTGTTCAAGCAGCACTTTTCTCGCTTTGATGTAATTGCCGCCTTCCGTCTCTTCTTCGAACTCTTTTATGCCGCTCCAGATTTCGTCGAGATCCGTCTCCAGGCTGTTATAAAGCTCTCCGTAGAGATGGCTGTACGCCAGAAGGTTCTTCCGCGCTTTTGAATACCGCTCACGCACCTGTTCAATCTCTCCGCGGCTTTTTTCCTCGCTCGTCACAAGGTCGCTGATCTCACGCAGGATGCCTTCTATATTTGATTCGGCGGCGGTGAGGAGATCGTCGATGTGGACAAGCACCTGATTCGCTTTTTTAAACCGGTATTTGTCGGCGTTCTCTTCGGCATCATAAAGGAGCTCTTCTACTTTCGGCAGATGGGCTGTGACAATTTCATCCCACTCCTCGCGCCATCTTTCAAAGAACTCTTCCGTCTCTCCGGTCATTTTCAGATGTTTGATCTTGGACATTTCTTCCACAATCGAACGGTTTAAAATTTCAATCTTCCATGACTCCAGCCGGTCAATTTCCGTATAAATTTTTTTCCTGAAAAAGTAGCCCGCCGCAAAGAGTGCGAGCAGTATAACCAATAATCCGATGACTAACTCCATAATGAGCCCCCTTGTTGTTCTCATAATCTGTCAGGGTGTTTTATGTATTCAGAAAGATTTCAATATATGTATTGAGAAAATCTGTCGTTTTCATTGTTATTATGATACCATGTAACCAACATTTTTTGACCAGAAATCAAAAACTTTTTGCATAATTTCGGCAGGATTCTGCAATTTTTTAATGGAGTGACAAAAATGGAAAAACGAGACGCTCATATCCACACGCCTTTTTGCCCTCACGGCTCGAAGGACGCGCTGAAACAATATGTCGAAAAAGCCCTGGAAAGAGGCTTTACATCTATCACATTTACTGAGCATGCCCCCCTCCCTCCGTCTTTTCAAGATCCTACACCGCTTCGAGACAGCGCAATGGCTCTCAGAGAGATGGAGGCCTATTTGGACCGGGTCTCACAATTAAAAAAGGTATACATGGGACAAATCAGCATCCTGACAGGGCTTGAAACCGATTTTATCTCAGGGTATGAGGAGGAAACCGCGGCGTTTCTGAATACATACGGCCCCTCACTGGATGACGGCATTTTATCTGTTCATTTTTTGAAGGCCGGCCCGTCTTATATATGCCTCGATTATGATGAGCACGCGTTTCAGCGGCTCGCCGCGCACTTCGGAAGCATTGAAGCGGTATATGAGCAATACTATGAAACTGTGTATTCTTCCATTGTAACACCGCTCGGCCCCTTTAAGCCAAAACGGGTCGGCCATATCACACTCGTTAAAAAATTCGCGCGCCTTTTCCCTTACAGCATGTCACCTCAAATAAGAGAGCTTGTGACCCGCTGCCTTGACGCTGTGAAGAAGCACGGAATGGAGCTGGATATTAATACATCCGGGCTCAGAAAGAAGTTTGCCGGGGAAGTATACATGGAGGATTGGATGGCGGAGACGGCGAAGCAAAAAAAAATCCCGCTCATATTCGGGTCGGACGCCCATCAAGCGGAAGATGTCGGCAGTTTCTATGAAACGTACAAAAGCATCATTACTTCATAAGCACCGCATCAGGCCGGCGAAACACGCTTTCGATCCAAATCTTCACCTCTTCAAAATACTTTTTATAAAAATACGGTTCATGAGGCTGCATATAGAGCACCTCCGTAATATATTGTGGCTGAAGATACGGCATCATCAAGAGGGATTTCAATTGCAGAATAAAATGCGGCACGGGCAGCGTCAGACGCCTATCGCGTGACTGCCCTTCTTCGATCACCAGCTGGAAAATATATTTTTCTTTCATTAAATAAGTAGACATAATTTCCCTGATAAGCACAGAATCAATCGTCACTTCCCGGTACACAAACCGCGTTAATTGACGATGATCGTGCTGATAGGATAAAATATCAAAAATCACCCGCAGGATGCGTTCCTGTGCGTCTTCACCGTTCATACTGACGGCGGCGTTTTCCAGCGCCTCAGTGTAGCCTTCGTAAAACTCGGAAACTAAATGTTCCATTAATCCGCCTTTCCCTTTAAAATAGTAGGAGATGTGCGCAACATTTACATCAGCTGACTTTGCGATTTCACGGACGGACGTGCCGGAATAGCCTTTTTGGTTAAACAGCTGGACAGCGGCGTTAATAATTTTGTCTTTGGTGCTTACTTTCATACGGCTCACCCCTTTATGTTACCAATTCAAGCCGAAGGGCGCCGTTCCTGTAAGAACTTCTCGACAAATGCCGGCAGAACGGCCGGAACTTTGTTTGATATTATAGAAAAAGTGAGGGTTTTCCATGTTTCATGTCGAAAAACAATCCGGAGATAAAGAAAAAAGTTATCAGCTTCTGCTTAAACAGCTCGAAGCCATGACAGAAGATGAAACAGATGCGATCGCAAATTACGCGAATGCGTCAGCGCTTTTATACCATTCCTTACATGAAGTCAACTGGGCGGGGTTTTACTTTGCTAAAGAGGGCGAGCTTGTGCTCGGACCGTTTCAAGGGCTTCCTGCCTGTGTGCGCATTCCGTTCGGCAAAGGCGTATGCGGCACTGCCTACTCTAATGGCGCAGTGCAGCGGATTGCCGATGTGCATGCGTTCCCGGGACATATCGCCTGTGACGCGGCTTCCCAGTCAGAAATCGTTCTTCCGATCCGCGTAAACGGTGAAGTGATCGGTGTGCTGGACATTGACAGCCCCGTGAAAAACCGTTTTGATGAAACAGACGAATCCTATTTAGCACAGTTTGTTGAAACGCTTGAAAAACGATTAGGATAAAAAAAAGGAGTTCGGCCCGCGGGCCGGCTCCTTTTTTACGTCGCCGTGCTGTTTTGATGGATGATCAGCCGGTTTTTACCGTTCCGTTTGGCGGTATAAAGCGCCTCATCCGCTTGCTGAACGAGCATTTTCAACGGCATCGGGTCAGTCTTTGACCAGCAGGAAACACCGCAGGAAATCGTCACGCGCGGTTCGGTGTTTTCCCGGATGGCGCGGACCAGCCTTCTGGCGATGCGTTCCCCGGATGATACGTTGATATTCGGCAGATAGACAGCCAGCTCCTCGCCTCCCCATCTCGCAGCGACATCGTGCTCCCGGATATGGTTTTTCATAACGGAGGCCACCTGTATCAGGATCGAATCCCCCGTTTGATGACCGTATGTATCATTAATGTTTTTGAAATTATCGATATCAACGAGGATGAATACACCCCGTTTATGAATTTTCATGCTGTATTGAATTTTCTCATCCAAATAGGTTCTTGAATACAGCTCCGTCAGCTGGTCTGTCTGAACAAGATGCTCAAGCCTGTCGCGCAGCATGGAGTTCGTGACCGCCAATGTCGCATGGTGAATGAGCGCCTGAAAAAGCTTATACATTTCAAACGTAAAAGCGTATAAATCCTTTTTCAATAAAATCGCGAATCCGAAGACGGTGTCATTTTCGATCATCGGCACCGCCATCAGCGAACCGTAGCCATTTTCGCCGAATACAGTCTTTCCGCTGCCGATAAACACACCTTTTTCTCCTTCGAACAGCTTTTCTTTCACAATGCTGATGTATGCGTCCGCGCGTTCTGTCTTAAAAAAGGCGGTATGCCCGGGAAGCAGATTTTGCGCTTCAAAATGGTCAATATGAAAAAAAGCCACTTCTTCCGCATGAAACGATTGAATCATAATAGCGGCGAGCTCCCGCATCGTATCAGTGAGCCTGAGACGCTGATTCAGCTGACGCGATGTTTCATTGATGAGCTCAAGATTCGCAATGCTTTTTTTCGATTGCTCATACAGCTGCGCATTTTCAAATGCTTTTCCCGCTGCGCCCGCAAGCAGCATCATTTCACTCAGAGAACTGCACGAAAGCGCGGCATCCTGCAGCCCCTCAGCCTTCAGAACCCCGTAAGTCCCCTGCTGGCCTTTAATCGGCAGGTAAGCAGATGACCTGCCTTTCCTGAGCATTCTGCCTGACAAATAAACCTTCAGGGCAAACGGATCGGCATCTTCTCCGTCCATATGCAATTCTTTTGCGGGGAGCTGTCTGTCCGTATCCTGATCCTGCGAGATAAACAGTAAAAAACGGAAAGACTGGAAAGCCTTCCTCAAACTCGCCTGCAGTTTTTCCAATACTTCATCCTGATCTAAAAGCGAATGGAACATTTCTGTCATTTTGTGAATTTTCCGCTGATGCTTTGTTTTGTCAAACAGCCCGCTTTGTCTCACAGATTGATTGATAAATTGAGTAACGAGCTCAGGCAATGATTCCGGGATCGGAAGTCCGCTTTCCGAGCGCAGATAAAAGGATCTGCCGGACGTCTGATTCCTGATCATAAAACGGCCGTCACTCTCTTTCAGCGGAGCATAATTCGGTTCCTCTTCTGTTTTTATGGTGAAACGTGTTGATTCAGCCGGTGAAAGGGTCAATGAAAGAGATGTAAAGCAGGATTCAAGAGCTGAGGCCAGCCATAACAGCGAGTCGGATAATGAGACGGATTCAGATTTCGTCAAGAAAAAAGAAAGCATTTTCTGATGAAAGGCCGTAACTTCATCGATTGTTTGTTTTTTCATTTTTATCACCTAAACATGTACTACTCATTTTTGTACATTATATCATAAACCGACAGTCTTCATGGAGAAATGGTTGACGGCGGCCGGGAAAAATCATATAATGTTCTTTGTGTGAAATATTGCAGCCTTTTTGTTCAGCTTCTGTGTTTTCATTTTGTTCCTTAGCTGTAAGGTGTATCGTGTAACTCTCTGCTGCTGGAGCGAGGATACATGAAAACAAAATGTGCACGGTCGGATCGAACAGACGGTTTTTATTTTCCACAAAATAAAACCAAACAAAGGAGGAGTCACATTATGGCTCGCTATACAGGTCCATCTTGGAAACTGTCTCGCCGTTTAGGAATCTCTCTTAGCGGTACAGGTAAAGAATTAGAAAAACGCCCTTACGCACCAGGTCCTCACGGTCCGGGACAGCGTAAAAAACTATCAGAATACGGTTTGCAGTTGCAAGAAAAGCAAAAACTTCGTCACATGTACGGTGTAAACGAACGTCAATTCCGCACATTGTTTGACAAAGCTGCAAAAATGACTGGTAAACACGGCGAAAACTTCATGATTCTTTTAGATGCACGCCTTGATAACGTTGTGTACAAGCTTGGTCTTGCGCGCACTCGCCGTCAAGCACGCCAATTAGTTAACCACGGTCACATCCTTGTTGACGGAAGCCGCGTTGACATTCCGTCTTACCAAGTAAAACCTGGTCAAACAATCGGTGTTCGCGAAAAATCAAGAAACCTTTCTATCATCAAAGAATCTGTAGAAGTAAACAACTTCGTTCCTGAGTACCTTACTTTTGACGCTGAAAAGCTTGAAGGTACATTCACTCGTCTTCCAGAGCGCTCTGAGCTTGCTCCGGAAATTAACGAAGCGCTTATCGTTGAGTTCTACTCTCGTTAAGTAAAACGCTCTTTAAAGAGCATTGGATTAAACCCCGGAAATGTTGTGATGACAATGTTTCCGGGGTTTTTCTTTTGGTTGTGTAAACTGCCCCCGTACTCAGCCGTTTATCCCGGAGAATATAAAAAGCACCCGTTCATCCGGGTGCTTTTTATCGTATTTCATTCTTCCATCACACCATACTCAGCTGCGGTTCGAATAATTCGTAGTGGATCGATTCTGGCGGTGTATTGAATTCAGAAATCAGCTTTTTCATTGCTTTAATGAATGACGGTGAGCCGCACAGGTAAAAATCAGCATCTTTATCTGTCATCACTTCTTCTAAAAGCCGCTTGTCAATCCGGCCTTCCCGAAAACGAATGTTTTCTGAACGGTCTTGTTCGGACGGCTCGCTGTAAATAAAGACAGTGTCAACGGATGAATGTTCCGCAGCTTCCTCAGCTTCATGCCGCAAAGCATGATACTCTCCGCTCCTTGCCGCATGGATGAAAAGAACATTTCGCTGCGGCTGGGTTTTCACAACCGTTTTTAACATGCTGATCATCGGCGTAATCCCGACACCGGCACTGATGAGAACCAGGTTCTTCTTTGAGGCAGGGTCCAATATGAAGTCACCGGCCGGGGCGCTGATCTCGATTGAATCTTTTTCATGTAATTGGTCATGCAGATAAGAGGAAACAACCCCTTCTTTTTTAACGGAAATCCGGAAATAATCCTTACCGGACACGTCCGATAAGCTGTACTGGCGGATATGCGTATAACCCGTGTCCGGAATGTATACTTTTACACTGATATACTGTCCTGCTTTGAATTCAGGCAGCGGCTGTCCGTCTTCCGGTTTTAGATAAAATGACGTTATCTCTTTGCTTTCTCTTACCTTTTTATCAATTTTAAACGGCTTATAGTCTTTCCATCCGCCTTTTTGCGTTGCCGCTTGTTCATACATGTCCTTCTCAATTCCGATAAATGCGTCTGCAATTGCGCCGTATGCTTTTTCCCACGCCTGAATGACCTCAGGAGTAGCCGCGTCCTGTAACACATCCTTTATCGCTATTAACAAAAACTTTCCAACGATTGGGTAATGCTCGGGCTTAACTCCGATACTCCGGTGTTTATGGCTGATTTGTTTAACGACGGGAATTATGTTTTCCAAGCGGTCAATATTGGCGGCGGCTGCAATCACGGCATTCGATAAGGCTGTACGCTGGTTTTTTTTCTTTTGATTCGTCTGATTAAAAATATTCAACAGCTCAGGGTGATGCTGAAACAGCAGGTCATAAAATCGTCCTGTGATTTCTTCACCATGCTCTTCCAATACCGGCACGGTGCTTTTAATGATCGCGATTGTTTTTTCATCGAGCATTCTGAAATCCCCCCAAGATGTATGCATCTCGATTGACTGAAAAGAATCATTTTGAATTCTTTTTTATAGATTTCCCCGGTCAAAAAGAATTAACCATTCCGATTTGAAGCGAATTCAGGAAAACCCTGTAGATACTATAAGGATAAAAACAGCAGATAAATGCATTATAAAAACCAAACCTGCGGCCCTAAAAAATACGGACTTTTCTCAGTGTACTTGTCCGGTGCAAAATCCTCCTTGTCAGCTATTTAGTACGGGAGGTGAGATAAATGGGGAAAGAATCGAAAGTGTATTACTGTGACCCTAAGTATGTTGTGGCTGACACGTATACTGACAGCGAAGCGGTGTACGTCCATCCCATCAAACACATTAACAGAGAGCATATCCGTTATGCTCCCCGTCACGTTTATCATTCATGAGATCGTTGATCCGGGCGGTCCTGGGAAATGTGAGTGTAAAAAAAATAAAAAAAGACACAGATGGTAATTGGCTCGCCTTATCTCAGGTTAAACACGCAAGCTAAGCAGACCTCCGTCTTTTCTTGTGCCTGATACCGTTGTTATATACAAACAGGCATGACGTATGAGCAAAAAAATCGCAGTTCTGGTGACAGACCAATTCGAGGATACAAGCCCGGCAGAAGCAGAAAAAGAAGTGACCGGCAGGCACGGTGAGAAAGTAAAGGTCGATCAAGCGATCTCAGACGCAGATGAATTCGCAGCTGAACGCCCGGATGGATTTACTAAAGCATCCGCAAAGATTTAATAAATACCGGCACAAATTTTATAAAGGTGAAGAAGCCGGAAGCCATCATATTTTAACGAGCAGAAATGAATCGTGAATCATTGAAGCTGCTGAAATAAGCGAATAAAAAATGCACAGACAGTTCAGTCTGTGCATTTTTTATGGATATTTAAACTGGACCTATTCTCTTCACCATCCAAAATAAGTAAAATAGAGAGTGGGTTTTTCAAAACTCGACGGGAGGTTCACTTATGTGGATAATCATTTTGCTGCTTATTATTTTAATCGGCTTTACCGGAAATATTGTCTCGCTTTTGAGAGCGCAACGACGCGCATCTCAAAGAATTATTGAGCTTTTAGAAGAAAAAAGCCGAAAATAACCTTTTCGTGCTGTTTCATCCGTAATAGTAATAATAATTTCGGCAGATTTCCTGAAAAATGATTTGATGCCCTGTCTCGTTCGGATGAAGACCTTCTGACATGCACATTTTGCGGAAAGCAGGATTATACGGGTCAATGAGATCTGTATCAAACAGGTCGGCATACGGTACAGAGAGGAGTGTGCAGGCTTCTTTTTGGGCTTTTACATAGTCCGCCAGCTTCAGGCCCAGTTTATTTTTATCAGTATCACGGCGGACGATTTTTCCGTTTGAGATTTTCACCTGCCTTGTCGGGGTCACCACAATGATGCTGCAGTCTTTATTTCTGCTTCGCAGCTGCTGAATGACCTGACAGAAGCCTCCGTAAAATGTGGTGATATCCTTTTCATCTGTGCCGATGGGAATATGGCCGCACCAATCATCATCTGTTCCCTGCACAATAATGACATCATGGCCCGACGTTTTAAGCGATTGCTGATAAATGTTATCGGTTCCATTGTTGCTCATATTGACGCCGCTGACAGACAGATTGGTTATTGCAGCGTTTGTCCGGTCTTTCAGAATGTCACCAAAGCCGTATTTCGCACGCAGCCCCCGGGCGACGCTGTCACCTAAGATCGCGATTTTCGAAGCCTTCCGGAGCCTGCTTATGCTGATGAAGTCCACGCTGACATGTCCGCTGTCCGTGATATGTAACTGCTTGCTGCTGATGTTCTGCGAATATACCGTTTTTCCTTCAGATTCTTTATAAAAATCCTCATTCAGCTTCATTCGGTGTCATCCCTTCCTTTTTATCCTTCGGCATCATGTTCAGACATCAAAAACGGACACGAACAAACAGCGTCATGTTGTCAGTTCAGTGTCCGCAGATGATGATACTGGAGTTTTTCCAGTTCTTTCTATTGCCATTATAGCAGATCCCGGTTCTATACGCATTTATTGCACATCGTAGTTTTTATAGTCAGCATTTGAAACAGCGCTTGCGGGAAGAGCGGTGCTTTTGATGGGACCGTCTTGTGCGATGCGTACGACGTGTCCGGCGCGTCCGTCTTCTGCTGCGTGAGCGGTGTGAACGGTGCGTCCGTCTTTTGCTGCGTGAACGATGTGAACGGTGCGTCCGTCTTCTGCTGCGTGAACGGCGCGTACATTTTCCGGCAACCGGTTCTTGGTGTAAATACTCCCCTAAACCTTCTCTTTCAGCAACGGCAACTCCATGTTCAATTTCTTTAACAGAAATAGCGTTCAATTGTATTCACCTCCCTTTTTCTTTACAACAACTTATGAAATGAACCTTTCACTTGTATAAGCTTCTCTCTCATATTGGTGAGAAATAGTCATTTACATATCAAAAAAGCCCCGTTTTACACGGGGCTCTCAGTTAAAGATCACGATTATCGCTGTCAGAAACTTGCCGGTGACAAAGGCAAGATCATTTATTTCTTCCTTTCGCTCTCCGGCTCAGGATGAATCATCACCTGTGCTTGTTTAAATTCATCCGTAATATCCCTTTCAATGCGGTCACACAAGTCGTGCACGTCTTTAATCGTCACGTGAGACGCCACGACCATATGAAAATCAATATACTCCTGCGGGCCTGAGCGCCTTGTACGAAAATCGTGGATTTCAATAAATTCCTGATGAAATGTATCGATAATCTTTAAAATTGTTTTCTCTTCTTCTTCTGACAGACGGGTATCAATCAGCGGCGGAAATGCTTCTTTCATTAACTTAAATGCTTCATATATGATATACACCGCAAGCACCATACCTATAATGGGATCAAGTATATACCACTCCGTTAATGTAACAACCAAAAGGCTTGCCGCTACGCCTAATGATGTGTATACGTCAGTCAGTAAGTGCAGAGCATTTGATTTCATTGCTACGGAATTAACCTTTTCAGCTTCTCTTTTTACTAATTTCGAGACGATCAAATTAATGAGAGCCCCTAAAAGCATCACAATAATTCCCAATACCGGCAGATGAACCGGCTCTGGATTCACCAATTTTTGAACGCATTCATATATCATCCAAATCCCTGCCGCAAAAATCAGAATCGTCTCAATGGTTCCGGAGAGATTCTCGACTTTTCCATGTCCGTACGGATGCCCTGTATCAGCCGGCTTTTTTGATATCCTGACGGAAATAAAGGCGATGAAGGCGGCGATCAAATCTAAAAAAGAATGAATGGCTTCGGAAAGTATCGCGACAGACCCTGTTATAATGCCCACCGCTATTTTGAGCATGACGACAAGAGAATTGCTTATAACTGATAAAAAAGCGATTTTAGAGGTGTTTTCCACCATGATCCTCCTCTTTTGACTTCTTGAATTTATCGTATCAAACAGCATTCGTGTGGGTCTACGGCAACGTTTTTCACAAGAGCCATACAAGTAACTCGCTCTAAAATAAGTTGGAAAGCGACAAAACAGCTGTGCCTTTCATTCAGCACTCAAGTCCCATTGACAACATATAACCGCTTAAATTATAGTAGTTTCATGAATAACCACTACGGAGGATGTTTATGGAGGATGTTCTGAAAGAATTACAAAAATTTGGATTTTCTCAATATGAATGCAAAGCATATATCGGCTTGTTAAAACACTCGCCTGTTACCGGGTACGAAGTCAGTAAAAGGTCAGGCGTCCCCCGCTCAATGATCTATGAAGTATTGGGAAAATTAGTTGATAAAGGCGCTGTCCATATTGTGCCGTCTGATCCGGTTACATATGCCCCGCTGGCCGGAAAGGAATTAATTGACCGGCTGCGGCACGATTTCGAAAGCTCCTTCGGCTATCTTGAGGAGAAATTATTGGCGCTTGAAAGCGAGCAGGAGATGAATGTCATCCTCCGCATCAGCACAAATGATCATGTCATCAATGAATTGAAGGATATGATTGAAAAAGCCGAGGAAGAGTTGTGGCTGTCTGTCTGGGAACAGCAGATTCCCTTTATTCAAGAAGCCGCTAACAAACGCGCGGCCGAAAAATTGCCCGTCTTTTCGATTGTGTTCGGCCCTCCGGAAGTAAAGCTCGGAAATACGACACATCATAATATGTCGCCTGAAGTGGCGGAAAAACGCATGGGCGGGAGATTAACGATAGCGGCACGCGATAATAAAGAAGTCTTAATCGCCAATTTTTCTCCGCAGACGAATGCCTGGGCCATTAAATCAGAAGATCCCGCTCTTGTTCTCGTGGCCATGGAATATATGAGGCACGACCTTATGTTCGCGGAGCTTGTAAAAGAAGTAGGGGCTGAAAAAGTTGAAGGCCTGATGAAACAAAACCATTCGTTATTTCATGTCGTCACCGGAAATCGGTTCATATAAATGTGAACCGTATTTTCTTTGATTTTTTCATTAGTCGTTATCATTATAATCTCTAAGGAAGGAGTATAAAAAATGATTAACACAGAAGTGCAAAAAACCGCCGTTTCCCGGGAAATGAACGATACATTTTTACAGGGGGTCCGGGATTGTGTGCCTACCTTGCTTGGCTATATGAGTATCGGTTTTGCTTTTGGCATTGTCGGCGTGGCCTCACATCTCAGTATTCTTGAAATTTGTTTGTTATCCGTGTTTGTCTATGCCGGCGCCGCCCAATTTATTATTTGCTCGCTCCTTGTTTCCGGGAGTCCGATTTCCGCCATTATTTTAACGACGTTTATCGTCAATCTGCGGCACCTTCTGCTCAGTCTGACCATCGCACCTTATTTCACGAAATACTCTTTGGTGAAAAATATCGGCTTCGGTGCTTTGCTTACCGACGAATCTTTCGGGGTAGCGGTAAACAAGGCGGCTCAGAACGGCAGGCTTAACGATAAGTGGATGAACGGCCTTAATGTAACAGCTTATGTGTGCTGGGTTATTTCTTGTGTGATGGGCGGGCTTCTCGGACAATGGATATCTGATCCTTACGCCCTCGGCCTGGACTTCGCTTTGCCCGCTATGTTTGCGGCGCTGCTGGTGCTGCAATTGCAGGCGTCTGCGTCGGAAAAGCTGAAGCACAATCTTTCCTTAATCGTCTATATGATCATCTTTATGGTCTTGTTATCCTATATCGTGCCGTCACATATCGCAGTCATCGTCTCAACCGTGATTGTGGCAACCATCGGGGTGGTGACGGACAAATGAGCATCAGTACGCAAATGATCTGGATTATACTCGGCTGCATGATTGTTACACTTGTGCCGCGTATCGTTCCGTTTATATTTGTCCGGAACATTCAGATGCCTGAATTGGCTTTAAAATGGCTCTCCTTTATTCCGCTCTGCATTTTGACCGCTCTGGTAACGGAGAGCATGATCGTGAAAACAAATAGCGCTTTGACCTTTGATTGGAAAGCAATGATCGTTCTCATCCCGACATTGCTTTGCGCGATGTGGACAAAAAGCTTATCAATTACGGTCATCACGGGAGTCGTGCTGATGGCCGCCGTCAGGCTGATCTGGTGACAAATAAAAGCCTCCATTCCGCAGAATGAAGGCTTTTTCCTTTATGATGGCGGATTTTCTTCTTCCGCCTCAGGTTCCTCGGCTTTGACTTCGGCGTTCATGCTTTGCTGCTGTTCCCAATGATCCCGCTGCAATCTTTCCTTCGCGATGGTGAACATGAAATTCACGGCGCAGCGCCCCTTCCCTGTTTTGCCTTATACTATGTACTGTACTCATTTCCCGGTGCAGTATTCACAAAACCTAAAAAAGCAGCCTGCCGCATAAAGCGGCCGGACTGCTTTTTATTTTCAGTACGTGATCAGGAAGTATTTTTTCTTTCCGCGGCGCAGTACGGTAAATTGATCTTCGATGCGGTCTTCTGCTGTCAGAAGATGGCTGATGTCCGTCTGGCGCTCGCCGTTAATGTAGACGGCCCCGTTTTGAATGTCTTCGCGGGCCTGCCGTTTTGAAGGCGACAATTTAGATTCCACAAGCACGTCTACTAAAGACAGCTCTTCAGAGCGGTCTTTTTCAAACGAAGGCACGTCTTTAAACCCTACCTTGACGTCTTGAGCGGAAAGCTCTTTAATATTGCCGCTGAAAAGCGCCTGGGAGATATGAACGGCCTGCTCCAGCGCTTCGCGGCCGTGTACAAGAACAGTCACTTCTTCAGCGAGACGTTTCTGCGCTTCCCTTTTCTCAGGAGCCGTCTCCGTTTTTTCAGCATAAGCTTCAATTTCCTCTTTTGACAGGAAAGTAAAGTATTTTAAATATTTGACGACGTCGCGGTCATCTGTATTGATCCAGAATTGGTAGAATTCATACGGCGATGTTTTTTCTTTATCAAGCCAAATCGCGCCGCCTTCCGTTTTGCCGAATTTCGTGCCGTCCGCTTTTGTGACGAGCGGAATGGTAAGACCGAACGCTTTCGCCCCTTCTTCTTCCGATTTTCTGATCAGTTCAAGACCGGCCGTGATGTTGCCCCACTGGTCACTGCCGCCGATTTGGAGTTTGCAGTTCTTTTCTCTGTACAGATTCAGGAAATCGTAGGATTGCAGGATCATGTAGCTGAATTCCGTGTAAGAAATCCCGGTTTCAATTCTTGAGCTTACAGTATCTTTCGCAAGCATGTAGTTGATTCCGAAGTTTTTTCCGACGTCGCGAAGAAATTCAATGATGCTCATTTTTCCGATCCAATCAAAGTTGTTCGCTATGACAGCGGGGTTTTCTCCGGCTTCGAAATCTAAAAATCGGGAAAGCTGATTTTTAATTTTTTGCGACCATTCGACAACGATATCCTGAGTGTTTAACGTACGTTCCGCTTTTTTGCCGCTCGGATCGCCGATCAGTCCCGTTGCGCCGCCTACAAGCGCAATCGGATGGTGGCCTGCAAGCTGGAAACGGCGCAGTGTCAATATCGGCAGAAGGTGTCCGATGTGGAGGCTGTCAGCCGTCGGGTCAAACCCTGAGTATAAACGGATTTTTTCTTCGTTCAGCTGTTTATTCAGTCCTTCTTCATCCGTCATTTGCTGGATTAAGCCGCGGAATGATAAATCTTCTAATAAATTAGTCATTTTGTCTTCTCCTTTGTTTATAGAAATAAAAAACGCCCCTTCGTTTAAAACGAAGGGACGATATAATCGCGGTACCACCCTACTAATAAAAGCCTAAAAAAGCTCTTATCACTCTTCCTGATAACGGACCGTGTCCGTTCTTTCACTACTGAAAGCCTTCCTTTGAAGTACTTTGTTCGCAAAAGCGGTTCATGAGTGTATTCGGCATATCTTATGTACTGATTTTCACCGGCCATCAGCTCTCTGGAACAATCAGATATCCTACTTGTCTCAATCAAAACCTTTTCGTATGAAGCTTACTCATTTTTAACATAAATTAGATGCAATGTCAACGCCGGCTTTAATCTTCCATTGTGGACAGGTCGCCTGCCGGCAGGTTCAGCTCCCACGCCTTCAGGACACGTCGCATGATTTTTCCGCTTCGTGTTTTCGGCAGTTTATCTTTGAACTCAATTTCACGCGGTGCGGCATGCGCGGCAAGCCCTTGTTTTACAAAGAGGCGAATGTCCTCCTTCAGCTGATCGGATGGTTCATGTCCTTCTCTGAGGGCGATAAACGCTTTAATGATTTCTCCCCGGACAGGATCCGGCTTTCCGATGACACCGGCTTCGGCAATCGCCGGATGTTCAACAAGTTTGCTTTCGACTTCAAACGGGCCGACACGCTCGCCGGATGTCATAATAACATCATCGACTCTGCCTTGGAACCAGAAATAACCGTCTTCATCCATATAAGCTGAATCTCCGGAAACATACCAGCCGCCCGGCATGAAATAAGAATCATATTTTTCTTTGTTATTCCAAATGGAATCCATCATGGACGGCCAGCCCTTTTTAATGGCGAGGTTCCCCATCCGGTACGGCGGAAGTTCATTTCCTTGATTGTCAACGATCGCCGCTTCCACTCCCGGAATCGGTTTCCCCATTGAACCCGGCTTGATCTCCATGCAAGGATAATTGCAGATAAGCTGTCCGCCGGTTTCCGTCATCCACCACGTATCATGGATGCGCTTGCCGAATACTTTATGCCCCCACTTGATGACCTCAGGGTTTAAAGGCTCTCCGACACTCAGGACGTGACGAAGTGAGGTAAGGTCAAATTTGGACGCCATTTCATCTCCGGCGCCCATAAGCATTCTGAAAGCGGTCGGAGCGCTGTACCAGACGCTGACACCGAGCTTTTCAATTGTGCCGTACCAGTTTTCCGGACTGAATCTGCCGCCGACGATTACGTTCGCCGCTCCGTTCAGCCACGGCGCAAAAATCCCGTACACCGTCCCGGTCACCCAACCTGGGTCCGCAGTGCACCAGTAAATATCGTCTTCTTTGAGATCAAGCACCCACTTGCCGGTCTGGTATTGCTGAATCATGGCTTCATGAACGTGAAGCACGCCCTTAGGCGTTCCGGTAGAACCTGATGTGTAATGAAGCAGGTAGCCGTCTCTTCTGTCCATCCATTCAATGTCAAGTCTCGTGCTTTCCCCTTCAGCCGCTTTATCGTAATGGATGATTTTATCTCCCGTTTCTTCGCTGCCGCCGACAATGAAAATATGCTGCAGGTCGGGGAGACTCTCTGCCGGAATCCGTTCGGCCAGCTCAGGTGTTGTCACGACAACCTTTGCCTGGCTGTTCAGCAGACGGTCTTTGACGGCGCCTTCCATAAACGCTTCAAATAAAGGACCGGCAATCGCACCGATTTTAATAGCGCCGAGCATGATAAAATACAGCTCCGGCGAACGAGGCATGAAAATAAAAACGCGGTCTCCTTTTTCCACGTTTCCATACCGTCTCAGCACATTTCCCGCCCGGTTCGATTCCTCCATCATTTCTTTAAATGTGTATTTTTCTTCTCTGTTTGCGTCCTTGTAATACAGCGCTACTTTGTTTCTGCGAAATGACTCGGCATGGCGGTCAATCGCTTCGTATGCGGCATTCAGCTTCCCGGTCTGATGCCAGGAAAACTCGGCCTCTGCTTCTTTCCAATCGAAGCTGCGGTATGTTTCCTCATAATTTTGCAGATGATAATTCCCCTTTTCTGCTGGCAACGCTTTCAAGTTCATGCAACATCCCCCTTTGCTGATCTATAGACTAATTATAGTAGAAGTTCACAGTTTTCTCAATTTTTAAAATATAAATTACTGTACTATTGAAAACGCTTTATAATTTGTTATGCTTAAAGGAGATGTGTTTTTATTAAGAACCGACAGGCGGTGAATCAGTGAAACATCATAAAACGTACCATTCTACATCTATTCAGACAGCAGCCGGCCCTCTTTTAGTAGAAGGGCCCGTTCCTCCAGAGGACTTAGCACAGTATGAGTTTCATGAAGGCCTGACAGCCTTTCGCCTTCCTCATGAACAGCACAAAGCGTTAATCGAGATAGCCGGGCTTCCCGAAGGGCGGATCATTATCGCCAGGGACGGACAGACGATTATCGGCTATGTGACGTATTTATATCCCGATCCGCTTGAACGGTGGTCTGACGGAAATATGGAAGACCTCCTTGAACTCGGGGCGATCGAGGTCGCTCCCGGCTACAGGGGCTGTTCTGTCGGAAAAACTTTGCTGACAGTCAGCATGATGGATGAACAGATGGAACATTACATCATCATGACGACGGAATATTACTGGCATTGGGATTTAAAAGGAATGAAAAAAGACGTGTGGGAATACAGAAAGATTATGGAAAAGATGATGAATGCCGGGGGTCTTGTCTGGTTTGCAACGGATGAACCGGAAATCAGCTCTCATCCGGCCAATTGTCTGATGGCCCGCATCGGCAGGCACGTCAGTCAGGAGTCAATCGAACAGTTCGACAGACTTCGTTTTTATCAGCGATTTATGTATTGACTGACATACAAAGGGGATAAAAAAATGATTGCAGAACAAATCATGAAGCGGGATGTCATCACCGTCACAAAAAACGACTCCATTGAAACAGCCGTACGCAAAATGAAGGCCTATCATATCCGTCATCTCCCTGTCACCGACGAAGACCTGCACGTCGCCGGTATCGTCACAGACAGGGACATTAAACAGGCCGGCCCGGACAGCAGCTTTGAACAAGAAGACCGCGGCGCGTTTCTGACAAACAAAGTGGAAACCATTATGAAACGGAATGTCATCTGCGCCCATCCGCTTGATTTCGTGGAAGAAATATCCGCTTCTTTTTATGAGCATGGCATCGGCTGTCTGCCGATCACGGTAAACAATAAGCTGACAGGCATTTTAACCAAAACCGATGTACTTCGGACTTTCGTCAGCCTGACAGGCGCAGCCCAGCCGGGATCACAGGTGGAAATCCTGGTGACGGATATGACCCAAAGCCTTGCTGATCTCAGCTGCATGTGCCGTGATCTTCAGCTGCAAATCCTGAGTGTGCTCGTCTATCCCCATGATTCAGCCGGCTCGAATATACTCGTCTTTCGGGTGAAGACGATGAATCCGCTCCCTTTCATCCATGCCGTTCATGAGGCCGGATACAATGTCTTGTGGCCGAAATATTTGAGGGATCAGTCATGAGAGACAGCGTTTTTGTTTACTCGCCTTCTTATCAGACATATCAATTTCACCAGGAACATCCGTTCAATCAGCAGCGCGTGCTTTTGACATACGATCTGCTTCAGGCGGCGGACGCGTTTGAAGAGGGAGATATCGTCGCTCCCCGCACGGCCTCTAAAGAAGAGCTGGCTCTCGTTCATACGGAGGATTACATACAGGCTGTGGAACTGGCAGGTGCGGGCCGGCTCCCTGCCAAAGAAGGAGAAAGCTACGGGCTCGGAACGGAAGACACCCCCGTTTTTGCCGGCATGCATGAAGCCGCATCGCTTCTTGTGGGCGGCACCTTAACAGCGGCCGATTATGTCATGACGGGACAAGCAAGGCATGCCTGCAATTTAGGAGGCGGCCTTCACCACGGCTTTCGCGGCAGGGCATCGGGCTTTTGTATCTATAATGACAGCGCCGTGGCCATCCAATACATTCAGAAAAACTACGGGGCAAAGGTGTTATACATTGATACCGACGCCCATCATGGCGACGGCGTTCAATTTACATTTTACGACAGGTCTGATGTCTGCACTGTGTCTTTTCATGAAACCGGGCGTTATTTATTTCCCGGGACGGGACAGGTACTGGAAAAAGGAAGCGGCCAAGGCTACGGCTATTCTTTTAACATCCCGCTGGACGCCTTCACAGAGGATGATTCCTTTCTTCACGCTTACAAAACGGCCGCCTCGGAAATCGCGGCTTTTTTTAAGCCGGATGTGATTCTGACTCAGAACGGAGCAGATGCCCATTATTACGATCCATTGACACACCTGTCCAATACCATCTCCATTTATCAAGAGATCCCGCGGCTCGCTCACTCATTGGCCCATCAATATTGCGGCGGCAGATGGATCGCGGGCGGCGGCGGCGGGTACGATATTTGGAGAGTCGTCCCGAGAGCATGGAGCCGCATATGGCTTGAGATGAAAGGGATTGATCCCGGGGAGCGCATACCGCAGAAGTGGATTCAAAAATGGCAGAAACACTCTCCCTATACCTTGCCCGCTTTTTGGAGTGATCCTGACCAATTATATCCTCCGATTCCCCGAAAAGAAGAAATCTCAGAAAAAAATGCCCAAACCGTGGAAAAAGCGCTTTTTGCCATCCGGTCTGAGCAGCGGTATAAAACAAAATAAAAAACGACCTTACGAGGAGGTCGTTTTTTTTATGACAATTTCTACACGGCGGTTTTCTTTCATATGTCTGATGCTTTTGTTGTCCTTCACAGGTTTCGTATCCGCGTAACCGACAGAAATAAACCGTTTGGCGGAAAAGTCTTCTTTTGCGGTAAAATAACGGATCACACTCGCCGCTCTTGCAGATGACAGCTCCCAGTTCGACGGAAATTGATAGGTGGAAATCCGGCGGCTGTCCGTATGGCCTTCAACCTGTATGGCATTCGGAAGTGTTTTCAAAAGCACCGCGATCTGATGCAGGACTGGCTCAGCGTTTTTCAGCACATCCGCTTTTCCAGTCTGAAACAGAACGGCCTCCTGCAGCACAAGAACCACTCCGCGCTCATCGCGCTTCGCCGTCATTTTGGAACTTAAATGGTGCGTTTTTATGTATGTCTTCACGTTCTGCAACAGCAAATCCTGTTCACTATTTTCGTTTGCTTTGCTTGATGACGCTGGTTCACCCCCGCTGCCGTTTGTATGAATCGAAGTAACGGCTGATTGAAATTTTTCCGCGTCTATTTGCGACATCGAAAAAAGCAATATAAAGAACACGAGAATAAGCGTGATCAAGTCGGCAAACGTCACCATCCATCTTGGTGAACCTCCTGTATTTCCCGGTTTGTTCCTTCGTTCAAAACGCTCTTTTCTAAGCTTCATGGACAGCGCCCTTTTTCTTGTTCGAAGGCTGTCCTTTACGCCAGTCTTCTCTTGAGCTGAAAACGACGAGCTGACTTTCGAGATTGCGGGGATTTTTTCCCGATTGGATGCCGACAACACCTTCGATGATAACCTGCTTGATGAAAATTTCACTTTCGGTTTTTTCTTCAAGCTTTGCCGCGATAGGGATAAACACCAAATTGGCAAGCAGCGCCCCGTACAGCGTCGTCAATAGCGCAATAGCCATATTCGGCCCGAGTGTATGCGGGTCATTTAAGTTTTTAAGCATGAGCACGAGTCCGACAAGCGTCCCGATCATTCCCCAGGCGGGCGCAAAATCACCGGCTTTTTCAAAAACGCGTCTGCCTTTTCTGTGCCTTTCTTCCATCGCGGCGATCTCTGAATCCATCACCAGCCGGATCGTTTCCTCGTCCCAGCCGTCTATCGCAAGCAATAACCCTTTTTTTAAAAACGGGTCTTTGATTTCACGCGCCTGATCCTCCAGAGACAGCAGCCCTTGCCTGCGCGCCTGCTCCGCAAGGCTGACGAATACTCTGACAAGCTCCTTCACATTATCATCCTGACGGGAGAATACCTGTTTTAAAACAGATGGGGTTTTCTTTAAATCCCGCGGCGGAAAACTGATAAACACCGCTGCGGCAAGGCCGCCTGTTACGATTAAAAAAGAAGTCAGATCTAAAAATGAGCTGATTCCCGCCAGTCCCGTTCCTGACAGAATTCCGATTGCGACAATAATACAGCCTAACATAAATCCAACGGGTGTCAGATAATCAAAACGTTTCATATCTTCTCCTTATCAAGTAAAAAAGCAAGATTCCACTCAGGCAGAGTGAAGCTTGCTTTTCCGTTTTTCTTATGACTTGGTTGATTGTCTTAATTCGATGCGGTGAGGCAATTCAACGATATGCTCTTCAACCGGCTCTTTGTTCATCAGTTTTGTCAAAAGTCTCATCGCCACGGCGCCGATATCGTACGTAGGCTGCACGACTGTTGAAAGCTGAGGGCGGACCATCAGGCTCAATCTCGTATTGTCAAAACCGATAATGTCAAGATCGTCAGGAATCGACATACCCTGATCCTGGGCCGCATGAATAATGCCGAGAGCCATTTCATCCGTCGCAGAAAGGATCGCCGTCGGTTTCCGGTCAAGGCCCATCAAGCTTTGAAGCGCCTCCATCCCGGAATCATAGGTGTAATCGCCTTCCGCCACGAACTGCTCGTTAAACGCAATGCCCGCTTCTTCAAGCGCCCGTTTGTACCCTTGCAGTTTTTTCGAACGGTTGATCGGCTCTGCCATCGGTCCGGAGACAAATGCGATATCGCGATGCCCCTTATCAATGAAAAGCTTGACGGCATCATAAATCGCCTGTTCATAATCAATGGCGACAGAAGGCGTCTCGCCCTGTTCTTCAACTGACGCAGCCAATACGATCGGAACGGGAGAGCGCTTAAATTCTTCGACATGCTCGTCCGTAATGTTGCCGCCCATAAATACGATACCGTCTACTTGTTTACCGAGCATCGTATTTAACAGGTGCAGTTCCTTCTCGAGATTTTGGTCTGAATTGCTTAAAATAATATTATATTTGTACATCGTCGCGATATCTTCAATTCCCCGCGCAAGTTCCGCGTAAAAAATACTTGAGATATCAGGGATGATGACGCCGACCGTAGTCGTTTTTTTGCTTGCCAGTCCTCTTGCCACCGCGTTCGGGCGGTAGCCGAGGCGGTCAATGGCTTCCAATACTTTTTTTCTGGTCGTCGGTTTTACATTCGGATTGCCGTTTACGACGCGGGAAACAGTCGCCATGCTGACATTTGCTTCTCTGGCCACATCGTATATCGTAATGTTGCTCACTGAAACCACTCCTTTTACTGGATACACTTATCCTTATCTATAGCATAAACACTTTATGTAAAGAAATGTCGTACGTTTTCGCATTCTGTCGTTTATGGTTGTAAGCGTAAGTCAGTAGTGTACATTATTTTTCATTATTCATCAAATTTAAATACTTCTCATGAAATTATACACGTTTTTCCCAATGATGAAAACGTTCACTTTCATTTTATAATTAAATAAAATGAAGAAACGAAAAAAGGCCGCACACGGCGGCCTTAAAGAGCGGAACACTGTATTATGCTTTTACTTTCATCATCGGCTTTAATTCGTTCAGCCATTTCTCGAATTCAGGAATATCCATCTGCTGCGCAGAGTCTGAAAGGGCAACGGAAGGATCAGGGTGAACTTCAGCCATAACGCCGTCAGCGCCGATCGCAAGCGCCGCTTTTGCTGTCGGAAGCAGGAGATCGCGGCGGCCTGTTGAATGTGTTACGTCAACAAACACCGGCAAGTGAGTTTCCTGCTTCAAAATCGGCACGGCAGAAATGTCGAGTGTATTT
Source organism: Bacillus amyloliquefaciens DSM 7 = ATCC 23350 (assembly GCF_000196735.1). Taxonomy (GTDB): domain Bacteria; phylum Bacillota; class Bacilli; order Bacillales; family Bacillaceae; genus Bacillus; species Bacillus amyloliquefaciens. Next base: position 2,827,972 of record NC_014551.1, read on the forward strand.
CTCGTTGCTGTTTCGTACGTTCTGATTCCGCGCTCACAAAGAATGATTTGGTCGTTTCCTTGTGACATGATGTATTCAGCTGCATTGATGAATTCTGAAATCGTTGCGGCAAGACCGCGTTTTAACAATACCGGCTTTTTAACGGAACCGGCGGCTTTCAGCAATTCAAAGTTTTGCATGTTCCGTGCGCCGATCTGAATGACGTCAATGTAATCAATCGCTTGCTCAATGTGGGCAGGCGTTACGATTTCACTGATCACCGCGAGGTCATATTCATCAGCGACGCGTTTGAGAATTTGCAGGCCTTCTACGCCGAGACCTTGGAAATCATACGGGCTTGTGCGGGGTTTGAACGCGCCTCCGCGCAGGATTTTAATGCCTTGTTTTTTCGCTGCGGCAGCTACTTCCGCAACCTGCTCATAGCTTTCTACGGCACAAGGTCCGACGATGAATCTCTGATCGCCGTCACCGACTTTTTCGCCTTTAATATCAACGATTGTATCTTCTGCTTTTTTCTTCCGGGAGACGAGCAACGCTTTGCTGTGATCCTCTTCTTGAAGCTCGAGGCCGGCTTTGAAAATTTCTTTGAAAATATGCTGGATTGTTGAGTTTTCAAATGGGCCGTCATTGCTCTCAATAATGCGGTTAAGCATTGTACGCTCTCTGACAGGGTCAAATCGGTTGACACCCTGTGCTTCTTTTGCTTTACCGATTTCTTTTACAACGGCTCCGCGTTCATTGATTAATTTAAGGATTTCTAAGTTTAGTGCGTCTGCCTGCTGTCTTAGGTTCTCTAATTCCTTGTTGCTCATCTTTTTCATCCCTTCTATGCTATGTTTTATTTTAATAGTTAACATGCATCTTACTACAGTTATGCGAAAATAGGAATATGAAATAATAAATTTTTTCACATTCTGCTTTATCACAAAAACGCTTTTAAGCTTTTATGCGTTGAAGTAACGTATAATGTTATCCTACATGATATGTCTGAAATGATCAATAGTTTTTTTCAAAAAAAAACCGCCGGTATTATCCGGCGGCAAGCAATTATGAAAGATGCTGTTCTATTGCGTTTTTTGTAATTTGTGAATGAGACGCGTGCCATTTCACTTCGCCGTTTGTAATGACGAATACTTGCGGGCTTTCATGTTTCACGCCGTAGGTCTCGGCGATATAGTTTGAAAGCGGCCGGCTGTCCTGCACCTGCAGGTAATAAGAAGGCACTTCTGTATGCTCCGATGCAAAGGCGTCAAACTCTTGAAACGCCGCTTGGCTGATCGGGCAGGTTGTGCTGTGTTTCAAAAACACGAGCGTATTTTCTTTCTCAGCGGCATTTTTGAACTCTTCTTCTGACGATATCAGCTGCTTAGTCATGTCGGTTATCTCTCCTTATTGAAGATCAGCGATTTGCCTGACCGGCTGTTTCCGCGGCTTCTTCCGCTTCGTTCTTGATGCTTTGAGCCGTATCCTGCATTTCGCTTCTCGTCTCTTCGGCTTTCTCAGTTAGTGTGCTCTTAGAACGGTCTTTTAAATCCTTCACTTTATTCATAATCTGGCCTGACTGATCAGCTACCAGCTGGGTGATGTTAGATGTTTTGTCTTTGGCGATGCTGACATATTGAGAGCCTTTTTCTTTCGCGTCGGCCGTCATTCTGTCCGTCTTATCCTTTAATGCAGAGGCCTGGCTGCCGAGATCGTCGCGCAGCTCCTTGCCTGATTTAGGCGCCAGAAACAAAGCTGTTGTCGCGCCGATAATTCCCCCGATCAGCGTTCCGATTAAAAAATCCTTACTATTGATTCCATCTTTGCTCATTATGATTCCTCCTTAGTGGATTTTTCTTATGATTAAAGCGATGTTTTTTTCTTTTGCTTCCACTTGTCCCATATTTCCATAGCCGCCTGGCTCCAGGTGACAACCTGACTGATCTTGTCCTGGTTCTCTCTTACAGAGGCCGAAACGGAACCGGCTGCCTGCTTTATGGATGTATTAAACTGCTGGACGGAAGTTCCCACTTCCTGCACAGCATGGACAACCGTATTTAATTTCTCTGATTTTTCCTGAATATCCTCCGCGAGACGGTTTGTCTTATGTAACAGCTCGGCGGTCTCTGCGGTGATGCCCTTCATCTGCCCTTCAAGGCCGTTTAAAGTCGACGCAACGTTTGTTAAGGTCATCTGCACAGACTTTAATGTTTTGGACAGATAAATGACGAGGATAAGAAATGCTACGGCAATGAGTGCGACGCTTAAGTAAAGAATGATAATCATCTAATACCTCCTTATTGCAGGATATAATGGTATATACCCAATTATGAAAATGATAAACATATATGAAAGGGGCTGTCTGTATACTATTTCTCCGTTTATCGGAAAATCCCTTTACAGCACGCGCAAAAAAGCAGTGAGAGCCCCACTGCTTTTTTGTTACGCTATGACGTTTTCATAAGCTCTCATATATTTTTGAATGTCTCCGGCGCCCATAAAGATCAGCACTGCGTTTTCATGCGCTTTTAACACGGATGTGTCATTCTCTTCAATGAGTTCTGCGTTATCGATTTTTTCCTGCAGATCCGTGATGGTGAGCTTTCCGACGTTCTCGCGGGCTGAGCCGAAAATGTCGCACAGATATACGCGATCGGCGGCGCTTAAGCTTTCTGCGAATTCATCAAGGAAAGATTGCGTCCGTGTAAACGTATGCGGCTGGAATACCGCGATGATTTCACGTTCAGGATATTTTTGACGGGCCGCCTCAATCGTGACTTTAATTTCAGTCGGATGGTGGGCGTAGTCGTCTATCAGCACCTGGCTGCCGATCACTTTTTCATTGAATCTGCGTTTGACGCCGCCGAATGATTCAAGTCCGAGCTTAATCATGTTCACGTCTATCTCTTCATAGTGGCAGAGCGCAATGACCGCTAATGAATTGAGGACATTGTGATGGCCGTATGCCGGGATGTAGAACGTATCGTAAAACGTATTGCGGACAAAGACGTCAAATGTCGTGCCTTCGGTATTTTTTACGATGTTTCTCGCTTGAAAATCGTTTTCTTCTCCCGTGCCGTAATAAACGACAGGCACATTGGCGTGAATTTTCGGCAGGTACTCGTCATCACCGCAGGCAATGATGCCTTTGTTGACTTGAAGCGCCATGTTTTGGAAAGCATCAAACACATCGTCAATGTTGGCGAAATAATCAGGGTGGTCAAAATCAATATTCGTCATGATCGCATAATCAGGCTGATAGCTTAAGAAATGACGGCGGTACTCGCAGGCTTCAAATACAAAGTATTCGCTGCTTTCATTTCCTTTGCCCGTTCCGTCCCCGATAAGAAACGAAGTCGGCTTCGCTTGCTGCATCACGTGTGCTAAGAGGCCCGTTGTGGACGTCTTTCCGTGTGCGCCCGTTACCGCGACACTTGTATATTTTTTCATGTATTCAGCTAAAAATTTATGATATCTGATAACAGGAATCCCCTCAGCAAGCGCCTTTGCGATTTCCGGATGAGAATCAGGGAATGCGTTTCCGGCGATTACCGTTAAGCCGGGTTTGATGTTATCGGCGCTGAACGGATAGATCGGGATATTTCTTTTTTCAAGGGCAGCCTGAGTAAAAATCTGCTTCTCGATATCCGATCCCTGCACCTGATATCCTGTATCATGCAAGATTTGAGCAAGCGGGCTCATACCTGTCCCTTTTATTCCAACAAAATGATAAACAGTCATAATCGTACCTCCAACAAACGTCTATCTGTTCCCCAGTATATGACGCTCATTTCATTTTGCGACCGCCGCGGGCAAAAAGCCCAAACAGCGGCGCTTCCATTTATTTTTACGTTATCGTCAGTATCTGTAACTTTCTTTTTGATTAAACCTGCCGCATGATATTTCAGCGCGTGACAGTGATGCAGTTTGATGGTCCATCCACTATCATACCATGTTTGTGAGAAAAATGAACGATATTCTTATTCTTGAGAAATGTCAGCGGCCGTAATCAGCACTTCGCGGGGTTTGCTGCCCTTCGCTTCTGAGATCATGCCTTCAGCCTCCATCATGTCAATCAGCCTCGCGGCGCGATTATAGCCGATTCTGAACCTTCTTTGAAGGCTTGAGGTGCTGGCGCTGTTTTGTTCCACGACGAATTGACACGCCTCAGGAAACAGCTCGTCCTCTTCCTTGAGGGCGGTTCCCTGCCTGATCAGTTCTTCCTGTTCAAACAAATAAGAAGGCGGCAGCTGCTTTCTGACATGGGAGACGACGCGGTCAATCTCTCTGTCGGACACAAAGTTGCCCTGCAGGCGCACCGGTTTTCCGGTGCCGTTTTCCCAGTAGAGCATGTCGCCTTTTCCGAGAAGCTTTTCCGCTCCCGCCATGTCGATAATCGTTCTGGAATCTACCTGGCTTGAGACGGAGAATGCAATCCTCGTCGGTATGTTCGCTTTGATCATTCCGGTAATGACATCGACAGACGGACGCTGTGTCGCGACAAGCAGATGAATGCCGCAGGCTCTCGCTTTCTGCGCGATTCTGGCAATGCTTTCTTCCACATCGTTCGGCGCCACCATCATTAAATCAGCAAGCTCATCAATGACCACAACAAGGTAAGGGAGCTTTTCGCCGGTCTTATGATCGGCCGTTAATTCATTAAAGCGGCCGATATCTCTTACACCCGAATGGGCAAACAGTTCATACCGCCGTTCCATCTCTTCCACAACCCATTTTAATGCGGCGGTCGCGGCTTTGGCGTCTGTGATGACGGGGCTGACCAAATGCGGAATTTGGTTATAAGGCGCAAGCTCCACCATTTTCGGATCAATCAGAAGCACTTTGACATCGCTCGGATCCGCCTTATAAAGCAGACTTACCAAAATGGTATTGATGCAGACGCTTTTTCCCGATCCCGTGGCACCCGCAATCAATCCGTGCGGCATCTTTTTCAAATCAATGACGACCGGGTTTCCGGAAATATCGACGCCGAGCGCGGCTGTAAGCGGAGACGGATTCTCCCTGAAAGCGGCGCTTCTGATCATCTGCCGTAAATCGACGACCTTGCTTACGCGGTTCGGAACTTCAATGCCGATCGTGTTTTTACCGGGGATCGGCGCCTCAATCCGAATATCCTTGGCAGATAAACTCAGTTTTATATCATCTGCTAAATTTGTAATTTTGTTCACTTTCACTCCGGGCTCAGGATGCACTTCAAATCGTGTGACAGATGGGCCTTGTGTGACATGAACGACTTGGGCGCGCACATTAAAGTTTTTCAGCGTAACGTTTAAAAGCTCGCGCTGTCCTTCAATCCATGATTGGTCGTCCTGTCTTTGCGCCGGCGGCACGTCCAGAAGCGACAGATTAGGAAAGACATAGCCCGCACCGCCTTCTGGCGTCTTCGTCTGCTTGTGTTTATCGCTTTTAAGCATCATGACGTTAAACGGCACATTACGCTCTCTCGGCCGATCCGCTCTTCTCGCAGGCTGTGCGGTGTGATCGGTTTTTTCTTCAGCAGGCCGGGCCGGGGCATCGGCCGTCTCAATGTTTACAGGCTCAAGCTCCGGTTCTGATTGCTGAGGGGCATCATTGTACTCAGGCTGAGGATCTGCTTCCTGTTTCACGTCAGCTTCAGGCAATTCAGGCCGGTCTTCAGACTGCGGCTGAACTTCTTCTTGTTCTTCTGAGTATGTATACACCGGTTCTTCCGCGGTTTCAAAAGGCCGGGCTTTTTCCGGCTCAGGCTGCTGATACTCCTCCTGCGGCGGCGCTTGGTCTTCTGTGTGTTCAGCCGGCAGGGGTGCTTCATACTCAGGTTCTTTTATAGATGGCTCGGTTTGTTCATGCTCTTGTTCTTCCGGATAGCCGGCAGGCACCGCGCTTTCCGTTTGCTGCGAGTCTTCAGACTGCGGCGGTTCGGACGCTCTGTACACCTGCTCTTCCGCTTCAGTCTCAGAGTGCAGCTGCTCTTGTTTGGCGGCCGGGTATTCGTCCGTTTCCTGTTTCGTTAACGGTTCCGGCCGGGTATTTGTCTGTTTAGTTAGGCCGGATGCTGTGAATACGGGCTCTTTTTCCGTTTCCTGACCGGACTTTGGCGGATCAAACTGCTCCTCTGACAGCAATGTTACGCTCTCTTCACGCTGTTTTTGGGGATTAGGCGCTTTTTTAATGCTGTGCTGAGATTGAAAGCCGTAGACCGGTGAAGGAATGGATGACGGTTTAAAGGGCTTTTTCACCGTATCCGGCTCTTTATATGTATGCTCTTTCCTTTCCGTATGCTCCTTCGCGGCGGCATAACCCCGTGAAGGCTGGCGGCGGCGTTCGTGCCTTTCCTGCTGTCTTTGTTCCGTCCGCTTATAGCCGTCCGGAACGACAGGGAAGCGGAAATTCCCTTTCGGATATTCATAATATATTTTAGGATCTTCCATGCGCGTTAATTTGCCTTCTGGCTGATCCGGTATATGCTCTTTCGGGACTTGTGCATGCGTGTTCGGTTCAAGTTCATGCTCTTCTTCTTTTTCACCTAAAAATAAGTCAAAAAATTTATTCAGCCAACTCATGTTTAATCACTCTCTAACTCCCTTTTTAGTAGTCTGGGACGATATTTAGTATACCATTGCCGGGCGGCTCAGAAAAGATTAAGCTCCCAACAGAAGAAAGCCGTTAAGCAGACATGCTTAACGGCTTTCCCTCACATCATTCGATTCTGTGCGCTTATTTATGGGAGTTAGAATTGAAATGCTTCGCCGGCCTCGCGGCTGTCTTCAAGAACAAGAATGCCTTTTTCCTGCGGCGCATCCGGCAAAGCGAGTTCTTTCGCGGAGCAGATCATGCCGCTTGACGGAACGCCTCTTAGTTCAGCGTCTTTAATCACAAGCCCGCTCGGCATCACCGCGCCGACTTTAGCGACGACGACTTTCTGTCCTTTGTCCACGTTCGGAGCGCCGCAAACGATTTGAAGGGTTTCTTCTCCCACATTCACTTGGCAGATGTTCAGTTTATCCGCATTCGGATGTTTTTCTTTCGATTCTACGTGACCGACAACAAATTTCGGAGAAAGGTCAACCGTCAGTGTTTCTGAAACGCCGTTTCTGTTCAGTATTTCATTCACGTCCTGAACGAATGTCTCAGACAAAGCGACGGGGCCGTTGTCTTCAATCTGTAAATAAGAAGACACGTTAAAAATGTTAAAGCCCGTCGTTTCTTTTGTTTCTTTGTTAAAGATTCTTGCGACATCGCCTTCTCTTTCATAGCTGATTTCTTCGCGTGCTGCATCTTTAAGAGAGATCAGAAGCGTATCTCCCACACCTTCTTTATTGTAAAAAGCGTTCATAAGAAAAATCCTTTCTAATCCTTTTTCGGCCGGCTTTTCGCCATGATAAACACAGGTTCCAGTCTGCCTTCATTGTACAGAAATGAAAGGGCCGTAATCGGCACCGTGCCGCTTGCAAAGAAGCTCATGGACATTTGCCCTAAAATATCATAACCCGATTCATTTCGAATGTCAGCAAGTATTAATACATCCTGATGCGGGACAGAAATCGCTAATTCACCTTCAGCGGCCTGCTTGTATTCATGAAGAATCGAATCATTGAGAATCCGGCTGGCGTCATAGCCGTCATTCGCCCTGAAAAAATAAAAATAATTGCCCGCAACCGTATCCTTTTTGACGACGGAAGGGAGAGAGCGGAGATTGAATGACGCCGTCTCCCTGATCCGTTCTTTTGTCCAGTTTTCTTTCTCAAGCATCCGGCTGTCAATTAAGCGGTACGTTTTGCCGAGGTCAAGCGCGTAGTAGATTCTGGTTTCGGCCGTATGGTCATCATACACGAGCGGAATGCCGTCGCCCGTTTGATCGGGAAATGATGTGGAGCGGATCACCGGATAGATTCCGGCTTCCTTTCCGGTCATCTCCTGTCCGCTGCCGCCCATCGCCTCCATCGCTTCTGACACATAGTAGACGATCTCGTCGATCGCTTCTTCTTTTTTTGTCTCCCACTTGGCGATGATCGGCGGGAGCTCCAATGTAATGCCTTTTTTAGTCGTTTGATCCTCAACACGGAGGGTGTCTTTTTCTCTGTCAAAAAAGAAGGATCGGTTCTCGTGCTGCAGGCGCTGTTTTAATAGATCCGACAGCTTCCTTGACGTCATTTTCAAAGCCTGTGGCCTCCTTTACGCTTTAGCGAGGGAATCGGTTAAAAATTGCTCAATTTCCTCTTTCGTTTTGCGGTCTTTGCTGACGAAGCGGTTCACTTCTTTTCCTCCGTTAAACACCACAAAGCTCGGAATGCCGTAGATTTCCCATTCCGCGCATGTATCAATAAACTGATCGCGGTCTACGTAGTAATACGTGAATTCAGGATAGTCCGCTTCCAGCTCAGGGAGAAACGGCTCCACAAAGCGGCAGTCCGGGCACCAATCCGCTGAAAACATAAATACCGCCCAATCGTCCTGTACCGCTTTTTGCAATTCTTCCGTGCTTTCAATTTTTTTCATTGTGATTCCTCCATTTGGATTTTGAGTTTTTTGTATGCTGAGTCCAATTGGATCATACCAGACTGCTTACAGCAAGACCAACTATATGCAATATCATTATCATATTTCATTTGCATTATCAAGTAAGTTTCGTTTACCATTTTGTTTATAGCCGTACGAAAATCTGAATATGTATAAAAGGAGGAGCAAAAGATGCAGTTTGTCGTGTACTTAGCCGGTGAAATCCACAGCAATTGGCGGGACGAGATCAAGAACAAAGCAAAAGCGCTGCACCTGCCGATTACATTTGTTGGCCCGATGGAAAACCACGAGCGCTCAGACAATATCGGAGAAGAGATTATGGGCGAGCAGCCTGATTCTGTTTTAAAAGACGCCAGAGCTTCTGATATCAACAATTTCCGTACAGAGGTGCTGATGGAAAAAGCCGATTTTGTGATCGCCCTGTTTGGCGAGAAATATAAACAGTGGAATACCGCGATGGATGCTTCTTATGCCATCGCAAAAGGAAAGCCGCTCATTCTTATCCGCCCGAAAGAGCTGCATCATCCTCTGAAAGAGCTTTCCGGAAAAGCGAATATAACGGTGGAAACCGTAAATCAAGCGATGAAAGCACTCTCTTATTTATTTGAAGCAGAATAAGCAGGCCGCCTTTATGAGGGCCTGCTTATTTTTTTACACATTTTCTCTGATCGTTTCGACCGTCTGTTTGTCACTCGCCATGACCAGCTTAATGAGCATTTCTTTCGCCGCGGCATAATCGTCGACATGGATGATGGCGGCATTTGTATGGATGTATCTTGAACAAATGCCGATGACGGCAGACGGAACCCCGCTGTTTGAAATGTGGACCCTTCCGGCATCCGTTCCCCCGCCTGAAGCGAAGTATTGATAAGGGATATTATGCGTTTCCGCCATATCAAGGACGAACTCTCTCATCCCGCGGTGCATGACCGTCGTTCTGTCGAGAATGCGGAGCAGCACTCCCTCGCCGAGACGGCCAAACAGCTCCTTATCGCCGCTCATATCATTTGCCGGGCTGGCATCAAGTGCGAAGAAGAGATCAGGCTGAATCATGTTGGCTGCTGTCTGCGCCCCTCTCAAGCCGACTTCCTCCTGAACGGTGGCTCCGGCGTACAGGTTGTTCGGCAGCTCTTTTCCGTGCAGCTCTTTTAATAATTCAATGCTTAATCCGCAGCCGTAGCGGTTATCCCACGCTTTGGACAATATTTTCTTCTCATTGGCCATAGGAGTAAACGGGCATACCGGCACGACCTGCTGACCCGGTCTGATCCCCATTCTGACCGCGTCCTCTTTATCATCGGTACCGATATCAATCATCATATTTTTGATCTCCATCGGCTTGGCGCGCTGGGCATCCGTTAAAATGTGGGGCGGGATGCTAGAAATGACGCCGATGACAGGTCCGTTATCCGTCTGCACCTCGACGCGCTGGGCAAGAAGCACCTGACTCCACCAGCCGCCGAGCGTCTGAAATCTCAGCATGCCGTTATCCGTAATCTGCGTCACCATAAATCCGACTTCATCCATATGGCCGGCTACCATAACGGTGGGCGCATCTTCAGCGCCCCGCCTTACGCCGAAAACACTTCCGAGTCTGTCCTGCACGATGTCATCCGCATATTTCGCAAGCTCCCGTTTCATAAAGGAGCGGACCTGGTGTTCATTTCCCGGTGCGCCGGGAAGCTGCGTCAGCGTCCGGAAAAGCGTTTTCGTTTCCTCATTCATATTTTCCCCTCATTTCTATGTAGTGCTTTTATTTTATTAGAAAAACAACCGTTTTCCAAGTTCTCAAATTGAATGGGCTGTAAAACCGCCGCTTTACTTAACACCGTCTGGCATCTTCTGTATAATAAAAACTACGACATAATTGGAGGTGCTTCATATTGAAATTACGTCATTTTCTCTTAGGTGCGGGAGTCGGATTATGCGCTGCCATCGCAGTGAAAAAGTATGCAATGAAACCTTATATCTCTTCAGAAAAAGCGCTGCGCATCGTGAAAGCGGCTTTTAAACAGCGCGGGCCGATAGATGGATCATGGATATACACAGAGCCCGAGCCTTACCAGGTAAACGGAGAAACCATCCAGGTATACAAAACTGGCGTGACACGTTCGGCATTTGGCGAGCTGGAGCAATATGAAGTTATGGTCAATGCAAAAACAGGCCAGATTGTCGATGTCATTGATTCTGTCGCCTCATAATTCGGACAAGCAAAAAATAAAGCCCAAAACCATCAGCGTTTTGGGCTTTATTCGGTTACATCGGCCGAATCCGTTTGTATACAGGGTGCCACATCGCGTCTTGCACCGTTTGGATCAGATCCTCGGGTTCCGTTTCCGCTACACCGTCCTGAATGGCCGCTTTCGCTACGGCTACCGCTACTGTTGCTGATACCGTCCTGAGATCCTCCACTTTCGGGAGCATCGGCGCCCCCGGCTTGCCGACGTCGACCATACCGGCAATGGCATTCGCGCAGGCAACGAACATATTGTCCGTAATCAGCCTTGCTTTCGTCACAATCGTGCCGAGCCCGAGTCCCGGGAATACGAGCGCGTTGTTCGCCTGTCCGATATGGTAGGTAACGCCGTTATACGCAACAGGAGGGAACGGACTCCCCGTTGTGACAAGCGCACGGCCTTCTGTCCATTTTATTAAATCTTCTGGTTTTGCTTCTGATAAAGTGGTCGGATTTGACATCGGCAAAATAGCGGGCCGCTTGACATGAGAGGCCATTTCTTTGACGATTTCTTCCGTAAATGCGCCTGATACAGTGGACGTGCCGATCAGAATCGTCGGCTTCGCCTGGCGCACCGTCTCCGCCAGATCAATTGATCCGCCTTCACCGCTGCGGCTGTACTCTTTCACTTCATCAGCAGGCCGGGCGTACGGAACCTGAAAATCACGCAAATCCTTCATGTCATCCGTTAACAGTCCGTTTCTGTCGATACACCAAAAATGGCTGTATGATTCTTCTTGGCTTAATCCGTCATGCACCATTGCTTCACGGAGCTGCTCAGCAATTCCGATGCCGGCCGTTCCCGCGCCGAAGACAACGACTTTATGTTCTTTTAAAGGCACTTTTGATGCTTTTGCGCAGGCTAACACTGCTGCAAGCGACACCGCGCCCGTTCCTTGAATGTCATCGTTAAACGTACAGACTTTATCTTTATACCGTTTTAATATGCCGCGGGCGTTAGCCGTACCGAAATCCTCCCAATGAAGCAGCGCATTCGGGAACGTTTCCCGCGCAAGCGAGACATATTCATCAATAAAACGGTCATATTTCTCGCCGCGGACTCTTGAATGCTGGTTTCCGACATACAGCGGGTCATTTAAAAGACTTTCTTGATTTGTCCCGGCATCTAATACGACCGCAAGCACTCTTGACGGGTCAATTCCCGCCGCTGCCGTATACACAGCGAGTTTTCCGACAGAAATGGCGATGCCGCCGACACCCCAGTCACCGATTCCCAAAATGCCCTCGGCATCCGTCGCAACGATTAAATCAATATTTTCATTTTTTCCGAACTGCTGAAATGCATGCGCATTCCCTCAGGATCATCTATTGATAAATACAGACCGCGGGGTTTTCTGTACTCATGGCTGTAACGCTGGATCGCTGTGCCGACGGTCGGCGTATATACAATCGGCAGCATTTCGCCTAAATGATCATTTAGCAGCCTGTAAAATAACGTTTCATTCCGGTCATGGAGAGCGGTCAAGTACACATTTTTGCTCAGCTCATCAGGCTGCGAACTGAACTGTTCGTAAGCCCGTCTCGCCTGCTCTTCGATTGTCAATATTTTCGGCGGCAGAAATCCCTCGAGTCCGAGTTCTTTTCTTTCCTCCTGTGTAAAGGCCACCCCTTTATTTAAAAAGGGCGTAGAAAGCAATTCTAAGCCGCGCAGGGTTGTTTTGATTTCTCCATCTTTCGTCACTTGAAATTGATTCACCTGTCTCTTCCTTTCAAAGCAATTTGTCTTAGGTTTGCTTTTATTCCCGAAATTCATACAGGTAAATCATTTGGCCCGCTTATTTTTTCTCCCGCTTGACAGACGCAGCCACTTCACCGTCTTCGCCCCATTTTACCGCTCTGTAAATCGCGTCGTGATAGAAAATCAGCCAGGCGTCTTTCTCCGCTGCGAACGTCTGCCATTTCTGCTTTTGCGGAATCGAGGTCATCGGATAATCATCATACGCCAGCACCCATAACGGATTTTTATGAGCGTTTGTCGGCATCAGGTCGGCAAAATGCACAGCCGTTTCCCCTCCGTCTTCTAAGACAATTACGCTGTGTCCGTTACTGTGGCCGCCGGTGTGGTGCATCGTAATGCCTTCTGTCAGCTGATACCCGTTATCAAAGGTTTCGACCTGATCTTGTACCGCCTCCCAATTTTCTCTCCAATATGTATTTTTCGATCTGATATTAGGGTTTCTCATTTCGTGCCACTCTGTCGCAGAAGTGATAATACGGGCATTCGGAAAAACAGAGACAAGCTCATCTCCGCTGTATTCCGTCAGACCGCATGCATGGTCAAAATGAAGATGGGTCATCGCCGCAATATGAATATCCTCACAGGAAAGCCCCAGCTCACTGAGAGATTTTTTCAGATTGGATTCCTGTGTTACGCCGTAATTTCTTTTCTGCTTATCGGAGAATTTCCCACTGCCGATACCCGCGTCAACCAATATATTCAGGCCGTTTTTTCTGATGAGAATCGGATCTGTTCTTAATTCAATCTGGTTCTTGTCATTTACGGGGTATTTTCTCGACCATAAAGGCTTCGGGACAACGCCGAACATCGCTCCCCCGTCCATATGCGTCACACCGCCGTCCAGCCACGTTAATGAAATATTCCCAATATTCAATGTCTCCATCTTCATCCCTCCTGATGTAATGGTAGCAAATGGCGGCATAAAAAAACAGACTCCCGCATCAGAGTCTGTCTTTTGTTCTCCATTTGGCTTCCGCCCGGTAAATCGGCTGGCCGAGCGCGGAGAATTTTTCTTCGTATTCTGTCATAATATTGCCCTTCGGATCGCTGTTGTGCAGATCGAGACTGACATCCGTCAGGAGCAGGCCGTATTCGGAAAAGCTCTTCAGGGAGTATTCAAATAGACCGCGGTTATCGGTTTTGAAATGAATCTCACCTGTTTCGCCCATTACTTCTTCGTATTTTTTCAAGAACGTTTTAAACGTTAAACGGCGTTTTTCATGACGGTTTTTCGGCCAAGGGTCAGAAAAGTTTAAATATACGCGTTTGATTTCTCCCCGTTCAAATACATCATTCAGTGTTTCCGCGTCTATATTTAACAAGCGGACATTGTGAGCTCCGCTGTCCTTTACTTTTTGGACGGCAGTGACGATGACGCTTTTAAACAGTTCGATACCGATATAGTTGATATCCGGATTCTGCTTGGCCATTCCTGAAATGAACTGCCCTTTTCCCGTACCGACTTCAATATGGATCGGGTTGTCATTGCCAAAGACCGTGTTCCACCGCCCTTTATACTGAGCCGGATCACTGATGGCGATGTCAGCGTTTTCTGCCAGAAAATCATTCGCCCAAGGTTTATGGCGCATTCTCATATGATTGACACCTCTATCTATAATTTCGAGTAACAACATACCATGAAACAAAAAGAGCCGCAAGCGCCTTTTAAAGACCCCGGCTGCATAAAAAAAGAGGCTCCCCGGTCCGGAACACTCATGTGATGCATAAAACCGCACCGCTTTGCACAATGTATGACACAGAAAGGATGTGTATATGAATCATGGGCTTAACAAGCGAACATCAGGTCCGGTTATTAAAGGACATATTGGCCGACCATCAATTGGATTGCTGCGGGACCGTTGCCGAATATGAACAGCTCGAGCGCGTCATCAAATCACTGATGGCCAACACCGGGCTTGATTCAAATATAAAAAACGTGCTCGAGGATGTATACCGCTACAGCCAGTCCGGCATCACGGCCGATTCCATCGACACGCATATTCAGGAGCACCAAAACCATTTGTCCCAATGGGTGGAGCAGATGAATTCGTACTCCTGACTACTTGACAATCCGCTTCATCAGGGCATGAAGCTCTTCCATGGCATCATGATACGCTTTGTCGTTTCCTTTTGATTTGTGCCAGGCAATGAAGGTGAGGGTCTCTGATAACATGTACCATGCCATCCGCAGCCGCAGCCCTTCCGTGAGCTTCATGCCGTACATTCCAAGCCAGCTGTCCCACGCTGGCTCTTCGACGTAATGATACAATAAAGGGCCGAGATCCATGGCCGGATCGGCTATCATGGCGCCGTCCCAATCTATTAAATACAGCTGGTTGTCTTCAGACAGAAGCCAGTTATTATGATTCACATCACAATGGCAGACGACTTTTTCACCGAATTGAACCTGATCCACATGCGCTTCCAAATAAGCAAGGCCTTCCTGGATAAGAGGCGAAAATTGCCGCACGGCAAAGACGGCCTGCTTCAGCTGCGACAAAAGGGCGCCCGGATCGAGCGGTTCTTTTCCCAATCTTTTCAGCATGTCGAGCAAGGCTTTGGATGTGTGGATTTTGCGAAGCAGCTCAGCCACCGGGCGTCCGCTCATATCCTTCGGCTTCAGCTCTCTGCCCGCCATCCAATGCTGAGCCGTAATAACGTCTCCGTTTTCCATCCGTTTCGTCCAAACCAGCTTCGGAACAATGCCTTCGGCGGATAACACGGCTAAAAAGGGTGAGCTATTACGTTTTAAAAAAAGCTGTTGGCCGTTATGTTTCGCATAATATGCATCTCCTGTAGCTCCTCCGGCGGGGAAGATCTCCCAATCGCTACCTAGTAATTGTCCCAACCAGTTCATATCAATGTTCAACCCATCATTTCTTAAAATATTTTAGAATAGGCCTCCAGCCTTTCTCTTTTCGGCGGAGCAGCCTGTCATAAACAATTTCTTGAGAATAAAAAAGACAGCTATTGAGAGTCTCATATGCTAATCAATAGCCGTCTTATAAATTTTAGCGCTACAGCACAAACTTCGTCAAGCAAAACTAGCAAGAACACCTGTGAATTCTGAAGATTTATGTCGTGAACCGCTCTTTGCCGAGATAGATTTGACGGGTTTTATTTGTTTATTATGTTTTTATTTTTAACGGCGCTCCGCCTGGCATAAGCCGAAACGGCGTCGTTCCGACAAGCTCGCCGTCAGCGTGAAGCGGAATTTTCCCATCCGTTTCAAAAATGAATTCCTTCCCCTTTAAAATCGTCACTCCGTCCATTTTGGTATGCCGGCCAAAGCTCATCGCCCATAGAAAACGGTACAGCGGAAAAAAGGACAGGTTTTCTGCAATGACAATATCAAAATGGTTTTCGCGGGGATTTGCAGAAGGCGCCGCTTTCATACCGCCTCCGTAATAAGGATGATTAGCCGCAATGACAAACCAGACATTGCGGAATTCATGCCTTTGGCCGTCTGCGGTGCAAGCAAATCTGAACGGCTGAAACCCCGAGGCCGTACGTATATGCGCAAGCGGGTAAATCACAAAACCGAGACGCAGAAACCGAAGAACGCGCGAAAACGGAAACTCCGCGGCAGTCTTCAAGACCGAGGCATCGAAGCCGACAGACAGATGGTTAATAAAATAAAGAGATTGGGCTTTGTCATGAAAAAAGTTGATGTTTCCCGCAAAAAATTTCCGTGTGAGCGGGCGGTGCAGGCCTTTGATTTCATGGAGGAGCGCCGACTTCTTAATGCCGAGGCCTTTGGAAAAGTCATTGTACGAACCGGCAGGCACAAAGGTCAGCTCAATCTGATCCATTCCTTTCAGCCCGTTAATGACTTCATGCATCGTGCCGTCCCCGCCGATAACAAACAGCCGCTTCAGCTTATGATCCTGCATCGTTGAAATCTGTCTCGCCAGCACTTCCGCATGTCCTGGATGCCCGGTCAAAAAGGAGCGGTGGCTAATCCCGCGCCTGGTCAGCTCTTTTTGAACCGATTTCCAGACACGCCGGCCCCGCCCGCCTCCTGAGACCGGATTAATGATAAAAAACCATTGACTCATCGTTTGTTTTCACCTGCTTCATAGATGAAGAGACATCTGGCAAACGTCCGTTTTAATCAAGCCATTCCTGTCTCCTGCTTGATTGACTCAAGCCGTAAGACAAAAGAGCCTTCGCCGCCCTCAGCTGGTGGTGCTTGATCGGCGCCGTATTTTTCTGCTGCTTTTCCAGCCACTCTGCGGCAGTCCGTTTATCAGCTATATCCAGCCCGTACGGCGGCTCCGGATAATCAATATAAGACGTTCTGCTGAACAAAAGCTTCCTGACGGGAATGTCGGCCTGCTTTTCTTTCATGATTTGCGAAACGACCGAACCCGTCCGATTCAGGCTGAGAGACGGATTTAATACTTGGCGGGTGCTGCCGGAACCCCTTTCTTCCCAGAAACGATGTTTTGATCCGATATATACACTGTCTTCTTCAGCTTCCATAAAAGCAGCGCAGAAAATCTCCAGCGGGGAGATGATGACGATGCTCAATTCGACGGACGCCTGCTGAATTTGAAGAACCGGATGATACATCACAAAATAGGAATCGGGCAGCTTTTGAGCCAGCATTCTTAACATCCCGTCCCGCTTGACTTCCTGCGAAAGCTCAGACTTTTGAGAAAGCGTGGAGCTCGCCCATTTTAATTGAAAGTCATACAGCTGGGCTTTGAAAAAAGATGCGAGCTCAGACTTTTGAGACGGAAGATTCCCGAACAGCGCCTCATCTTCCTCCGGCTCATCAAACCATTGGTGCCTCTTTTCATTTATATCGGCCGGATTTTCTTCTTTTCTCTTTTTTAAGAAAAATTTTTTTCGGGCCGGCGCTTGATCGGTTTCACCGCCGGCAGCCGTTTCTGTTGCTTTTTCTTCTTTTTTCCGGTCAAACTCTTCAAGAAGGGTCTCCCAGCGTTCCTTCTTCAGCCGGATATACTGGTTCATATAGTGATATGGATCAAGCTCATATCTTGATATGCAGTCATGAATTTTGATGATTTGTGCCATGTGATTTCCCCACTCCGAATATTTGTTTATGTCAATTGAAACTGTGCGATTTCTTCGTATTTAGGCGATCTGTCAAGGTGGGTCTGAAACAAGGAAAACCGGCTGACGGCACTTTGCACCCTGCCGCTTTCAAACGGCACATCTTCCGGAAACGGCCGGTCTCCCGCCCACTTCCGCGCCATCGTCATGTGAGGATGATACGGCCGTTTTTCCACTTGAAAACCGGCTTTCAAAGCAGCCTGTTTTGTTTTTTCCCGCAAATCAAAGAGCAGTTCATTGTGTTCTGGCTCAAGGTGAAGCACTCTTGGCTGTCTGCGGTCGCCGAAAACGTCCAGATGCTGAAACTGTACGGTAAACGGCTGCACTGCCGACGCAGCATCTGCGAGCAGAGCCGATAGTTTTGCAAGCCGGTCTTCATCCGCGGCTCCGAGAAAAATGAGTGTAATATGATAGTCATGCGGATGCACCCATTTTTTGAATGTTAATGCCGGCTCCTTTCTGGCTGCTTCCCAAATCGGTTCAGCAATGTCAGCCGGAATCGGAATGCCGATAAAATAATGCGGCAATGAAACTTTCATGCGAGGATCTCCCCCTCTTTGGTTATGGTGTTATTATAAAACGGATAAGCGGAGAGGAGAACCCTGTCCGCTTATTATGATAGGATATTATGTACCGAACGTTTTATACAGAAAGGATGAGCCGGCCTTGAAAATAGTAAACAGCACGGCGGAACTGATCGGCAGCACACCGATCGTAAAACTCAATCGCCTTCAGCCAGAAAATGCAGCACAGGTCTATTTAAAATTAGAATCTTTTAACCCAAGCGGCAGTGTCAAAGACAGAGCGGCTTACAATATGATCATTGAAGCGGAAAAAAGCGGACATCTAAAACCCGGCTCTGTCATCATTGAACCGACAAGCGGCAATACAGGCATCGGCCTGGCGATGAACGCGGCGGCGCGCGGCTACAGGGCAATCCTCGTCATGCCTGACACGATGACGAAAGAACGCATCAACCTGCTGAAAGCGTACGGTGCGGAGGTTGTGTTAACACCGGGGGCGGAAAGAATGCCCGGCAGCATTAAAAAAGCGAAAGAACTTGCCGAACAGATCCCCGGAAGTTTTATCCCGATGCAATTCGATAACAGCGCAAACCCCGATGCCCACCGAAAAACGACCGCCATTGAAATCTATCAGGCCGTTTTGCAGCTCAACAAACCGCTCGGTGCTTTTGTGGCAACGGCGGGGACGGGCGGAACCATTACCGGAACCGGAGAAACGCTGAAAGAGCTTTTCCCGGATTTGACCGTCCATGTTGCCGAGCCGGCGGGTTCCCCCGTATTATCAGGCGGAAAACCCGGCACCCATAAGCTTGTCGGGACAAGCCCCGGGTTTATTCCAGACATATTGAATCAGGACGTTTACGATGAAATTATGAAAATTTCTGATGAAGATGCGTATACGACAACCCGGCGTCTGGCCCGAGAAGAAGGAATACTCGTCGGGCCGTCTTCAGGCGCCGCCTGCTTCGCCGCCATTGAAACCGCAAAACGCCTCCCTTCCGAGCAAATCGTCATCTGTATGACGGCCGATACGGGAGAACGTTATTTATCAACGGATTTATGGTCATTTGAATGATAAAAAGGGATGCCGCTTTCGGCGTCCCTTTTGTTATCACTTGGCAAGCTCATAAATGGCTTGAGCGTATAAGGCGGTTGACCGGAGAAGGTCATCAATCTCAATGTACTCATCCTTTTGATGCGCGCTGTCAGGCCTGTCGGGAAACAGCGGCCCGAATGCGACGCCAGCCGAAAGGGATCTCGCATACGTTCCTCCGCCGATTGAAATCAGATCCGCTTTCTTTCCCGTCTGCCCTTCGTATACGTTCTGAAGCGTCTTTACGAGCGGATGGTCGGCAGATACGTGGTGCGGTTTGCTGTCTTTAAATTCTTCAAGCCGGAATTCTTCAACAGACATAAAGGCATCACGGATGACTTTGCTGTCTGAAGTGACAGGGTAACGAATGTTGATGCCGAGTTCCCCTTCCTCACCCTTATTGTATGTAAAGGTGCCGACATTCAATGTAAGCTCTCCGCTGATGTCATCCCTGCAATCAATTTTCAGCTTTTTGCCTCGTGTATCATTAGAAAAATAGTCACTGACAGTTTTGACAAAGTGCTTTCCGGCCTCATCCAGTTCCGCTCGCTCAAGGCATTCAGCAAGCTTTAAGCCGGCATTTATGCCATTATCCGGCTCCATTGCGTGGCATGATTTCCCGTACACCCGAAGCGTCAGTTTTCCATTTTCTGAAACCGCTTCACCTTGTGTTTTTGATTGCTCCAGCCAGTTGCTGAAATAGGCGTGTACGGCATCAAGACCGTCCCCTTCAATGACCGCTTCAGCCGCATCCGGCACCATGTTCAAGCGCAGTCCTGAACGGAATGACAGAAGCCCGTTTTTTGCGTCTTCTTTATCAGAAGCGCTTTTTGCAATGCGCAGTGATGCGTCTATAATTCCTTTTTCTGCGTTAATGATCGGAAAATCTGCGTCAGGGGCAAATCCGACATCAGGCATTTTTTCGTGTTTGAAGTAGTGGTCCACACATCTCCAATCACTCTCTTCATCCGTTCCGATGATGATTCTCACGCGTTTGGATAAAGGCAGCTGCATGTCTTTGACGATTTTCAGCGCGTAAAACGCCGCCATTGTCGGCCCTTTATCATCAATGGCACCTCTGGCATATATCCGGCCATCCCTGATGTCGGCTGAAAACGGATCGCTCGTCCAGCCGTCTCCGGGCGGAACGACGTCGACGTGGCACAGAACACCGACGATTTCGTCACCCGTCCCCCACTCAATATGGCCCGCATAGCCGTCAAGATTTTTTACGGTGAAGCCTTCTTTTTCACCGAATTCCAACAGTGAAGTCAGGCAGTCACCTACGCCTTCTCCAAACGGCCGGCCGGGACCGGCTGTTGATTCGTCCATTACGCTGTTGATTTGCAGAAACTTCTGCGTGTCACGAATCAGATCTTCTTTGTTTCTGATCACTTCAACTTCCCAGTTCATCACAAATCCCCTTTCTTGATAAAGACTTGCAAAATGTTGATAAAACGAATAATATAGATGATGTTTTGAAAAAATGTTCGTCATTGGAGGTACTTATGTTTCATCTCGACAAGCATCAAACGACAATAAAAAGAGAAATTACCGCGGGATTGACCACCTTCTTTACAATGGTGTATATCATTGTCGTCAATCCGGTGATCCTTTCAAATGCGGGAATTCCGTTTGACCAGGTGTTCACCGCGACGATTATCGCTTCCATTGTCGGAACTTTATGGATGGCTCTCGCTGCGAATTTTCCGATCGCCATTGCCCCCGGCATGGGCTTAAACGCGTATCTCGCCTTTCATGTCGTCGGCGCAGGCAGCGGAATTACGTATCAGACAGCTTTCAGCGCTGTATTTATCGCGGGAGTCATCTTTATTATTTTATCGTTAACGCCTTTAAGAAAACAACTAATAGAAGCAATTCCGGGCAATTTAAAATACGGAATTACGACCGGCATCGGCTTATTTATCGCTTTTATCGGCTTACGCCAATCCGGAATTATCACAGCTGATAAATCTAATTTAGTCGCACTCGGCGATCTTCATTCGCCCGCCGTCATTTTAACGCTTATCGGGCTTATCATCAGTATTGTACTGATGGTGCTGAATGTAAACGGCGCTCTGTTCATCGGCATGGCGCTGACAGCCGTCATTGCCTTCTTGACCGGCCAGATCCATTTTACAAAAGGATTCCTTTCATTCCCGCACCTGCCGGAGGGGCTGTTGATAACAAATCCGTTCGGAGCCCTCGGGGATGTCGTACATCACGGTCTGTATGCCGTTGTGTTTTCTTTTCTTCTCGTTACGATTTTTGACACGACCGGCACTATGATCGGTGTCGCCGAACAAGCGGGATTGATCAAAAACAATCAGCTTCCGAATGCCAGAAGAGCGCTTTTGGCTGATTCGACCGCTACGACAGTCGGAAGCATCTTCGGCACCAGCCCGACAACCGCGTTCGTTGAATCTTCAGCAGGGGTGGCCGCCGGCGGAAGAACGGGTCTGACGGCGCTGACGATTGCCGTTATGTTTGCTGTTTCCATGTTTTTCAGCCCGCTTGTCAGCGTCTTATCGGAAGTGTCCGCGATTACGTCACCGGCTCTGATTATTGTCGGCAGCCTGATGATGGGAGCGGTGTCGAATATCCGCTGGAATGAACTTGATGAAGCGTTCCCGGCCTTTCTCGTCATTTTGGCGATGCCTTTGACGTCCAGTATTTCAACCGGAATCGCACTCGGGTTCATTTCATACCCGCTTGTGAAACTCGCTAAGAAAAAGTGGCGCGAAATCCATCCTTTAGTCATCATCTTTGCCGTGCTGTTTTTTATTCAGCTTTTTATTTTAAACGGGCATTAAGAAAAATCCCTTTCCTTTTTCGGAGAGGGATTTTTCACATATAAAGGGCGGAAAGAATCGCGGCAATGAGGCACCAGGCGGAACAGATGACTTGAATGAGAGTTAATGCGCTGTTTCTCGCCCGAAAATAGTCATCACTCTCTCTCTTGATTCCGCTTAAAACCGGTTTGTCCGTAATCCGGTCAAATAAAAGCGAAGCGGCGTACCGGCTGACTAGCATACATAAAATGAGGGCGGCCGGTTTCAGCAAAAGCGGAAGAACGAGAATAAGAGCCGTAAAAGCCGCGGTTAAAAGGTAAAGCTGCCGGAGATACCCGCCATTACGGATCAGCACTTTAAAAAACAATTCTTTCCACGCCGTATACGCCGACCGTTTTGAAAAGATATGCTTTGAGCCGGGATAAAAAAACGGCTTGCTCCGTCCTTTATTTTTCACATTCGGCAGCTGCACATCATGACTGAGCATCAAAACAGAGGCCGCAAATGAAAGCTTGCGCTTATTCTCCTCAAGCACTTCTTCCTCAAAAGCTGATAAAGAATCTGCCTCTTTCCAAGTAACAAGAACGGAGCAGATAAACAATATACAGCCTGCCGGCCAAAGCCAGTACCACTCGGCGGCAAAGCGGATCATGAAAAACGCGCCCGCCATCATAACGATCACTTTCAGCCAGCCTGACGTCTGATTCCCGAATGTCTGCCTGCTGTTTTTTCTTTGCCGGTGCACCGCTAATATCGCGGTATGGAAGCCGAACAGACAGCAAAACATACCTGAATATGCCGAAAAAGTACAGTCACCGTACTGGCGCCATAAGGGAAATAACAGCACCGCAAGCACTCCCCATTTGATGAAAGATAGGAACATCGAATACAAGAGCGCGTACCGTTTCAGCTGTTGCATCAAATGTTTTGCATGCACCAAAAACACGTGATCCGCTTCCAGCAAAAAGGTATGAATAAACCCCGTGCACAATAGCAGGACACTGAATACATACAGCCAGTCCCAGCCCAATACGCCGGCCGCCCCATCAAGAAGCCCCTTCCCGTTCAGCCATTCAGCATATTGGTAAACGACGAATGCGGAAGCTGGAAGAACGATATACAGCGCGACCGTCCAATCAATGATCGTCCGGAACACCTTCCATTGATACCGCCAATAATGAAACATCCTTTGAAAAAACAAAGCCCGCCCGGTCATCGCTGACTGCCCCGAACCGCTGAATAAAAGCAATCTAACAATGAACGGCCCCCTGTTCTTTCCTGAAGCTCTTCTAACGCGCCTTGAAGAAGCAGAGCGCCTTGATCCAGCAAATAAAAACGGTCGCAGATTTTTTCGGCAGTATCCAGAACGTGGGTGCACATCAGAATACCCGCGCCCCTTTCTTTCTCAGCAATCAGCATGTCGGTAAACAGCTTCGTTGAGATCGGATCAAGTCCGATAAACGGTTCATCAATGATGTAAATATCCGGTTTCGCCAAAAACGCCTGCATGAGCATCAGCTTTTGCTGCATCCCTTTTGAAAAACCGGAAGGCAATTCATGTTTTACCGCCGTCAATGAAAATTCATCAAGCAGCCGCCCGGCCCGCTCACGCCATGCTCCGCTTTCTATGCCCCGTAATGATCCGGTCAGCTCGAGATGCTCCCAGAGCGTCAGTTCATCATAAAAACTCGGCCGCTCCGGTATGTAAGCATAAGATGAATCATTCCACTCAATACACCCTTCCATATCCCGGGACAGCCCGAGAATCGCCTTTATCACTGTACTTTTTCCCGCGCCGTTCGCCCCGATTAACCCGGCAATTTCTCTCGAATTGACCGTAAAAGATACATTTGAAATCACCTTCGGCCTGTCAGCATAGCCGGCGGATACAATGTTTGCATTCAATAAGTCTCCCAAGCTTCTCACTCCCCCATTTTCATACGGACACGTATAAAAAAAGTTTCAGTTTCCATACTAATAAAAGCGGGCCAGGCATAGTAATGCACCAAGGCGGCACCCAATTGGAAAAAATTATCGGCGCTTATTCCTAGATTCGTGTCCTCCATATCGTGTATAATGGAGGCAGTTAAAAGAGAAAAAACAGAATGTCTGCCTTTGTTGCTTATTCGTACGAAGTTTTAGAGTCGTGAGTTGTGGTATATCAAGTCCATCCGATCTTATGATAGGGAGTGGTTTTTTGAAACCTTCAACAAATCGTATGCTGACTCGGATTAAATCAGTTTACATGTTCATTCAGGAAAAAGGCCTTGTGACAACACAGGAACTGGTTGATGAATTCGGCATTACACCTAGAACCATTCAGCGAGACTTAAATGTGTTAGCATACAATGATCTTGTTCATAGTCCTAGCCGAGGCAAGTGGGAGACAACACGAAAAAAAGTGAAAATTACATCTTAAGCGAACAATTACATAGGGCCCTTTTCGGCCTGACATGCTGCAAGGCAAAGGCAGCGTCTTTGCCTTGCTTTTTGTTCCTCTATATAAAAAACCCAAAACAAATCTGTTTTGGGTTTTTCTGATTTCGATTACATTTCAGCATCTTTCAGCGCTGCGAGCTCTTCTTCTGTCAGCTCGCGAAATTCTCCCGGCTTAAGCTCCGGGTCAAGAGAAACAGCCCCCATCGAAAGCCGCTTTAAATAAGCCACTTCATTTCCGACGGCCTTTGCCATCAGCTTCACCTGATGATACTTGCCTTCTGTAATAGTCAAATGAATGACCGTTTCATCCGGACTTTCGGTAATCGTTTTAACGGCTGCCGGCTTCGTCTTATAGCCTCCTTCAATCACAACGCCTCTTTCCAGATCGATGATGTCTTCCGGAGACAGAGGTGATGTTAGCCGAACCTCGTATGTTTTGGGTACATGCTTTTTCGGCGAAAGCAGACGATGAGCGAGCTGCCCGTCGTTAGTCAGAAGCAAAAAGCCTTCCGTATCCTTATCAAGACGTCCCGCCGGAAACGGTTCGAACCGCTGTTCTTCAGGCGTCAGCAGATCAACCACCGTTTGCTGGCGGCTGTCTTCTGTAGCGGACAGCACTCCTTGCGGCTTATTCATCATGACATAAATAAACTCACGGTACTCTGCCGGCTCTCCGTATACCGTGATGTCCTGTTTATCGGGATCGACATGGATTTTCACATCTTTCGCCGGCTCTCCGTCAATCATGACAGCCCCTGCCTTGACGATTTTTTTCACATCTTTTCTTGAGCCGAATCCGCTGTTGGCAAGCAGCTTATCAAGTCTCATCATGATCCTCTCCTTTAAAAAGAAAAGCCCGCGATAAGCGGACTATTCATTATTCCTCAATGGGCGGAATGCCTGCCTCTTCTCAAAACGCGGGGCAGACGGTTTCCAAACATTTTCTGCAAAAATCCGATTCGGTACGCGGCAAACATGTACACCGCACCGCCGACAGCAGCACAGACA
This sequence comes from Bacillus amyloliquefaciens DSM 7 = ATCC 23350, assembly GCF_000196735.1. Lineage (GTDB taxonomy): Bacteria > Bacillota > Bacilli > Bacillales > Bacillaceae > Bacillus > Bacillus amyloliquefaciens. The sequence continues at coordinate 2,853,407 of NC_014551.1, forward strand.
AAGACGACAATCGCCGCATGCAGCTGGCCGCTTTGGTACGTGACGAAAAAGCCGAGCAGCCATTGAGTCAGCTTGACCGCAACTCCCATCACGACGGATAAGACCGCAATTAAAATGACCCGTTTCATAAGCACTGTATACGAATAGCCCGCATGGCGCTTAATCATGATAAAACCGTACAGTAGAGAAGCGATATAACCGAGCGCCGTTGCCAATATGGCCCCGTCTCCCTGAAACAGCTTGATCAGCGGCACGTTCAGCACCACTTTTATAATGACGCCGATGAAAAGGCTCACGACAGCAAATTTCTGCTTATTAATCCCTTGCAGAATCGCGGCGTTTACGGTAAACAGAGAAAACAAAATCGCGACAGGCGCGTACCAGAACAAAATATCCTGTCCGATATCCGGGCGAAGGCTTTCAGAGCCGTAGAAGAACGTATAGGCCGGCCCCGATAACACGGACATCCCGACAACGGCGGGAATAACCAAAAACAGAATGATCTGCATCGTCTGGTTAATCTGCTGGTTCAAAAGCTTATAATTCCTGCTCGTAAATGATTCGGTAATCGTCGGAATCAGTGTCAGGCCGAATGCGGTCGCCAGTGAAACCGGAATCATCACAAGCTTCGGCACATAAAGAGTGACAATTGCCAGCATGTCCTGGCTGATGTCCTTATGGCCCGCCGCAATCATCGCTTTATTAAACGTATTCGTATCGATATAAGAATACAAAGGAATCGCCAGGCCGACAAAAACGTAAGGAGCTGCATAGCTGAAAAGCTCAATAAACATTTTTTTATAGCTTAAGTTTGCGGACGGGACGAGGTTCGGCTTCATCGCCAGAAGATCGCCCTTCCGCTTATTCCAGTAAATATAAAGGACGACAAGCCCTCCGAATGATCCGATCAGCGCTGCGAAAGTCGCATATCCGACTGCGATGACAAGGCCGCCGTTAATCACTCTTAAAATCAAATACGTCGCGCCCAATAAAAAGATGATCCGGGCAAGCTGTTCCACAACCTGAGAAACGGCTGTCGGCCCCATCATCTGATGGCCTTGGAAAAAACCGCGCACAAGACTCATAATCGGCACAACCAAAAGTGCCAGACTGACCATCCGGATGACATAAACGACGTGGTCAATCGTAAGTCCGTTATTACTCGTGCCGCCGAGAGATGTTTCCGCAAAAAACGGCGCCGAAATATAAAGAATCGAAAAAGCGATCATCCCGGTAACGAGCATAACCGACATTCCCGCTCTCAGCATACGCCTGCTCGTTTCATAGTCTCCTTTGGAATTATATTTCGAGACAAACTTTGAAACCGCGGCGGGAAATCCCATCGTGGCAATGTTTAAAAACAGTGTATATTGATTATATCCGTATTGAAACAAAGCTCCGCCCGTCGCTCCGACCATCGCTCCGAACGGGATCAGATAAATCATCCCTAAAATCCGCGATATATAGGTGCCGAGCGTCAGCACGAACGTGCCCCTTAACAATTTGCTTGACATGTTTCCTCATCACCATTTTCTACGAAGATTCAACTTTTCTATTTTAACACAACTGGGCAAATAGACGGTAATAATTACAGCGGAAAACTTCTTGGGAAAGCTCTAAAAAAACAAAATACGTTTAAGGAATCCCCTACTTTCGCTATAATAGCAGGAAGCGGACATTTCCGCCTATTATTACGCGAAAAAGAAAGTTGTTGATGAAATATGAAACATTTTGACGTGATTGTGATCGGCGGCGGCCCGTCCGGTTTAATGGCTGCGATTGCCGCAGGCGAAGAAGGGGCAGATGTCTTATTAATTGATAAAGGAAACAAGCTGGGACGGAAGCTGGCGATTTCCGGCGGCGGGCGCTGCAACGTAACCAACCGCCTCCCCGTTGAAGAAATCATCAAACACATCCCCGGAAACGGCCGCTTCTTATACAGCGCGTTTTCCGAATTTAACAATGAAGATATCATCGCCTTTTTTGAGAAACTCGGAATTCAGCTGAAAGAAGAAGACCACGGGCGCATGTTCCCGGTGACAGACAAAGCGCAAAGCGTTGTCGATGCGCTTTTGAACCGTTTAAAAGAACTGAATGTCACCATCCGCACAAATGAAAAAATCAAAGAAGTGCGGTACGAGAACGGCAGGGCTGCGGGCATTACGACAAACAATGACGAACACATTTCCGCCGGCGCCGTCATTATCGCCGTCGGCGGAAAGTCAGTCCCCCACACCGGCAGCACCGGAGACGGCTATGCATGGGCGGAAGCGGCCGGCCACACCGTGACGGAACTCTTTCCGACAGAAGTGCCGGTTACGTCCTCAGAGCCGTTTATTAAACAAAAAACACTTCAGGGGCTGTCCCTTAGAAACACGGCCGTCAGCGTCCTGAATAAAAAAGGCAAGCCTATCGTCACACATGTGATGGACATGCTGTTTACCCATTTCGGCTTGTCAGGCCCCGCCATTCTCCGCTGCAGCCAGTTTGTCGTCAAAGAACTGAAAAAGCAGCCCGAGGTCAAGCTCCGCATCGACCTGTTCCCCGGCATCAACGAGGAAGATTTATTTCAGCGGATGCATAAGGAGCTGAAAGACGCACCGAAAAAAGCGCTCAAAAATGCGCTGAAGCCGTGGATGCAGGAGCGGTACCTGCTTTTCCTTCTGGAACGGAACGGTCTTGATCCGCAAATCAGCTTTACGGAGCTGCCGAAGGATCAATTCAGGGCGTTTGTCAAAGACTGCAAACAATTTACGGTTGCTGCTGACGGAACGCTTTCTCTGGACAAAGCGTTTGTCACAGGCGGCGGTGTTTCCGTAAAAGAGATTGAACCGAAACAAATGGCGTCTAAAAAAATGGAAGGCTTATATTTTTGCGGAGAAATCCTCGATATTCACGGCTACACGGGAGGCTACAATATCACCTCAGCCCTTGTCACGGGGCGCCTCGCCGGCTTGAATGCAGGACGTTTCTCACACTCGCTGTAAGATGGTCTAAAGCACATTTACCTGAGCGCCCCCATTGAAAATTGACCAAAAACATGATAGAGTTTTCTGCGTTTTGTTTCACCTGATTGAGGGAATAGGAAGAAAGGAATGATCTGCAATCGTACGACCATACTAAAACAAAATGGCGTATCGAAAAAATAGTCAGAGGGTGAGAACGTTTGAAAAAGAAGAATATCTCCAGTGTTTTTTGGATTGTGATTGTTATCACAGCCGCTGCGGTTTTATGGGGTGTCGTTTCTCCGGACAGCCTGCAGCAAGTCACTGAAACAGCGCAAAATTTCATTACGGATTCTTTCGGCTGGTATTATCTGCTGGTCGTTTCTATATTTGTCGGTTTCTGTCTCTTTCTCATTGTGAGTCCGATCGGCAACATAAAACTCGGAAAACCCGGGGAAAAACCGGAATTCGGGTTATTATCATGGTTTGCCATGCTTTTCAGCGCGGGCATGGGAATCGGTTTGGTATTTTACGGGGCTGCGGAACCGATCAGCCATTACGCCATCAGCTCTCCCTCAGGTGAAACAGAAACGCCCCAAGCTTTTCGTGATGCGCTCCGGTACACATTTTTCCACTGGGGGCTGCACGCTTGGGCCATCTATGCGGTTGTCGCTTTATGTATCGCATATTTTCAATTCAGAAAAGACGCGCCCGGTTTAATCAGCAGCACACTGACACCGCTTTTAGGCGATAAAGTAAACGGGCCGATCGGCAAGGCAATTGACTGTATCGCCGTGTTTGCGACCGTTGTCGGTGTGGCGACAAGCTTGGGTCTCGGAGCGACTCAGATCAACGGCGGTCTGAATTATTTATTCGGCATTCCGAAGACATTTTCCGTTCAGCTGATCCTGATCGTTGTCGTGACCGTGCTTTTCTTGATTTCTGCGTGGAGCGGAATCGGCAAAGGAATTAAATACTTAAGCAATACCAACATGATACTCGCGGGTATTTTGATGATCTTTATGCTCATTGCAGGCCCGACGGTTTTGATTATGAACTCATTTACTGATTCTATCGGCCAATACATCCAAAATATCGTGCAGATGAGCTTTCGCTTGTCACCGAATGATCCCCAAAAGCGCGAATGGATTAACAGCTGGACCATTTTCTATTGGGCCTGGTGGATTTCCTGGTCGCCGTTTGTCGGCATATTTATCGCCCGGGTTTCAAGGGGCCGGACCATCCGGGAATTTTTAATCGGTGTGTTAGTGACACCTTGTATATTGGCTTTCTTATGGTTTGCAATCTTCGGTGTATCCGCTATGGATCTTCAGCAAAAAGGCGTTTTCAATGTCGCCGGAATGACAACGGATACGATGCTGTTCGGCGCACTCAGCCACTATCCGCTCACAATGGTGACATCCGTATTAACACTTGTTCTGATCGCTGTTTTCTTTATTACATCAGCAGATTCAGCGACATTTGTGCTTGGAATGCAAACGTCTTACGGCTCATTGGACCCGTCAAATCGGGTAAAAATCACTTGGGGCATCATCCAGTCCGCCGTAGCAGCGGTTTTATTATATTCCGGGGGTCTGGCCGCACTGCAAAACACGGCCATTCTCGCTGCGGTCCCGTTTTCAGTCGTGATCCTTCTGATGATCGTGTCTCTGTATAAATCATTAGTGAGCGAAAGAAAAGGAATCAAACAAGCGGAGAAATACCAAAAGCCGAGAAGTCCCCGCGTCAAAAAAGCATAATGCACAACGAAGCCCGGCATTCGCCCGGGCTTCTTTACTTTCGGTATAAAATGAGAGCGGAAAAACAATAAAGCTGCTCCCCTTCAGGATCACAGGCAGCCGCTACCGTATATTTAATATCGACGAGCTGTTCTTCGGAAATTCCTTTTAAAAATGAATTGACTTCAGTCTGCAGATCCTTTTCATGCTCCTCATCAAAAACAGCTATCTTCAGCATGTCAGCCTCTCCTTTCTCTATCAATTTATTCCGGTTCAACTGAAATATGATAGAGAAAAACAGATTTCCCTTTTTACTGATTTTTACTAAAAAACTCCAAAAAAGTTGTTGAAAACGCTTACTAACATGTGATAATATCACTCTAACAATAACCAGGTCATTTCTATTTAGTAAATTTTTAGTAAAAAGGAGATGCGAAATGGTCCGTCTCAAAGATATTGCCTTACAGGCGTCTGTATCCAGCGCCACAGTATCGAGAATTTTAAACAGAGATGACTCTTTAGCCGTGACTGAAGAAACAAGAGAAAAAGTCCTGCGGATCGCCGATGAGCTGGGCTATCAGCCGTCGGCAAAAAAACGAAAAAACCGCAGCCGCAATGATTCTGCCCCCCTGATCGGCGTTGTCAGCTGCCTGTCACCGGAGGAAGAACGGCAGGACCCTTATTTTTCGGCGATCAGAAAAGGCATTGAAGAAGAATGTTTTCAGCAAAAAATTTTTCATCACTTCTTCTATCCATCTCGGTTCTTTTCAAGAGCATATGTTTCACGAATTGGACGGTGTGATCGTAATCGGCAGCCTCCAAGACGAGGCGCTCACGAATATCAGCACCTCTTTCAGACACGCCGTATTTGTTAACGGCATACCTGATCCCGCCCGCTACGACTCCGTCAGCGTAGACTTTTATGCCGCAGCGCAGAAAGCGATAGAACATCTGCTGTCGCTCGGTTATCGGCGGCTTGGTTATATCGGCGGCCGGGAGCGGGAGCATACCGTGATAGACGGTGTAAACAGCAATCAAACAATTGAAGATAAGCGCCTGACCGCTTTCTTACAAATGGCCGGCGCCGAGCCGGAGCACGTGCTGGTCGGCGAATACAGCATGCACGAAGGTTTCCGGCTGATGAAGGAAGCCATCAAAGGCGGCAGTCTGCCCGACGCCTTCTTTATTGCAAGTGATTCGATGGCCATCGGCGCTTTAAAAGCCCTGCAGGAAGCCGGCCTTCAAGTCCCGCGCGATACAGCGATTGTCAGCTTCAACGGCATTGATGAAGCGGAATACGCCAGCACGCCTTTATCAACGGTAAAAGTATATACAGAAGAGATGGGCCGGACGGGTGTCAAATTGCTTCTTGACCGTTTGAACGGCAGGACCGTCCCGCTGGCCGTGACGCTCCCCACTTCACTGATTGTCAGACAAAGCTGCGGATCACAAGAAAGGAGGTGACGTTTCCCGCAGCATTTATATCATATTTAAAGGAGGAAAAGATGAAACGCTTACTGGTTTTGTTTCTTTCTTTTATTTGTATGATACTTCCCGGCTGTTCCGCGGGACAGAGCAGCGCAGGAGAAAAGCAGAAAACCTTGACCGTCTATTCCACTATATCCTCAGACAGCGAACGCGCCGTGTTCAGAGAATTGGCTGATTCATTCCAAAAAGAACATCCGGGCATTCAAGTAAAAGTTCATTTCCCAGGCAATGACTACGAAAATATGATGAGAGTCAGAATGGCGGCCGATGACATGCCCGATCTATTCGACACTCACGGCTGGGCCAAAATCCGCTACGGAGAATATACAGCCGACCTCAGCGGCATGTCTTGGACGAAGCGGCTCGATCCGAATTTAAACAGCATGCTCAAGGACGCCAAAGGCAGGATATACGCCTTCCCTCTGAATCAGGCAAAGGACGGGCTTGCTTACAACCGCACCCTTTTGGAAAGATACGGAATTAAACCACCGGACACGATGGACGATTTCATGAAGGCGCTGAGACAGGTTAAAGAAAAAAGCGGCGGAACAGTCACTCCCTTCTGGTTTGCCGGCTATGAGAAAAGCTCATTTGCCCAATATTACGATCAATTCGCCGCACCGCTTCTCATCACAGATCCCGCTCACCGTTACAAAAAGCAGCTGTTAAACGGAACCTTCCGCTGGACACACTTCACCTATTTATCTGACAAACTGAAAGAGATGCAAAAAGAAAACCTGCTCAATACGGATGCCGTGACGGCAAAACGTTCCCAGCTGATTGATCTGATGGCGCAAAACAAAATCGCCTTTACGCTGCAGAGCGGCACCCTCGGCCAAGACGTCGCTCAAATCAATCCGAAGGTAAAAGTCGGCATCATACCGACCCCGGCAGTCCACAAAGGAGACGCACCGGTATGGATCGGGGGCGAACGTTATACGCTGGCGGCATCCAAGGATTCCTCTCGGCTGAAAGAAGCGAAACAGTTTATCGCATTTATGGCCCGTCCAGAACATGCAAAATCAATTGCCGAAGCGACCTCGCTTCCGGCAGGATTAGTGAATGTAAAGACGGACATTTTTTACGCAAATGACTATAAACGCTATCAGCATATTAAGGTGCAGCCTTATTTCGACCGCCTTTATTTGCCGAACGGAATGTGGGATGTGATGGGCACGGCCGGGCAGGAGCTGATGGCTGATATCTTAACTCCCTCAGAAATTTCGGCGAAACTCGGCAGGGAATATAAGCGGCTCCGTCTTCAATCTGATTCACAGGGAGCTGAAGAAGAATGAGTGATCTTGCAAGAGAAACCGCCGGATTTCAAAATAAAAAGCCGATTAAACCCGCGTCATTATGGTGGATGTACGTCCCTGCTCTTGCCACGGTTTTTATTTTCATGATTTTTCCGTTTGCCAAAGGCGCTTTTATCACATTTACAAACTGGAACGGCTTCTCACAGACATATCAATGGGTGGGGGTCACCCAATATAAAAGGCTTTTGACAGACCCGGACACATGGCTCGTTGTGAAAAACACTTTGCTTTACGGGCTCGGAAGCACTTTTTTTCAGAATATGCTCGGGCTTTTATATGCGCTGCTTTTGAATCAAAGCTTAAAAATGAAGGCGCTCACAAGAACGATCGTCTACCTGCCTGTCATTATCAGTCCGCTGATCATGGGATACATTTGGTATTTTATTTTCTCGTATGACGGGGGCGCGCTGAATGATGTGCTTGGCGCGTTGGGTATCGGTTCTGTCAACGCCTTGGCAAGCCCGGCGGCAAACCCGTGGATCATCGTCATGATTAACACCTACCAATACGCAGGCATTGCGATGATTGTATATTTGGCGGGCCTGCAAAGCATTCCGAAAGATTATTACGAAGCGGCAAAAATAGATGGCGCGGGAGGCCTTCAGCCGTTTTTCACCATTACCCTGCCTTTATTGATGCCGGCTGTCACCATCAATATGGTCATCAATATCATCGGAGGACTCAAGCTGTTTGATGTCATTTTCGCCCTGACCGCAGGCGGGCCGGGCAATTCCTCCCAATCGATGTCGACATTTATGTATGATTTATATTTTAAACGGCAGGATGCGGGATATGCCGCCGCCCAAGGCGTGTTTATGTCCGTCATTATTCTTGTCATCAGCTTTTCGGCTCTCGTGTATTTCAAACGAAAGGAGACGGAAATGTCATGAAAACAGTCCGAATGCGGATCTTTACCCTCTTGGCTGCCGTCATCTCATGCGTTCATATTGTCCCCTTTTATATATTGCTGACCACGTCATTAAAAGCAAAAGGAGACTACAGTTCAAAATGGTCGCTGCCCTCCGCTTTTTCATTTCAGAATTTCCGTGAAGCATGGGAGCGGGCCTCTCTCGGGCAATCTTTTCTGAACACGATCATCATTACAGCCGTTTCCGCCGCTTTGTTAATTTTCATGGGTTCGCTTGCCGCATATCCGCTCGCAAGAAGAAATACGAAGCTGAATAAAATCGTCTTCGGCCTTTTGATTTCAATTATGATCATCCCGCCTTTGACTTCCATGGTTCCTTTATACAAGATGGTCGCTGATGCGGGACTGATCAATACGCATGCCGCAGCGATTCTCATTAATACGGCTGCATATATGCCGCTGACCGTTTTCTTATATTCAGGATTTATCCGCTCTTCCATTCCGAAAGAGCTTGAGGAAGCGGCCAAGATGGACGGCGCCGGATTGATCAGGACTTTTTATACGATCGTGTTTCCCCTGCTGAAACCGATTACCGCAACGGTCTGCATTATTTCCTGCGTGTTTATCTGGAACGATTATCAATTTGCGATTTTCTTTTTACAAGATCAAAAGGTGCAGACGTTGACCGTGGCCATGGCGGGATTCTTCGGCGAAAACGCGAACAATCTTCACTTAGTCGCCGCAGCCGCAATTATGGCGATGCTGCCGATGGTCGTTTTGTTTTTGGCCCTTCAAAAATATTTTATCTCAGGGCTGTCCTCCGGGGCAGTCAAAGGCTGAGAAGAAAAGGGAGGAATTTCTGTTGAAGAAAATTACGTTTATCGGAGCGGGAAGCACGATATTTGCGAAAAATGTACTGGGAGACTGTTTACTGACTGAAGCTTTAAACGGATTTGAATTCGCGCTTTATGATATTGATGCTGTACGGCTGAAAGAATCCCAGCTCATGCTGGAAAACATGAGAGACCGCTATAATACGAGCGTATCCATCATTTCTTACGATGACCGAAAACAGGCGCTAAAACAGGCCGGCTATGTGATAAACGCCATTCAGGTCGGCGGTTATAAACCCGCGACGGTCATTGACTTTGACATCCCTAAGCGGTACGGCCTGCGCCAGACGATTGCCGATACCGTCGGAATAGGCGGCATTTTCCGTTCCCTTCGCACCATCCCCGTTTTATTTGACATCGCTAAAGACATGGAAGAGGTCTGTCCGGATGCGTGGCTGTTAAACTATACAAATCCGATGGCTTCTCTGACCGGCGCGATGCTCAGACATACAAATGTAAAAACGGTCGGCCTGTGCCACAGCGTACAGGTCTGTACAAAAGATCTGTTTGACTCACTCGGCATGGATCACGAAGGTACGGAAGAACGCATTGCCGGCATCAATCACATGGCTTGGCTCTTAGAGATCAAAAAAGACGGAATTGATTTGTATCCGGAAATTAAAAGACGCGCCCGCGAGAAACAAAAGACGAAACATAATGACATGGTGCGGTTTGAGCTGATGGATAAGTTCGGCTGCTACGTAACGGAATCATCTGAGCACAATGCCGAATATCACCCGTATTTTATAAAAAGCCGGTATCCGGAGCTGATAGATGAACTCCAGATCCCGCTAGATGAATATCCGAGAAGATGCGCAGAACAAATCAAAAACTGGGAAACGATAAGAGACGGCATCATCAACAATCAAAACCTGACGCATGAGCGCTCGAATGAATACGGTTCGAGAATTATAGAAGCGATGGAGACGGGCCGTCCGTTTATGTTCGGCGGCAATGTGCTGAATACGGGACTCATACCGAATCTGCCGGCGAAAGCAGTCGTTGAAGTGCCTTGCGCAGCCGTTAAAAATCAAATTATGCCTTGCTATTCAGGCGAACTTCCGGAACAGCTCGCGGCGCTTAACAGAACAAACATTAATACACAGCTTTTAACCATCGAAGCGGCCGTTACTTTAAAAAAGGAAGCCGTATATCAGGCGGCCATGCTTGATCCGCATACGAGCGCCGAGCTTTCCATGAATGACATCATCTCTTTGTGCGATGATTTATTTGAAGCCCATAAAGACTGGCTTCCGGCGTATCACTGATCATTCGCGATCCGGCCCCGGAGGGGGCTGGATCGCTTTTATATGTTCAGCACCAGTTTGACCGTCTGCAGGGTGTGTCCTTTAAAGTCTTCTTCAAATTCACATACCCGGTGAAACCCTTTCGCTTGATAAAAGGACAAGGCGGTGCGGTTCTCTTTTTCTGCATGGACATAAAGCTCTTTTATTCCGGCAGACTGTCTGATACATTCTTTAAGGAGTGACGTGCCTATCCCGTTTCCCTGAAAACCCGGATCAATATAAATAGCGGTCAGCTCCGCTTTTCCGTCTTTTTGAACCGGAGTGACATTTGCAAAGCCGAGTACTTTTCCCTCTTTTCCTTCTGCAACAAAGAACAGAGAATGCTGAAGCCGGCGTTCCATCATTTCATCCTGATAGGCGGATTTGAGAAACTGATCCTGAATGTGTCTGGGGATAATCCCTTCATACGTATGATGCCAGCTTCGTTCTGCGACTTGCCGGACCTGTTTGATATCACTTGCTTTCATAGCACGGATCATCGGTTTCACTTGATTCGCCTCCCGTTTTTTTCTATTAAAAAAGAAGAAAAAGACGTACGTTCCTTTTTCTTCTTTCACTACAAAACGTTATTTCTTCGGCTTTGTTTCGCCTTCCCACTCCAGCATGCCGCCTTCAACATTAACCGTACGGAAGCCCTGCTCATGTAAATACATGCAAACATTCATGCTTCTTTTTCCGGAACGGCAGATAAATACATATTCTTTGTCCTTGTCTAACGCATCCATCTTCTCAGGGATGTCTCCCATGCGGATATGAACAGCCTGCGGAATCATTCCTTCGGCTACTTCTTCATCTTCTCTGACATCAATCAGATACAGCTCTTCTCCCGCTTTTAATTTCTCTTCCAGTGCGGCTGTGCTGATTTCATTTATTTTCAATGTGTGACACTCCCATTCGTCTTAATGATTTTAAGTATACCAAAGCCTGCGGGGCAATTTCTATGCTAGAGGCCTGATAAAAAAACCCCTCTTTTTATGAGAGGGGCTTCGCCCGGTCAGTTTGCCACAATATTGACAAGCTTGCCCGGTACGGCAATGATTTTTCGGATCGTTTTTCCTTCAAGCTGCTCTTTCACTTTTTCGTCAGCTTGTGCGAGCTGTTCTAATGCCGCTTTATCGGCATCAGCCGGAACCATTAATTTCGCTTTTACTTTTCCGTTCAGCTGGACGACGATTTCCACTTCATCATCAACCAGTTTTGATTCGTCATAAGCAGGCCAAGCTTCATATGCAATCGAACCTTCGTGGCCGAGTTTTTCCCACAGTTCTTCCGCCAAATGCGGGGCAACAGGAGAAAGCAGCTTCACAAAGCCTTCCATATATTCTCTCGGCAGTTCATTCGCTTTGTAAGCTTCATTAATGAAGACCATCAGCTGAGAAATGCCTGTGTTAAAACGAAGGGCTTCGTAGTTTTCCGTCACCTTCATGACTGTTTCATGGTAGACGCGTTCAAGAGTTTCTCCCGCGCCTTCTGTCACTTTGCCGGTAAGCTCTCCGTTTTCCTCGATAAACAAACGCCATACGCGGTCAAGGAAGCGGCGGGCTCCGTCAAGGCCGGATTCAGACCAGGCGATAGATGCGTCAAGCGGACCCATAAACATTTCGTACAGGCGCAGCGTATCTGCTCCGTGAGACGCCACAATTTCATCCGGATTGACGACGTTTCCGCGGGATTTACTCATTTTTTCATTATTTTCCCCGAGAATCATTCCTTGGTTATACAGCTTTTGGAACGGCTCTTTCGTCGGCACGACACCGATATCATAGAGGAATTTATGCCAGAAACGAGCGTACAGAAGGTGAAGCACGGCATGCTCCGCTCCTCCGATGTAGATATCGACAGGCAGCCATTTATCCAGTTTCTCAGGTGAAGCGAGCTGATCCGGATTTTTCGGATCGATAAAGCGAAGGAAGTACCAGCAGCTTCCCGCCCATTGCGGCATCGTGTTTGTTTCCCTTCTGCCTTTTCTGCCCGTTTCAGGATCAGTGACTTCCACCCACTCTTTAATGTTGGCAAGCGGTGATTCACCGGTTCCGCTCGGTTTGATCTCATCGGTTTTCGGCAGAATCAGCGGCAGCTCTTCCGCAGGAACGGCTGTTGACGTGCCGTCTTCCCAATGAATGACCGGAATCGGCTCGCCCCAATAGCGCTGACGGCTGAACAGCCAATCACGCAGACGGTATGTCACTTTTTTCTCACCGTTTTTCGTTTCTTCAAGCCAGGCGATCATTTTTTCAATCGCTTCCGCTTTATTCAGTCCGTTCAAAAAGCCGGAATTGACATGCTCTCCGTCTCCCGTGTACGCTTCCTCGTCTGTGTTTCCGCCTTTTACGACTTCTTTGACAGGCAGGCTGAACACTTTGGCGAATTCAAAATCGCGTTCATCATGCGCCGGCACGGCCATAACAGCGCCCGTTCCGTAAGTAGCAAGAACATAATCAGCTATCCAGATCGGCAGCTTTTCACCGTTTGCCGGGTTTACGGCATATGCGCCCGTGAAGACGCCCGTTTTTGTTTTCGCAAGATCCGTCCGTTCCAGATCACTTTTCGCCTGAACTTCTTTAATATAAGCGTCTACCGCTTCTTTTTGTTCAGCCGTCGTAATGGCTTCAACAAGCTCATGCTCAGGAGCCAGAACGGCATAAGCCGCGCCGAACAGCGTGTCAGGTCTTGTCGTAAACACCGTGAACGTGTCATCAGTGCCGTCGATTGCGAAATGCACGTTTGCGCCTTCAGAACGTCCGATCCAGTTGCGCTGCATGTCTTTAATGCTTTCAGGCCAGTCCAGATCTTCTAAATCTTCAAGAAGCCTGTCCGCATAAGCGGTGATTTTCAGCATCCATTGTTTCATCGGGCGGCGTTCAACCGGATGTCCGCCCCGCTCGCTTTTGCCGTCAATGACTTCTTCGTTTGCAAGCACCGTTCCGAGTGCCGGGCACCAGTTGACAGGCACTTCGTCTACATAAGCGAGACCTTTTTCGTACAGCTTGGTGAAAATCCACTGCGTCCACTTGTAGTAGTCCGGATCAGTCGTATTGATTTCACGATCCCAATCATAAGAAAAGCCGAGCGATTGGATCTGGCGGCGGAAATTATCTATATTGTGTTTCGTGAACTCAGCCGGATCATTCCCTGTGTCAAGCGCGTATTGCTCGGCAGGAAGCCCGAACGCGTCCCATCCCATCGGATGAAGCACATTGTACCCCTGCATGCGTCTCATACGTGAAAGAATATCGGTTGCCGTATAGCCTTCCGGATGCCCGACATGAAGGCCGGCTCCTGAAGGATACGGGAACATGTCAAGCGCGTAAAACTTCGGCTTGTCATTCTCTTCACTGGCGGCGAATGTTTTATGCTCCAACCAGTAATTCTGCCATTTCTTTTCTATTTTTTCGTGCTGAAAACTCAACGCAAAAACCTCCTTCTGATTGAATACGGCGTATGTAGTCCAAGTATTGACGGGATGAGAAAGATTATATTCAGATTATTCTAAAACTAAAAAAACTCCCTCATCCCAAAAAGGGACGAGAGATTTTTGTTTCCCGCGGTACCACCCTCGTTAGCGCGGTTTTTAGCCGCACTCACTTGATACTTTTAACGCAGTTATGCGTCAGCGGTTTTGCCGCTGCAACTCTGAGGCGAGTTCGGAAACAGACTTGATTGACTTGCACCGGCCGTCAACTCTCTGACTGCAAAATCTGCTTCTTACTGCTCCTCTTCACTGTTCTTATCGCTACCGTAATCTTACCTGTATTTTATAGAATTCTGTTCATAAGTGCAAGCAGGTTTGTATACAATGGGAATGTACCCAGAACGGGTCATGAGCGGGGATATTATTTTGATGGAGGATTTTTTTGCTGGTGTGGTTTTGCTTCGGCCGAATCACTGTTTTGTTCCCTGACAAAATCAAAGCTTCTGAGAACAGCTTCTCCGCCGTAGCCTGCGATTATGGATAAGATGACGAGTTGAATTCCTGAATCGGGGTCAGCGGATAAGACAAGTAAGATGGAAGCAGCCATTCCGATAAAACCATCTTCCAAAAAACCGAGATAGATAAACCGCTTTGTCATTCTGGGTTTCTCCAGCCTGCCTCTCTTTTTCACATGACCGAGAACCCCCATGATTCCTCCAATTACACAAGCAATAATTACCTGATGCAGCATCTTCATCACCTTCCTAAAGCCCTTATTTAGTAAAGCGACTTCAGGCCATCCAGCCCCCTTACGAATACGATGATTTTCGATATCTACATACCGGCGAATGAGCAGGAAAGTAAAAAGCTTGTTTCTTCCATTATATGTGAACACATGATCGGTAAGCTTGATGCATTAGATTCATTTTTCACCCAGTGACAATGACCTAGTCACTTACTTAGCGGCGATATACCTTCTCCTTATATCTTCAGTGTATATGAGGACAAGCCCGAATGACAAATCGCAAACTTCGGCTGCTTGAATCAGAACATATGTTATGCTACGGTTACTGTAGATTCATTTAAAAAGGGGAGAAACAACGGCTGAAAAAAGCGCACAGCTTTACGGCCAAAAGGGGGTTTTATATGGCTGACTCAAATGTATTCGGAAAACTGGAGCAGCTGGAGCTTATCAAAAAGGCGCTTGATCACGCACGCATCGGCGTGGTGATTACAGACCCCTCTCTTGAGGACAATCCCATCATATATACGAATCAGGGATTTATGGATATGACTGGCTATTCTTCCGAAGAGATATTAGGTAAGAACTGCAGATTTCTGCAAGGCAAAGAAACCGACCGAAAACAAGTCGCGAAAATAAGAAAAAGCTTAAAACATAAAGAAAAGATCACGGTGCGGCTGAAAAATGTAAAAAAAGACGGCACCCCGTTTTGGAATGAACTCAATATTGATCCTCTTTATGTTGAAGACAAGCTCTATTTTGTCGGTTTTCAAAAAGACATCACAGAGCAGAAAGAATACGAAAAACTCCTTGAGGATTCCCTCGCAGAAATTACGATGCTGTCAACGCCGATTGTTCCGATCAGAAACGGCATCTCCGCCTTGCCGTTAGTGGGGAACTTAACAGAAGAACGATTTGACTCAATTGTGACAACTTTGACGGACATATTAACCGCATCTAAAGATGATTACTTAATTATAGACTTATCAGGTTTGGCCGAGGTGAACGAACAGACCGCGGACCGGATTTTCAAATTGCACCACCTGCTTAAATTAATCGGCACAGAATTAATCATCACCGGTATCAAGCCATCCCTTGCCATGAAAATGAATCAGCTTGATGCCAATTTTTCTTCATTTAAGACCTATTTAAATGTTAAGGACGCAGTCAACGTGCTTCCTGTCGTATAAACAAAAATCCCGCCGAAACGGCGGGATTTTTTTGACGTCATCGCACTTGGACGTTTTGTTTATGAACAGCTTTCAGGCGTTTGTCGTAAAGCACCGTCGCTGCGATGCTGACGACAAGAAGCACCATCAGGATCAAGAGCAGCACGCTCATGCCGTACTGATCAACCAGCACGCCGCCAAGGAGCGGGCCGATCATTCTGCCGCCCGTCGCAGCGCTGTTGACGAACCCTTGGTAAAACCCTTCTTTTCCCTTAGGCGCAAGCTGATTGGCAATAGTGGGAACGGCAGGCCAGACAAGCATTTCTCCGATCGTTAAAATCACCATCGCGGTGAGGTACATCGGAAATTGCTTGGCGCCGAGAAGCACGCCGAACGAGACGATAAAAATACAAAAGCCGATGACCATCTGCGTTTTTAACGCACCGGACCATTTTTTCAGAACAACTCCTATAAGAGGCTGTCCGGCGACAATTAATATTCCGTTTACGGTCCAGAGCACACTGTATAATGAAAGCGGCATACCGATGCTTTGAGTATGTGACGCAACGGTTGTGGACCATTGCGAATAGGCAATCCACCCGAGAACATACCCGCCGCTCAGTATAAGGAGCGCCGTAAATTTCGTTCTGCTGCTGACAGGCTCGTAGTCCAGAACAGAGACCTGGCCCGCATTTCCGGTTTTGATATTTCGAAAACCGAAAAATACAATAAGGAAAAACAGCACATACAGCAAGGCATTGGCTAAAAACACGTACGTAAACGAGTACGCCGCAACCATTCCTCCCAGTGCGGAACCGACAGCGACACCTGCGTTCTGAGCTACATATATCGCATTAAAAGCTCTCCGCCCGCCTTCTTTCCAGACCGCTCCCGCCATGGCGTAGCTGGCCGGGAACACGATGCCGGAACCGAACCCGACAATGATGAGCAGCCAAATATAAACGGGCCATTGGTGAAACAGTACAAGTCCGAGAAGACTTGCCAAAGTGATCATAATGCCCAACATAATGGATTTGAATCCGCCGATTTTATCAAACAAAAATCCGCCGCATAAATTCCCCGCTACACTGGCTCCGGAATTCAGCATCAGAACAATCCCCGCAACAGTCAGCGATTTCCCTAAATGATTATGAATATAGATCGTATTCAGCGGCCACAAAAAAGATGCGCCCGTCACATTGATAAACATTCCGATGATTAATATCTTCAAAGCGCGCGGCATACCGATCCCCCTTTCTCTATAAAAAAATCCATGAAAAAACGGAAACCGCAAGCTGCAGCTCCGTATCGGTCGTTATCATAGCACATTCATTCTATCCCCGCGGACGCCTTTTTTCAACATAAGAATCTGAAAAAAATAATGCCGGAATGTTGAAAAAATTACAAATGATTGGATTCACAAAAACAGCCCGCCATCATGCTCTTTTCTTCAGCAGCCAAAACGGGATATACAGAATGAAAAAGCTCAATATCACCGCCGCTTCCATTGAAAGAAGATACCACGGCCAAGGCCCGAAAACATTCAGAAGCGAAGCGGTCTTCGGTTTTTTCATTAAATAAAGGTAGTTCGCATTCAGCACACGATCAATAAAAAAGACACACGCCCCGTACAGATTGACGATCAGCACTGACACCCAAAGTGCGTGCACCGACGGTCTGTACTTTTCTGCACTGGCCATAAATAGACAGGCAAGAAAAACACAGCCGTGAGAGACGAAAAACACGATATACCGAAAATGAGGGAAGGTATACGCCCCTAAATCAGGCGTAGCCATCGCCTGTATGGCGCTGCCCAAACCGGCAAAATAGAGGAAGGCGAACAGCTTTTTGCTTTTTGTCATAACCATCAGCATCGCCAAATAGACGGATAGGTCGCTCAGCTGCAGCGGCAGAGATGTTTTCAGCGACCAGGCATGATGAAAGAGCAGCCATATATGGTAGCAGATCTGCGACACGGCAAGAAGAATGAACAGCACATATCGGAAAACGCGATTCGGCCGGCCGTGATTGAGCTTTTTCCGTAATATGATCACGAACACTCCCAGCAATCCGATGATGAAAAGCGTGAAAATGTGTTCCGCAGAAAAAAGATGAAAGGCCCCTGTTTCAGATTTCAATTAAAAATATTTCTGCATAAGGCTCCCCCGCGCGAATAAATGACGTATGTCTATTCTTTTAAAAATCGCTTTCTTCTATTCATGCAAAAAAAGCCTCCGCTGTGCGGAGGCTCCTCAACTTATTTTACAATGCGGATTGAATGACTTTTTTATAATAAAGCACCGACAATATGCCAAATATGGAATACAGCAACGTATACAGCGCCATGACCATGATCATCGGCGTCCACACCTCGGTTCCGAATAAAAACCATCCTGACTGAACGGCGAAATAGCTGTGGAAAAGCCCGAGAACGAGCGGAATGCCGAAATGATACGCCTGCTTCCGGCGGATGCCTTTCAGCAGATCTCCCGTTGTGAAACCGAGCTTCCGCAATATCGTGTAATCAGCCTTTTCATCCTCGCACTCGCCCATTTGTTTAAAATAAAGGATACACCCTGAGGTGATCAGAAAGGTTAAGCCCAAAAACCCGACGATAAACATGATCAGCCCCATGTTTTTCTTTTGGGTGTCAGCCGTTTCAAACTGTGAAAGCGCGCCGTCTGAATAGCGCTGCGCCTGAAACAGGTCATCAGCTTTTTGGACGTCCTCTTCATGTTTGAGTGTAATGCCGAAAAATTGATTTGATTTTCCCTGGATGGATGGGTCGATATCTTTCTCAATCCGGTCAAATACATGCTGCGTGACAATAACGGTCGGCAGTCCTCCGCTTGTGAATGTATAAGACAGGATGAAGTCGTTCTTCAAGCCCTTATACGCGAGCGGTATTTTATCCGTTTTGCCGTTTACTTCAATGGAACCCGACGTTTTTAGGTCGAGAAATTTTTTCATCATATCATTATATCCGGTAAACACAGCTTCTCCGTCAGAAAGTGCCACCCCTTCCGCGTCTTTCTCACTTACAATCGGCAGCGCCAAGTGGGATGGGTCTTGTTTAAAACTTTTCATATCACCGTTTATGATGTTCTTCATATTGACACCGGCCTGAATGGTCTTGATTGTCTTCACTTGATACCCAATTCCGTTTTTTTTCAATAAGGCGGTAAATGAGTCAGCCTCCTTTTGGTTATCAAACGCAAAGTCAGCCGCCGTATTTTGCTCGGCTGATTTTTCCGCAGAGTAATACGAAATATAGCTTAAAGACAGTAAACCGATTGACAGCGCCGAAAGAGTCGTAATAATCGTCAGCAGTACGGCGTTAGACTTCATCCGGAACATGATGGATGACAAAGACAGCACTTCACTGACATTCAGATACCCGCCCTTTGATTTTCTGATAAGGTTAGCCAGAAAGCTGACCGAACCTTTATAAAACAAATAGGTTCCGATAATCACAGATCCGAGAATAAACACCATTGCCGAAAACAGTTCATTCATGGTCGTAAAACTGCCCCCGAATAGTTGAGCGGACACCGCATAGCCTGCGATGATGGCCGCAATACCGATAACGCCGATTGTCATCTGCAGCCAAGAGAGCCGCCTTATGCCGCTTTCTGACGATGACGCAGCTTTAAATAAAGACAAAATGCTTTGCCGTTTAATAAATAAGTAATTCATCATCATAATCAGCACATAAACGGCCCCGAACACAATCAACGTCTGAACGAGCGCCCTGCTTGTGAAAAACAAGGAGA
This sequence comes from Bacillus amyloliquefaciens DSM 7 = ATCC 23350, assembly GCF_000196735.1. Taxonomy (GTDB): domain Bacteria; phylum Bacillota; class Bacilli; order Bacillales; family Bacillaceae; genus Bacillus; species Bacillus amyloliquefaciens. Next base: position 2,873,059 of record NC_014551.1, read on the forward strand.
CAGCGGCTTTTACACCGACTGTATGGAACAGCATCATCATACATAATTTCGAAAGAGAAAAGCCGGCAAAAATACCGATCCATATCGACCCGAAATACAAAATAAAATTTTCTGTGCTGAGTATGCGGAAAATGTGCATTTTCGTCATGCCGATTAATCGGAATAAGCCGATTTCCCGGCCGCGCCGTTTAATAAAAATAGTGTTGGCGTATAAAAGAAATACCGACACAATCGCCACAAGCAGAATGGAGGCGGCCCGGATCGCCGCCGCTCCTTTTATGGAGCTTTTCATTTCATCAAGCGCCGGATCGTATTGCATTGTGACAAAGGCGAAATAAAGGGCGGCGCTGAACACCAGCGCGAAAACGTAAAGATAATAGTTTTTCATATTCTTTTTCAGGTTCTGGAAGATCAAATGATGAATGCTCATGCCTGAACCCCGCCCAACACGCTTTGTGTTTTCATAATATCCTGAAAAAAGTCCGGTCTCTCCTGACCGCCTTTATTCAGCTGTGTATACACACGGCCGTCTTTAATGAAAACCACACGTCCGGAATAGCTGGCGGCAACCGGATCATGCGTCACCATCACAATGGTGGCGCGGCGCTTCTGATTCAAACGGCTCAGTTTATTCAGTAAATCCGAGGCAGCCTTAGAATCGAGCGCTCCGGTCGGCTCATCGGCAAAAATGATGCCCGGCTCATGGATAACAGCTCTTGCGGCAGACGTCCGCTGTTTTTGCCCGCCGGAAATTTCACTCGGATACTTATGTCTTAAATCATAGATGCCAAGCTCCTCTGCCGTCTCGGCAAATCGCAGATCCGCCTCTTTTTTAGACATTTTCGTAATGGATAACGGCAGGAGTATGTTTTCTTTCACGGTCAGCGTATCCAATAAGTTATAATCCTGAAAGATAAAGCCGAGATGCCGTTTTCTGAATTCGGCAAGCTGTTTTTCCTTCATGGACGTAATCTCCGTCTCATTCACTTTAATGGTACCCGCGCTTACTTTATCAATGGAAGAAAGCACATTCAAAAGGGTCGTTTTCCCTGATCCTGACGGGCCCATAATACTGACGAATTCCCCTTTGTGGATCTGAAGATCAATTCCTTTCAGCACCTCTTGTTTATTCAGCTTATTTCCATAGCTTTTGCGAATATTGCCTGCTTCTAAAATCACCACGTTACGATTCTCCTTTTTACATTGGTTATATTTATTGTAAGAACAGGAGCCGTTTTTTTCGTTTGATTAAGCGAACAAAAGAGAAAAGCATGTGACACTTTTGTCACACGCTGAACGTGCTGACGGCATCGTTCTGCTTCGGAAACACCAATGTAAAAACCGTGCCTCGTTTCGGCTCTGATCGTACACTGATGCGGATGAGAAGCGGGACCGCAGCTTTTTGAGCCAAATACAGGCCCATCCCGGTTGACGCGTGATCACGGCTCATTCGCGTTGAAGTAAACCCCTTTTCAAAAATGCGCGGAAGATCTTTAGGCTTGATGCCGATGCCGCGGTCTTCGATATCCACATGCACCCGGCCGTTGTGTTCATAGCTTTTTACGGTAATATCATCCGCTTCACTGTATTTGACGGCATTGCTTAACAGCTGTCTGATGATGAAGGACAGCCATTTCCCGTCACTGAGAACGTCTTGTGCCTCAAGCTGAATGTCAAACCCGATTCCTTTCTGTATACACCATGATTGCAGGTTTTTAATTTCGTTGAAAACGAGAGGACGGAGCTGAACGTGCTGAAATGATAAATCATTTTCAATAAAGGTCAATCGTTTCTGATGAAGCTGCTGGTCAAGGAGATGGTGAATCCGCAGCCATTCATACTGCAAAGGAGCTTTTAGCGGCTGTTCATCCAAGCGTTCGATCATAAGGTTCATCGCTGTCAGCGGTGTTTTGACTTCGTGAATCCACGACATCAGCTCATCTTTCTCATGCTCTGAGGCCGCCTGGAGATGAAGTGAGCTTTTTCTCAATTGCTCTGTCTGCCCTTCGATGCTTTCTTCAATGATGGATTCAAACGGACTGTCTGGCTTTTTCAGATAAGAAATGTCTAAATTGGCGTCCCATTCTGTTAAGCTTTTATAAAAAGCGGTCTCTTTGCGATAGCGGAACAAGAGAAACACAAGAAACAGAAGAAGCGATAGATAAATGAAATACAGCACCGATAAAAACGGAATGGATGGATCAATATATGCCGCAAAAAGGAGCACGGCCTGCTGAAAAAGAAACATCGCGATCCAGCTTTTTCTTTCAAGCAGAAATGATTTAATCATAAAGACCGTCTTCTTCCTTCGCGATGTACCCCTGCCCCACTTTGGTTTCAATCATCTTCCCGATGCCTAATTGATCAAGTTTTTTCCGCAGCCGATTGACATTCACCGTCAGCGTGTTATCACTGACGAAACGCTCATCATTCCACAAGCTTCTGATGAGTTCTTCGCGGCTGACGATTTTATTTTTCTGCTCGGCCAGCAGTTTTAAAATCAGCATTTCGTTTTTGGTCAGCTCAACTGAACCGTTTTCATGGCTCACCATGTTTGTTTCAGCATCAATGGCAGCCCCGCTCCACCTTTTGATGAGCGCCGGTTCTGCATTGTATTGATACACCCGCCGAAACACGGCTTGTATTTTAGCAATCAAGACGTCAAAATGAAAAGGCTTCTGAATGAAATCATCTGCTCCGAGCTGCATCGACATGACCATATCTGCGGGATGATCCCGCGAGGACAAAAACAGAATCGGCACGTTTGATTGGGAGCGTATCATTCTGCACCAATGAAAGCCGTCAAATTTCGGCAGCTGCACATCAATCATCACCAAATCGGGCTTGATTTCGGTAAATTCCCGGGTAACCCGGCTGAAATCCTTTATCCCGTGCACCGCAAATGACCAGCCCGTTAATCTCTCTTTCATCTCGTGAAACAAAGTGTTATCATCTTCTATTAACAAAATATGAAACATTTGTATACACCCTTTTTCTGTCTGATAGAGGAAAAACCGGCTGTTGTGTCCAGCCGGTTCTTTCTCTTTACAATTCTCTTCTTAACGCGGTCAGAACGTTGGTTTTTGTCGCTTTCCGGGCCGGATTCATACCCGAGATCACCGCGACTCCCGCACAAATGACAACTGCGATTACAACGAGGCTGAGCGGGATATAGGAGAAGGTATAATGAAGATCTTCAGCTCCGGTCTTTCCCCCTACCGCTTTCAAAATAACCGGCACAGCCAGATTGACGGCAAAACTCACTCCGTAGGAAATAATAATCCCGATCACAGATCCTAAAATCCCGATATAGGCGCTTTCCATCAGAAACATTCTGCGGATGATGGACGGGCTTGCGCCGATCGCTTTCATAATCCCGATTTCCTGCGTTCTTTCTGTAACCGCCATTGTCATCGTGTTGAAAATACCGATGGCAGAAATCAAGACGGCGATAAAGCCGACAAAGATCAGGCCGATTTTAAAGACGAGGAAAAATGTGTTGACGCCCTGCAGCTCGGTTGTGACGGACATGACTTTATAACCGTCATCACTCAAATCATTCGTTAACTGTTCAACATTGTCAAATTTGTCGGCGTAGACTTTTATGCTTTTTTCAGCATTTCCGCCTTTCAGATCTAAGAATTTCGAAAAGTCCTTTTTGAATTGATCACTGATAAAAATATTTGTATCCTCCATCCACTCTTGGGACGGTTTTTTTGTTATTCCGACTACCTTAAAGTCGTACGTTTTGGTTCCTTCCGTTTTTCCGGTATCATTGTTCGTTTTTGAGATGCTCAGCTGGATGGTTTTATTCAGCAGATCCTCCGTATAGCCTGTTGGCTTTTCCACATCCGAGACATTGTCTTGATGATCCTTTAATTCTTTGTTGTATTCATCTGCCTCTTTTTTCGTCCATAGGTTCTTCGCGAAATTATAGCCGACCACAATTTCATTTTCTGATTTGGCGACTCTTCCCCGATCAAGCTCCATATTGGCTTTGACTTCGTCTTTCATGTTTGTCAGCACTATAGCTGAATCTTCATTTGTTCTGTTTCCCAATGTCGCTTTATTCGGTTCATACACTTGGGTTCTTTCAACGACAGACTTGACATTCTTATATTTTTCCAAGTCTGATTTCTTTACGGCTTTTCCGTTCTCCTGGCCGAGCACATTGATTTCCGTCACAATCTGCTGGCTCATGGTAATGTCTGTAATCGTTTTTTGAATCCCGAATCCGACGGAGGACAAGACAACTAAAAACGCGCACGCCATTGTCGTCGCCAGCACCGTCATGAAAACACGCAGCCGGTTTTTCTTCATATTTCTTCTGATAAAGTGAACCTGATCCTTAAATCTCAACTGTAACGCCCCCTTTTAATACACCGTCATGCAGCTGGAATTTTGAATGAGCAATGGAAGCGACTTCATCGTCATGCGTAATGATGACAAATGTAATTCCGCGCTCCCGGTTCAGCTGCTGAATTAATGCAAGCACCTCAAGCTCCGTTTCTGAATCAAGGCTTCCCGTCGGCTCATCGGCTAAAATAATCGACGGATTTAAAATCAGCGCCCTTGCGATACTGACACGCTGCTGCTGACCGCCTGACAGCTCATTCGGATAATGATTCGCATGATTTTCAAGACCGACCCGTTTCAGCATATCCGCGACTTTCTGCTTGCGTTCAGAAGGTTTTACGCCTTTGAGGGCAAGCGGCATTTCAACATTTTCATAGGTTGTCAGACTCGGAATGAGCTGAAAACTTTGAAAAATGAAACCGAAATGCCCAAGGCGGAACTGCGCCCACTCTTTTTCACTGAAGCCTGTCACATCAGTGCCGTTAATGACGATACGGCCCTTCGTCGGTGCTATATAGCCGGAAATTAAATTCAGAAGCGTTGATTTTCCGGAACCGCTCCGCCCGACGATACAGGCGATTTCCCCTTTTTCAACGGTCAAAGAGACATCCTTCAGCACCGGAACCGCACTCTCTCTGCCTTTCCTGCCGATTTTAAATGAATGATCGATATGCTGTACATCTATCACGTAAACCACTCCCCTTTATATTTGTTTCGTTTTTTTATACATGAAGTAATAACTGATGAAAAACCCGATAACCGCACCGATAAGCATGCCGAATATGTAGCCGGAATATGAACCGTTATAAGCATATCCGCATACACCCGCACCTCCCAACATACTGATCACCATGACGAGCACTTGGAAGATGCGTTCTGTATGTTTGCTCAAGATAAAATGTCCGCTTCGTTCACTCGGCATTTTCAGGAAATTCACATAGCCGAAAAGATAGAAACAAAAACCCATTAATGCACATATAAGCAATGCATGTTTCATGTAATGAATCCATGACGTATGGATATAAGCGGCCGGCATGAAATAGATCAGAAACCCGCTCCAAGGGAAATCAATATCCCGCACAGCCTGCTTGCCAAAAAGGAACTCAGCGTTTAATAGATAAATGGTGAAAATCACGATTGGAAAGAAGGAGATCGTGAACGGTGTGATGAGCTGTGCTGCTAAATTGCCAGTTATTGTGCCGGCAGCTGTCACTAATGCATAAATCATCAAGCTGACGACCAGCATCCCTGCGCTGAATGAGTGAAAATGATGTACAGCGTCAGGTTTAAGCATAAGAAACAATATGTCAGACACTCCGTAAGAGACAAGCTGGGAACCGGCTAACACGGCTGCTCCCAGTAAAAACTTAGTATGGAATATCCGGCTTCTCGAATACGGAAGACTTAATGTATACATTTTTTCAGCCCGTCCTGCTCTTGTCAGAAAAAGCCCCATAATAACCGGAGGAATGAAATGCAGCCCAATTACATTCCGATGGCTGTAATCAATGCTGAATGTACAAACTGAACCCGGATATTGATGAAGTACACTCAAACAATCTTTATAATGAAAATACTCATTTATAATTGCCAAAGGGCCTATGATAAGTAAGAACCCCGCGGAAAGGAGCAGCAGCGTCTGCCGCTGTTTCCATTCTTTATAAAGCAAACCGTTAATCGGCACCTTGCCTTCCCCCAAACTAAACATGTTCATACAGACCTACATATGCTTTGTTTTCCTGTAAACCGTAAAATAACTGATGAAAAATCCGATAACGGCGCCGATAATAATGCCGGCTAAATATCCGAACATCGTGTCCGTGACCCCATATCCGAAAACTCCAAAACCCATAACCGCAAACGCGATTACCAATAGCTGCACCGGGCGTTCCAATTTTCTCCAAAGAAAGAATCTGCCGTTCCGTTCATTCGGATGTTTCAGAAAGCTGACGTAACCGATCAGATAAAAGACGACGCTCATGACTGCCGGAATGAGTAAGATCAGATGTCTCTCTCTGATCCAGTCGTTAAACACATATCCAATAGGTGTTACAAATATAAAAAGACGAGATTCGATATAGCTGCTGATGAAAGAGAATTCATTACCAATACTAAAATCGAAAACAACCTCCAAATTCGCGGCCGGCAGACCGATGAGTAAAAAGGGCAGAATCGTTACGGTAAACGCCGTTAACAGCTGAGCGAATATATGGCCCGTCAATGCTCCGGATGCCATTAACAGTGCGTAAGCCATAAAACTGATGACAATCATTCCGATTGAAAAATGATCAAAATCGTACGTATGGCTCGGTTTCAGCAGAGAAATCAGCAATGACGCCGCTCCGTAGCCTATCGCCTGGGGAACAACAATGACTGCCCCGCCAAGCCAGAATTTGGTCTGAAAGATTTGGCTTCTGCTGTAAGGCATGCTTAACAGGGCATCCATCGTTCCCTTTGTCCGCTCCAAGCCTAATAAGAAGACAGCAATGATGACACTCACAACCCAGTTGAAGGAAAGAAGCGACCCATTCGTATAACTGACGACGAACTCACAATCTTGCGGAGCCGGATCATTCAAACATCCCTGATATGTTACGTAATTGTTATAAACCATAAAAGGATTTGCCGCTATTAAAAAAATACTGCTCAATAAAAACAACCACTGATTTTTCTTCCATTCTGTATACAATAGCCCCCGCGGTATCATTCCGGTCCTCCTTTCTTACACATGCTTCGTTTTTTTATAAATCGCAAAATAACTGACCAAAAATCCGACCGCTCCTCCGACCAGCATCCCGGCCGCATACCCTGTCATCGTCTGTCCCGTCGAGTACCCCGCCAGGCCAAAACCGAGAACGGCGATAATGATTACCACAATCTGAATGGGCCGGTCAAGCTGTCTCCAGAGGAAAAAACGGCCGTTCCGTTCCACGGGCTGTCTGACATAGCAAAAGTACCCGATGGCATAAAATATAATGCTCATCACTGCCGGGATGATTAATATATACTTGCTGGCAGATACCCAATTCGTATCAATGTACGTAATCGGATTCAGATATTGAAAAGAATTGTTTAGGTAAGCATTGACTGGCGGCATCAGCTCATGCATGTCGATCCCGAAGATGACTTCCGCATTTGTCAACGGCAACGTAATAATCAGGTAAGGCGCTATCGATACAGCAAACGCCGTTAACAGCTGGGCGAACGTATTGCCCGTTAAGCAGCCTGCGCTCGCGACCAATGTAAAAGCCAAAACACTCACAATGATCTCTCCAACGCTGTAATGGTGGAAGAAATATACGCGTTCAGGCTTTAACAGAAGAATCAACAGCTCAGCCAGCCCGTAGCCGATGACCTGAAAGCCGGCAATGACCGCCGCTCCGAGCCAATATTTAGTGTGAAACACCTGAGCGCGGGAATAAGGCAGACTGAAAAGCGTATCAATCGTTCCCTTTGTGCGCTCCAGTCCGAATAAGCAAACCGCCAAAATCACAGCGGGCGCCCAGTTCAAGTTCAGCATTCTGCTCTCCAAAGAATTCACATAAAACTTACAATATGCTCCCGGGGTATCCAGACAGCCTTGGTAGACCAGATAGGTATTTAACACTTCAAAAGGATTGACCGCCGCTAAAAAAAGGCCGACCATAACGAGAACATAGCAATCCCCGGTCTACCATCTCCGGTTCCCCCCAAACTTCGCGATGAAGACTTCTTCTAAGTTTACAGGAAGCTCGTTCCACACTTTCGGGCGCAGCTCTTGCAGAAATTTCTTTTTCTTCTCATCGTTCTTCGGAATCAGCACTGTATAAAACACACCGGCATGGTCGAGGATCGGTATGTTTTGTTCTCTGATCATCAAGTTGACATCCTCATCAAACGCCATTTGGATTTTCATGTAATCCTCTTTCATATCATCCAAATCCATCACATTCGTCAGCTGATTTCCTTCCAAAAATCCGATCCGGTTGCACATGCGCTCAATATCTTCTAAACGATGTGAAGTAATCAGAATGCTCGTTTCCCGTTCAGCCACTTCATCCACCATAAGCTGAAGCACGTCATGACGCGTTACAGCGTCAATCCCATCCGTCGGTTCATCCAAAAGAATCAATGCCGGACGTGAAGCAAAGGCAAGGACGAGGGCCAGCTGTTTTTTCAGCCCTGTGGATAATTCCCGGTATTTCTTCGTTTCCGGAATGCTGTACCTGTTCATGAGCTCATTGGCGTAAGTCACATCAAAATTCGGATAGATTCTGCTTACAATAGCAACAAGCTGTTTATATGTATATTTGTCATAAAAAGGATTTTCAACAGGCATATAAATGATATTCTGTTTTACTTTCGGATGCCGCTTTATTTCCACCTGATTAAATAAAACCGTCCCTTGATCCGGCAGCAGAATCTGCTGAATGAGCCGGAGCAATGTTGTTTTCCCTGATCCGTTTCGGCCGAGCAGCCCAAAAATTTCTCCTTTTCCGATGGTGAGCGAAATATCCTTGAGCACTTCTTTACCGTCAATCGTTTTTGAGAGATTGCGCAATTCAATCATGATCCCTGCCTCCTTTCACATCAGCGCTGATTTCCTTTATCCATTCCTGCAGCTTCTCCAGCTCAACTCCCGCGTAATGGGCATCGATGATGAGCTGTTTCAATTGCTCTTTTATCATCGTCATCTTCCCTTCAACCAATGTCTTTTTTGCATTCTCCGATATATACGTTCCTCTTCCCCTCAGCGTTTCAATGACACCATCGCGTTCAAGCTCCTTGTACGCTTTGCTGACTGTATTCGGATTGGCGATAATGATCGTTGCCAATTCCCTGACAGAAGGAAGTTTATCCCCCGGCTTCATGATCCCTTTTAAACAAAGCTCTTTCAATTGCTGTATGATCTGCTCATAAATCGGGGTTGAGCTTCTCGGATCGATTTGAATCATTTACTTCCCTTCTTTCTTTTACGAGCTGCTCTATTTCTTTAAATGTTCTGCCACTGAAAACCGATGACGCAAGAATGACAAACAGACTGCTGGCCAAAACCGAGGCGGCGATAATAAGAGGCACATCTTGTTTTACGGATCTTTTGTTTTTCATGAAGGCTCTCCTTTCCTATGCTCAACATTTATATTTCGATTTCATTTTTTGAGTGTTTGCAGTGTATTACATCAAGTAGTACACGTAATACAATAAACACACTCCGCCCTATTGTCAATTCTTTTTTAAAAAGAACTACAAAAAAACCCGCCGGGATTCCGGCAGGTTTTGCACCATCTAAAACGGTGCGGTCAGTAATCGAAATTACGCTGCAAAATCATATTGTTTTGCAGGGTCTGGAGCTGCAATCTCATTCGGTAAAGCTGCTCTCTTTGCTGATCATTCGCAGATAATGACAGCTTGTTTAATTCATTCACCGCGTTTTCAAGCATCATTTGCGCTTCACTGTACTCATTATCATTATAATGCTCTTGTTTGGAAGCGGTTTTAAATTGCTCATTCGCAAATTCATACGCCTGTTCGCTTCTTTGGAGATGTTCATCTACTGATTGTCTTGTTGCCAACGAAACCCCTCCTCAGTGAATGGGAAATCAAACTTAGTTTGAGCGGAGGAAAAATGATTAACACCCGAAGATTGCAGGAAAGAGAACCAAATTTTCCGTGAGTCAGGAAAAGGAATGAGAATCCTGCCCGCAGTTATACTAAACAAAAGAAAGCCGCATCTGTTTTCACATTGTGAACCCCCATCATTCATGCTACAATTTTAGGATGCATCTGATGTGAGGGAGGCTTTTTGAACATTGAACGAGAATAACCCTTTTCCTTATTCAAATACGGAAAAACGGTACCATACATTAAATTATCATCTGCGGGAGCATTTCGGGCATAAAGTGTTTAAAGTCGCGCTTGACGGCGGTTTTGACTGCCCGAATCGGGACGGCACGGTTGCACACGGCGGATGCACATTCTGCAGTGCGGCCGGATCTGGCGATTTTGCCGGCAACCGGGCCGATGACTTAATCACGCAATTTCACGATATCAAAAACCGCATGCACGAAAAGTGGAAAGACGGCAAATATATCGCATATTTCCAAGCGTTCACGAATACACATGCGCCGGTGGAGGAGCTGCGTGAGAAATTTGAATCCGTACTCAAGCTTGACGGTGTTGTCGGCATGTCTATCGCGACCCGTCCGGACTGCCTGCCGGATGATGTCGTGGAGTATTTGGCCGAACTGAATGAACGGACATATTTGTGGGTTGAGCTCGGGCTGCAGACCGTACATGAGCGGACCGCCCTTCTGATCAACCGCGCCCATGATTTTGACTGCTATGTTGAGGGCGTCAATAAACTGAGAAAACACGGCATCCGTGTTTGTTCCCATATCATTAACGGGCTTCCGCTCGAAAACAGGGACATGATGATGGAGACGGCCAAAGCCGTCGCTGATTTGGATGTTCAAGGCATTAAGATTCACCTGCTTCACTTATTAAAAGGCACACCGATGGTGAAGCAATATGAAAAAGGAAAGCTTGAATTCCTTTCGCAGGAAGAATATGTCCAGCTTGTATGTGATCAGCTCGAAATCATTCCCCCGGAAATGATCGTTCACCGCATTACGGGGGACGGGCCGATCGAATTAATGGTCGGGCCGATGTGGAGCGTCAATAAGTGGGAAGTACTGGGCGCCATTCAAAAAGAGCTGGAAACACGGGGAAGCTATCAAGGAAAGCTCTTCAGAAAAATCGGGGAGGAGACTGCCCTATGACCTTGATGCACATCCTCCCTTTCAGTAAAGAATTGCTGAAGTCCGCCGCACAAGAAGGAGATATCACGGTTGACGCGACAATGGGCAACGGGCATGATACATATTTTCTGGCCGGCCTTGTCGGTGAGACAGGACATGTCCATGCCTTTGATATTCAGGCTGATGCACTCGCCAAAACGAAGGAGCGTCTCGGTGACGCCCTCAGCCCGCGCGTCACGCTGCACCATAAGAGCCATGATCAAATAAAGGCATCCCTGCCTGAGGATGCGCACGGCCGTGTGGCTTGTGCCGTGTTTAATCTCGGCTATCTGCCCGGCGGCGATAAAAGCATTACGACAAACGGGCACTCTACCATTTCTGCAATCGAACAGCTCCTTGAACTGCTGAAAGAGAACGGGCTGATCGTTCTCGTGGTCTACCACGGGCATCCTGAGGGAAAGACGGAAAAGAATGCGCTTCTGGAATATTGCGAAAACCTTGATCAGGAAAAGGCGCGCGTGCTGAGCTACGGCTTTCTCAACCAGCGAAACGACCCGCCGTTTATTATAGCAATTGAAAAGAAATCTCCTGGTAAATAAAGAATCGGCCTGTCATCAACAGGCCGATTCTTTTTGTGAACGTATTTACTTTTTCAAAAAAGTCAATTACCATGAAATAATGGGAAAAAGTTCATTTTTCCACTGAAACACCTGAGAGGAGCAGCAGTTTGAATATTCTTCGCATCATTTTTTCAAGTGTTCCCTACGTGATGTTCATCATCATTTTATCAAGACATTTAGGATTTGAGTTCGCGAAAACCTATTACTGGTGGTTTGCTGCATTTTTCGTCATCGGGCTGGTCGGCAAATTTGTAATGCACTTTGCGGAAAAAAAGAAACCATTAAAAAAAGAGACAGCGTAAATTGCGCATGTCTCTTTTTAATGGGCACTGTTCATCCATTACGAGCTTTTCGTCCAAGCCATCTTCTGAAATTTGCGGTAGGCTCTTCCGTTGATATAAAAGAAAAATGACGTTTTTCCGCTTGCCCTGATCAGCTTTCGCGCGAGGCGGCCCATTTCTTTTTGGCTGGCGACTTTGTCATCGGATAAATAGACGCCGAGCAGCCCCCGGTTAATCAGCCGGTGAAAATTTTCATGCGGAATGCCGTGCAAATGTTCATCCGCTTTTTCAATAAAATGCTTCAGTCTCTGCATCATTTCTTCATGAGATTGATAATACGTACAGAAATTCAGATCGCCTTCAAGCAGATCCTCTTCCTGGTCTATTAAATAATCGAGCAGAATGTGCAGCCCTTGTATGTACGGAAAATAACTGCTGCGGATTTTCTCAGCGGTATGTTCGTTGAAATCAGGCTGGAAAGAGTAAGCGACGAGACAGAAAATGCCTAACGTCGATCCTGCGCAAGCAGAGAATTCAAACCACTCCATTTCCGGAAGCTGTGACCGGTACTGCTCAAACCAGCTTTTAAGCCTCGGAACGCGTTCATGCTCAACGACATGCTTATGCACCTGAAGATCGCAATAATAATCGCACAGCTCGAGCAAATAAGGTTTAATGATGCCGTAATGTTCTATTGACCCGAGCACCCGCTGGCATGTTCTGACCAGCTCATGAAGATAACCGCCGTCATCCTGCTCCTCTCTGTACTGATAGTACGGCTGCACCTCGGCACCGACTGTCAGCGCGTCACGCATCGAAAGGTGAAGCATGCGGAAATCTTCCGGATCAAGCGATGTGCTGCGGTCACACAGATTGTCCAGATAATCACTGATCGTCTGGTACGCAATGATAAATTGCACGCATTTCTGTTTTTGCTCTCCCGACAGCAGGGCTAAAATGCCGCCGCCCTCACAATGAAACGATTTATCACGGATACTTGCGGCCGCCTGCTCCCGCAGCTCGGTATTTTTAATGGAATCTGATTTTTCCCGCCATATATTCAATTCCTGATGTACGAGCGGAAAAATTTCACGATACACTTTTGCCATAAGGTTAAAAGGATGTTCCGGTACTGTCAACAAATGCACCCCCAGCGAATTCAAATATACTGATCTGTAAAGGCTTTCGCCGCCTTAAACACAGCTTCTCTTTCCGGTTCATTAAAAATTTCATGATAAAGCCCTTCCCATTCCCGGTATGATTTATTATGGGAAGCCACACCGGAAAACCATTTACGGACCTTCATTTTATCAACGATTTTGTCATCACCGCCCTGCATAAGCAAAAGCGGCACTTTTAAAAACGCATCAGTCGGCACCATAGCGGCATCAATGGTTTTTAAAAGCTCTCTGTACCATCTTACAGATACTTTCGTGACATATAAAGAATCGTTTTGATCCGCTTCAATCATATCCGCATTCCTTGTCGCCATATCAGGCGATAAACCGGAGTCCACTCTGAGGGACGGGGCGAGAACATTCAGTCCTTTAGACGCAAAATCAAGCACTTTATTGACTTTTATTTGCAGCCCAAGACAAGGTGATGATAAAATGAGTGCCGTAATGCGGGGATTTCTCTGCTGCTTAAACCATTCTATCGCAATCAGTCCGCCCATGCTGTGGCCCAAAAGGAAAACGGGCGATTCAAGCGTTCTCGCTTGATCAATCCATATATCTACTTCATCAATGTATTCTTGGAAAGAGCGAATATGCCCTCTGGCGCGGGTGGATGTTCCCTGACCGGGCAAATCACCCATCACCACGTTATATCCGGAAGATCTCCACATTTCAACGAGCCATTTATAACGCCCGTGGTATTCGCTTGCCCCGTGGATTATGACAATGGTACCGACGGGCCTGTCTGCTTTCCAAGTCCACATGCTGTTCACCTCTTACATAAATTTAGAGAAAGAAGGATGAGACATGATAATCTACCCTTATAAAGAATTTACGCCGGACATACATCCTGAAGCGTTTATTGCGGATAACGCCGTCATTACGGGCGACGTCGTGATCGGAGAACAATCAAGCATTTGGTTCTCAGCCGTCATCCGCGGGGATGTTGCGCCGACAAGAATCGGAAAAAGAGTCAGCATACAAGACTTGAGCTGTCTGCATCAAAGTCCGGGCCGCCCGCTTCTTATTGAAGATGACGTCACGATCGGCCATCAGGTTACACTGCACAGCGCAATCATCAGAAAGAATGCTTTAATCGGTATGGGCTCCGTCATTCTGGACGGGGCAGAAATCGGAGAAGGCGCGTTTATCGGCGCCGGAAGTCTCGTTCCTCCCGGCAAATCCATTCCGCCCGGCTTTCTTGCGTTCGGCCGCCCTGCAAAGGTCATCCGCCGGCTGACAGAAGAAGATGTACGGGACATGGAAAGAATCAGAACGGAATATGTTGAAAAAGGCCGATACTATAAAGCACTGCAAGAGAAATAAAAAAGATCAGCTTTGTTTTACTACTGTACCATTTTTCAAAATATTATTTAAGCAAAAACCATTTGCGTTCTGCTGGTTGTCAGAAAACAGAAGCAAAATGTTCAGGAATTTGTTTTATTCTTCCCCCTTTGACCCGATCCTATGAAAAAAGAGCCCATTTCAGCGGGCTCTTTTTTTTACGCTTTTTCGGCAAATGTCTGTCCGTTTTCCAGATTTATGTGTTTTCTTTTATGGAAGCCTTTCCCGTAATAGGCTGCTAATAATATGCAGAACCAGGCAGGGCCGATGATGACGGCCACTCGGGTCTCTGCATTAAAAGCCATCAGTACAACGACAAAAGCGAGAAATGCCAGTGAGATATAAGAGGAAAAGGGATATAAAGGCATTTTATATTTCAGTTTTTTTCGTTCTTCCGGCTGTAAGCTTTTACGATATTTCATTTGAGAAAGCAAAATAATCGCCCACGTCCAAATCGCTCCGAACGTCGCAATGCTTGTCACCCATGTAAACACTTTCGCCGGCACCACGTAGTTCAACAGAACGCCGATGCATAACGCACCCGCTGAAACCAATACCGCTTTTCCCGGCACCCCGCCTTTTGTGACCGTGCCGTAGGTTTTAGGGGCTTCATTTTGCTCGGCCAGATTAAACAGCATGCGTCCTGTGCTGAAGATCCCGCTGTTGCAGGACGAAAGAGCCGCCGTCAAAACGACAAAATTAATGATTCCGGCCGCTGCGGGGATTCCGATTTTTTCAAATGTCAAAACAAACGGGCTTCCGCCTGAACCGATCTCCTGCCACGGATAAATTGACATAATGACAAACAAAGCTCCGACGTAAAAAATGAGAATGCGCCAAAAAACAGTATCAATGGCGCGTGCCAGTGATTTTTCCGGGTTTTTGACCTCACCGGCTGTGACACCAATCAGCTCAATCCCGAGATATGCAAACATGACCATCTGCAGCGACAGCAGCACCCCTTTAATCCCATTCGGGAAAAAGCCGCCGTGGCTCCATAAATTGCTGATCCCGAGCGCAACGCCTCCGTTTCCGAGACCGAATACGATCATCACAAGGCCGATCGCAATCATTGACAGAATCGCCAGGACTTTAATGAGCGCAAACCAGAATTCAAGCTCACCGTATGCTTTGACCGCCAGAAAGTTGACAGCCGTCATAATGACGAGTGCACAAAGCGCCCAGATCCATGACGGCACGTCAGGGAACCAGTAGCCCATATAAATGCCGACCGCGGTGATTTCCGCCATGCAGGTAACGACCCATAAAAACCAATAATTCCAGCCCGTTAAAAATCCCGCCAGCGGGCCGAGATAATCTCTGGCATACCGGCTGAATGAGCCGGCCACAGGCTTTTGAATCGCCATTTCCCCTAATGCCCGCATAATAAAAAACATAATCAGCCCGCTGCAGGCGTAAGCTGCTAAAATCCCCGGTCCGGCAAGCTTTATGGCCGAAGCTGACCCGAGAAACAGCCCGACTCCTATCGCGGCTCCCAAAGACATAAGCGAGATATGCCGCTCTTCCAAGCCGCGGTGAAGCGTTTTTCCTTTGTTTTGCATAACTCTCCCTCCCCCTGATTTTGACAGAAAAAACAAACCGAGACGAAATAGCCAGAAAACACTCTCCGGAATCTGTCCGATAGTCCTATAATAACATTTTTCTGAATATTGCGTAACACTTTGCGGAAAACATAGCGGAATAGAAGGTTTATAAAAAACAATAGAAAAAAGGCTTTCGATAACATCGAAAGCCTTTTGGATTAAACGAAGATGACTTCTTTCGGCTGATGATTCAGCTCTTCCGGCACCAGTCTTTTTTCGACATTGATGCTGTGCCAGATCATGAAGATCAGCACGGTCCAGATTTTGCGGCTGTTATCCGCTCTGTCGGCACAATGATCTTCAAGAAGCTGAAGGACATAATCCTTTTCAATATAAGCGTCTGTTTCGCTTTCATGGATGATGTTGCGCACCCATTCGTTCATTTCATTTTTCAGCCAGTGGCGGATCGGCACAGGGAAACCGAGTTTTTTACGGTTAAGCACATGATCAGGCACTACCCCTTCAGCGGCTTTACGCAGGAGGTATTTCGTCGTGCCGTTTTTCGTTTTCAATTCATCCGGAATTTTAGAGGCCACGTCAAACACGACTTTATCAAGGAACGGCACGCGCAGTTCCAATGAGTTGGCCATCGTCATTTTGTCAGCCTTTAACAGAATGTCGCCGCGCATCCACGTATGAATGTCGACATACTGCATTTTATTAATGTCACTGTATGAACGGCTTTCCGTAAAGTACGGCTTCGTGACATCACGGTATGAAAGCTCTGAATTGTAATGTTTAAGCAGCTGTTTTTTCACAGGCTCTTCAAAAATCTTCGCATTTCCGATATAGCGCTCCTCAAGCGGTGTGCAGCCGCGGACTAAGAGGCTTTTCCCTCTCATTCCTTCTGGCATGACCGACGCCACGTGAAGAAGCATTTTTTTCAGTCCGGACGGAATGCGTTCAAACGGTTTAAGCGACAGCGGTTCACGGTAAATATTGTACCCGCCGAACAGCTCGTCCGCGCCTTCCCCGGATAACGCAACCGTTACATGTTTTTTCGCTTCTTTCGCGACAAAGTACAAAGGAATCGCCGCCGGATCTGCAAGCGGGTCATCAAAGTGCCAGACGATTTTCGGAAGCTCGTTCATATACTCCTCTGGAGAAATGACTTTGCTGATATTTTCAATCCCGAGCGCGGCAGCTGTTTCCTTCGCTACATCAACTTCACTGAAGCCCTGCTGCTCGAAGCCGACAGAAAATGTTTTCAGGTTCGGGTGAAATTCTTTCGCAACTGAGACGATAAAAGAAGAGTCAATACCGCCTGATAGGAACGAGCCGACGGGAACGTCACTTCTCATGTGGACTTTGACAGAGTCAAAGATTGCGTCTCTGACTTCTTTCACCAATTTATCTTCATCAGACTGAACGGGCTTAAAGTTCGCTTTGAAGTACGTTTTAAACGCGATATCGCCTTCCGGGCGGATCGTAAACTGGCTGCCCGGCTCGACTTTTTTCACTTCAGCGTCAAGCGTGCTCGGTTCAGGAACGAATTGGAAAGACATATATTGCTGTAAAGAAGCTGTATCAAGATCAATACCGTTTTGAGCGGCCATTAAACTTTTTCTTTCAGAAGCAAAATACACTTTGTCCCCGATGGTTGTGTAATACAGCGGTTTAATTCCGAACGGGTCTCTCGCGCCGTACATGACACGGTCAGCTTTGTTCCAGATTAAAAACGCAAACATTCCGCGAAGCTTTGAAGCAGCTTCTTCTTTATAATGGCGGTATGTCGCAAGGAGCACCTCGGTATCGGAATCTGTATTGAACTTGTAGCCTTTCGCTTCAAGCTCTTCTCTCAATTCAATGTAGTTATAGATTTCGCCGTTAAAAATGATCCAATATTTTTCGTCTTCATATGATAAAGGCTGTCCGCCGTTTTCTACGTCAATAATACTGAGCCGTCTGAAGCCGAAACCGACGTGCTCGTCATGATAATACCCATCGCTGTCAGGACCGCGGTGAACGATCATTTGATTCATTTGTTTGATTAGCTCTTCTTGATCTGCGGTTTGAGTTAATGGATGCTTATTAAAAACACCGACAAATCCACACATAGTATAGCCTCCATAAGTGTAATTTTCTAATTGGACCCCCTTTTTATAGACGCTTTGTTACGCCATTGGTTTCACGCTATGTAAAAAATCAGCATGGCAGCATCTGCAAAAAGGGAAAGCCGCTTAAGTAAGCGGCTATAAAATTATTCTCCTAGTGCTTCTTTGCGAAGCGCATCCGCCTTGTCAGTACGCTCCCAAGGAAGATCCACATCATGGCGTCCGAAGTGGCCGTAAGCAGCAGTCTGCTTATAGATCGGGCGGCGCAAATCAAGCATTTTAATAATGCCGGCAGGTCTCAGGTCGAAGTTATTCCGTACGACTTCGATCAGTTTCTCTTCAGAAGCTTTTCCTGTATCAAACGTATTGATGGAAATAGAAACAGGCTGTGCCACGCCGATTGCGTATGCAAGCTGCACTTCACAAGAATCAGCAAGGCCTGCTGCCACGATGTTTTTCGCTACGTATCTCGCAGCGTATGCCGCTGAACGGTCTACCTTCGTCGCATCCTTACCGGAGAACGCGCCGCCGCCGTGGCGTGCATATCCGCCGTATGTGTCAACGATGATTTTACGGCCTGTAAGCCCCGCATCACCTTGCGGACCGCCGATTACGAAACGTCCCGTAGGGTTGATGAAGTATTTTGTCTCTTCATCGATCAGTTCCTCAGGCACGACAGGGTTAATGACATGCTCTTTCAGATTGCGCTGAATCTGCTCAAGCGTAATTTCCGGATGGTGCTGAGTTGAGATGACGATCGCATCGATGCGGACAGGTTTGTTGTTTTCATCATATTCAACGGTAACTTGCGTTTTTCCGTCAGGGCGAAGGTACGGAAGAATGTCTTCTTTGCGGACTTCGCTCAGACGGCGGGCTAATTTATGCGCCAGTGAGATCGGAAGCGGCATAAGCTCTTTCGTTTCGTTACACGCATAACCGAACATCAGACCTTGGTCCCCCGCTCCGATCGCTTCGATTTCAGCGTCGCTCATTGTGCCTTCACGCGCTTCAAGAGCCTGATCGACACCCATCGCGATATCCGCAGACTGTTCATCAATTGATGTTAAAACAGCGCAAGTCTCCGCATCAAATCCGTATTTAGCCCGTGTGTAGCCGATTTCTTTAATCGTTTCACGGACTGTTTTCGGAATGTCAACGTATGTTGATGTTGTAATCTCTCCGCTTACCAGCACAAGACCTGTTGTTACAGACGTTTCGCAGGCTACGCGCGCGTTCGGGTCATTTTTTAAAATCTCATCTAAGATACTGTCAGAAATTTGGTCACAGATTTTATCCGGATGACCCTCGGTAACAGATTCAGATGTAAATAGTCGACGGTTTTTACTCATTTACTTTTCCTCCTGAAAAAAGATCTTTTGCAAGACCTTTTCATATGATACGGAACTCGCTCCCTCTTAATACAATGTCATACTATATCAGAGAATGTTAATTGGCATATTTTATGAAATAAAAAAACCTTTTCCACTCGAGGAAAGGGTTTGGTCTGTGTGCCTTTCACTCTTATCGCTCAAGGAAATATTAAACCTTGCATCAGGTTAGCACCTTGGTTTCCCACAGTGTTTTCACCTGCTTTTTTACAGAGAAACCGGTTGCTGGGCTTCATCGGGCCTGTCCCTCCGCCAGCTCGGGATAAGAGTATCCGCTCAATGAAATATCTTATCGTAAAAGGGCGGAAAGTGTCAATATGAATTAAAGCGATTACGCGCCTTTATTTCGGGAAGCAATGGAAAAAACACAAACAAAAAATAATAAATAGTATAGACTATTTTTATATATATGTTATACTAATTCCACATTCAGCGAAATACAAATAAACCGGCAAAGGAAGGTTTTTATGAAATTAGTTGATTTAACCGCAGATCTTCAAGCGTTACTCGCAAGTCCGAATGTGCATCATAATTTATCAGCTCCAAAACTTACTGAAAAAGTGATCAGCCGAAATGAAGGAACGCTGACATCAACAGGCGCCGTACGCGCCACTACCGGCGCATATACGGGCCGATCACCTAAAGATAAATTTATCGTTCGTGAAAAAAGCACAGAAAATCAAATTGATTGGGGCGCGGTGAACCAGCCCATTTCTGAAGAAGCGTTTGAAAAGCTGTACGCCAAAGTCGTCAGCTACTTAAAACAGAGAGATGAACTGTTTGTTTTTGAAGGATTCGCAGGCGCAGATGAAAAATACAGACTGCCGATTACAGTCGTAAATGAATTTGCGTGGCATAATTTATTCGCGCGCCAGCTGTTTATCAGACCGGAGACGAATGAAAAAGATCCGCAAGCACAGCCGTTTACCATTCTTTCAGCTCCGCATTTTAAAGCTGATCCGGAAACGGACGGCACGCATTCTGAAACATTTATTATTGTATCCTTCGAAAAGCGCGTCATTTTAATCGGCGGCACCGAGTACGCCGGAGAAATGAAAAAATCAATATTCTCGATTATGAACTTTCTGCTCCCGCAGCAGGATATTCTGCCGATGCACTGCTCAGCCAACGTCGGTGAAAAAGGCGATGTCGCCCTGTTTTTCGGTCTTTCCGGCACTGGGAAAACGACGCTTTCAGCCGATGCGGACCGGAAACTGATCGGCGATGACGAGCACGGCTGGTCTGATTCCGGCGTTTTTAACATTGAAGGCGGATGTTACGCTAAATGTATCAATCTGAGCGAAGAAAAAGAACCGCAGATTTTTCACGCGATCCGCTTCGGGTCTGTTCTTGAGAATGTTGTGCTTGATGAGAAAACGGGTGAGGCGGATTACGACAATTCCTTCTACACGGAAAACACAAGAGCCGCATATCCGATTGAGATGATCGGCAATATCGTGCAGCCTAGCATTGCCGGCCACCCGCAGGCGATCGTCTTTTTAACGGCGGATGCATTCGGTGTGCTCCCTCCGATCAGCAAACTGACGAAGGAGCAGGCGATGTATCATTTCTTAAGCGGGTACACCAGCAAACTTGCCGGAACCGAACGCGGTGTGACATCTCCGCAAACGACTTTTTCCACGTGCTTCGGTTCACCGTTCCTGCCGCTTCCGGCTCACGTATATGCCGAAATGCTCGGGAAGAAAATCGACGAACACGGCGTTCAAGTCTTTCTGGTCAACACAGGCTGGACCGGCGGAGGGTACGGAGTCGGAGAGCGGATGAAACTTTCGTATACAAGAGCGATGGTCAAAGCCGCAATTGACGGCACGCTTGATCAGACAGACATGACAGCAGACAGCATTTTCGGTCTGCACAGCCCCGTTCATGTTCCGGGCGTTCCGGATGAGGTTCTTCAGCCTGAAAACACATGGAGCGATAAAAAAGCATACAACGAAAAAGCGCTGTTTTTAGCCAATGAGTTCAAAGAAAACTTTAAAAAGTTTTCCCATGCAGACTCCATTGCCAAAGCCGGCGGACCTCTCGTTTAACCAAAAAAGCCAAGGGCGTATATGCCCTCGGCTTTTGTTTTTTCAATTTGTCGAATGAAGCGAAGTGAGTCTGTATGTAATGCTTGTCCGGCCGTTCGCCCACTCGAGCTTTTGGACTTCACCCGTGCCGGATTTCTCGCCGTTTTTTGTTTTGCGCACGTCCATCGGAATATCGAGAGGATAGACCCGATAGCCCTCTTTCTCTAATAAAAAGATATTTTCCTCTATCCGTTTTTCATTGCCTTTAGTCACAATCATAGTATTAAATTCTACAGGCATTCCCAAAATGAAAATCCCCTTTCATTCTCTTTTTCTATATTATCATATCATAAATCCGGCATCTTACCTTGTCTTCATCCATTCCGCCAGACGCCGGACAATGCGTCTGTTTTCCTGCGGGGGAAAATAATGCGTAAAACCGCTGTAATACCAGGTCTCCACCGGTTTCCCCGTCTCTTTCAGCTTGTCCTCAATCATCCTGGCGTGCTCGATCGAGACATTTTCATCATTCTCGCCATGGATGAGCAGCACAGGCGCCTGAATGCGGTCTGCTTTTTCAAACGGCGAACGCCATCTGTATTCATCCGGCACCTTTTTCGGCGTGCCGCCGATCACCCGCTTCATCATCCGCCGCAAATCCTTCCGCTCTTCATAAGTGAGCGCCATGTCACTCACACCGCCCCAGGAAACGAGCGAAGCCGCTTGATGCCCCATCTCGATCGCAGTCAAAAGACCCATGATTCCGCCCCGGGAAAATCCGAAAATATGAATCCGCCCTTCCCTGACGTTCGGATGCTCCTGAAGCAGACGGAAAGCCGAAAACGCGTCCTCTCTGTCCTCTCCCGCAAAATCTTCATTCCCCTCGCCGCCCTGATTGCCTCTGTAATAAGGCGCAAACACGACAAAGCCTTGGGAAGCGAATTGAACGATTCTTCCCGGACGAACCATGCCGACATTTTTAATACCGCCGCGCAAATATAAAAAACCGTCGTATGTTCCCGGCGCCGCAGGCTCGGCAAGGAGCCCCTTTACCTTCAGCCCTTCTGACTCATAGCACACCGTAAAGAGGCGGACATGCGGACTCGGAGACGGAAACCTTTTCTTTTCAACAAGCAAAACAAATGAGCCTCCTTCCATCATCAGTTTTTTATTCTTTCCCAACCTGAATATGGGCACTCACACATTTTTTATACCCATCATACGATATGTAAAGCAAAGAAGGTTAATTTAACGCTTAAAACAAGGAGGTTACACCGTGAACAAATGGCTCAAAACGAGCTGCGTCTTTGTCATATGCTCCTTTTTCCTGCTCATTCTTCCGGCCTGCCGACAGGAAGAAAGTCTGACGAAGGTAAAGGTGGCGGAAGTCACACACTCCATCTTCTATACCCCTATGTATGTCGCTGAAGCGAAAGGTTTCTTTAAAAAAGAAGGGCTTCACGTTTCACTTCAAACCACATGGGGCGGAGACAAAACGATGACATCGCTTTTGTCAAACGGCTCTGATATCGCGCTGGTCGGTTCTGAAACGTCCATTTACGTGGAAGCGCAAGGAGCAAAAGATCCTATCATCAACTTCGCGCAGCTGACACAGACAGACGGTACATTTCTCGTGGCGCGAAAGGATGTGACATCATTCAAGTGGGACGATTTAAAAGGAAAAACATTTCTCGGCCAGCGTAAAGGCGGCATGCCCCAAATGGCCGGTGAGTACGTCCTGAAGAAGCATCACATACAGCCGAAAAAAGACATTAACCTGATTCAGAACATTGATTTCGCCAATATTTCCAACGCATTCGCATCCGGAACCGGTGATTATGTCCAGCTGTTTGAACCGACGGCATCCCAATTTGAAAAAGAAGGCATCGGCCATATCGTCGCATCCTTCGGAGAAGCTTCCGGCCAAGTGCCTTACACAACCTTTATGGCAAAAGAAAGCTATTTAAAAAACAATGAAAAAACGGCGGAAAAATTCACCCGCGCCATCTACCGCGCCCAGCAATGGGTGGAAAGCCATCCGGCCAAAGACATCGCAAAAACGATTCAAAAGGAATTTGCCGATACCGACCCTGCCATTATTGAAGCATCGATAGACCGTTATAAAAAACAAAAATCATTCTCTTCTGACCCCGTTCTGCAAGAAGATGAATGGGAACAGCTTCAATCTATTATGGATGAAGCCGGGGAGCTCCCGAAACATATTCCGTACAGCAAACTCGTCAACACAAAAATCGCCAAAAAAGTCACCTCAGAACAATAGGAGGAACATGAATGTCTTTTTTACATGTGGATCATGTGACACATACTTATTTCTCGCTGAAAGAAAAAACAACCGCCGTGAAAGATATACATCTTCATATTGAAAAAGGGGATTTCATCTCCTTTCTCGGACCGAGCGGATGCGGTAAAACAACACTCCTATCCATTCTTGCCGGCCTTATTGCCCCTGCACAAGGCCGGGTGCTGATTGAAGGCAGCGTGCCGAACCATAAAGAACACCAAATCGGCTATATGCTTCAGCAGGATTATTTATTTCCTTGGAAATCAATTGAGGAAAACGTGCTGCTCGGTTTACACATTTCCAAAACATTAACAGAAGAAAAGAAAGCTGAAGTTCTCGGCCTTCTGCCTAAGCTCGGATTAATCGGCGTCGAAAAAAAATATCCGAAAGAGCTGTCAGGGGGAATGCGGCAGCGGGCGGCACTTGCCAGAACGCTTGCCCCGGACCCGGGCCTGCTGCTTCTTGATGAGCCGTTTTCGGCGCTGGACTTTCAAACGAAGCTTTCTTTAGAAAACCTTGTCTTCAGAACATTAAAGGATTTTCAAAAAACAGCCGTGCTCGTCACCCACGATATCGGTGAAGCCATCGCGATGAGCGATACGATCTATTTATTTTCGAATCAGCCGGGAACGATCCACCAAATTTTCACCGTGCCTAAGGAGCTCGCCGCCTTAGATCCGTTTGACGCGCGTCAGGACCCGGCCTTTCAGCCGCTGTTTCAAACCATATGGAAGGAGCTGAATTCCCTTGAAAAACAGCAGCGGCACGATTGAAGAGCTTCATCAGCAGTTTAAGAAAAAACACCAAAAAGAAAAACGCCGGATTCGTGCGTATCAGGCCGCCATTTTTATCGTATTTTTTGCAGGGTGGGAAATATCGAGCAAAGCGGGCTGGATCGATCCGTTAATTTTCAGCTCCCCCTCTGCCGTTTGCAGGCTCTTAGTTGAAAAGATTGCGGACGGATCCCTCGCGGCGCACATCGGTGTCACATTAGGCGAAACCGTTCTCGGCTTTTTGCTCGGCACCCTTCTCGGCACATGTCTCGCCGCTCTGTTATGGTGGTCAAACAGGCTCGCCCGGATTTTAGACCCGTACCTCGTCATTTTAAACGCGATGCCGAAGGTCGCACTCGGACCGATTCTCATCGTCGCACTCGGACCGAATTTTACAAGTATCGTAGCCATGGGAGCAGTCATCAGTGTCATTATCACGACAATCGTCGTCTTTACGGCTTTTCAGGAAGTGGATGAAAATTATATTAAGGTCATGAAAACATTTGGAGCGAAAAGGCGCATCATGTTTAAAGAAGTCATTCTGCCGGCGTGTGCCCCCGCCATTGTTTCTGCGCTTAAAGTGAATGTCGGTTTATCCTGGGTCGGTGTCATTGTCGGCGAGTTTCTCGTTTCCGAAAAAGGTTTAGGCTACATGATCATATACGGATTTCAAGTCTTCAATTTCACCCTTGTATTTTTAAGCCTTCTGATCATCGCGATTTTTGCGACATTAATGTATCAGGGAGTGGAACTGTTAGAGAGAAAATGGACGAAAGGAAAAATATAAAAAAGACCCGTGCGGAAACGCCGGGTCTTCGTTTCTATGATTGAAATACGCCATCTTCTTTCAGCTTTTTCAGGCTTATCGGAAGCACCGAATCTTTCATAATGAAACTGAACTTTTTATTTCGCGGGAGATTCTCCGGCAGTTCGCTGAACAGCACCGGCCCCTTTGTTTCAAAATAATCAGCCTGTTTTTCAAGCTTTTCAATATCGGCAAAATAAATATTCTTAACGATTACCTTTTCCCTGCCGAGCACTTTATACTGTCCGACGTACTGAAGGTGTCTTACCGCGGCGCCGGTCTCTTCTTTTACCTCGCGCAGGGCCGCTTCCTCCGCACATTCCATCGGCTCCACTTTTCCGCCCGGAAATTCAAACCCCCGGTCTTCGTGCTCAGTCAAAAGCCACTTGTCACCATATCGGCATATGACCCATACGTGCTTCGGGCTGTCTGAAAAAGGCTGGTGTTCAAAGGAGAGCTGAACAGTGTTCTGATAATAGTCTTTAAACTCGTACATGTTTATCCCTCTAATCCGTTCCTTCGTATCTTCCATACATCATACCACAGTTGCGTTTGTTCGGAAGCCCTTTATCAAAAATTCAGAGGAAAACCATCATACCCGCTAGTATAGCCTCCTATGAAGCAAATGTTACGGTTTGCGCTTGAATTTATTTTTCAGGGTGTCCAAAAGGTCGACGAGCACCTGCGGAACCGGGATGCCCAGCGAGCTTGCCGTAATCACAATCTGTATCGATTCGTATAAAATATAAAACATGATAGCCAAATTGCGGATGGAGCCTTCGGTATGAAGCAGCTGATCAAAAAAATGGCAAACTGAGACTAATGACAAGGTCACGATTTTTTTGACCAGCCGCGCAAAAAGCTTTTTTGGGCTCAGCTGTTGCAAAAGAGATTCCTTTAAGCTTGTACTGATAAATTCGATCGCCATGACCGATAGCAAAATCAGAAACGAATACTGAAAACCGCCGAAGAAAAATCCCGCTGCCGACACGATCACTGCAAAAAACGAAAAGATGCCAAAGTCTCTGCCCACTTGATCCAACATCCTTTCACAGAAACGGCCTTACATTATTCTATGAAAGGTGAATAGAACGGACTGGATTTTTCAGAAAAATGGACAACCAAATAAAAGACCGGATGCTCTAAAGCCCCGGCCTTCCCTTGTTAATTATCCTAAATACGCTTTCAGCATCCAGTTATGTTTTTCGATATTCTGGTGAATGGCAAGCAGCATATCTCCGGTCGTTTCGTCACCGACTTCATCTGCGAGATCCATTCCGCTTTTCAGTTCCTCTGCAATGACAGTGAAGTCATCATAAATGTTCTGTACCATTTGTTCTGCGCTCTCATTGCCTTCCGCTTCTTTTATAGATGCAGTCTTCAATGATTCCGTCATTGTGCCGATCGGCTTGCCGTTTAATGCCAGCAGACGCTCTGCCAAGTCATCAATATATGTAGCCGTTTCGTTATACAGCTCCTCGAACTTTTCATGCAGTGTAAAAAAGTCCTTCCCTTTGACGTACCAATGATAGTTATGTAATTTCACATACATGACCGTCCAGTTTGCAACTTGTTTATTGACTGCTTCCAATAGTTTTTCTGACATGCCTATCTTCCTCCTTTGGTTTACTATTGATATACCCTTTATATCGTTTGTTAAAACATAAATTTTTAGCCCTTGATTTTACGTCTGGAAAATATGTTATTATTTGTTAAAAAGGAGGGATTTCATGCTGCTTCTTCTGAGTCTCGGCTTTCTTATCGTGCTTGCCGTGCTGCTTTTATCCATCTGGTCGACCGTAAGAGCCTATAATGTAAAGCATACGATTGATCCGCCGCAGGACGAATCAAACGGCTTGACGCACAAAAACAAACCTTAATGATGATGCGTCTGTTCCTCATGGCCGGAGGAATCATCGGCAGCTTCAGCATCTCCGACACGCACTTTTACAGTCGGCATATTGTGCTGCTGTTTTGCCGTTACGTGGGATTGAACGGTATACACACCCTCTTCGTCAAATTCAGTCCGCAGATGATACGCCCCTTTTTCCTCCTTGGCCTTGCTTGTTTTGCTGCTGCCTTTTTTTCCTTCTTTCCATACTTCAAACATGACTTCATCCGCATCCGTGACGCGCTTTCCGCCGTAAAAAACATCCGCCTTGTATTCTGCTTTTTCATGCGGCTTTACCGTTTCCGGTCCCGTAAGCTTGACCTCAAGCGCTTTAGGCTTTTCATCCGCGGAGGTTTTGTCCGAATTGCCCCCGCAAGAAGATAAAAGAAATACCATACCGCACATACCTGCCAATACAGCCCGTTTCATTCCATCACTCCCTCGTGTTTGCTTCTATTTTAGCAAACGCTTACACATAAGGTGTGACATTTTTTAGAAATATGTAAAAAAAGCCTTTTTGCATGACAGCAAAAAGGCCTGTTTTTTTATCCGAACACTTTCAGCAAATCTTCTTTATCCTGTGACAGCCAGAAACGCATTAGGCGTTTCGCGCCTTCCAAATCATGAAGTTTCGCCTGGCCGCACTGTTTTTCGTTGGCTGCCGGAATCTCCGTAATATCGATGGCTTCTTTCAGTGTAGCGTCAAGCAGGTCAACAATCTCTTCCGCTGTCGGCTCACCGCTCACAACCAGATAATATCCTGTCTGGCAGCCCATTGGTGAAATATCTATGATGTCGAAGTGATTGTATTTCTCAGAATGTGTGCGGATCGTAAACGCAAGCAAGTGCTCAAGCGTATGAATCGTATCCGGCTTCATCGCCTGTTTGTTCGGCTGGCAGAAGCGGATGTCAAACTTATTCACGACGCCGTCTGTTCCGACTTTATGCACTCCGCAATGTCTTACATACGGAGCCACAACCGCGTTATGGTCAAGCTCAAAACTTTCTACTGAAGGCATAATGGCACTCCCTTTTTTTCAGAATATGCACCCATTATAACACAGTTTTCCGATAAGAATTGCGGCGGACGCTTTTCAATCTGAAATTTTTTTTCTATACTAGCATCAGAAAGGTGGTTTTTTTGATGAAAACCATAATGATTGCGTTAATCCGCGGATACCAGAAGTTCATCTCTCCGCTGACGCCGCCGTCATGCCGCTTTTATCCGACGTGTTCGCAGTACGGAATCGAGGCCGTCAAGACTCACGGCGCACTAAAAGGCGGATGGCTGACACTGAAGCGAATTTTAAGGTGCCATCCTTTTCATCCGGGCGGGGTTGATCCCGTACCGGAAAAAAAACAAAAGCATTAGTCCATATGCTGATAGCCGTCGATCACCAGATCAAGCTTGCCGGTTTCAGGATCAATCACAAGACCGTGCACCGGCACGTTATCAGGGAATAGAGGATGGTGTTTAATGACGTTTACGCTGTCTGTAACACTCGCTTCTACAGAATCAAAGCTTTTCAGCCATTGATCAAGATCAACACCTGAGTACTTCAGCATGTCAATCCGCTCTTTCGGAATACCGCGGTCAATAATTTTACCGAGCATATCCTCGCTGTTGATTTTGCTCATACCGCAATCATGATGCCCGATAACGCAGACTTCATCAGCGTTTAATTCGTATACGGCCACTAAAAGGCTGCGCATAAT
Source organism: Bacillus amyloliquefaciens DSM 7 = ATCC 23350 (assembly GCF_000196735.1). GTDB lineage: Bacteria > Bacillota > Bacilli > Bacillales > Bacillaceae > Bacillus > Bacillus amyloliquefaciens. The sequence continues at coordinate 2,902,135 of NC_014551.1, forward strand.
GCTTCCGAATGGGTGGGCGACAAGCGCGCCGGCACTTTTAATAATTTTCACATCGCCGTTTCGCATGTTCATCGCATGCGGAAGCAATTCAACAAGGCGTGTGTCCATGCAGGACAAAATCGCCATCTTTTTATCCGGGAATTTAGATGTTTGGTATTTTTCATACTCTTTGTTTTTAGTAAACTGCTCATTAAATGTCATGATATCGTTTAGAAGACTCATCTTGGTGTTTCCTTTCTGCTTTTTTATTCACAATATAACATAAAGCGGGTCCTTTCGTCACTCCCCGCTCTTGATGACAAAGTTGCAGACGGCTCAAAAAATAAGACAAACCCCCTCGGGCTTGTCTTATTTCCCCATATTGTATTTTTTGTTGAACTGTTCGACTCTCCCGCCTTTTTCGTTGAACTTTTGGCGGCCTGTATAAAACGGATGCGTATCTGAGCTGACTTCTACTTTAATCAGCGGGTATGTTTTTCCGTCTTCCCACTCTGCTGTTTCCTCTGATGTTTTCGTTGAATGGCTTAAAAACCGGTAGCCGCTGTTCACATCTTGAAAAATCACTTGATGGTTATCCGGATGAATATCTTTTTTCATGCTGATCTCCCTTTCTTTAAATCGTAATTATTACGCTTTATTCTAAACCTTAAATAGGCGCTTGTCAATCATATATGCCCCGATCCCTTGATTTCTAAACCCTGCACATATATGGAATCAGAAGAATAATTTAATGGCTTCAGCAAATAATATAACCACATTACATAAAACGGTAATTAGAAAGGCGGTTTATGACGTGGATGATTTAGTATTAGCCAGAAGCCTGTTCGGGACAACCATGGGCTTTCATATTATTTTCGCGACGCTTGGTGTCGGTTTGCCTCTGATGATTTTAATGGCTGAATTAATTTATCAAAAAACAAAAGATCCGCATTATGCCATTATGGCGAAAAGATGGACAAAGGCGCAGGCTGTTCTGCTCGGCGTGGCGATACCGACCGGAACGATCGCGGGTACACAGCTTGCCCTTTTGTGGCCCGGATTCATGGAAGTCATCGGCAGAGTGATGTCACTTCCGTTTCAAATTGAAATTTATGCTTTCTTTATCGAAGCGCTGTTTATGTCCATTTATGTCTATGCCGCTGACCGGCTGACTCCGGCGATGCGCATCATTGCCGTCATTTTCGTTTTGATCGGCGCCGCGGCATCTGCCGTCTTAATCACAAATGTTCACGCATTTGAAGGAACGCCGGCCGGCTTTAAAATTTTAAACGGCAAAATCACTGACGTCGAACCGTGGGCGGCATTTTTTAATCCAAGCTTTTTCACCACCGCGGGCCATGTCGTTCTGACGGCTTTCATGACCGGTGCATTTATCGTCGCGTCAGTAGCCGCTTATAAAATGCTGAGAACGAGAAAACAGGAGCAGGTATACCGTTTTCACCGGAAAGCGCTTCTGCTCGCTTTAACGATCGGCGGAATCTTTTCTATTATTGCCTCTTTAAACGGACACGAGTCAGCTCAGCTCCTTTACGAATACCAGCCTGAGAAGCTTGCGGGCGCAGAAGGGCTGTTTGAAACAAGGTCACACGCTCCGCTTGCGATCGGCGGTTTTACCGACGCAAAAGAAGAAAAAGTAAAATGGGCGATAGAAGTGCCGTGGGCTTTAAGCTTTTTGGCTGCAAACAGCTTTGACACAGTCGTCAAAGGCTTGAACGCGTTTCCGAAAGACGAGTGGCCGCCTTTATTCATCCATACACTGTTTAACGGAATGGTCGGCATCGGAATGCTGCTCATTTTGTACTCCGTCATCGGCATCGTGTGGAGAAAAATATTAAAGAAAGACAGCTTTCCGACTTGGCTTTTGATTTTATTTTTAACCGCGGGACCGCTTAGTCTGATCGGCATTGAATTCGGATGGATATTCGCTTGTACTGGGCGGCAGCCATGGGTGATTTATCATCTTCTGAAAACGTCAGATGTCGTCACGACAACTGGTTCAATCGGTTTGCTGTTCATCCTGTTTACGGTGGTTTACGCCATTTTGGCGGCCGCAGTCATTTATGTGCTGCTGTATTATTTCCGCAAACATCCCGTTGAGGAGGATGTAAAAGCGGCGGAATCTTAACAACAGAAAGGGCTGAATTGAAATGGACATTACCATGGATGCTCTCATCGCGATATCCATCGTATGGGGCTTCGTGTTTATCTACGCGGTTATGGCAACGATGGACTTCGGAGCCGGTTTTTGGTCTATGATTTATTTAAATAAAGAACAAACAAAGGCGACTAACATCGCCAACCGTTATTTATCCCCGACATGGGAAGTGACCAATGTCTTTATCGTCGCGATCGTTGTCGCCCTTTTCAGTTTCTTTCCCGGGGCAACTTTCGTGCTGGGTACCGTTTTATTGATTCCGGGGAGTATCATTTTGCTGCTTTTAGCTATCCGAAGCGGCTTTCTCGTTTTCTCCAATACGGCGAAAGAAAGAAAAATCATGAGATATATCTCCGGAATTTCAGGCTTCATTATTCCTGCTGTGCTGATTTTGGTACTTCCGGTGACACACGGAGGATTTATCGAGAAAACGGGCGGGGTGTATCACTTGAATTTGGCAAATGTCTTTACAAGCCCGAATGCGTATGCCTTTATCGGCTTTGCCATTTTAAGCACTTTATTTTTATCTTCGCTGCTTCTGGCCGACTTTTCAAATGTTGCGGAAGAGGAGCATGCGTATCGCATATACAGACGGAGCTCTTTAATAACAGGGCCGCTGTCTCTTCTTTTTGCGATCTTCATTATGCTGACATTGCGTACGGAAGCCGGCTGGCTGTATACGGGAATGATGAAAGACCTGACATGGCTCATCCTGTCTGTCATTACATTTATCATTGCCGGTATCGCTCTGTTTTTGCCGAATAAACGCTTCGGCAGAAACCTCGGCAAACCGAGGATCGCCATGATTGCCATTGCGCTGCAATACTTTCTGGCAAGCTATGCGTACGGACGGGCTCATCTTCCTTATATGATTTATCCCGACATTACGGTCATGTCAGGATTTACGGAACCCGCAACCTTCAGGGCGCTGTTTATGACGTATATCGTCGCGTTCATCATTTTGTTTCCCGGATTTTATTTCTTCTGGAAGCTCTTTATGAAAGACAGACGTTATATCCGCCAGGAGGAATAACAAAAATCGGGGCGGCTCATACTAATGGCGTACCTTTTATTTGGGAGGGGAATCAGCATGGACCAAAAAATTCTGTGTGAAGTCAATAACTGCTCATATTGGGGCAAAGGAAACAAATGCACGGCCGACGCTATTTATGTTGTAAGCCATACAGGCGAAACCGCTGAAAAAAGTGAAGAAACGGATTGCAAAACCTTTAAACCGCATGATTTATAAAAAAAAGAGCTGTTTTTATACAGCTCTTTTTAATTTCCGCGCCGCACTGCTCACATTTATCAAGTAAAAAAACCGGCTTTAACAGCCGGTTCAAACGGGGAAGGGGTGATGATGAACAGTTTCAATATAACAGCGGCATACAGAATGCTCAACTTGCTGAAATATCGTTTTATCAGCTGTTTGTCGTAAAAACGTCCATTTGGGTGACGTATTTTCTCATTATTTCCTGATTAACTTCGACACCCAGCCCGGGACCGTCCGGAACAGAGATAAATCCCTCTTCGATACGGATGTCAGGAGTGATAATATCCTCCTCCCAGTATCGGTCTGATGAGGAAATGTCCCCCGGTATCGTAAATTGCGGCAGCGAAGCAAGCGCCACTGTCTGCGCTCTCGAAATGCCGGTCTCAAACATTCCGCCGCACCATACCGGCATGTGATGCTCTCTGCATAAATCATGTATTTTTAAAGCCTCTGTCAGACCACCTACACGCGCCGGTTTTATATTAATGATTTTACAGCTTCCAAGCTCAATCGCACGCCTCGCGTCATCAAATGAGCATATGCTTTCATCAAGACATATCGCCGTTCTCAAGTGTTTTTGCAGGTGGCGGTGATCGACAATATCATCTGCCTGAAGCGGCTGTTCTATCATCATTAATTGGAATTCATCCAATTCTTTCAGCCTGCTGATGTCTTTCAGTTCATACGCTGAGTTGGCATCCGCCATGAGCGGTACATTCGGAAAACGGCTGCGGATGGCTCTGACCAAATCAACGTCATTGCCGGGCTGAATTTTTATTTTTATACGTTGATAACCTTCTTTTACGTATTGCTCAATTTCCCGAAGCATCTCATCAGCCGAAGCAAGACCCACTACGACGCCGGCGGGCACTTTATCTTTTTTGCCTCCCAAGGCTTCTGCGAGAGAAATCCCCTTTTTCTTGGCATATAAATCCCACACGGCTGATTCAAGGCCCGCTTTTGCCATGCGGTTTCCTTTAAAACGCTCGAGACAGTCAGGCACGTCTGACGGGTGGGAAAATTCGCGGCCTACGACATTTGGAATAAAAAAATCTTTCAGCATATGCGCGCATGTCTGAATCGTTTCTTCTGTATACCACGGGGAAGAAAACGCCGATACCTCTCCCCAGCCGGTTCTCCCGGTTTCGTCGATCGCTTCCACGATCAAAAATTTACGGTCGTGCAGAGTTTCAATACTTGTTTTAAATGGTTTTTTTAGCCTCATACTCACATGATAAAGGGTGATTTTTTCAATCTTAATCATGACAATTCTCCTTTACGAAGCTCATTAAGCCGATGCCTCATCAGTTTATTGGACGCGTTCCGCGGAAGCTCGTCAACCGCGAAAAAAGCAGCCGGTATTTTATATTTTGCAAGACGTTCACGGCAAAAAGCGGTCAGCTCCTCTGAACTGACAGAAGAAGTCAAAACGAGAAAGGCATGCGGCACTTTCCCCCACTTCGGATCTTCGGCTCCTGAAACACCGGCTTCCGCTACAGCCGGATGGGCAAGCAGCGCCGCTTCAACTTCAGCCGGGTAGATGTTCTCTCCGCCTGAAATGATGAGATCCGACCGTCTGTCCAGCACATATAAAAACCCTTCATCATCCAAATAGCCAAGATCGCCCGTTTTGAACCAGCCATTATGAAAAGCGGCCTGATTCGCTTCGTCACGATGATAGTACCCTTTCATCACATTCGGCCCTTTCACCGTAATCTCACCATGTTCAAACGGCGCACAGCGATTTCCGTCTTTTTCAATTCTGATTTCACATGAAAACAGCGGTTTACCTGCCGAGCCGAGCTTTTCCATGCTGAATTCAGGAGAAAGCGTGACAATCTGTGAGCAGGTTTCGGTCAAGCCATAAGACTGGAAGACCGGAAATTGTTTCCTGCGGCATTCTTCAAGAAGCGGCAGCGGTGCCGGCCCCCCGCCTAGCAGAATGCAACGCAGTGATTCAGGACATTGTTCAGTCTCCGAAAGCAGACCCGACAGCATGGTCTGCACAGCCGATATGATCGTGACCCGGTGTGAGCTGATGCTGTCCAGCACATCAGTGACAGAAAATTTTTGGTGAAGCACGACAGGCATGCCGTAAATGACCGATTTAAACAGTGCAGACAGGCCGCTGATATGAAAAAGCGGCAGCGCAATAAGCCAGCGGTCCCGCTCCGTGACCCCCAGATTCAGCGCAGATGATACAGCGCTGGAATAATGGTTTCCGAAAGTCTGCTGCACCCCCTTCGGCCTTCCCGTTGTTCCTGACGTATACATAAGAGTCGCCGTATCATCGAGCGTTACATATTCTTCCGGCTCAATGTCTCCCGCCTCTTCAGCCTGCAGCTCGTCCACATCTGCGGTGGCGACTGCAGATTCATAATCTTCCCGGCGAAAACCGTCCTCCGTCAATAAAAGCTTCGCCTGTGAATCTTCGAGCTGAAACAGCCGTTCTTGTTTTGAGAGCTTCGTATTTAACAGCACCGCTTCCATTCCTAATAAGAAGCAGGCGTGAACGGCATAAACCATTTCAGGTCTGTTAGAAAGCAAAATCGCGACACGGTCTCCTTTTTTAAGCGTGTAGTATTCGGACAGCCGCGCGGCCATTTGTTTAGAAGCATGGTACAATTCTTTGAATGTCATCTGTTTGTTTTCAAATATGAGAGCGATTCTCTCAGGTGTCAGCTGAGCCCTTTGAATGAGCCAATTTGGCTGTTCTGTCAGCATGTTATCATCTCCGAGGTAAAAGTACTTTTTTTGAAAAGAAAACAGCTTGGACCAGAGCGGCTCAAGCTGTTTCGTAGTGTCATCTGATCACGGAAAACGAGGGAACTGACCGAAATCGGGACTGCGTTTCTCTTTAAAGGAATCGCGGCCTTCTTTCGCTTCGTCTGTCGTGTAATAAAGAAGCGTTGCATCTCCTGCAAATTGCTGAATTCCGGCAAGACCGTCTGTATCTGCGTTAAATGCCGCTTTAAGGAAACGAAGGGCTGTAGGGCTTTTCTCAAGCATTTCCTCACACCATTTAATTGTTTCCTCTTCAAGTTTCTCTAATGGGACAACCGTATTGACAAGCCCCATGTCGAGCGCTTCCTGCGCGTTGTATTGACGACACAGGTACCAGATTTCACGGGCTTTCTTATGTCCGACGATACGCGCCAGGTAGCCTGAGCCGTAACCGGCATCAAAGCTGCCCACTTTCGGCCCAGTCTGACCGAAAATCGCGTTATCAGCTGCAATCGTTAAATCACAGACGATATGAAGCACATGGCCTCCGCCGATGGCGTAGCCTGATACCATCGCTACAACCGGTTTTGGAATAACACGGATTAAACGCTGAAGATCAAGCACATTCAGACGCGGGATCTGATCGTCTCCGACATATCCGCCGTGACCGCGGACTTTTTGGTCCCCGCCTGAACAGAATGCCTTATCTCCCGCTCCCGCAAGAACGATGACACCAATCTCAGAGTCATCACGTGCGTAAGCAAATGCGTCAATCATTTCTGATACCGTCTTAGGAGTAAATGCGTTATGTACCTCCGGGCGGTTAATTGTTATTTTCGCAATACCGTTATACGTCTCGTACAGGATTTCATCGTACTGACGTTCACTTTTCCATTCTGCAGCCATTGATATGACCTCCTCTATTTTTGCATGAGTCCGGCCGAAAAGTCATTTTCTTTATGCTTTACAAGCCGTTTAAAAACTCACTTACTATCTTACCAAAAATTCGCGGCTGTTCCACATGAACCGTGTGCCCCGCCTGTTTGACAACCTCTATTTTACTTGATGGGAGCAGGTTATGCACCTTTTGATTAATGACGCAAAATTTTTCATCCCATTCACCGCATATGAGAAGAACCGGCGATTTGATGCGGTCTAATGCACTCCACCAGGAAGGCTGTGAGCCCGTCCCCATTCCGAGCAGACTGCCTGCAAGACCGGACGGATTATTTTTCAGCCGGCCGGCACGGATGGACGCCTTTACATTGTCCGGAAGAGAAAGCTGTGTGGCAAACAACGGAATGCTTTCCCAATAATCGACAAACGATGTTATGCCTTCCCGTAATATAAAGTCAGCAAGCTTCCGGTCTGACTGAATCCGCTTTTTGCGTTCCTCGAGCGTGCTGAGGCCAGGAGTTGAACTTTCCAGAACAAGCGCTGACACCCGATGCGGAAATGTCTGTGCAAAGGAGTAAGCAAGTCTTCCCCCCATAGAATACCCAATAAGTTTCACTTTGTGAAGTTTTAATTGATCAAAAACGGCGGCAAGGTCCGCCACCTGCCGGCTCGCACTATACCTTGCCGCTTGCACAGGCGCGTCTGTCTCTCCGTGGCCCAGGCAGTCAATCATCACCATTCGCTCGCCGGGAAACATTTCGCGTAAAAATTCCCATGATTCTTTACTGCCCGTAAACCCGTGCAGACAAACTATCGCTTCAGACGATTCGTGACCGCTGTCAGCCGCCCGATAGCACACACCGTCCGCCATTTTGACAGTTACAGCTTCCATTCTTTTTTCACTTCCTGGACTGCGGCCTGCAGCAGATCGCGATGGAATTGAACTCTTGATGTCCGATCTGTTTTCAGCTCGATAATATGAAGTCCGGGCTTGTCCGCCTGCGGCTGATACGCATCCTTAAATGCATCCCAAGTCTCAGGGCAAGTATACGTCCCGCCGTACAGTGCGGCGGCATGACGGAAATCAAGTCCCGTCGGCGTACCGAACAGTTCTTCAAAATGAGTTTTATCAGATGCCTGCGGCAAAAATGAGAAAATCCCGCCGCCATCATTGTTTATTAAAATAACCATAAGCGGAATTCCAAGTTTTTTAGCCGCTAACAGCCCGTTTAAATCATGGTAAAACGATAAATCTCCAATCACAAGCGTGACAGGCGCCTTTGTTCCCTCACACAGTCCCATAGCCGAGGAAACAACCCCGTCAATTCCGTTAGCGCCGCGGTTGGCATAGACACGGAAGGAACGGTCTTGTTTTTCAAAGAAAGTATCCACGTCACGAATCGGCATGCTGTTGCCGACAAAAATCGAACTGCCCTCAGGAACAAGGTGCTGAAGCTGACGATATACATTTCCTTCAAATGATAAATCATCCATGTCCGCGGCCTTTAAATGGCTGCGGAACCGCTCATTGACAAACTGCCATTTCTCCAGCCATCCGGACGGCCGTTTTTCAGTTTCAGCTGAACGGACCGCTTCCAACAATACAGACGGATGGCAATGAATCATATGCGCGCCGGTCTGAGTGGGATCTCTCCACCCGCCGTCTTCATCAACGATAAACTGCTCAATGGCAGAATCGTCTCTGAGCCATAAAAAGAGCGGTTTGGAAACCGGCATCGGACCGAATCGGATCACAACGTCCGGACGCAGCGCCTCTTTTATCTCCTCATCTTTTAAGAATGAGTCATAGGCATCAATAATCAGCGCCTTATCATGCTTTCCGTTTCGGAGATTTGAAAGCGGGTCAGCCAAAATCGGGAATTGAAGCATCTCGGCAAGCGCGATGATCTGCTGTTTTTCTGCTTCACCGTGAATTTCGCCGCAGACGATCATACCCTTTTCGGCACTCGCAAGACGCTCTGTAATATGACGCAGAGAGGCTTGGTCAGCTGACTGAATCCCTGTTGTAACAGAGACATGCCGCCCAGCTCTCATTCTTTCAAAAGGCCGTGCTGACAAATCCGGCATCAAAGGCTCTCTGAGCGGCACATTGACATGCACAGGCCCCATCGGGCGTTTGCCCGCTTCACTTACGGCTCGGCCGGCCAATGTTCTGATATAACTCAGCATCTGAGGATTTTCCTCAGGAAGAGCTGAGTCTGTGAAAAACTTAACAAAGTTACCGAACAGAAAATGCTGGTTAATCGCCTGAGGCGCCCCTACTTCCCTTAATTCATGCGGCCGGTCAGCAGTCAGGACAATAAGAGGCACTCTTGAATAATGAGCTTCAATCACGGCCGGATAGAAGTTAGCCGCTGCCGTTCCTGACGTACAAATCAGCATGACCGGACGCTGGCGGGCTTTTGCAAGACCGAGTGCGAAAAAACCCGCGGATCGTTCATCAATCTGTATATGGACATGAATATCCGGGTGGGCCGCTGCCAAAACCGCCAGCGGAGTTGACCTCGATCCGGGACAAACGACTGCGTCGGTTATACCCGAAAGAGCGAATTCATCAATAAAGCTTCCGATATAATGTGTAATCGGGTTTGTCAAAGCCTTTCACCTCCTAAAGCAGAGATCATCGGCTTTAGTTTAATTTGTGTTTCTTCATATTCTGATTGCGGATCTGAATCTTCAACAATACCGCATCCTGCGAATAGGCGCGCACTTTGATCTTCAATCAGCCCTGATCGGATGGCCACGACAAATTCTCCGTTTTCCCTGCCGTCCATCCAGCCGATCGGAGCCGCGTACCATCCGCGTGTCATCGGTTCAATATCAGCGATAACTTCAACAGCTTTTTGCTGGGGCGCTCCGCCCAATGCCGGTGTCGGATGCAGCTTTTCAATCAAATCAAACAGCGAAGCGGACGTTTTAAGATGACCGACGATCGGCGTATATAAATGCTGAACACTTTTTGTTTTATATAGTTGCGGACCCGCCGGCTTTTTCACATCACTGCAGCTCGACAAAAAAGCATCGTGTATCATCTGAACCACAAAATCATGCTCCGCGAGATTTTTTCCGTCATGCAGCAATTCGTTGCCAAGACAGTCATCTTCTTGTTGATTTTTTCCGCGCTTAATTGAACCTGCCAGGCAGGACGACATGACGTCTTTGCCGGATTTTTTGATCAGCCGCTCTGGTGAAGCGCCGACAAAGCATTTATTTCCCTGCTCAATCGCAAAAACATAGCTTGTCGTTTGATCCGTCAAAAGCTTTCTGACAACGCTCTCCACCGGAATAGGCCCATCAAATGACAATACGACTTCCCTTGCCAGCACGACTTTATCATATTGATTTGCCTTCATATCATTTGTTGCTGTATTAATGGCTTCAAGCCAGTTTTCCACATCAAGTTCTTCCGCTTTTGTTAAAGCAGGATACTCCTCATACGCCATTGAAGAAACTGCAAAAGCTTCAGAAAAAGATTTCAGACGTTTCAGCACATCTTCTGCCTGATTACCGTCTGCCGCCCATTGATTGACGGTTAAATAATCACCATCCGCCGTCTTTGTCAGCATGAGTGAGGGAATAAAGAACAGTCCTTCTTCGAACCCGTTCCATTCGTCTCCTCTTTCTTCAGCGGGATTAAATGAAAAACCGCCGAATAAGACAGGACCGACCGCGGTATGCGCCGCCTCTTCTTCATGAATATGAAAAGCCGTCTTTTTAAAGCGCTCCCATTGTTCAAAAACGTCGTGATAACGCTTTTTGTTTTTTTCATTCGATTGGAACAGCGCTTCTGTGCCAAGACCGACTATTGTTAATTCACTACCGGGTTCTGACCAAAAAAATCGTTTGCCTTTATATTTTTTTGCTCCGTCTTTGAAAAATGATAGAGGGTCTAAAGACGCAATACGTCTTGAATAGCTCAATAAGACAGCATGGTTGACTTGTTTGGCTTTATGTAATGCATGATCTGCTTCCTCTCGGAACGTATGCTGCACCGTTGTCACCATGAGACATTCCTCCATAATCCGTTAAATGCTTTTAATACAATACACCTGTGATGACATTGTGTCAAACACACAGATGTGAGCACGACAAAATGCCTGCATTTCTTATTATAAACCTTTTTGCACAAATGAATAAAGAAACAAACTTGAATTTTCTTTCCCCACTCTCGGCAAACACTGTATCCTTTTACTTTACTGTGGAAAAGTGACCATTTTTATCCACCTTTTTTCTGTATCAAAAACGTTCATACTAACTGTAAGCATCACATAGAAACGAGGGAACGATGTGCTTACAAACGAACAGATCACACACTTGAAAAAAGAGCTAGAAGAAGCCAAACATGATATTTTAAGCCGTTTTAAAGAAAATGATCAATTTCAATTAACAGATGAATTCCCGTATCAGTCATCCGGCGAATTGTCTTCCTATGACAATCACCCCGGCGATCAGGCAACCGAGTTATACGAGCGTGAAAAAGACCTGGCTCTCCTCGACCATGAACGGGAGCATCTTCGCGATATTGATTACTCCTTGAAACAAATTGAAAACGGTACGTACGGCATATGTGAAGTCAGCGGCAAGGAGATCCCTTATGACAGACTGGAAGCTCTGCCGACTGCTACAACCTTGGCGGAATATTCCTCGCAGGATGCCGTTTCTAAAGACAGGCCGATTGAGGAGGAAACACCGTTCGGACAGTTTGAATTTGATGATGATGAATCAATACGGCCGCCATACGACAGTGAAGACTCTTATCAGGACGTTGAGAAATACGGAAACTCAGAAACGCCTCAGGATTTAGAGAATCCGCCTCTCAGCTACAACGATATGACAATGAACTCTGAAGAAAACATCGGCTATGTTGAGGATTATGAAAACTTCATCGCAACAGATATTACCGGAAAAAACATTTCTGTATATCCAAGCAGAGAACACGAAAAATATGAACAGGAACTGGACGAAGAAGGAATTATGACGACGTTCGGCGATCTTCATGCTGACTAAAACCCCGGCTTGCCGGGGTTTTAAGTTTGCAGCATTATTGCAATGAAAACTCATACACTGAAAGGGGTATGCGACTCTTTAAAAAGTTTGACCTTTACAAAATCGGGAATGAACGTATTGACATTGAATATCGGAAGGAATAGATGAAAAAGAAGTATATCGGTGCGATTATTGTATTTATCATTACATATGCCTTGTTTTCTTTAGCTGGGTTTCTCTTTCCCATCGACAGGGAATGGTACGACGCCCTTCACAAACCTGACTGGACGCCGAGCGGATCAGTTATCGGCATCATATGGGCGGTTTTGTTTGCGTTTATCTCGCTGTCAGCAGCCTTGATATACGCAAAATTTTCATATAAAGAATCCAAAGCTTTCTGGGTGATGCTTCTCATCAATTATATCGTTAATCAAGGATTCAGCTTTTTTCAATTCACACAGAAAAATTTGCTTGCTGCATCTATCGATTGCCTGCTTGTGGCCGTTACAACACTTAGCTTATTGATAATTGCCCGCAAATACAGTAAAGATTCAGCCTGGCTGCTGGTTCCTTATTTATTATGGAGTGTTTTTGCCACATACCTGTCTTTCACCATTTACACTATGAACTCATAATAAAAAACCTTGCATACTATGCAAGGTTCTTTAATGACCCGTACGGGATTCGAACCCGTGTTACCGCCGTGAAAGGGCGGTGTCTTAACCGCTTGACCAACGGGCCTTATGGCGGAGAAGGAGGGATTTGAACCCTCGCGCCGCTTACACGACCTACACCCTTAGCAGGGGCGCCTCTTCAGCCACTTGAGTACTTCTCCATATGGCTCCACAGGCAGGATTCGAACCTGCGACCGATCGGTTAACAGCCGATAGCTCTACCACTGAGCTACTGTGGAAAAATCATCATGGTGGGCCTGAGTGGACTCGAACCACCGACCTCACGCTTATCAGGCGTGCGCTCTAACCAGCTGAGCTACAGGCCCATGACAATAAAAAAATGGAGCGGGTGATGGGAATCGAACCCACGACATCAGCTTGGAAGGCTGAGGTTTTACCACTAAACTACACCCGCATTGTTGTTTGGGGCGATTGATGGGAATCGAACCCACGAGTGCCAGAGCCACAATCTGGTGCGTTAACCACTTCGCCACAACCGCCAAAACAATATTAAATTAAGATGGTGGCTCGGGACGGAATCGAACCGCCGACACACGGATTTTCAGTCCGTTGCTCTACCAACTGAGCTACCGAGCCTTTTTTATAAATGGCGGTCCGGACGGGACTCGAACCCGCGACCTCCTGCGTGACAGGCAGGCATTCTAACCAACTGAACTACCGGACCATTTTTTGGTTGCGGGGGCAGGATTTGAACCTGCGACCTTCGGGTTATGAGCCCGACGAGCTACCGAACTGCTCCACCCCGCGATGATAATTAAATTAGATATGGCGGAGGAAGAGGGATTCGAACCCCCGCGGGCTTTGACACCCCTGTCGGTTTTCAAGACCGATCCCTTCAGCCAGACTTGGGTATTCCTCCGTATATGTGGTGGACCTTGTAGGACTCGAACCTACGACCGGACGGTTATGAGCCGTCTGCTCTAACCAACTGAGCTAAAGGTCCAATGGTAGCGGCGGAGGGGATCGAACCCCCGACCTCACGGGTATGAACCGTACGCTCTAGCCAGCTGAGCTACACCGCCAAAAAACAATTAAAATCAAGTGGAGCCTAGCGGGATCGAACCGCTGACCTCCTGCGTGCAAAGCAGGCGCTCTCCCAGCTGAGCTAAGGCCCCAAAGTGGTCGGGAAGACAGGATTCGAACCTGCGACCCCATGGTCCCAAACCATGTGCTCTACCAAGCTGAGCTACTTCCCGATTTTTCAAAAGTATGTATGGCGCGCCCGAGAGGAGTCGAACCCCTAACCTTTTGATCCGTAGTCAAACGCTCTATCCAATTGAGCTACGGGCGCAGCAATAAGTGCCGAGGGCCGGACTTGAACCGGCACGGTAGTCACCTACCGCAGGATTTTAAGTCCTGTGTGTCTGCCAATTCCACCACCCCGGCATGGATGGTATAGGTATAGTTGGAGCGGAAGACGGGATTCGAACCCGCGACCCCCACCTTGGCAAGGTGATGTTCTACCACTGAACTACTTCCGCGTTTGGCAATGCGGATGAAGGGACTTGAACCCCCACGTCTGTAAAGACACTAGAGCCTGATTCTAGCGCGTCTGCCAATTCCGCCACATCCGCAAGAAAAACATGGTGAGCCATGAAGGACTCGAACCTTCGACCCTCTGATTAAAAGTCAGATGCTCTACCAACTGAGCTAATGGCTCTTTTTACAAGAGACTTATATAGTATAACATATAAAAGTGGTGCCGGCAAGAGGACTTGAACCCCCAACCTACTGATTACAAGTCAGTTGCTCTACCAATTGAGCTACACCGGCCTGATATGTCAACTTATGTATGATAGGAATGGTGGAGGATGACGGGCTCGAACCGCCGACCCTCTGCTTGTAAGGCAGATGCTCTCCCAACTGAGCTAATCCTCCGTATATTACACTTACGTGTAATGGCTTGGCGGCGTCCTACTCTCACAGGGGGAAACCCCCGACTACCATCGGCGCTGAAGAGCTTAACTTCCGTGTTCGGCATGGGAACGGGTGTGACCTCTTCGCTATCGCCACCAAACCATTGAGAGTGTTCTCTCAAAACTAGATAACAGGAAGCATACATTCAAATTAGGTTAAGTCCTCGATCGATTAGTATCTGTCAGCTCCATGTGTCGCCACACTTCCACCTCAGACCTATCAACCTGATCATCTTTCAGGGATCTTACTTCCTTGCGGAATGGGAAATCTCATCTTGAGGGGGGCTTCATGCTTAGATGCTTTCAGCACTTATCCCGTCCGCACATAGCTACCCAGCGATGCCCTTGGCAGAACAACTGGTACACCAGCGGTGCGTCCATCCCGGTCCTCTCGTACTAAGGACAGCTCCTCTCAAATTTCCTGCGCCCGCGACGGATAGGGACCGAACTGTCTCACGACGTTCTGAACCCAGCTCGCGTACCGCTTTAATGGGCGAACAGCCCAACCCTTGGGACCGACTACAGCCCCAGGATGCGATGAGCCGACATCGAGGTGCCAAACCTCCCCGTCGATGTGGACTCTTGGGGGAGATAAGCCTGTTATCCCCGGGGTAGCTTTTATCCGTTGAGCGATGGCCCTTCCATGCGGAACCACCGGATCACTAAGCCCGACTTTCGTCCCTGCTCGACTTGTAGGTCTCGCAGTCAAGCTCCCTTGTGCCTTTACACTCTGCGAATGATTTCCAACCATTCTGAGGGAACCTTTGGGCGCCTCCGTTACCTTTTAGGAGGCGACCGCCCCAGTCAAACTGCCCACCTGACACTGTCTCCCCGCCCGATAAGGGCGGCGGGTTAGAAGGTCAATACAGCCAGGGTAGTATCCCACCGATGCCTCCACCGAAGCTGGCGCTCCGGTTTCCAAGGCTCCTACCTATCCTGTACAAGCTGTACCAACATTCAATATCAGGCTGCAGTAAAGCTCCACGGGGTCTTTCCGTCCTGTCGCGGGTAACCTGCATCTTCACAGGTACTATAATTTCACCGAGTCTCTCGTTGAGACAGTGCCCAGATCGTTGCGCCTTTCGTGCGGGTCGGAACTTACCCGACAAGGAATTTCGCTACCTTAGGACCGTTATAGTTACGGCCGCCGTTTACTGGGGCTTCAATTCGCACCTTCGCTTACGCTAAGCGCTCCTCTTAACCTTCCAGCACCGGGCAGGCGTCAGCCCCTATACTTCGCCTTACGGCTTCGCAGAGACCTGTGTTTTTGCTAAACAGTCGCCTGGGCCTATTCACTGCGGCTCTCTCGGGCTTGCACCCTAACAGAGCACCCCTTCTCCCGAAGTTACGGGGTCATTTTGCCGAGTTCCTTAACGAGAGTTCTCTCGATCACCTTAGGATTCTCTCCTCGCCTACCTGTGTCGGTTTGCGGTACGGGCACCTCTCACCTCGCTAGAGGCTTTTCTTGGCAGTGTGGAATCAGGAACTTCGCTACTATAATTCGCTCGCCATCACAGCTCAGCCTTCACGGGAAACGGATTTGCCTATTTCCCAGCCTAACTGCTTGGACGCGGATATCCAATACCGCGCTTACCCTATCCTCCTGCGTCCCCCCATTGCTCAAATGGTGAGGAGGTGGTACAGGAATATCAACCTGTTATCCATCGCCTACGCCTTTCGGCCTCGGCTTAGGTCCCGACTAACCCTGAGCGGACGAGCCTTCCTCAGGAAACCTTAGGCATTCGGTGGAGGGGATTCTCACCCCTCTTTCGCTACTCATACCGGCATTCTCACTTCTAAGCGCTCCACAAGTCCTTCCGGTCTTGCTTCACAGCCCTTAGAACGCTCTCCTACCACTGTTCGAAGAACAGTCCGCAGCTTCGGTGATACGTTTAGCCCCGGTACATTTTCGGCGCAGAGTCACTCGACCAGTGAGCTATTACGCACTCTTTAAATGGTGGCTGCTTCTAAGCCAACATCCTGGTTGTCTAAGCAACTCCACATCCTTTTCCACTTAACGTATACTTTGGGACCTTAGCTGGCGGTCTGGGCTGTTTCCCTTTCGACTACGGATCTTATCACTCGCAGTCTGACTCCCAAGGATAAGTCATCGGCATTCGGAGTTTGACTGAATTCGGTAACCCGGTAGGGGCCCCTAGTCCAATCAGTGCTCTACCTCCGAGACTCTTACCTTGAGGCTAGCCCTAAAGCTATTTCGGAGAGAACCAGCTATCTCCAGGTTCGATTGGCATTTCACCCCTACCCACACCTCATCCCCGCACTTTTCAACGTGCGTGGGTTCGGGCCTCCATTCAGTGTTACCTGAACTTCACCCTGGACATGGGTAGATCACCTGGTTTCGGGTCTACGACCACGTACTCAATTCGCCCTATTCAGACTCGCTTTCGCTGCGGCTCCGCATCTTCTGCTTAACCTTGCACGGGATCGTAACTCGCCGGTTCATTCTACAAAAGGCACGCCATCACCCGTTAACGGGCTCTGACTACTTGTAGGCACACGGTTTCAGGATCTCTTTCACTCCCCTTCCGGGGTGCTTTTCACCTTTCCCTCACGGTACTGGTTCACTATCGGTCACTAGGGAGTATTTAGCCTTGGGAGATGGTCCTCCCGGATTCCGACGGAATTTCACGTGTTCCGCCGTACTCAGGATCCACTCAGGAGAGAACGAAGTTTTGACTACAGGGCTGTTACCTCCTATGGCGGGCCTTTCCAGACCTCTTCATCTACCTCGTTCCTTTGTAACTCCGTACAGAGTGTCCTACAACCCCAAGAGGCAAGCCTCTTGGTTTGGGCTGGTCCCGTTTCGCTCGCCGCTACTCAGGGAATCGCATTTGCTTTCTCTTCCTCCGGGTACTTAGATGTTTCAGTTCCCCGGGTCTGCCTTCTCATATCCTATGTATTCAGATATGGATACCACTCCATTACGAGTGGTGGGTTTCCCCATTCGGAAATCTCCGGATCAAAGCTTGCTTACAGCTCCCCGAAGCATATCGGTGTTCGTCCCGTCCTTCATCGGCTCCTAGTGCCAAGGCATCCACCGTGCGCCCTTTCTAACTTAACCGTTAAAAAGAATCACTACGTGATATCTTGCATTACAATTGAATGTGAATTACTTCTGTTATCTAGTTTTCAAAGAACAACGTTGGTGGAGCCTAGCGGGATCGAACCGCTGACCTCCTGCGTGCAAAGCAGGCGCTCTCCCAGCTGAGCTAAGGCCCCGTATTGGGTAAAGATGGTGGGCCTGAGTGGACTCGAACCACCGACCTCACGCTTATCAGGCGTGCGCTCTAACCAGCTGAGCTACAGGCCCATCTACCATATGAAAGAATCAAAGTCCTTCAAAACTAAACAAGACAGGGAACGTTCTGTTTATAAGACCCAAGGTCTTATATTCCGTTAAAATCCTTAGAAAGGAGGTGATCCAGCCGCACCTTCCGATACGGCTACCTTGTTACGACTTCACCCCAATCATCTGTCCCACCTTCGGCGGCTGGCTCCAAAAAGGTTACCTCACCGACTTCGGGTGTTACAAACTCTCGTGGTGTGACGGGCGGTGTGTACAAGGCCCGGGAACGTATTCACCGCGGCATGCTGATCCGCGATTACTAGCGATTCCAGCTTCACGCAGTCGAGTTGCAGACTGCGATCCGAACTGAGAACAGATTTGTGGGATTGGCTTAACCTCGCGGTTTCGCTGCCCTTTGTTCTGCCCATTGTAGCACGTGTGTAGCCCAGGTCATAAGGGGCATGATGATTTGACGTCATCCCCACCTTCCTCCGGTTTGTCACCGGCAGTCACCTTAGAGTGCCCAACTGAATGCTGGCAACTAAGATCAAGGGTTGCGCTCGTTGCGGGACTTAACCCAACATCTCACGACACGAGCTGACGACAACCATGCACCACCTGTCACTCTGCCCCCGAAGGGGACGTCCTATCTCTAGGATTGTCAGAGGATGTCAAGACCTGGTAAGGTTCTTCGCGTTGCTTCGAATTAAACCACATGCTCCACCGCTTGTGCGGGCCCCCGTCAATTCCTTTGAGTTTCAGTCTTGCGACCGTACTCCCCAGGCGGAGTGCTTAATGCGTTAGCTGCAGCACTAAGGGGCGGAAACCCCCTAACACTTAGCACTCATCGTTTACGGCGTGGACTACCAGGGTATCTAATCCTGTTCGCTCCCCACGCTTTCGCTCCTCAGCGTCAGTTACAGACCAGAGAGTCGCCTTCGCCACTGGTGTTCCTCCACATCTCTACGCATTTCACCGCTACACGTGGAATTCCACTCTCCTCTTCTGCACTCAAGTTCCCCAGTTTCCAATGACCCTCCCCGGTTGAGCCGGGGGCTTTCACATCAGACTTAAGAAACCGCCTGCGAGCCCTTTACGCCCAATAATTCCGGACAACGCTTGCCACCTACGTATTACCGCGGCTGCTGGCACGTAGTTAGCCGTGGCTTTCTGGTTAGGTACCGTCAAGGTGCCGCCCTATTTGAACGGCACTTGTTCTTCCCTAACAACAGAGCTTTACGATCCGAAAACCTTCATCACTCACGCGGCGTTGCTCCGTCAGACTTTCGTCCATTGCGGAAGATTCCCTACTGCTGCCTCCCGTAGGAGTCTGGGCCGTGTCTCAGTCCCAGTGTGGCCGATCACCCTCTCAGGTCGGCTACGCATCGTCGCCTTGGTGAGCCGTTACCTCACCAACTAGCTAATGCGCCGCGGGTCCATCTGTAAGTGGTAGCCGAAGCCACCTTTTATGTTTGAACCATGCGGTTCAAACAAGCATCCGGTATTAGCCCCGGTTTCCCGGAGTTATCCCAGTCTTACAGGCAGGTTACCCACGTGTTACTCACCCGTCCGCCGCTAACATCAGGGAGCAAGCTCCCATCTGTCCGCTCGACTTGCATGTATTAGGCACGCCGCCAGCGTTCGTCCTGAGCCAGGATCAAACTCTCCGATAGATAGTTTGACTGACTACGCACATCGCTGTGCGATTTATTTAAAACTTTGAATTAACAGGTACGTTTTGTCTTGTTTAGTTTCCAAAGATCATTACCGCTTGTTGAAGCAGCTTTATTATCTTACCACTCAGCTTCTTTTATGTCAACAACTTTTTTCAAGTTGTTTTCGAAGCTTTTTGTTTTTGTCTGCTGTTCATCAGCGACGTTTAATAATATAACACCCTTTTGAAAATATGACAATAGTTTTTTTAAAAAAAGTCACCATTTATTTTCTTTCATACTTATTTCTGTTTCTCTTCTATAGAAAGATAAGCCGCCTTGTGGTTTGGCATATTTTCTAGTATAGTAAGATTGAACTAAATACTTGATGACCACAAGGGGAGCATTAAAGCTGAGAGTGAACGTTTTGTTCTGACCCTTTGAACCTGTTAGTTAACGCTGGCGTAGGGATGTGGCAAAGCCAAATGAATTGCAGTTTTGTAAGCAGCGCGCGGACCTTTTCCCATCCTTCCCCGCGCTGCTTTTTTGTTTATCCTTGAACGGTTGTCTGACCAGGGGGAAAACTATGAATCATTCAGCACAGCTTGTGCGCTTAATTGAAATAGCGATTATGACTGGAGCCGCCGTCATTCTGGACATTGTGTCAGGTATGTTTCTTCGGATGCCTCAAGGCGGTTCAGTCTCTATTATGATGATTCCGATTTTTTTGATTTCATTCCGCTGGGGAGTGAAAGCCGGACTTACGACAGGCCTTTTAACAGGGATTGTCCAAATCGCCATTGGCAATTTATTTTTACAGCACCCGGTGCAGCTATTTCTCGATTATATCGCGGCGTTTGCGGTTCTCGGTTTCAGCAGCTTGTTTGCTTCCGGTGTCCGCGAATCGGCATTAGCTAAAAAAAGAGGCGCCTTAACTGCGTATGTTATAGGCGGCGTTTTTATCGGCAGTGTGCTGCGATATGCGGCACATACGGTTTCCGGAGCGGTCTTTTTCGGAAGCTATGCTCCGAAAGGCACGCCGGTCTGGATTTATTCGCTCGTCTACAACGCGACTTATATGATTCCTTCTTTTATCCTTTCGGCCATTGTCCTTATTTTATTATTCATGACGGCTCCGCGGCTTCTTGAATCCAAGCGGGCGAACTGAAACAGCAGGCGGGTGTACGCCTGCTGTTTTTTTATTCAGGACTGTGTTCTTCTTTTGAATCTCTGAGTTCTTTAGTAAGTTCATTTATGCTTTGTTTAATGTTTCCTTTGCCTGAAAAATTCTCAATAAGCTCTTTTACATCGATTCCGGAAGATGCTTTCAGGCTTTCCTGAAGACCGGCCATCAAATTGGTTGCGTAACCTGTGACTTTATTTGCTCCGCCGTTTTCACCGCTTCCTCCTGTATCAACGACGGTAATTTTATCAATGTTGGAAAGAGGAGCTGAGACTTGCTTCGCATATTCAGGCAGCATCTTCACAATCATATCAAGGATTGCGGCTTTTCCGTATTTTTCGAAAGCTTCGGCGATTTTTTCTTTAGCTTCCGCTTCCGCGAGACCTTTCAGGCGGATAACTTCCGCTTCGGTTTCCCCTCTCGCCTTTTCAGCCTCCGCTTTAGCAAGACCGTCAATTCTCACGCGTTCGGCTTCCGCTTTAGCCATCGCTTCGATACTGTATTGCTCGGCATCCGCTTCTGCGAGCTGCTTCGCTTTTGCGGCTGCGGCCGCTTGTTCTACCGAATAACGGTCAGCATCGGCCTTTTTCTTCACTTCAGAGTCATATTGGCGCTCACGGCGCAGAATTTCTTTTTCTTCCAACTCAATTTGCTTTTGCCGCTCAATAATTTTAATTTGCATTTCCTGCTCTGTCACCTGCTGGCGGGCTTTTGCAGTTTCGAGGTCATATGCCTGGTCGGCATTGGCTTTTGCTGTGTCTTGCTCTCTTCTGTATTCCGCCATTTTCAGCTGATTGATTTTCTCCGCTTCAGCTATTTCCGTCGCCCGCTCCAGCTCTGATTTTTTTGCGTCTTTATCAGCCGCCGCGCGTTTGATTCTCGTCTCTTTATCCGCTTCTGCCGTGGCAATGTCCGCATCCCGCTTGACTTGGGCAATTCTCGGCTTACCTAATGATTCAAGATAGCCGTTTTTATCGCGGACATCTTTAATCGTAAAGGAAACGATGATCAGCCCCATTTTAGCAAGATCCTGAGACGCGACCCGCTGGACTTCCTGAGAAAACTTTTCCCTGTTTTTATAAATCTCTTCAACAGTCATAGAGCCGAGGATTGAACGCAGATGGCCTTCAAGCACCTCCCGCGCCTCCTGTTCACGGTCTTCTTTAGATTTTCCTAAAAATTGTTCAGCGGCTGTTGCGATTTCACCGATGGAGCCGCCGATTTTTATAATGGCGGTGCCGTCTGCCATTACCGGCACACCTTGTTCTGTATAAACCTCGGGTGTAGAGACATCTAGTTTGCTTGACAGTAAGCTGAGAGGTTCTGCCTGCTGGAATACCGGCAGCACGAACGTTCCTCCGCCCCGGACGATTTTCAGGCGATTTCCGCCTTCATCAATGTGGACATTCTTACTTCCCAAATAACTCCCGGTCACGATGAGGGCTTCGTCCGGCCCCGCCGTCCGGTACTTCGTGATAAATACAGCAATAAGTGCGATAAGTAAAAAGAATACGATTCCGATGACGATGATAATCGGCATAGTCATATTAGTTCCTCCTTAGAAATCAGATTGGTTCATGCGGCGTCACAAAAAGCACTCCGTCTTTCACGTCAATGACTAATACGGCCGTTCCGTACTTGATCTGTTCTTGATCAAAGCTGACCGCAGATTTAGAAATGGCGCCCCCGATTCCTTCTATTATCACTTCTCCATAGCCGCCTTTCGGAACGGAAGTAATGACCCTGCCGACTCTGCCCTTTAAATCCGTCTCCCGATAAACGAGCGATTCTTCCGCTGATGAAAGCGGCACAAGGACGAAGAAGTGAAGCAGGCTGACCAAAAGAACTGAAAGAGCAAATGAAAGTAATGCAATGACAGGACTTGAAAGCGGAGCGGCGATTTCGCCGATGTAACCTGAGGCTGAAAAGATTGTCAAAAACGACAATATCAATGTTGGATTTAAAAATGTAACTGGAATGGCTTCCGAGAGGCCGTGAAAAACATCTTGAAAAAACAGAATCAAAAGCGTGAGGCTCCCCGCAATAATCAGTGTGTAAAGATAGATCGTTTCAAGCGGCAGATGAAATATGTCCATATACTATCCTCCTTTCGGCCCGGATGTCGGAGTGTTACTTTATATACGGGCGGAAAGGAGAATGGTTTCAATTTTCTAACAATAGAGGCTGATTACATGATTATCCAAGGCCGATATGATATGTTTACTCCAGAGGAGGAGATAGGATGAGTATTTTTAATGAAGCCAGACAGCAGACCTGGGAAGAACTGAAAGGACTCTCTGATGAGGAATTCAACCAAAAGCCCGCAGCTGATGAGTGGAGCATCCGGGAAGTCCTTGACCATTTAAAGAAAATTGACGAAACAGCACAGACTCTTTTATCGAAGCATGCAAAAGACGCACCGTTAAAAGAAATTGAAGAAAAACCGATGGAGTTTATCGAGGACAGAACAAATAAACGGCCGGCTCCGTCACACCTCGAACCTGAGCAAAACCGAATATCAGTCATTGAAGCAAAACAAGAATTAGATACGGCAAGACAGCAGCTGACCGCCGTTATTTCATCATTAAACGAGGAAGACTTTAAACGTGTGCTTCCGCATCCCGTTTTTCAAGAACTGACGATCCGCCAGTGGATTGATTTTATCGGTCATCATGAAATGCGTCACATCAATCAAATAGAAGAAATCAAACAAAAAATCGAGAAGGTCTGAGTCAGACCTTCTCGATTTTTTTCTTGACGCGTTTCGGTTCATAAGAATGAATGTCGACCGGATCACCCGTGCATATGTCCCCCGGCCGTTCAACAATACAGACAATCCCTCTTCTGCCTATCGCGTGCCTTACAAACGCCGCAGCGAGTTTTGGCTGATCCGGATAAAAGGATTGAATGACTTCTCCGGGCTGAATGCACGGGTCATTTTCTCCCTCGCACAACAGAGACGCACCGCTTGGAAATATGATTCTGTTTCCTTCTTTAAGCGACGTTAGTGCAGAAAAACCGCTGATTGCGATATTCGCGCCAAGCCATTCGGGAAAGATATGAGAAATCCCCATGGCCTCCGCAATGTCATCACATTCCTCCATGGACACGATTGAAATTTGTCTCCGGTTAAAAATTTCCGTTCCTCTTTGATACATGGGCTCACGCGCGCCGGCTTTTTTCGTCAGTCCGAAATGCAGGTCACCGGGAAACCCGCCGTATTCCGCCCGAAGCTTGTCCATCTTTTTGGTAACAAATTGTTCCGTATCCGCTATATATACGCCTTCCGTCTTTGCTGTTATGCGCTTCCACACAGCCATCACCGCCTTTTTCTTGACATTATCCTTAAAAAACCCCGCTCTGTAAAGGAGCGGGATTCATTTATTATACTGTTTTCGGTGTTAAGTCAAAGCAGCGTTTGTAAATCCAGTTGTATGCTTTCTCATTCAAATCTCTTGGGTTTCCGAATGTTTGCGGATCTTTCATCGCTTCTTTTGATAAACGCTCAATCATGTCCGGAGATACGCCTTGTTCTTCTAAGCTCGGAACCTCTAAATCTTTTACGAGGTCATACATCCAATTAACAGACGCTTTGGCCGCTTCTTCGGTTGTCATTTTGCTTGTATCGATTCCGAATGCTTGGGCGATGCGGGCGAATTTATCCGGATATCCTTTCCAGTTGTATTCCATTACCGGTCCCATCATAGCAGCGACACATTGTCCGTGAGCGACAGGGATGATGCCGCCGAGCGTCTGGCTCATTGCATGCGCCGCGCCTGCTGATTCACTGCCGTATGAAAGTCCGGCAAGCATCGCCGCCTGCGCCATGCCGTATCTCGCCTCCAAATCTTCTCCGTCCGCAAACGCGCGCTTAATATAATGCGCCGCATATTCAATGGCCATTAAAGCCACGGCATCAGTGATCGGCTGCGCGAATTTCATCGTATAGCACTCGATGGCATGCGCGAGGGCATCAATACCTGTCATGGCCGTCACATGCGGAGGCATAGATGTGTGAAGCTCAGGGTCAATGACCGTTAAATGCGCGGCGATTAGCGGTCCGCCCGTATTGAATTTAAATTCTCTTTCCTCGTCTGTAATGACCGCCCATTGCGTAACCTCTGAACCTGTTCCGGCAGTCGTCGGAATCGTTGTCAGCGGAGGAATACGGTTTTCCAGCGGTTTTTTGCCTTCCGCGGCTTCATAATCAAGCACGCTTCCTTCGTGTGTCGCTTCTACTCCGATCGCTTTCGCCGTATCCATCGAGCTTCCGCCGCCGACAGCCACAAGACCGTTGCAGTTTTCTTTTTTATACAGTTCAGATCCTTCGTTCACAAGTCGTACAGGCGGATTCGGCTCCACTTTGTTAAACAGGACGACTTCAATGCCCGCTTCCTGCAAGGATTCAATGACCGGGTTTGCCACCCCCGCGTTATAAATTCCGGGGTCTGTTACGAGCAGCGCTTTTGTGACGCCAAGCGCTCTGACTTCTTTTCCCGCGTGCTGAATCGCGCCGATTCCGTGTTTAATAACTGTCGGGATTTCAAATGTATGGAATTTATGCATGCTTTCTACTTTCATATTTAATGTCATATTGTATCTCCTCCTTATTATGCTTTAAACCAGTTAACCGCTGCAGGTTTTGTGTTGCGGTAAATATGTTTGACTTCCGTGTATTCTTCCAGGCCGATTTTGCCGAGTTCGCGGCCGAAGCCCGATTGTTTGTACCCGCCCCACGGCGCTTGCGCGAAATACGGGTGGAAATCATTGATCCATACCGTTCCCATCCGCAGTTTTTGAGCTACTCGTTCGCATTTTTCAATATCCTTTGACCATACCGCCCCGGCCAGCCCGTAAATGGTATCGTTGGCCAGTCTGATCACCTCTTCTTCAGAAGAAAATGACTCGACTGTTAAAACGGGACCGAAGATCTCCTCTTGGACAATCCGCATATCAGACTTGCAGTTTGAAAAAATAGTAGGTTCATAGAAGAAACCGTTCTGAAGGGCGGGATCATCAGGACGTTTGCCGCCTGTTTCCAGCTTTGCCCCTTCTTCGATTCCGATTTCTACGTATTTTTCAACTTTGGCCCGATGCTCGGCGGAAATCAGCGGACCGCTTTCCGTATCTTCATGAAAACCGTTTCCTAATTTGATGCGTTTCGTACGCTTGATCAGCTCGGCTAAAAATTCATCATGAATCGCTTCATCCACTAAAAGCCGGGAGCCTGCCGAACAAACTTGGCCGGCATGGAAAAACACGGCGTTCAGCGCTTGATCTGCAGCTGTTTCAAGATCAGCGTCTTGGAACACGATATTCGGATTCTTGCCGCCAAGCTCCAGAGCAATCTTTTTCACGTTGCCGCTTGCCGCCTGCATAATTTTTTTGCCTGTTTCAATTCCGCCCGTAAAGGACACCAAATCGACGTCTAGGTTTCTCGCCAGCTCGTCACCGACAGAGGCGCCCGGTCCAAGCACAAGATTGGCGGCTCCCTTTGGAATACCGGCTTCTTCTATTAATTGAAAGACTTTAATGGTTGTCAGCGGAGTAATCTCGCTCGGCTTTAAAACGATCGTATTACCGGCCGCAAGAGCAGGAGCGATTTTCCAGCTCGCCTGAAGGAGCGGATAGTTCCACGGCGTAATTTGTCCGCACACGCCGATGGGCTCTCTGACGATTTTACTTACGGAATCAGGAATCGGAGATGAGATGACCTCGCCCCCGTCTTTATCCGCCAAACCGGCATAATACTGAAATACATTTGCGATATCATCCATATCAGCTTTGCTTTCTTCGATTGTTTTTCCTGTATCAAGCGATTCCAGCTCAGCTAATTCGTTCAGATCACGTCTGATTAATTCCGCAATTTTCAGAACAAACTGGCCGCGTTCCAGCCCGGAAAGCACCGGCCACTCCCCTTCATCAAATGCTTTTCTGGCTGCGGCGATGGCTTTCACCGCATCGTCCCGGTCTCCTTCACATACCGTTGCAATTTCTTCTTGATTAAATGGATTGATGATACGGCGGGTCTGCTTTTTTTCTGCACTGATCCATTCACCGCCGATATAAAGCGTTTTGCTCATGAGAGTCCTCCTTACCGAAAAGTAAGTTTGTTAAATAAAAATTTAATGTTTTTAACAATGTTAATTTAACACATGTTTTTTGACCTGTCAAAACCGGGCTTGTCCGTTTAGGTTTTGACATTTTGTCATGATTCGTTAAGATTAAAAACATAAAGAAATGACTTAACAAATTTAATCTTCAAGAGGAAAAGAGGGACAGTATGGATGAAAATCCAGAATTCGCAGCTATAGAACAAGCAAGGGATCTTGTCATTGATTCCATTGCCGAGACGATGGATCTTTACGGAATCACCCGGAGTGTCGGGATTTTATACGGAACGATGTATATGAGAGATGAAATGACGCTTGACGAAATGCGTGAGGAACTGCAGATGAGCAAACCGAGTATGAGCACCGGCGTCAAAAAACTGCAGGATTTAAATGTGGTCAAAAAAACCTTTCACCGCGGCACACGGAAGCATACGTTTGTAGCGGAAAAGGATTTCTTTACGTTTTTCACGAATTTCTTCCCGCCAAAATGGGATCGGGAAGTTCAGGTAAATCTGTCCGCCATCGTACAGGCCCAGGCGGATTTGCAGGCTGTTTTGCTGGCAGAGGAAGGCAGCACGGAATTACAGGAAGAAGCACGCCGGTTATACGATCAGCTTGAAAGCTCAAAGGCCTATTATCATTGGCTGAAGCGGCTTGCCGAATCGGTGCAGAGCGGAGAGATTTTTAAATTTATTCCGATAGAGACGGAAGAAAAAACGCCTGAATCGTAACCAGGCGTTTTTTCTTCGTCATTTTTCGACGTGATTTGATTATTTTCGGGAAAACATAGGAAGATAACCCCATTTACTTCCATTAAAATTGATGGTAAATTTTTATAGGTATGATCGTTCTTTTTTAAGAACAATCAACAAATTTTTTTTAGGGGGATTTATGAAAATGAAACACAAGTTTTTCTCAACTGTCATGGCAAGTTTATTCGGCTTGGTTTTACTTCTTTCTCTGCCGACAGCGTCATTCGCCGCTGAGTCAAGTTCAACCGTTCACGAGCCGGAAATGTCCACAAAGGCGACTGCTACATTATTTGCAAAATATACAGGTGCCAGCCAGCAGGAATGGTCATTTTCTGATATCGAATTGACGTACCGCCCGAACACGATTCTGAGCTTAGGCGTTATGGAATTTACCCTTCCAAGCGGATTTACGGCTACAACAAAAGATACAGTAAACGGACACGCTTTGCGTGAAAGACAGATTCTGAATAACGGCAAAACAGTCAGACTTCCGTTAAACATTGATTTAATCGGCGCGGCGGAATTTAAGCTTTCTCTTAATAATAAAACGCTGCCTGCTGCAGGTACATATAAGTTCCGCGCAGAAAATAAATCATTAAGCATAGGCTCTAAATTCTATGCTGAGGACACAATTGTTGTTCAAAAACGCAGCACACCGCCGACACAGCCTTGCAACTGCAAATAATTGCGGAAACGGACCGGCACAAGCCCATCGCTTGTCAGCCGGTCTTTTTTTTGTGCTGTTTTCTTTCTTCCGGCTCTCACATTGACAAACCTTTGAAACAGGAGTACATTCTTGTTTGTTGTATTTGGAGTGACGAAAACAGTTTCTTAAGGAGTTATGAGGATTGGGAAGAATCAAAAATAAACAATTTGCCGTCATCGGGCTCGGCCGTTTCGGCGGAAGCATCTGCAAAGAGCTTTTTAAAATGGGGCATGAGGTGCTGGCCATCGATATCAGCGAAGAGCGGGTCAACGCATACTCCTCTTATGCCACGCATGCCGTGCGGGCGAATGCGACAGAAGAAAGCGAGCTTCATTCGCTCGGAATCAGAAATTTTGAATATGTCATCGTGGCAATCGGCGCCAACATTCAGGCAAGCACGCTGACGACGCTGTTATTGAAGGAACTGAACATCCCTAATATTTGGGTGAAAGCGCAAAATTATTATCATCACAAAGTACTTGAAAAAATCGGCGCTGATCGTATTATCCATCCGGAAAAGGATATGGGTGTGAAGATTGCGCTAAGCCTTTCGGATGAAAACGTCTTAAATTATATTGATTTGTCAGATGAATACAGCATCGTGGAGCTTTCAGCCACGAAAAAGCTGCATTTAAAATCCATTCTGGAGCTCGGCGTCCGGGCCAGGTTCGGCTGCACCATTCTTGCCGTGAAACATAATGGAGACATTCAGCTGACCCCTTCTCCGGAGACTGTCATCCGCGAATGTGACTGCCTTGTGCTGATGGGACATAAACGTGATATTAAAAGATTTGAAACTGAAGGAATGTAAAAAAGCCGGCGGCCGCCGGCTTTTTATGTTTCTTCATTTAACTGGACGGCCGTTTGGTCAACCCAGCCGATCAGCTCGTCTTTCACCTGAAATTGATACCAGACGGATTCTCCGTTTTGCTTTTCGGATACGACTTTAATATGCTGGCCGGTAAACTTTTGCGCCGATGCCAGTTTAATAGAATGCTGCTCTTTCGACGGCTTGGACCATACGTCTTCAATGGCGTGGTCTTTGATGGCGCCTTTCATATCAACTGCTTTAAGAGAGGCATTGATTTTGTCAAATTCATTCAACTTATATGTTTCTATGACATCTTTAAGTTTTTCCGCATAGTCGGGATCTGTGGCGTAGCCGGATTTTTGAAGGGCAGCCGCCGCAGTTTTATAATCGTCCGCTTCTATGACGGGTTTATACTTCTTTTTATTCCAAGACGTTCCGTTAACAAATAGTTTGGCGTGGTCATCCATGGATTCAAAGAACGTGTTGTATTTACGGAATTTTGCCCGAATCGTTTTCCGTTTTCCCTTTTCAAATTCATCCGTTTTCATCGTGACGTGTTTTCCTTTATAATCACCTTTTACACCGAACAGATTGCGCGCTTTCCCCGCAAGCTCACTGTTCCCCCAATCCGATTCGAGAATGGCCTGTGCGAGGGTGATGCTCGGAAGGACATGATATTTCTCATATAAAATCTGAGCATGCCCGGAAAGGCTGTCAATAAAGACCTGCTGCCCGTCCACTTCTTCTGGCGGTTTTTCTTCCGTCACTATGAATTTCGAAAACACCATAGATATCAAAAATAATCCGAATATAAGAGATACAGCAAAAAGGCACCCCAGCACCCTTTTGGTCTTAGCTTTCTTTTTCATATCAACCTTCCTTTAATTCCGGAATCACTAGATTTATAATTTTACTGTTCATTGATGAAAATTTCAATAAAATAGGGAAAAAGACGGAGAAAGAACACATTGTGCAAATAAAAAAGACCCCCAAAGAGGAGTCTTTTTATTAAGCCATGCTCAGCTGAGGGCCGAACAATTCATATTGAACGGAATCAGAGTCAAACCCGAGCGCAAGAATCATGTCTTTCATCTGCGTCATAAACGAGGCTGAGCCGCATAAGTAAAATTCAGTATCTTGATTCAGGTGAAGCTGTTCTAAGAAGCTTTGATCAATCCGGCCGCTGTAAAAAGGCTTGTCTACTGAGCGGTCTTGTTCTGACGGCTCACTGTATACATACATGACGTTACTATTCGGATTGTTCGCCGCAGCTTGCTCAGCCTCTTCACGGAACGCGGCGTACTCTCCGTTTTTCGCCGCATGAATAAAAGTAATGGAACGCTCCGGCTGTTTTTCGGCGGCTGTTTTCAGCATGCTCATCATCGGCGTGATTCCGGAACCGGCACTGAGAAGGACAGCCGGTTTTTTGGCGGAAGACAGCTTGAAATCTCCGGCGGGTGCGCTCACTTCAAGTTTATCTCCTTCTTGAACTTCATTGTGGAGATGAGAAGAAACCGCTCCGTCCTTTTTCACAGAAATCCGATATTCGCCTTTTTGGGAAGCATCAGACAGGCTGTATTGGCGAATGTGCGTATAAGAAGAATCCGCAATGCGCACTTTAATGCTGATATATTGTCCCGCTTCATATTCAGGAAGCGAAGAACCGTCACTCGGTTTAATATAAAATGATGTAATGTCTTTGCTTTCTTTCGTTTTCTTTATAACCGTAAATTCTTTATATCCCTGCCATCCGGCCTCATGGTACATATCCTTTTCAATGCCGATGAAAGCCTCCGCAATTACGCCGTACGCTTTTTCCCACGCCTGCATAATATCAGGAGTTGCGGCATCCTGCAGCACATCCTTAATCGCCAGAAGCAGATATTTTCCGACAATCGGATAATGTTCCGGCTTTACCCCGATGCTTGTATGTTTATGGCCGATCTGTCTGACCGCCGGAATGATTTGCTCTAATTGATCAATATTCGCCGCAGCCGCAATGACTGCATTTGCCAATGCCGCGCGCTGAGTCTGTTTCTTTTGGTTAGTTTGGTTAAACATATTTAACAGTTCGGGATGATCTTGAAACATCAGGTTATAAAAGCGTCCGGTGATGTTTTCTCCATGTGTTTTTAATACGGGTACTGTGCTTTTGATGATGTCTATCGTTCTCTCATCCAGCATGTTAATCCTCAACCCTTCTAAAGATGTATTTTTAATATATCTTTATAGTAAGAGATATTTCGAAAAAAAGATATATCTAAAATGAATCTTTAAAAAAGCCGTCACAATATTGTGTTCAATTTGGAATTTATGGGTTCTGGTTCCTTTTCTTCACCCGCTGAAACAGGGATACATATACTTGGAAATATACGTTTTAAGATGAAAGCAGGGGATCGCATGGTTTCTTATATGGATTACACGTCTCCTAATACACAGTTCACTTACGATGTGAATGAGAGCCGTTTTTTTACTAAAGATCATCGGAACTTTATCAATGTATTGGGGATTAAACAGTTAAACACGCTTGAAAATATTTCATTATTAGATATCTTTCTGAGCAAGACAAATGTGATTGAACCGCATACCCATCAAAACGCCGCTGAATTGGTGTAC
Organism: Bacillus amyloliquefaciens DSM 7 = ATCC 23350; assembly: GCF_000196735.1. Taxonomy (GTDB): domain Bacteria; phylum Bacillota; class Bacilli; order Bacillales; family Bacillaceae; genus Bacillus; species Bacillus amyloliquefaciens. The sequence goes on from NC_014551.1 coordinate 2,933,942, forward strand.
TGTATTTCGGGTTCCGCAACGGTGTCGATGCTGAATCGTTCACCCAGAAAATACAAAATTACCCGATTACCCCCGGACAAGTGGCGAATGTTCCGCAGGGGTGGTGGCATTATGAGATCGCCACTTCAGACAAAACCCATCTTTTAGCCAGATTTGACGCCCATACGCCTGAAGTGATTTACGGCTCGGATATTCTCCGTCTGACGCCGCCTGAGATTATGGCGCATACGTACTGTCTGAATGAGCATGAATGGGAAAAAGCCGTTTCACCGATCCGCAAATCAACTGTGATAGGTCCGGATCAATACTGCGGGCAATCTGAAAACACGGATATTTACGATATGAATAAGCCTTATCAGCCAAATACGCATTATCCGAACGATCCGTATCGATATTATCCTCAGCCGTTATATTGGAGATATTAAGGGGGGCGCATCCCTCTTTGACAAAAAAGCCCTTCTCATTAGAGAAGGGCTTTTGATCATTACGGTCCGGTTCCGCAGCTTACTTTGTACATACCTTCGGGTAATTTTTTCGAATAACATAATTGCGGCGTCTGCCCGGTTTCATCTTTCCAATCGAACCAATTTACATAATAAAGATTCCCCGCCTCATTGTCGTCTTCTTCTTTATGAAGAATCGCAAAGTAACTTTGATACGGATATCCTTTTTTATAAATTTCATGCCTGATTGCTCCTTTTTCTGAAGCAGACGTGAAGACGACAGGAGAAAGAACCGGAAGCGCCGTTAGAAAAAAAAGCGCCAGCACTGCTGAAAGAGATAATATAAGATGGATTTTCTTTTTCATTTTTCTCTGATTCCTTTATTTCGTAATGGAGAAGTATATAGAGGCTGCTGCAGAGGGTTGAAGACCTTAAATCAGCTTCTGTTGCTTTTCATTCTCCCCCCTTCCTTAAAACCCGCAAAAAAAGAATAAAGACACAGACTAAATAATTCTTTTTTCCTTCCAACCTCACACTATTATACCGGATTACACTTTCCTCCGTGGTAACATTTAGTCTGAATTCATTATGAAAGGATATAATCATGACAGTTTTTTCGAAGCACACCCCCTGCTTGCGCAAAGCAGCGCGCGCGTGCCGGATGGTCAATCTAACGAACTCTCCCATGCCCTAAGGCGATTATTTGAAAAGCGGAAAAATCGAAGACGTTATCTTGCTTGATCTGTTTTCAAATGAAAAAAAGCCTTTTCCGAAGAAAAGGCCTAATATATTCATGTTTGAAGGCGATCAGAAGCTACTTGGATCGTATCTTGTGCTTGTTTTTCTACTGAGTTCATACCCAACCCACATACTAAAGTCAATGACAGACCCAGGACGACGAAGACGCTCTTTTTAAAATTCATACAGGCACTCTCCTTCTTAGGTTTGATTACGATCAGATGAAACTTGATATGATCCATCAAATGAAACAGCCGATGCCGTTAGACCGACCCCTGACATTAAAACAACAGCCGACACAATGATAAATACGCCTTTTCTAAAATTCATACAGGCATTCTCCCCTCTGAATTTGTTTTTGCGTTTGAATCATTTTTTGATGATAAATATATGATTTGTCATATTGCTTTGACTCTGCATAAACAGCAGCCGTATCAAGAGCAATATCTTCTACATACGAATAGTTTTTATTTTTCTCAAGGTAATCAATTGTTTTTTTGATTCCCATTTGGTCTATTGCGTTAATGTATAAAGCCTCCAAATATTTTTGCAGAGATTCAAACAGCTTATCCCCTTGATATATAGCTGATGAAAGTCCTTTTTTGCTGATTTGAATCGCCTCGCTTGTTTTCCCTTGTTTAAATAGAAGCTTTGCGTATGTAAACAAGGAATGCGGAAGGTTGCCCAATTTATACTTTTCAGAAATCTCCGCTGCTTTTTTTAAGTAGATTTCAGCTTTACTGTATTCTTCTAAGTCTCCGTAATTCTTTCCTATGTTGTAATAAGCAGAACTGAGCAGCCTTTCATTATTGTTTACTTGTTTCGACAACTCTAAAGCTTTTTCTAAATGCGGCAAACTTTTTTCATAACGTTTAAAGTCAACATAATTCCCAGATATGACGAACAGACATTGAATTTTCCGGACTTTATACAACTCATACTGATCGTAAATATCGAGCGCTTGCTTTACGTGATGCATGGAGACGTGGCTTTGTTTCATACCGTAATATGCTTCAGCCAGTTTAAAATGAAACTCCGCTCTCTCAATTTCATCATGCACATGAATGAGTTGTTTTTCAGCCTCTCTATAAAAGCCGATCGCCTTTACATACTGCTTCTGATCAAATTCATACATGCCGCGAAAAAATAAAGAATAATAGCACAGCAGGCCGGAAATGCCTTTATTTGATGCTTCGATTTTTTCCAGCAACTCGTCGATTGTCGGTCGGACTCTGACAGTTACCGGCTCTAAATAATCAAGCATGAGTTGATGGCGGAATTTCATGAGAGAATAATATATTAGTAAATACTCGTCTTCTTCCATCTCGTTTATCTCTTGTTCCACTTCCGCTTTCAAAATCTCCGCATCCGGAACACTGAACTGACGTATCATTTTGTACCATTCATTAATCTTAACGCCAACCTCCGATGATGGTAAAACAGGACTCACAAGGCCACTCCTCCTTTTATATAATATTCTAACATTTCCAAATTATGTTTAAACGAAAAAAAACCGCAATTTGTTTCGGTTTACCGTGAATATGATCATAGTTTTGTTGGATAAAGAAAAACTCGTTTCTTATACCATTAGACAAGTTATAGGTTACCTATTATTACATAACTGTTTGAAATAACCATTCTGTTTGCGATAATAAAACTAATGTATGGGGAATATAAATAGGGAGGGGATAAGGATGTGACATTTTAAAATGAGTCTTACTTTATCACTCAAATGTTTTGAGCTCTAAGAAAATGTGTACTTTGGTTAGGCGTTTATAAGTAGACTCTCTACAAGTCTACTTTATTTTTTTCTCATAAATAAACGAGGTGAAAATCAATGGATGGTATAGAATTTTTAGAGAATATGACACGACTTGGAGTAATCATTTTGGTGTTTTCCGGCTATGCTGTTTATTGGAAATTAGGTAAAGCAAAAAGAGAGCGAGGGCTTACAAAATTTGAGGCTTGTCTTAGGTTCTCTGTAATGTTTGGCATAATAGCATGGGGGGTTTCGACTCTTGCTTTGAGTTTATGGTCATAATCTTTTTTGTCGATATAAATTTTCGTCCCCAAATTGTCCCCAACTACTTTTTTGGGTTATTGGCTCTGCTGTGTTCCAGACAAATAAAAAAACCCTTATAAAATAAGGGTTTAAAGGTATGGAGCCAAGGGGGCTCGAACCCCTGACCTCTACGCTGCCAGCGTTATCCCTACATACTTTCTGATATTCTGACGTACCCTACAAACGTTGATTTAACAGGCTTTATAGTCTTTTTAATCCTTTTTAGTCCTTTGGCATAATCCGTTATAATCAGGATTTTTTTAAAATTTTGTTGCCATTTTTGTTGCCATTTTTATTTCTAAACTGACGGCGCTTTATTTGATGGGTTTATTATAACATGATTGCTATGACCATCTACAGTTCGTCAATCTGATCATTGTGGAGTAACAAAATAGGACTCCATCCATGCCCTCAGAATTATAGGAGTGTACATCAACATACCTTCACCTTGAGGGTATGTAAAAGAAATCGTTAAATCCAACTTTGGATTAAAGCATTGACCCAAATCAAATTGAGTTAGGTTTGAAAGAGAGCGCAATTTTGCGACGGCATATCTGACTGGGCAAAACATCTATCCAGCTTCTGACGTCGTGAAATGCGACTCCAGCCCGCTATTTCATATGTTAGAGATACTGGCAGGTCTTCGAGTAAATTTCGTTCATCCACATTATGGACAATCAAATTATGCCTTTGAATCAATTGTGACAAATTGTCACAATCAAGAATTGACGATGGTGACACAAAACACGACTTCGAAAATTTAGGTATCGCTCACTGGTCACACTCTGCATTTTTGCAGACTGAACAATTCGTTCGCCCAGCTCCTATTATTAAGCGGAAGTTTCCGCCCATTGTTGGTGACAATTTGTCACAATCAAAAGATATGATTTGCTCCTCTGAAATTCCGATACGTACCGGAAATCTAGAACTCAATTTTGAGTTTTCTAAAATATGTCAGAACCCAGAAGTGGTGTTTGATATCCTGAGAGCGCAACTTTGCGCTTTCTAAAATTTGGTGAATCTAAAATTGAATGCTCGTGAATTTGAATCTAACGAACGCAATTTTGCGTTTAGTAAAATGTTTAGAGTGCGTAAGGATTGTTTACGCATATCCTTTGGCCTGAGTGCGATACTATCGCCTTCAGCTTTGACCTGATGTCCTTATTGAAGACATCTGCTTTTCATCTTCATTTACACTTAGCCCTGATCTCTTCAATTGTGATATCAGCTGTTCTCTGCTCATGTCATCATAATATTGTTTAATTTTCTTTCTGATGTTCTCTTTATTCAATTTTATCACTCCTTTAATACAGGTCGTTGTTTAGGGTTATTCCCCAATTCTGGGGAAACAATGGTTCAGGCTGAACTATCGTTTATGGCTTCATTTAAGTATATAGATAATAACCATATATACTTAACCAAAGGGTTAAGGGTCTGGTTCATTATGAACTACACCTTGCCAGGTTCACAACGAACCTCACAAACGCCCCTTGTACTCATTCAGCAGCGTTCTTCTTTTCGCTTGGTTGTAGATCATATCGTACCGTATTCTCGCCTGTCTTCGTTGGGATATTGTTAACCTCTTATCTCCCATCATCTTGTGAAACATTTCTAAGTCCTCGTGCTCCTTCTTGGTTACAGTCACTTTCAATCGCTTTAACCTCCATTCATCATCAAAATTTTTGTTATTTGTCTTGACTTTTCTTTTGATTTTTTGCTTGATTGGTTGAGACTGTGGACAACGGCTGGTCATGTTGTCTGCCTGAATTTGCTTGTAAAAAAATAAACAAACTCAGGCAGGCGACTGAAACTTGATTGTATATCCACTTGTGGTATCCGTGTGTTCACCCTATTTGCCGTTGGTTATTCCCCAAACAAGCCTACTGTGTCAAGTGTCCCTAACAGGTTCAACGAACGCAAAATTACGTTCGTATACTTATGGCTTGTCCTGCATCGTCAGAAACGATACACCCATCCTTCGTCAGCACTTAATGGCAGCTTTCGCCTTTCAGATGCATGTGTAAATAGGGAAACACAGAATGCATCCTATCCTCATTTATTGCGTCGGCTGAGTCACTACCCTGTCAAGTTTTACGTGTGTTAGCGCATTCCACGGCAGTCTGATCCTTAAAAAAGGCATCACTAAAGACAACACCTTAATTCAGGAGTATAGACTGACTGTATTCAGTTAAATTGAGATTATAGGGACAGGGACTTTAACTCCCCGTCCTCACTGTCTATTTAATCGTCTGCTTTCCACACCGTGAAGATATCGACATACTCACTCTTACAGAAAGCAAGCTCACTGACTTCAGATACCATACATTCAATCACATCAACGGTAGGACATTTCTTGATAATCCACTCTATGATTGAATAAAGATGATCTTTGTAATTGCATGTAAACCTTTCTTTTAGCAATTTATTTCGCCTATCATATGCTTTAAATTCATAAGTGGTATATGTGTTTTTCATTTCAGTTATCCCCTTGATTAAATTGTTATGTTTAAATACAATGGAATGGCATAGTACTTGCTATCAGATTAGGAGAGTGTGCCAGCACTCTCCTAATCACCCAAACCACGCTATACCCAATATACTTAACGCTGGTACCACTACGATCAATCCCCCAAATACAACCTGACAGAACCGATCATTATGTAAATCCGTCTTACTCATCTTCATCTACTTCTACCACAGTTGCTTTTTCATCTATGTAAAACACATTGTCTGTTATAGTTGGGATAACTGTTTTACCTCCCCCCATATCCAACATGATATGAGGGAAATTAACACCCATCTCTCCTGCTTCTACTAACGCTGCTATTCCGTCTTTCCGATCATCCGCATCAAGTTCAACACAAACCGGTATTGTCATATCTGTGAAGATTCTGAGACGCTTTTTAGGCTTTCCATCGTCGTATGTTTCAATGAAGTTGTTTTCTTCTTCAAACATCTTCCCTCTGAAGTAATTGAAATGATTCGTCATTTCCTCGATACGCTGTTCGTTTGTGATTGCCCCTAAGCTTGCTACGTTAGTTCCTACAGTGTGACGGTTAATTTGCATCGGTTATTTCCCCTTTTCTTTTGAGTATTATTCCTTTGCCTTCTTTGCTCTGATTCATTTTGAGGTAATTTATTATCCCTTTACCGTTATGAATGATTGTCCCGTAATCATCACTGTTGAATATTTGTGTGATGTAGGTAAATGCATCAACTTCCTTAAAAGCGTCTAACGTTTTCTGAATGTAGGTGTATTCATCTTCAACATGTTTGCCTTCATCAAGAATGTAGCTGACACCATCAATGATGTATGTGTCTTCGTAAGGTGAACCATACTTTAAAGCACCCGTTAGGTTTAAAGTATTTTGATTTACGAATGCAACCTGCTTTCCATTGACTAAGTAGCCTTTAAAAACCTCTAATTGGTCATGTATGGTTTCAACACTGTAAATCGTCGCCCGTTTCACTTCACAACTCCCCAATCCAATTATCCAAACCAAAGGTTCGACTTGTTAAACCTAGTATATTTTAATAACCGAATCGAGTCAAGCTTTTTCCAAATAAAAAATTTTATTTCTCGAACTTTTCATTTGAATATGATATTATTTGTATATGAACAATGCATACTGAATGCATATTGGAGTGAACAATTTTGAAGTTAAGACCTAGTTATAAACCCATGGAAATTACGCTGATTAAAAGAGATAAAATAAAGGCTGATCTAAAAAAGGATTTAGGCATTTCTTCTTCTACACTTGCAAAAATGTCAAGAGGTGATGTGGTGGCATTAACTGTCATCCTAAAGATATGCGAGTATCTCGAATGCCCAATTCAGGACATAGTTGAATTCGTTGAGGATGATTCCGAAGAGTCTTAAGCAAAAGTATTGCTTTTATTTTTTAATTCGTTAAACAAAACCATTGAAATATTCGATTGGCGCAAAATGCGCTAAACAAAAGTATTGCAATAGCTGTTATACTGTACGGAGAGGTGAACGGGATGGAGAACAATATGTTTCAAGCAATATTGGATGAGATAAAGAAAATTGATAACAAAATTGATGGTGTAGCTTCTGAATTAAAGTCATTTAAAGAAGAAATGCACGAATTCAAAGAGGAAATGAATGAATTCAGAGAAGATACAAAGAAGGAATTTAATCAGATTAATGTTAAATTAGACCGCCTTGAAGAGAACCAGCCAAAAGATATTACGGCTCACCTTAAACACATACAGAACGTAGATAATAAAACAGAGCTATTGAATAAGCGATTATTTGATGTTGAAAGTCGATTGAAAAACTGATTGCCACAAATGGCAATAAAAAAGCCCCTCACAATTTGTGAAGGGGTTATTTTAACTATTTAGTCTTAATACTTCTCAGAAAAGCACTTCTGTTCTCAGTGGCATTGGTAAGCATTGTTGCATTTTCATTAAGCCTTTGTACTAATGCTTCTTTAGCTTTACCTTCAAATGAAGAGAGTAAAGCAATATACACTTCAGCTATAACCTGTTGTGTTGAAGAAAAATCTGATGCGTTTTTTATGTCTTCTTTTAGGCTCTGACAATGGGATTTTAAACTTGAACCCACAATTTTTTTTAATTCCTCATTCTGTTGTAACCGTCTGTAAAACTCATCTGCATCCATATTAACTCCATATGGCAATTTAAATCCCCCCCTTACAACCGTAACCAGCTTGCTAATTCATCATCCTTATCTTTTAGATCTTCAGCCATTTTAACAATGAACTCACTAATATCCTCTAAATCTCTAATTAAATAATGAAGAGAAGCCTCAGTCTGATAATGTTCTTCTGAGTCATAAAATGTTGCCCCATCTTTCACATAAGGTGCGTGAAACAATACAGCTTTATCAACATCGCTTGGATCTAGATCCTTAAATTCTCCTAATCTCTTTCCGCAAATAGATTTTACGTCATAAACCATTTTGCTGTGATCATGAGGGAATCGTTCAATTGCTTGTTTCTTTGTTTTTAAGTCTTCGATAGCTGCCTGTAATCGTTTAGCCAGTTCTTTTGCATACTTAGCATCCACTTTAATGGTTTGCCCATTCATACCTGAATAAGATGAGAACGATTCGATATTCTGGTTATAAACACCGTTGCTGCCATCGACACTCTGGATATTACCATTCTTGTCAAATTTAAAGTTAGCGTCAATCATACTATGAGTATCAGGATTTTTAGCGAATGCTTGGCCATAGAATGAAGTAATAAGACTCCCTAAAATACCAGTAATACCCAAAGAAGTATTGAGCCGGTTAGCGCGATCTTGACGTGCGATGCTTGGGTCTTTCGTGTATATAGTTGTTCCGTTGTGTCTGTCGTATTCTAAAAACCAACCTGAACCCACCATATCATCAGGATTAATGATTGCTTTATGATACAAATCAAATTCGCCATTTCTGATTTTCTTTTGTGTTTCATCATCATGCAGCTTAACAATGGAAGGGTTGTTAAAAGCTACACTGTAAACGCTATTGTTTACACCAGCGTATTCCGCATCTGCCCCTCCAAGTGAGTGACCTGTTGTCGAAATCACTGTGTTAGTGCCAGCATACTTTTTCACTTCATTGGCAACGAGCTTATCACCTTGATCAAATTGAGATGTCTTAGTGACAATTTTGTATTCTCCACTCTTAATCATCATTGCTTGTTCCATACTGCCGTTATACTTGGCAATAGCTTTAGAGTTTTCAGATGCATCTTTTTTCATTATGTATTGGACTTTCTTTTTCGGGTCTTTACCCATTACTACGTTGCCGCCATCTGCACTTATAACGTCAGCTTTGATTTGTTCCTGGTTTGTTCCTTGAAAACCTACGACAACATTCTCAGGCTCTTTTGGTTTAACCCATTTACCTTCTTTTTTCTTGGCTTGAACAAAGACGTATACATCTAGCCCTGTATCTGGATCTTTTTTGATTTTATCTACATAAAATGCTTTATTAGATGTGGTCTCAATAGGATCTTTATTTACATAGCTCTCTTTTAGACTCTTATCATCATACGTATATTGACTCAGGAAATAGTATTCTTTATCTGTTAAATTAGGTATGTCAGTCTTTGTATTCATGTACAATACCCCTTCCTTCATGTAAAATGTAAGACAGAAAGGATGGTTTTATGAAAAAATACATAATTATCCTTATAGCTCTGGTTATTATAACACTTGGAGGGATATTTATGAAGGAACAACACGACAAAAAAATAGAAGCCCAAGAAACTCAGCAAAAGGAAGAGTTGTACTCTTTGGCTAAAAAAAGAATGAATGATTTTATTGAAACAAACTATAAAGATATCCAGTCAATTGATTACACCAATGATTATGAAATAAATCCAATGGGTGGTATTTCAATAAATGGCTATTTAAACGGAAACAAAGACAAAAAAATTTGGGGTATATACGATAAGGCAAATGATGAAGTTGGAGTATTCAAAGTAAATGCTACCCGAAAACCGGAATGCGAAGATAAAGTATGCGAGTATTAAATAAACCCCTTCACATTGTTTGTGAGGGGTTTATTTATTGTGTGGTCTATGCTTAGAATTAGCTTCAAGCTCCTTTTTCAAGACCTCTACATCCTGTCTTAAAAACAAGGCTGATCGTCCAATCCTTTTAACCGGTGTTATTCTTTCTGTGTTAATCAATGCACTCATTCGTTGCTTATTAACGTTCAATATCTCAGCAACTTCAGTAGTGCTAAGGACTTCGTTATTTATGAAGTCCTCAACCTCCTGGCGACCTCTTAAATGAAACTCCATGTTATTTTCTCCTTAAAATCATGTCTTTAATGATGGCATACACAGTTAACAAAACCACAATAGCCATTACTGCTGTTGTAAAAGAGTTTGTCCAAAATGAGCGAATGCCAATTGCTGCAACAGACAATAAAATTAATGAAAAGATGAACTTTTGATTTTTCTTCATTTTTTATGCTAGACTGATTATAATGATATTGAGAAGCGAGTTAGTGGCTCGCTTCCCTTATCTCTGGTTAGTCCTTCTTATTTTTCTTCTCGCTATCGTTTGATTGTTGCGCAATCCATCCGATAGAGACGACGTAGAAGATAATTTGAAGGACTTTTATCATATTGTCTAGCATTTCCTCACCTCCTTATACATTTATTATAACACAACTATGTACTTGAGTCTATAGTTTATAAGAAGTTTTTTCAAATAAATAAAAGAATTCCCTCGAAAATTTCAAGGGAACGATTTATTTACTTAAACCATTTTTCCATACTGACCAGACACATATCGGCGTTTACCGTTATGAATGATCTCCCAGTATCCTTTAGAGTTGTTTGAACCTCTAACAGACCCAGCGATATCAATTGTCTTACCAAGTCCAATTGTACCTACGTTCTTAGCTTTAATACGGTCAGGTTTGTCCATGATAATTGCAGCGTTTGATACGCCAACAATTTTGATCTTGCCAACCGATTTGATGCCTGAGTTAGTGGTTTTAGAAGGTGCAGAAGATGCTTTCTTTCCAAATGTATCAGTACCATACCCTTTATAATTGAATTGAAGGTGTGGCTGATCTACAAACCCTGTCCAATCTCCACCCCATTCAAAACCAATTGATTTGGCATAAGCAATAAATTTCTTAATATCAGATGCACCATAACCATTCCATTTAGTATCAGATTTAGAATAACCACCAGTTGGTACAAAGTCTAATGCTTGTCCTACAAGGTGGTATGATTTCATTGTCTGTGAAGCACCTTTACGAACATTCTCACGTTGCTGTGCTTCTGAACGAATTGTTTCATAGATAAGTACGCCAATTTTGTTTTTCTCAGCGTAATCCATCAACTTTTTAGCAGCTGCTTTTGTGTTATCGCCAAGTTTGTTGATATTGTCCATGTTCCGTTTGTAATAATACATTGTCATATTAAATTCCTCCGTTTTAATTAAATTTAAAAGCCCGCCGATTACTCAGCAGACTTTTCGTTTTGACTTTCATCTTCAATTACTTGTAACTTGTCCTTGATAAATCCAGGGACTTTAACTCCCATTTGTGCAAGGTTCTCTACAATAGATAACCCCTCATTGGCTATGTAAAATAAAACAGTTCCAAACACCAAAACGCCATTTAAATTGCAAATTTGATCTATAATATTGGCCAAGATGACAACAACAAAGCTCATGAACTTCCGCACGTATCCAAACCAAGCGTTTCTTGATCTTAATGTCTTGTCTTTAACAGCCTTAACTACTCCCGTAAACACATCAATAAAGCTTAGAAGTAGCAGTAAATCAAGATATTTTACACCCCCAAACAAATAAGCTTTTGCAATTTCCAAAGTCTCAATATTCAACACCAATTCAATTCCTTTCATTTAGTTATCACCCCCTTTTAGGGCAAAATAAAAACACCTATTCGCTTACAGGTGTAGTTTCCGTTGGAGGTGAACCTTCAATATATTCATCCCCCGTTATTTCCTTGTACTGTTCAGGTGTAATCCGTTTTCCTACAACATCAAACACTTGTTTCTTAGTCCATAACTTCTTTTCATAGAAATACTTGATATCTGAAAACCAGTCAATCATGTTTAACCTCCCATAGCTACCAAATAATATAGATTTGCAACCTTCTCAGCCAGCACTTCAGTTTCACTCGGTTCAGGAGGAAGTGGCTTTAAACTGTCAATGTATTCTTGAGTTGCAGACTCAAACCATTGTTCTTTTTTAACATCAAATTTAGCCCTATAAAATGAAATCGGTTCAACTTTAGTACAGTTTTCCGGAATCACATAATTACCCTCTTCATCCGGCTCAATCGTAATTGGTTTGGTTAAAATGAAATTTTCATCGTATTCATAAACCTGAATCATGCTGTCCCTCCATCCTGTAAGCCCACGACTACATCAAGATAATACCCTCCACCTGCTTTGCTTGAGTCAGCAGGATCTTGGTACTTTATTTTTAAATCTCCAGTATCATAAATGATTAAATTGGCTGTGCCGCCTGTTCCACTTAATGGCACAGTATAAACACCCCCACCGAATGGTACGTATTCTACCGGAATTGAGCCGAACATAACTTCTGGTTCAGTTCTAACATGCCCCCTTAAAATTAGAAAAGCTCCCCATTTTGCGTACATTGGGGTTCGGGTTCCGGCTGTAGCTCCATTCTTTAGCATGATGTTGGCGTAAGTAACAGATCCATTCCATTTCTTTCGTTCAGCATCAGAGATATGTCGTATTTGATTATAACTATGTGCAGTGAACTGTTGTAACAATTCTTCCATTTTAGCTTTAAAATCTGATGTGAACTGTTGAAGTAGTTCCCCTACTTTATCCTTAAATGACTTATTCACATGAATATCTTCATCATTCACATGTGTATCAAAATCACTTTTAGGAGCTTGCTGAACGTTATCAACTTTATCAAGTCCGAGCTGTGCAGCAGTAACATTATGAGGATTTGAGGTATCTGAGGTATGTTTGTCAAAATCCGCTTTCTTTGCTTGCACGTCGTTAGTGACGGCTGATAACCCTATTTGTGCTTTTGTTACACCATGTGGGTTTTTCTTGTCATTCAAATGATTATCAAGATTCGATTGAACAGCATCTGCCTTTTCTTGAGCACCCTGTTTTGTTTCGATGTTCTCCAAGTCTTCAAACTTCTTCTTTAAATCGTCAAGCGTTTGAATGGTTGAATCATAAATCTCAATAACCTTTGCTTTCAATGTCTCAAAATCATCAATGTAGTATTCGCCTACTGGTGCAATATCTTGATCCATTAAGCTTTGTGTTACTTCAAAGCCAAACTTATGAGCAGACATAGCTTGTTTGTTGCTATAAACCAGTACTAACTCACATTGAAACAACCCATACATTTTGATTTCATCTTCATCAAGAACATATTCAGCAATTCCATTTACTTTATCAACCAATGTAACGTCCCTTACTCTTTTCTTACCATTAGCAGGAACAAGGATTACTTTCCCTGTCACTGCTGATAATGGTAATGGCGCATCATCTTTACGCAAATTAAAAATCAGCTTTGCTGTTCCAACATCTTGAGTTGAAAACTTGAAAGCTGATCTGTATGTACCTTGCGAAACTGTATTAATGTCAAACGTATATGCTGATTTCTTGTAAATCGTTACTACCTCCTTATCTAATAAATGCTATTGCTACACCATATCCCTTATTAGAATCATATGGCTGCTTAATTTTCATGACTGTTAATCCCGTGTTGTCATCTGATTTGGATCCTTTACCATTCTTAGCTATAATCTTATCACCTGCTTGAACAGTATCATCAATACGTACATGTATCTGTCCAATAAGTCCAACAATATGCCACTCATCACGCTCCTGTCGTGAAGTGTAGTCTAATTCAGGATCATAGTCCGGATTGGGCTTAGAAAGGCTTTTCTTTTCAATTTTTATGTTCCCATCCTTATCTGTGTATTCAACTTCAGTTTCCTCATAGATCAATCCACCGAAATCATTTCTTAAGTATCTGTCATTCCAATAAAACTCAGCACTACCTAATACAACGCCCGCTGTTTCAGAAATAACACCTAGAATCTCATCACCTTTTAAAGCCTTGCGAATCTTATCTCCTTCAAGGGTTACAAGGTACCCACTTTCAATCTTTTTGCCATCTGCAGATTCAAAATACTCAGCGTAGTCTTTGAAGTTTGAAGCACTTTCAACACGACCAACACCTAAGATATTGCCGTTTTCTGAGTCTATTTCCCATTTAGTATTAGCTGTAGATGCTTTACCTGTTCCATATCCTCCCCTAATGCTATAACTATTGTCATTAATAACACCTTGAGAAGCTAAAACAGCTCTTGATGAGCCGTCACCTTTAGTATGAGAGTCATTTGAGGCAATAACAGCTTGTCTTGAAGCTTCAGTTGAAGATCCACCAGAGGAAGCAATAACTGCATTACGTGGCCCTTTTGTTTTACAACCACCTGTTGTAGCAATGATAGCGCTCGTACTGTCTAATGGGTGTCCTGAAGTGGATGCAGCTCTAAAGCCACCTTTGACATTGTTTGGTACAACAGAATACTTCTCACCGCCTAAAATTGCAGCATCAGTATATCCGTAGGCTCTAACAAACAACAAATTTGCTTGCGTATTCGGGGATGTGATACCGGTTGTACCACCCTTTGTGTGTAGGAGAGCATTTGATAAGTTAATATTGTACACACCACCACCAAGAACCACGCCAACTGGAGCTGAATCATGAATCATTAGATTACTAATCATTACATCATCAGTTCTTTGATCTCCACCTACTACGTGTAAATCACAGGCTGCTTTCGCAAACCCTGTTATAGTCATACCATTGACTGTGATCTTACGGCTTTTAAATTGGAAGGACACAATAGGATTGTCTTTATAGTCATAATCAGGGTCTCCATAAGCTCTGAAGCCATGAATATCTACCCGTTGATATGCGGACACGTCTAATGCCCTTGGGGTAACACCCTCATACAAACTATTGAATACAGGCTGAATCGCTGTACAGTCTATTAGCGCTACATCTCTTGCTGTATCACTCCATGGATCCTCTGCTTTGTGATGTCCAATATGTCTCAAATCATATGAACGCACGTCACGAACAGAAACATGACTGATAATATGGATGTTTCTTGATGCTGGCCATTCTGTATGAGCCTTAACTTCTACACCTCTAATGTTTCCAGATGTAAAGTTCCCTGTTAACCAAACATTCTTAGAACCGTCATCAACTTCAATCCCATTTGAGTTAGACGATCCCTTATCATGCGCTTCACCTGATGGATTGATACAGTGACAATTATTAATGAAAATGTATTCGCTGTAGTGAGTCGTAATCCCATCGTCACCATAGTTAGAAGCTCTACAATTATCTATCCAGACGTATTTACATCCCTGTGCTGTGTAATCAGGCTCTTTGGCTGCGTCATGATTATAAGACGGAGCTGTAATATCAAAGCCATGTAAGCCCGCATTGATTGAATTACAATTCTTGATCCATAAGTATTTAGTATTGGCGAATGTTACACAGCTTGATTGTATTCCGCCTTGTGCTCTTAATCCGCCTTGTCGGTCTTTATTCCAGTCAAACGTAATCCCCTTTACATAGATACCTTCGTTCCCGGCTTGATGATCTCTATTTGTAAGCAATATTGCTCCAGCAGGAGCGTCATCAGGCATTTTGAGATAAGTGATATCTTCGCCTTTACCAATCAAACGACAGTTAGAAGGAACTTCAATTTGACCAACATATGTACCAGGAGAAAAATGGACTTCAACATTTCCCTCACCAATTGCATCTTTAAATGCTTGCGTACAGTCTGTAACACCATCAGGAACAGCCCCAAAATCATCAACATGGACAATTCTATCTAACTTCTTTTTATAATAATTGGCATCATAAACAAATCTTCCTGAAGCTGTAGCAAAAGTCTTTCCATCAATAGCTGAAACCCTCAAATCAATAAGCTCATTTATGTTATGGTTATCACTATTTAGAATGAGGTTGTCAATTCTTGAAGTGTCATACTTTAGTTTATCAGCCAAAGTGAATGCGCCGTATGTAATTTGGTCGGCTGCGTGGGCTCCCCTCGCCTTTGCGTGGACTTTTAAAGCGTTCAAGCTTTGATTAATTCCACTCTCAGTCAATCTTGCATTGCTATCTAAGATATTAAACAAATTCCCATTCGGGGTTACTTCGTGTTTTTTATTTAAGTAAACCAATAATTACTTCACCTCTATTTTGTTCCTATAATTAGGATTTTCACTCTCGCTCCATCCGGAACGGCTGTTGGGACAATTGTTTTTCCATCCTGGGTAAATGAAATCAAAACTTTATCTGTGTCTTGATAATCTGAAAATAAGCTAATCCCTTTATCTCTGAGAATTGCCGATGATTCACATGTCACATAAGAAAAATCAAAGTCATCATCAGTATTCAATACCAACGTACTGTTGTTTATAGTTGTAAACCCATCACCACTTACTACATTCCACTGTCCACCAGTGTATTCAATGGAATATGTGTATGTATTTGTTGTTTGATATGTTTCTGTGCTGCTTTGTTGCTTCATAATGTTTATTTCGGTCAATCCTGCTTTTAACTGTGCTTCATAGTTCTTTATTGCTTGCTCTTGATTCTTGGCACGTTTCTTTTCCTCAACCTCTAAATCTATTCGACTTTTAATATATCCACCATTTACGGTTAAGCTTTGCGGCTGACTTAAGTCTAATGGGTTGTAGGCATTACCAGTTATCCGGATTTTGTCTTCATATGTAATCCCATTTAATTTAGTTTTCGCTCTGACCTTTATTGTATCTCCTGCTTGGATAACGTCTTCTACACCTGCCATTACAGCATCCAATAATTCATTGTAATCAACGTCAAACGTTACTTCTGGATACGGATTCACCTTGGTTTTCAAGAGCTTCTCCATATCCTCTTTCGTTTTAATCGAATCGTCTGTTACAGTCTCAGCCCATGAAGGCTGACCATTAATCAAGAACTTATTTTCATCGGGATGCTTGTAGACAACCGGAGGGAAAACATACTTTTCATCTTCATTCTTGTATGTCCTGTAAACAGTAATGATATTTCCCCTCAATAGATACATTACTGGGTCAGTCTTCTTCGCTGTCTTTGTATTAGGGTTGTTAGAATCCCTGTTTTTAAATGTGGCTGTTACACTGTATTCCTTGCTTTCAAGCCCACGAATGATTTCGAATTCCTTTTCAGTTGGATTGCCATCCTTTTCATAGACTGAAATAGTTTTCTTCTTATCACCAATCTTGAACTCCCATTTGCCACCAAGCTTTGAAACTAACGTCTTAAACTTAAAGCCTGTACCCGTAAACGAAAATGTAAATGATGAGCCGATTTTCTTTGTGAAATCTGCTTTCAATGAATCATCATAAGACCATGAGCCGGATTTTGATTTATAGGATAATGTTTCGTCTCCTAACGTGTCTTTCTCTTCCTTTGCCTTCCCATATCCTTTAACACGAGTCGTTGTGTTGTCTTCTGTGATCGTAATTGTCAGCGACTTTAAATTAACAGTGCTATCCAGGGTCTTAACAATCTCTTTACCGGCCTTTTTATAAACATAAATCGTCGTATTATCAACAATGAACTCAACACCATAGTTCGTTATTATCTCATCCATGAGCTCAAGAGATTTCTTCGCTCCAAAGTTCTCTAATTTAACTGACTTTATGTTCTTTGCATCGTTCATGATTACATATTTAAATTCACTGCCTTTTAGAGCATGTGATAGGGCTTCATCTAACGTTTTATAGCCTTCGATAGTATCGTGAACCAGGTGTTTTGAAGCTCTGAATGCGTAAATGTGAGTGGCTGTAATGTCTTTTGAGAGCACGTCACCCTCTTGTTTTATTGTCGGGGTATTAATAAAGTATTGCTGTTCCTTAAATCTCACTTCATCTAATAAAATAAAGTTCCTACCTACCAAGGCATTAAATTCAAGTTGGTTGGCTTCGTTTAAAATAATCGAAAACGACAAGTCCTTCTTACCATTTACATTGTCATTTACTTTTGGCTCAACAAATGGCAACCCATATTTTGTTTTTGTATTCCTATCCAACACGTACATCTGATTCAACTGAATTCACCACCTTACTTATAATAAAAATGGGTTATAAACTTAATATCACTATAGGTGGCACCTGTGATTTTAAACTTATTTTGACCTTTTTCTAATGTTGGAAAGCGTCCATTTCTTGTTTCAATTACTTTCGTTCCATTAACAATGTGATGGGAAAACAAGCTTAATTTGTTTGACTTAGATTGAGTACCTACTAGTGTTACAGTGTCGTTGTTAGTTAGGTTTGTAATTGTAATGTCTTTTCCTTCAAGGTACATTTCAACATTGTAATTGTGTCTGTAAGGATCTATTGTCACATTACCTATATTCTCAACTGTGAACGTGGATCGGTTCTTGAAATGGTACACGGGATTAGAGTCTCTTCCAATATTCATCCCCAAGTGAAACATATTGTCTGCAAGGTTCATTGAAGCTGTACTATCATATACACTTTCCGCAGCACCCTGAATGGCTGTGAGAGTGACATCAAACTCTTTCCACTTCTTGCCGTTCTCCCGAAATACTGAATAGCTGTCATCACAGGTAACAAGCCATCTTTTTAAAGGTTGTGGTGAATAGATAACGTAATAAGGATCCGGACGAGATAGATAATCGTATATCTCATCTCTTTTCATATCAAATTGCTGTGAATTACTGGCTATAATAGTAAAGGTTGCCGTAATCTTTTTGTCGTTGAGTCTCCCTTTATTTCCTTTTCGATAGGTCATTGTCCCATCCACTAACGAGTGAGTAAATGTTGTTTGCCTTTCATATGATGGTGACTCAGGACGAAATGAAGAAAGCGAGACACCTTTAAGATGCTCGCTTAAAAACATTCCATCAATAATCAAATCACTCTTTTTCAATTAATCACTCCCTATGTTAATGATAAATTATTAATCATGTACTTTTGTCCTCGTTCTCTTTGATAAGCTTTATCTTGGGCTCTGTTTAAATCATGAATGTTGAGAGAAACTTGAGGGTCTTTGGCTACTAATTGCGTCAACAATGCGATCATTTGGTTGTTCTGATTTGACTGAGTTTGAAGAATGTCAATTTGCTGTTGCTGCTTTGCAACCATTTGTAAGAGAGCGTTATTGTCTGTGGCTTGTTGGGATTCTGGTTTATAACCAACCATGTTCCCAGCCTGACTAAGCACCTTGTGAGCTTGTTTCCTTCTAAACTTACGCAAAGGAAGAATTAACTCACCTCTATGAACTTCAGCCGTATGATCACGAGTAATTAGACCGCCTTTATCGTAGCCAATGTACCTGCCACCTTTGGCCATTGACTTTAAGCCAGGATGATTAAGAATGCCCCCGTATCTGCTATTCAGATAATTAATGGAGGCTAGGACTTGGTGAACAGGATTCTTAATATTTCCATATCCAGGCTCCTTATGAGCATTAAAGGTACTTGGGATGAACTGCATTAACCCCTGTGACGGATGACCGGCTTTCCAGTTTGAATCCCATCTATTAACGACATTTGGGTTACCACCGGATTCTCGCATTGCAATGGTTTCCAATGCACTTGAAAACTGTGAACCCAACCCTTTGATTTTTAATGCTTCAGCTACCCATTTCTTAACTGCAGCTGTACCACCTTCACCAAAGTTACTGGCTTCACCAAACATCTTCTTAATGAAACCAACAGATTTGTCTTTAACAAAGTTAAATGAACCTTTGACAAAATCTCCAGCAAAGCCTGCAAAATTAGGCATCTTCAAACCAATCTTTTCAATAACCTTGTTAATAAGCTTTGATGGATTACTGATGTAGCTAAACACATCTAAAGCAAAGTCTTTAACTTTCCCTGCCGCAGCTTTCGCCCCATTCCATACCCTGGAGATGATTCCTTCTTTCTTTTTAGTTCCATTTGAATATGCCGGGATACCAGATAAGAAGGCTTTAGTTTCTCTAGCTGACAGGACTTCTGTTCCTCTTGGAAGGTTCATGAGCGTGTCTTTAGCAGGGCTTAAACCCATGTGTCCTGAAGGTGTTATGAAGGCTTCTGAGCCCGCATTTGAACCTTTACCATCACCAAGGATTGCAAGCCCACCTGGATGAGCTCCAGTACCATTTGCATATTGAGGAACATCCCATTTTGGTATTCGCTTGTCTTCTGAGACGCCGATCTTTCCAAGGATCCAGTTAATACCGCCTTGAGTAAAACCATTGATGATTTTTCCGAAGCCACGGAGTGTTCTATTTCCAAACGCCTTGATACCGTCCCAGGCTTTACCGCCCATAGTCTTGATTCCATCACCCATTTTTTTAGGCAATGCTTTAGCAGCGTCAACAATATCCCAAAACTTTTTAGTGATACCTGATTTCATATCACTGACAATCTTAAATGCCTTGTCTTTCATAGAAATGAAGAACTTCCCGACGCTTGAAGCACCATCCTTGAACACACCTTTAATCCAACCCCACATTTTAGGGAAAATACCTTTAAGTCCAGCGCCTAATGCTTTAGCACCACCAAGTATCTTACCGAAGAATGTTAATTGGATACCATTCCAAATCATTTTAATTGCACCTGAGAAGATTTGTTTAATACCTTCCCACATCTTACCGAAGTCGCCCGTTAATAACCCTGAGAATACTTTGATAACACCCTGAATAACTGAGATAGCCCCAGTTATAACGCCTTTAATATTCCCCCAAACTGACTGTATGATTGCAAGAATAACAGGCATTACGAATTGAACGACTTTCCAAACATTTTGAAGTGCTTGAGAAATAACCGTTCCGTTCTCTTTCCAGAATGTCCCCCATTGTGCTGATAGCTGTCCTACAAACGACATGATACCGCCTAATGCTTGTTTAATTAATGGCCCAAGTGTGGCAAATACACTGGATGCAATTGTCCCTATTGTTGAAAAGACGGGTTGCATTGCAGCAAAGCCACTTTTCATACTGTCTATGATCGGTTGAGCCTGTGTTTTCAACCCATTAAACGAGTTCTTTATGCTATTAATGCCGTCAATTATGGACTGTACTGTTAAAACAGGAAAGAAATCCATGAGCTTGTCCGAACCTTTGTTAGAATCACCATTGAAAATATCAAAGATACCAGAGAACACCTTTTTAATGTTGTTCCCTGCGCTTGAAATACTTTTGAATACAGGATCAAGCCCCTTCATTCCTGATTCTAATCCATTCATAGCAGGTTCTAATACATTCAGTAACCCATTTCCTAAAGGCATTAGTGCTGTCAAACCTGTTCGACCAATCTTCTTTAAACGAGCACCAAAATTATCTTGTAAAGCCTGTCCTGCTGCTTTAGTTTTGCCATCAATCTGACCAATTTTCCCATCAATGCCACCCAATGAATACATCGCTTTTGATTCTAAGTCTTCCCACTTAGTACCATACAAAGCGACACCAATGTTATTGGCATTGACCTGGTTTTTCATGCCTTTCAATTCACCTAGGACTTTATTTGAAACATCTTTAACCGTACTCTTCCCTTTCAAAAAGCTTTTCCATACCTTCTGAGTGCTTCCTGACAGTTGCCCCATAGCTCCTGATGTTGAATCAGAACCATCTTTTACCCTGATCTGAAATTCTTTCATTACATCGTTTATGTAATCAAGGTTATAAACGCCAGAGTCTGTTCCTTTCTTTAACAATTGGAAGTATTCTTGCGCTGAGAAACCCATTTTAGAAAATAACGGTGCATACTCAGAAAGGTTGTCAAACATTTCATTTGAGAAGTTCAGGCCATTTTGTGCTCCATAGGTCATTAAATCAAACGCTTTTTTGCTCGATTCTCCGAAGCCCTTCATAATGTTATTACCAGCTCGTGTAACTTCGTTTACATCAGCATCAAAGGTGTCAGCTAATACAATAGAATCCTTTGTGACCTGTTTCAATTCATTTTCACTAAGACCCTTTATGTTCTGTCTAACTTGTCCAATAGAATCTTTAACAGATTCCATGTTTTCTCCGAAGCCGTCTCTCCATACTGCTGTTGCTGTAGTGGTTAATTTCTTAGCCTCAGTCTCTGTCAACCCTAGTTGCGCTCTAAATTCCCCTTGGGTTTTCTGTGTATCAAGCACCATCTTAGCGCCCATTCCACCTACCGCTGCTGTCAAAGCACCTACAGCTAATGTACCTTTAGCAAGCGCTCCTACAAGCCCACTTTTAACAAATGAAGAAAACTTGGATACATCTCCATGTGCCTCTTTTGAAGAATCGCCGGTCTTTTTCAGATCAACCGAAAGTTTTTCTGTGCTATTACTTGCCTTTTCTTCGGCTTGTTCAAGTCGCTTAATTGTTGTTTCAGTACGCATAATCGAACCCTGTAAGGATTGATAAGTCTGTATTTGAGTGTTTAAACGTTGTGCATATTTCTGCGCTTGTTCTGAACCTTTTCCATAAAGCTTAACTTGCTCTTGATATGACTTATTGTATTCTTCAACAATACTCTCTTGGATCTTTAACTGATTTGAATAACCTTCAAGCTGCTTCTTGTTTGCGCCAAGTTCATCACCAACCGACTTAAGCTCCTGAACCATAGCGTTTGTTGCTGTTTTAGCTGTTTTAAGGTTATTCTTTAGCCCCGTTATACCTCGGTTTACCCCGGCATCATTCATTGTGGCATTAATAACTAAACTGCCTATGGGTTTTCCTTCAGTAGCCATTGGTTTACCTCCTTTCCTCAAGAATTAAAATCAAAAAAGAGAGTCCAAAATCGGACTCCCTGTTTATCACCTCACGTTTACACCGAAAATTTTGTATGCTGGAACTATCTTGTTTTCTTCCTTATGCTCGTACTCCATGAGAGAGAAGAATCCATTGATATCCATTTGATCTATCTCATGATATTTATAACCCTCTTTCATCAGGTCTTTGTACAGCTGGTTAATCTTACCCACATAGTCCGCATACGTCATTTCTTCGCCTTCTATCCCTGAGCTTTCAACGCCTTCTCCTTCAGTTGTTTCTTTTTTTTCTCAGCACCAGTGATTTGATCCATTACATTTTGAATGACTTCATCGAGTTCATCAGAAGCTACACCGTCTAAAACATCATCTGCTGTAAATTGATTTTCGAAAACCTCAACAATATAGTCAATCATTTCATCATTAGCTTCTAAATTAGTCATTTCTTCAACATGAGAAGAGATTTCCAGAGCTCTTCGAAGCTTTCTTGCTGTAACAATTCCAACGACATATGTTTTCTCAGGTACTTCAATAATTTCTCCTACTTCATTTACTTTCGCTTGTGAGTAATCTTTCAATGTAATACGTGCCATATTATAAATTCCACCTTTATCTACTAGTTTTGTTTTTAATTCGAATAAAAAATAGACAGCTTATTAGGCTGTCTAACGTTCATTAATTTACTTGTCCAGTGCTACTGTAGTATCTTGTGTTGGATCTGTAACTGTGATTCCATAAGCCTTTTTATAAAATTTCTCTACTGTAAAATCAGCGTGTTGATCATCACCAATCAGGAATACCAACTCATCTTTTTGACGTGGCATGAATTGACCCTCAATGGAATCTGTTTGTGCACTAACCTTGTCTTCTTTTGTTTTACCTTCAGATGATGGGATTGCGAATTTCCCTTTCAAAAGAGCATAGTAAATGTACCCTTTGTTATGGTGCTTCTCTTTCCAAGTAACGCAAACGTATGGAGGATCAGTATCTTTGTGATACTCTTCAATTCCATCTACAACTTTAATTCCTAGAATTTTCGTTCTGTCTTCTTGTTTCAAATCTGCCAAACCTAACTCAAGTTTTGCATCACTAATACCTGAGCCAATTACAGCATATACACCATCATCGGCGTAAATTTTTTCGTTTTCGTTTGAGACATCAAGCTTTGCACTCTGAGCCCCTCTAATTCTTGTTACTGTTGTTACTTGCTCCGTTTCGCTGTCTACAACAGCATACCGAAGATCTGTTAAACCGATTTTAGCCATATGTTTATCATTCCATTCTTATAATTTTATAGTTAGAGATTTATGTATTTCGTTGCTCTATAACGTCTTGCATAGCGATATAGTTCAATATCAGGATCACGATCAAACGCTGATGCATATTGCTGATAATCGTTGTCCGCCATTATGTCATCAATAATTGATTGAATAACTCTTGCTTCCTCAATTTTCTTAGTCCATAAATCAATTTGGATATCTACACTAATCGTTTGTACTTCATCATCTGCATAGTCTTTACGATAGCTTTCTAATTCATTTATTCGTATCATTGGTGCATTCTCGACAACTTGATGCTCTTCCGGTACATAGACCATGTAGATGCGCTCATCAGGCACAAGGGAGGTAAGCTCGACATTATTACTCAATGATTGTTCAACTTCTTGAATTGGAAGCTTCATAGTCCCATCTCCCTTGAATAAATTTGAGCAATTACATTTAACACTTCTTGTGCATATTCATTTTCAGTACGCTCCATGAAATGCTGCGGAGGTTGTTTAATTGTTCCGAAGTTTGAAAAGTGTATACGTGAGGCAGTTTCTTTCCCATAGCCCACACTTACGAATAACTCACCGTCTTCCTTTGGCTTTGAGTAAACAACATTGTCTTTCATATGGGTTTTATGTTTACTATCTCTAGCCTTTGGTGTGTTCTTTTCTAACCCCTTGGCAAAAATCTTTCCCCCTTCAGCAAGAGCAATTTTCCCCGCCTTAGTGGATTTCCTAGCCATCTTATCTAAAGCCTTTTGTGTATCTTCATATCCTTGTAAGTCTTCTGCCATTAACCCACCTTCTTAACAACTATGTCTCTCATGTCTTTTTTCCGTGAGTTTGGTAACACGTCTTTGATTTCATAGAGTTCTTCATCATATAGAACCTTCATGTCATTTGTTATTTTCATTGGCTGATCATAGCGCACAATAAAAGTAATGGTGTCCTCAAGGACTGTGCCAAGAGTGGCAACCTTATCCCGCAGTTTCTGATCCTTAATTTCAGCAAAACACCAGAAAAGAGTTTCTTTCACTTCTGCGTTCTCACCGTTCTTGTCTTTACCATTCTTGATTTTGATAAATGAAATAGGTGTATCAAGCCTACTGAAGTCCATCAACATACGCTCCTCTCATTTGTTGAATGAGATTAATCACACCAAATGGAACTTCATTTACTTGCTTTTCTGCTGTTGCGCTGCCATTTTCGTACCAATGACCAATTAACATAGAAGTTGCTAATTCAAATTTGGGATTGTCGGTAAAGTAGGATTCACGATTTTCAGAAAGGGTTACAGCATCCTTAACGTAGCTTTCCGCTGCAGCTTGGAGGAGCTTAATTTGGGTATCGTGGAAATTGTGGTTAACCCTAAGATAGAGTTTTAAATCCTCAAGTGTCATTGCATCACTCCTTTTCAAAATAGAAAAGAGAGCCGTATAAACGACTCTCAAATAATTAGGCTGTAGCTGGTTCAGTTGTTTCAACTTGTGGTGTAACTGTTACAAAGTAGCCAGCTTTAGGATCAGCTTGCTGAACATCAAAGCGTACCGCAATTTGAAGGAGCTGACCATAAATGTCATTATCCACCCATTTAGCAGTTGCATCGATACGGTTTACAAACAGCCCAGCTCTTTTAAGATCACCAATAAACATAACTGCGTCTCCTGCTTTTGTACCTAAGACTTTGTCATCTACTACACTTACTTTGCTGCTAAGAAGGGATTTTCCAGAAGATGCGGAGATGTTTTGTTGAAGAAGGTACTGACCATTTTTATCTTTAAGAGTATCAAGCCATTGGAAAGCAGAAGCAGAGGATACCACGTCACGGTTGTAAGCTTGTTTTAAATCAACGTTAAAGATTTGTTTGATATCGTCAGTGCTAGATACAGTTTTCTTAGCAAATGATCTTAAAACATTAGCTACTCTGGCATTCTTTGTGTTCCGTTTAATTTGTTGTAGGTAGTTTGCTACAATTGCACTCAAATCTACTCCAGCATCATCAAGAGCTTCTTGAGAAATAGGCAAATATCCACGGTATGTTTCTACTTCCCAAGAAACCTTAGTGAATTTTGGTTTAGCTAATTGAGGATTTTTCTCAAGTTCTGCAACAGGAATCAGCTCAGTGTCAGCATTTGCAAGAACAGGATATGTACCAGAACCAGTTTTTACATTAATGTTGTTAATCATAGCTGCCAAGTCAACGACATCTTCCGGTTCTTGTTGAGGTTTAGTAATGACATCAATTGGGATTACTGCCTCTGCATCAACCATTGCAACTCCATCACGATACTGACCTTTAGAACGGAGGTACTTTTCAAAATTTCTTACTTCTTCACTTCTTTTATCTTCACCAAGTAGATCACGTGTTTCTTGTTTCATTGAGCGCTGTTCCCCATTTCCATCATTAGATTTTTGTTCTTCCTTTACAGTTTCTTCTTTTGCTAGACCAGCAATTTCTTCTAAATCAGCTAATTTTGCTGTAAGATCAGTAAGTTCTTTTTGCAGTGCTTGAACCTGATCTTTGAGATTTTTAGCTTCATCCAGATTCCCTTCATCAGCTTTAGCTTGCGCTTCATCAATCTTCGCATTTACTTCATCACGCTTTGTAGCAATAAGAGATCTAGTTTCAATCAATTTTTCTTTTAACATATGTATTTAGCTCCTTTTTTCCAAATAAAATAAGCCTTTAAAGGCTTTGGTTTCTTAGTTTCAATAATTCAAGTTGAAATTTTAATTCTTCAGTTTCCTTCTGATTAGATTCTTTAATAGCCTCATTCAGATTGCGTGCAAACACATCTGTATCGTTGTAGGCTGGGTATGTAACCACCGAGATGTCAGTTAGTTTTGATATCTTTCTAATCCGCTGAAAATCCACACCGGTTGTTGGATTCTTTTGTCTAACTGCACCTTGTGGAGCTAAATGAAATCCAAATGAACAATTCGTAATATTCCCCAAACGAATATTCTCATAAAGATCGTTAGCGTATTGTGTACTTGGTAATGTAACTTCAAAACGCAAACCAACATCATCAACGTTTAATTTCAGTGTTCCTGATGTTGTTCTTCCAATGATCTGACTAGGCACATGGTCAACAAGTGCTCTTACGTCACTCATATCCGTGCCATCTAACGCCCCAGGTTCAATTGTTTCAATGAAATTGCCTAATACGTTTGATTTCGTATTAAACTTCAAGGCGTATCCAGCAATAACCTTGGCTTTCTCCCCTTCTGAACGAGTTTCCAGACCATCTTCATTAAATAATCTGATTTCAGTTTTACTCAATTCCCTCACCTCCTTCTGATGCTGAAGGTATAGGCAGACTCTTTGCTTTTGCTTTCTGAATCTCGTCCATGATTTCAATATCAACGTAATTCAGGCTCATGAATCGCTTATCTCCATTTGGAACTGATGCTATACCGTATTGAGCCAGAGCATCGTTAAGAGAGTAAATACCGTTCTGCAGTAATGCAATAACATTTTCTCGCTTTGTTTTTGCATCTGTTTCCCTAAACTTTCTTGTATCAAATTCAAATGTATATTGGTTATACAGAGGATAAGATAAAAGCTTATAGTTCAACTCAGCAGAGATGGCATTAAAATAGTTTGAAAGGGTGTTGGTTAGGTAATCAAGGTTGGCCTGTTCAATTGAAGTGTTGGTTTGTTCAATTCCAAGCTTATGAGGGGGTAATCCAAACGCTTTAGCAATTTGTTTAGTTCCATGATTATAATTATTGACAATTTCAAGCACCTTTGTGTTAACTTCTAGTTGTTTGAAATCCATCGTATCATCAAGTACTAAAATGCCTTGTTGATTTTGATCACCAGAATACGTGCTTTCAAAATTCTTCTTCATGTTTTTCCTTGCAGCATCATCTAAATTAGCTTTTTTAACATTTAAAATCCCACTTAGATTAGCTCCACGTCTAAAGAAATCAACATAAAGCTTCTTACCGGCTTCTTGACTTTCTATCTCTCTTTTAAGGCTACTTAACGGTGAAACACCTGTAATTCCATTTAATGAAAAGAATTTAATGTGCAACATGTTCTCTCTCTTAATGATCCGTTGTTTGCCATTACTAGGGGTATACGTGTAAATAATTTCATTTGTTCCGTTTGGTTGATCATAAGATACCTCACTATTACGCAAATGAACCAGGTCAAGAGGATTACCGTCAGAATCTCTAATGATTTCTGCATACGATTGAGCGTTCAACAAAGCATTAGCCACGAGAATGAACTTCAGAAAATACCCTGAGTAAAACTCATTCGGTCTTTCATTCAATAATTTATAGAGTATGTTCATTTCATCAGCAATGCCGTTATTCTTAACCATAATTGGAGAGGATGCTATATCTGAAGCAAGCGTATGAATCGCTGTAAAAATATCGCTATTCTTGATTGCATTGATTGTGGTGTATGTTTCACCATCTGCACCCATAATGATATCTATAAAAGCTTGATCATTTGCACTTACAGCATTTGATTCCCCTCCTGTATTCATTGATCTAAAGAATGCCAATTAATCACTTCCTTTCTTCTTTAGGATTAATGATCATTGCAATCAACACTAAGAGGACTCCCGTTGATAATAAACCCAGTAATTCTGAAAATTTATAGGCTGTGATATTAACGAATACTAGCCCAGCTAAAAATAAAAGAGTGTGTAAGTTCATAAAGATAAACTTGACCACACTCATTAATGCTGCGGTAACTTTTTCAAGCTTCATGTTTTCCTCCTTTACAAAGCAAAATTGTAATTTGCATAGTAATCTTGATCATACTCATCTGAATAATGATGCATTGCTTCATAATGAGCAATGATTCCAGCTATAATTGGATCAATTTTGTTTCTGTTCTTTTCTTTAACTAACCTTGTTAAATCGTTAAACTCTTTTACAATTGCGTTATTCACTGCTTCTGTTAACAATGGGTTATTACTGTGAATCAAACGCTGATCATAGACACATAACCTTAAATCCTTAACAGGCGCATTTAACTTTGTAGCTACCTGCCCTACTTCAATTTGAGGATAATCTTCTAGCTCGTTTAGAACTAAGCCAACTATATGTGGGTCAAACAGCAATCCTCTCACTTTCAAGTCATTTTCCTCAATATGATTCTTTATGTAGTCAATAACTTGCTGTTGATTTATAATTCCAGTGTGTTTGTCTGTAATTGTGCAATATCCTTCTGCAGCCAGCTGCTTGTAATCGATTTTATCCCTTTGACACTTAGCTTCAATTCCACCTTTTGTTCCAACAAAGGAATGGCTATCAATGTAAAAACGTTTCTTTTCATCTTCCAATGGATAAATCCATGAAACAGCAGCTAAGTCCTCAACTTTTGCCATATCCAGTCCAATGTATACTTCTTTCCCCCTGATATCCGGCGCTTCTTCAACTGCACAAGCATTCCAATCATCTAAAGGGATATAGCTTTGTTCACTTGCCTGTCTCCACACATTAAAGGTTTTTACATAAAGGGAGTTTAGATTGCGTTGTACTTTAGCTGCTTGAACATCGGTCTTAATATTATCAACCATAAAGGACGCAGCTTCTTCATCTTCTAAGCGAGGGTTTGATTTAATCCATGTCTCAGGCATATCAATTTCTTTTTCAACGTCATCTTGCTCATAAATAGCAATGAAGTAGTCATCCATTGTTAAATTGCCTTCTAAGACACGATCAAGCATTTGGATTTCCTTATACATAGGAACATTGGGGTTAAGTCCTGCGGTGCTTACAATAGCTAATAAGGAGCTTTTAAGACCTACTTGTCCAGTTTTCAAAACGTTGTACATTTTTAAGTCTGGGCTCTCGTGGAATTCATCTATAATAGCAACAGTGGAAGCGAAACCATCCAGTTTACCGGTATCTGAAGCTACAGGATAGGCTTTGCTGTTCGAGGATTTATCTTCAATTGAATCTTTTAAAACTTTTACACTTCTTTTAATTGATTTAGACTGCTTTGATAGGATTCTAAATTGTCCTTGCATATACTCAAAACCATGTCTAGCCTGTTTCATGGCGTTAGATGCAAACACAATCTTTCTGTTCATCTGTGGTGAGTCACCTAAAATAAACTCTTTACCACCAATTGCAGCGACAATTAAACTTTTCCCATTACGTCTGGCCATTGAGATCATTGCACGTTTGAATCGTCTGTGACCATTGTCTTTTCTTATCCATCCAAATATAGATCCAATAATCCATTTCTGAAACATTAATAATTCTAAGCCTTCACCAGTCTCAGGATTGGATAAAGTCTCAATAAAACTAATGCTTTCTTGTGCTTCTTCAACATTAAAACAATAGTTAAATGAATCTGTTTTGGATTTCTCGATGTCATCTAAATGCCTTTGACAAGCAAGGATTATTTTTCTACAGGCAATTATCTCACCATTAACAACTTTCCTTGCGTACAGCGTAGTTTCATCAATCATGATTTACCACGCTTCTTAAACTTTTGCATTGGATCTTCTTGTTCATCATCTTCATTATTGAGCCCGACTAATCTTAACCTAGAATCCAATGATAAACCCATCTGTCCAGCAATACCCCGAATTTCTTTAGACATTGCATTCATAATTTCAACTGACGGATTTTTCTTTTTCACTTCAACGCCTTGACTGTTCAGTTCAAACATAATTTGACCATTCTGAGCAATATCCTTTAAGGCTTCACGATATTGAGCAAAACTATTACAATACATGGCTAATAATGTCCTATCAAGCTCACTTATAGGTAAAGCTTTCAAATACGGATATAGTCTAGTCCATTCATTCTTACCCATTGTAGACAGCCAGTGTGGTGGCTTTGCGTGCAATGGTTCAAAATCCTTCAGCTTTTCCTCATTCTCTTTTCTTACTTCTTTTTGTTCATTGGTAATCTGACCTTTGAGAGTATCAGTCATCTGTTTCCTTCTCGCCAGTGCAGCCACCTCCTTTCGTCTAATTTTGATAATAAACACTTTAGTTAACTAAAGAATTAATTCCATAAAAAATAAG
Organism: Bacillus amyloliquefaciens DSM 7 = ATCC 23350; assembly: GCF_000196735.1. Classification (GTDB taxonomy): domain Bacteria; phylum Bacillota; class Bacilli; order Bacillales; family Bacillaceae; genus Bacillus; species Bacillus amyloliquefaciens. The sequence continues at coordinate 2,964,748 of NC_014551.1, forward strand.
CTGCCGTTAAATCCATACTGAACAAGGAATCTGACAACTTTCGTTTAATCAATTATTAAGTTTAATTTGAGTCTAAAAAAGCAAATTTCAAATTTCCAATCTAACAATTTTTATAAAGAAGAGGGGCATCCGATGTACAAATTTATTCAATACTACCCCGTTATAAGTCGGGGGGACTTAATAAACCAAAGTTGTTATAATTTTTCCTTGTTTTTTAGTCTCAATGGTTTCAACAGTTGGTGATCCAAGACTATCTTTAACTCCACGTTTAATTAAAATGTTTGCTTTGCTCTCATCATAATATGTGGCAGTTTCCCAATCAAACGAAACCTTAATTCTTTTTGTAATCTTTTCACCTTTATAATAAACTTCAGGAATTGAGTTAATTTCATCTAAAGTAATTTGCAACAATGGCTACTGATCCATTACTCAATCACTCCTTTTTTAAAGAATTTATTATCAACATATAGTTTATAATCAAATACTCCATCACACTTACTCTTCTCAATTGCATTCTGAGTTGCTTTATCAACGGTTTCAGAAATGTGATCAAGAATCAGTTTGTCCCAGTTTTCATCTGGATTCTGAATTTCTAATCTTACATATCCATCATCACCGAACTTGGTAACAAGTGAATCCTTAAATTTCTTTTCATTGAAGTTCACATTAATTCCAATTTCAATGAATGAATAGTTTTGTTCGATTGCCTTTAACCGCATCTTAATGTCTTCAATTGCTTCATTAAAGTTGCTTAGTGTTTGAGATGCTTGTGTTGCATCAACAGTAATTCCTAAATGATTTGTCTTCAATTGGATTCCCTCCTTTACACACTAACCTTTTCTAAAATGTCTTCACGAACAGATTCATCTTTAACCTTATCGTTTATCATCTTCTCAAAAGAGATACTTTTTAAATAGCTCTTATCATACCTAATGAATGTTACCCCTGTGCTATATGGATCAATGGATTTCAAGCCGTAATATTCAACACCATCCCATCCCCACGGTATATATCCGAGATCCGATTTAGCATCTAAATTAAACTTGATACGTAACCGTTTAAATAATTCAGCCTTCTCTTTACTTACCATTAAACCTTGATACTCAACTAACATTTATTATTCCTCCCATTAAACAATACTGAATCTCCACCATCAATTGATGAAAGACCATGATACTTTCTAACTTCGTTTACTGTAAGTAGTCCTCTTTGCATAAGATTAACAACTTCACTTGGATTCACAGGTTCTTTTTTAGGAACCTTTGGAGCTTTAACAGTTGGTCTTGCAGCATATCCCATTACTCATTCCCCTTCTCCGAATGTAATCTGGTTATGATGTGTCTGACATAATACCTCTAGGTTATTCAAATCAACCCTAGCTTCATAGTTATGTAGTATATCCCTTAACTCTCTGTGCTTATGGTGAACAACTAAACGCTCACTTAAATTCCTTTTGCCTTCAGCTGCACACATAGCACATCTATAGTTTGATTCACGTTTCTTTTCTTCCCTGAGCAATCTCCATTCCTTGCTCTGATAATAGGAATACAACTCTGTATTATCTTTGTTGTACCGGACATTCTTATTGTATTCCTTATCTGAGTGTCCCTTATGCTTATCACAATAAGACAATGACCAATCAATCAGAGATCGGCAGCCAGGAGCATTACAGCGTTTAAGAGGCATTAAATCTCCATGCCGAAAACTTCATATGCGTATTGTTGTTTATTAGCATTTAACATTGCTGTCACATTCTTTACTGTTTCCTTATAGGTTTTACCAAGCATTGAAGCTGGAAAAGGTATACGTCCATCAACTTTAAAATCAGGCTTATCATTATCCTTTAATGACATTGTTGAGTATTCAATCTCATATCCAGTAATAAATGTTTTATCAATTTCACCATCTCTATAAGTGGTTGCAAAAATAGGAAATACCTTACCTAAAATAAATTCCCCGTTCATTCATCTTCATCCCTTTCATTATGCACTTTAATCACTTTTGCCATATATACACCGATCCCACTGTCTTCATCGTCTTCTTCAATCCGGTTTTCAAATTCTTTTGAAGCTTCTTCTTCAGTATCAAAGAACAGTATGAACGGATCGCAATAATCGTAAAATACAGCGTACTTATTCATTCACTTTTTCTCTCCCTTTTTTTCATATTGACTGTTAATCCATTTAATGTTTTGCAGCATCATCTCAACTTGCTCAAATAATGTCTTTGGCTCACTTTTAGTACGATATCTTGGAGTTCGTTTTGTTCTTACCACTCACTTCTCCCCTTTTTACACACGATAAATTTTGTCTAGCAGCGTCCATTGCCATTCATAAAAGTGCTTCCCATTTGCGATCTGACGGAATGAAATGTATTTCTCCTTATTACTCAAGAAAAACAATAAAACTAAGATAAATTTAAAAGGTGATTTTAGAGCCCTCATTCTGTTCACTCTCCTTTCAATCTCCTCCTAAAATAAAAAAAGAGGATACCGACGTATCCCCATCCCACATGTTGTTTTCTGTCCTTATTTAGATATTTATAGTCGCTCGCGAATCGACTTTATTTAATACGTTGCTTATTCCGTTCATTCTTCTCACCATCACGCATTCCGTGGCAATAACCTAAAGATGAGCTTAATGATAGAGTGGCACAGAACATCCCAAACTTTAGTCCTTCTAATAGGTAACCACACATAAAGAACAATGCAGCTATAATAAGACAAGCAAGAGCTTCAGCAATTAATCTATTCATTGTCAAACATCCTCCATATATTTTTCATGTAGAGATAGAGATTTACATTCCTCGTATCTTTTTTGCTTAACATAAATTGTTCAAAATCATCTAGTTGCTCATTTTTGATTAAATACTCCCTAAATAGCTGAATACTTTCCTTAGATACGGCATCAAGCGATTCATACAACGATTTAAACATTATGTATCACCGTGCTTTTTTATTAGGCGTTCTAACTCCTTAATCTCGTCCAGCACTTCCATCCGCCGATTAACATAATAATCAAGTTCGCTCAAACGTCCGTTAATGAAGAGTAGTGATGTTCTTGCGTTCCGTAAATCTTCATTCAGTTCTTCAAGAGTATCATTCATAGACTCATTCTCCCTCACTGTTTAAATGTAAGATGAACTTCTTTAAAGTTTCCAATATGCAAAAGTTCGCTTACTTGGTCTTGAAGCTGCTTGTTTTCTTTACCTAGCTCACGCTTCTCAGCACCATTCTTCCAGTTTTTGATTTTGTCTAAATCCTTGGCCACATGACGTAATAATTCTTCAATCTTATGTACAAATGCAATATCGCTTCCGTATGTATCCTTTTTATCTAATAATGTGCGTTCTACATGGTTTAAAGCCTTAATCTTATCTTCAGCAGTCCATTTGCTAATGTATTCTTTAATAGCCCCATACACAGCAAATACACTGTTTTCTCCATCAATAGTTGCTGACATTAATAGGTTTCTTCTCTTCTGAGGTGTTGCGAATCTAACAGCATGGTCAATTTCCTGATCTGTAGCTGTAGGATCAATATAGACTTTATTCTTTCTAATTGAAGGCAGCACATCACGCTTAACCCATCGTTTGAAATCCTTCGCTGTCTTTTTACGACTCGAAAAGATTAATTCATATAGTCCTGACTCATTTACAACTTGCATGAGAATTGTTTTTGAAGGCGATTGTGGGTGTGTCATTTCAAACGACATACTCTCATCATCATCAAGACGTGTCAGTGCATGACGGCTATTACTAATCTCCAATGCATCGCATACATCCTTAGCAACAAAATATACATCACCTTTAACACTAACTGTTCTTACTTCTTGCCCTTCAAAGTTAAAAATTTGTTCAATGTGATTCAAATTCGTTTTCCTCCAAAAATTTTAATTTTGTGTACAAGCAGAAAAAGCCCTTCAACCTATAAAGGCGGGCTTAATCTCTCGCATCATCTCAACTAAAAATTAATTGGAAGAGGTGTCATCACGACATGCTCATAGTTCCAATTTCCATTCACCCATTAAAAATTAATGAGTCAATGCAGATTAGAATTGTAAAAATGATCATTATAAGTTACAATTATAATTAAAAATAGCGTAAGTATGCTTAAATTTAGAATAAACGAGTGGGATTAAGACTGTTTAAAGGTTTCCCTTCCCACTGAAACGTTCCTTTCCTCCAATGCTCATGTGCACCTGAACACCTTTAGTGGTATGCAACTACCCAATTGAAAAGCTTAAGGGAGATAGCGTACCGATCTATTGACCAATACGCTGGAGAATAAAAGGAGAAATGTATTTGAACTGGAGGTCATAATAACCCTTCATGTGTAAATTAAGCTTTCGACCTCCCTTAAGCTTTCCCTTATGACGTTTATCTCTGAAACACGGTTGAGCCCAGTCACAGCACTGCTTCAAGCCACCTTTTCATAACTACAAAATTCGATAAATCTTCTCTATCCCTTGGGGGAGTAAGGCTCAGGGCAGTTTCTATTTCGCTACCAGTTGTTTTCTTTTGGTATTCCCTTATGGCGATTATCTCAAAAGGGGCTTTCAGATCAGTCGTATCAAGGGTTCAAAGTACTTTTTTTGTTGAACTTTTTCCGATGAAAACGCCGAAGCCATTGATACGACTGGGTTCATGACACTTTCTATTCTAGGACATTCATTTCTCTCCCTTATGGCGATTATCTCCCGAACCTCCTTCAGCCCTTACGGGGCAAGGGCTCAGGGCACTTTTTCCAGCAATATTTTTCCGGTAAAATCGCTGTACCTCTTGGCGGAGTAAGGACGAAGGTAGTTTCTATTTGTCTTCTTTCGATCTTTCGATTCCCATTAAATACATTTATTGTATATTTCGTTGCTATTCTTCATCCCCTTATGGCGATTATCTCGAAATCACCCACGAGCCTATATGTGACAATGGTTCACGGCTCTTTTGCAGCTCATCTTTTTCCGGTAAATCGGCTACACCTGTTGGGGGAGTAAGGCTCATGACACTTTCTAAATGCTAACAGAATCTATTTCCCTTAAGGCGATTATCTCAAAAATAGCCATGAAGTCAGATGTACCAAGGGCTAGAGATACTTTTTTGTTGAATTTTTCTCGGTTAAAATCGCTGTACACCGCACCACGTAAGGCGTGAGAGCTGTTTCTATTTCGTCATTCCTTAGTCTCCTTTATGGCATTTATCTCTGAAACACCGATAAATCTATATCCATCAACGGATCAAAGCACATTTTCAACGAAACTTTTTTGCCAAGAAACGCTGTAACCCTTATAGGAGTAAGACTCAAGGGACTTTCTATTGGTCGTTATCCCCTCTACCATAACTAAAAAATAAATAACAGGCTTCAAAACCCTTACCAGTCAACAATTTCAGCGTTTTTCTATTTTATTAACATTTTTCATCTTTACCATAATTTCATTGCCACAAAATGTGGCGATTAATCCGACGTTACGAAATGATTAGCGCAAATTGCGCCAATCAAGCAGAATTACTTGAAGACCTACCTGTATCTCTAACATATGAAATAGCTAAACCTTCATCAGAATCAAAGATTTTTTTCATTCACTTAGGATGTCTACCACTCAAACATCACAGAATCCATTCTGAGAGTCCTAATTGTATTTTAGGTGTATTGGGTATCTATTTAGTCAGAACCTCTCAGAAACAATTCTGAAGCTATTTGTATATCAAAAACATTATCCTTCAAGTACAAATAATAAATGAACATCGTGCAGGCCAGCTTGCTGGACAAACCGGACGTAAAGCGCCCTTCTTTACGGACGTATATACTTAAAAATGTAACCTCTATTTATAAATAATTTATTTACTCTTCTCTTAAAGACTTAGGCTCTGAAAACGTTGATATGACTGGCTTTTTTTCGAAGTTTAAGAGGTTTGTTCTATTAACCATGTAGAGATGAGCCAATTTTACACCTCATTTTCTGAGATAGATGAAGACCTTGGGATGCTGACAAACGCTTAACCCAGCTACGCTGTCTTAATCGTTTTTTGTCTGCACCATCCCAAACCCTTCACAGACTCTTTTTCTTTATCTTTTTTTATTACTTTTTAATAACACCTTTTCTTCTACGAGAGCCCCCCAAAAAGCCAGTAATATCAATGGTTTCAGAAACCGTTTATTGCTTTTATTTTCACAGCAGCCATCAATCCGAATAATTTTTTTCAAAAAGGTGATTTGTTACAATGTCTCGCTGGCAAGAATCTATAATTGTAAACAAATAAATGTGTCTTAATACAAAATGAAGCGAGGTATTGTAAATGGAAATGTACGAAGGTATTAAATTACGTGAAGCTTGGAAAAAGAAAGGTGACCAACCTTGTGATCACGCATGGGAAGTTGAGTATCACAATGGCGGCAAAACAGGTGATTATGTATGCTGGAAATGCGGTACATCAGAATTCAAACCCACAATTGACAACAGGAACAAATAAAAAGAGGACGGGGAATCATCTCCCTGTCCTTTTCATTCGATTAATCTCCCTTATTTTGCGCCTACGTGCAATCTTCTCGTTAACACGTCTAACATTGTTCAGAAACCGTTTTGCGTCCTCACCTGATACGATAGGTCTGTCTCTATACATTTACACACTCCTTATCATTTGCCCACCACTTATAAGACAGATAACAAGTTAAAATCCATCCTACAATTAATAAGGGGTGAACGTATCGCTCACCCCTTCAAATGGATATGTAATGCTTATGCACCACGTCCAAAACCTGCCACATGGAATGTTTCTTCCCCTGATGCGGTATGAATTGTAGTTTGTTGACCTGCAACGAAACCAACAGCCAATGAAGCTACGATTGTAAGACCGATAAATACTTTTTTCATATAGTTTTCACCTCCTTTCAAGTGATGCGAAATTGATTTTGCATTTAAAGGGCAAGTAAATCCAAAATCTGCTCGTCCTCACCCATTTCCCTTAATTTATCCAAAGGTAAGCGTACGCTGTATAGATCGCCGGACAGCTTAAAGTGTTTTATAGACTCATAAAAGAATCTCTTATCTTCATAAGCTAGTCCTTTTAGATAAAAATGAATGCCAAAGTCATTATGAATATTCGGTTGCTGCTCTAAGTTCTCCAATATTTCTTTAGCCTGTTGCAAGTTGTTTTTCTTGATGTGATAATGTGCAATTTCTTGGATATCTGTTACTTCATTTGAATCAGGGTTTAACCAAAAGTTCTCTTGATTCCAATGGTTTTCCAAGAAACAAAGGCTTCTAGTTAGCTGTAATTTTGCCAAGGGGTTATTCTCAGTATGTTTTAAACCGGTCAGGTAATATTCTTTTGCTTTTTCATAATCATCAAGCAAATAAGTATTTCCCAAAGTTAGATAGCTATAAGCGACAAGCCTATCAATATTCGTTACATTAATGCCGTATGAGCAATAAAAACGGGCTTGAGTCATTTTATTCTGACTGAATGCTGAAGCGCCCAACAAAGCCATCAGACGGTAATAAAACGAGCTTTTAATCTGTTCATTGTTTTCAATAAAATCAAGATCTACAATCATCGACATTTCTGCAAGATTTGAGTATTCAGCCATTCTAAGGTAGTAATACAACGGGATTATGTAAGTGAATACACGCATTTCTTGAGACTTGGGATCAAGCTTCCCAATTGCTTTAAGCGCCTGATGTGCGTTTATTTCGCCTCTGTCTTGCTTACGTTTGATCTGATACATTGCGGCCCATTCACGTTCAATTGAACAGGTACTATTAATTAATTGATCAATTAATGTGTCAGTCAGTTCATACTGTTCATTAATATCTGACATTTCAAGACGTACCTTTGCATCTACTTCCGGCTTCTTAACTTCTCTCTCTTTTACTAACATCTGAATAACCCCCTATTTGTCACTAATCCAGAGCAACAGGCAGTGGCAAAAGCCACTATCCTGAATCTGAAAATTCGATCTCTTTCGGTTCTAAAATAAGAACATATGATCTCATTATAATGTATCCTCCAGTTTTATGGAACAAGTTATGTATTGCGATTATGTATTGCGGTGTTGCTGTTATGTAATATGAATCTATTAGACTTACTGACCGTTGAACCAACGCATAAATCCGTTCGTTGGGATTTTAATACGTCTACCGATCTTTACTGTGTGGAACTTTCCACTTTTACAAAGTGCGTATGCCTGATCACGTCCAATACCCAGCCAGTTCTGCACGTCTTCAACGTCAAGTGCCGGTTTATTCATGATGTCCTCGTACATCTGGTTCCCCCTTTCTGTTACTTATTTATCCTCCCCTGTCGTTTGGGATTAATTAAAGTATACTTTCATTCATTTAATTAGTCAATAATAAATCATTAATTATTTAATCAGTTTTGTATTTGTTTTTAATCTTATCTAATTGTGCTATTATTAATTGTATTGTTAATGATCTTGGAGGGTATAAAAATGACCGAGAATGAACGGATTGGAAAATTAATTAGAAACTACAGATTAAAAGAGAAAATGTCCTCAGCAGACTTTGCTCTATTTGTAGGAGTTAGTCAAGGGACTGTATCCAACATTGAAAACGGAAAGTTTGGACAAAGAAAAAACAGTTTACAAACAGTGAAATCAATAATTGAGATGTGCGGTATTGATTTGCCTCCCGACATCGCTGAATTTTTAAATATTGAGCCATCGAATGTAGATGACGAAGAAAATGAGAGAATTTTAGTTGCGAGCAGAGATATGTGGGATGTAACTAAATCTACTTCAGTTGCCATTCAACTCAGAACTTTTGTTAATGCTGAATCTCGTTCAGATAAGGAACTGGATTCTCTTGAAAGATCTTATCTCTATGAAACCGACGTCGTCGTTAACACTTTAATGGAGTTCATAGACGACAATAAAAAAGAAATCAGAAAAAAGATTTTGGAAAACTTGAGAGAAAAGAGCTTAAAATTTCTTGAGCAATACAAAGATATTAAGGAGGACGATTAATGGCATCAATACACCCTTACAAAACAAGTAAAGGGAAACAAAAATATTTTGTGGCTTATGATGTATATGATGAGAACGGTGAACGCCATCAAAAAAAGAAAAGAGGATTCGATAAGAAGAAAGATGCTAAAGAATTCATTGCCGAAGTCGAATCTGCTATTAACAAAGGGATGTATATTCAAACCCCTAAAATAACTGTCAATGACTATTTAGAGAGATGGTTAGAAGTTAAATCAATCAATATTGGATCTCAGACTGTAACACTTTATAAAAACAGCTTAAAGAATTACATCTATCCCTATATAGGAGACATTTTACTGGCCAATCTTAAAACAGAGCACATCAATAATTTTATTCATGCTCTCTATACAAAAGATAGAGGTAAAGGGAAAATTGGCTATGCCTACAAAACCATAAAAAGAAGTCATGAAATTGTCAGTGCAGCGCTTGATTATGGAGTAGATAATAAGCTGATCAAAACCAATGTAGCCAAAAAAGCAATACTCCCTAAAGAACCCAAACGAAAGAGAATTGATGTTTGGGATTTAGAACAAGCTAATCAATTCCTAGAAACATCTAAAGAGGATGAACAAAACAGATATCACTTGGCTTATGCTATTGCTATTATCTGTGGAATGCGTCAGGGAGAAATACTGGGGCTTACCTGGAAAGATGTCGACCTAGAAGACAACCTTCTTTATGTTGAACAAACATTGTCCCATGATGGCAAAGAAATTCTCGATGATACCAAGACTAAGAAAAGTAGACGAACAATTGAATTCAGTGAATCATTGGCAGATCAATTCAGACAACAAAAAAAGATCATTGAGAGCGAAAAAGAAAAGTTCGGGGACGATTACCAAGATCAAGACTTAGTAATATGCACAGAGCTTGGTAATCCAATAAACGCACGAAACGTTCTTAGGAAGCAAGCTAAGCTGATGAAGAAGGCTGGAGTACCAAAGATAACCTTTCATGATCTAAGACACGTACACGCCTCCTTAATGCTTTATTTTGGACACGATATTAAAGAGATATCCGAAAGACTTGGACATGCAAAATCGAGCTTTACTTATGACACCTATGTACACATTATGTCTAAAACTAAGAAGAAACTTATAGACAACCTGCAGCGATCAATAAAACTGTGACCTCCTATGATGGGGGTTATTTTTTTTGTTTTCTTTTCTTAAAATGAGACACCCTGTTGCCACTTTTAAAACTCAAACACAAATGTTGCCGTTTTGTTGCCAATAGAGATTAGAGCAAATAAAAAACCACTCTTGAAAGTCTCAAGAATGGCTTTAGATCAAGCTTTATTAGTATGGAGCCAAGGGGGCTCGAACCCCTGACCTCTACGCTGCCAGCGTAGCGCTCTCCCAGCTGAGCTATGGCCCCGTGCGGTAACGTCATGTTTTATTATAGACGAGTTTTCTTTAAATTTCAAGCCGGAAATTCAGTTTGCCTACATTTTTATGAGATGTTTTTCAAACATAAAAAAAGACCCTCGAGGGGCCTCTTCGGTTATCGGACCAACATGATTAAAATAATGCCGAGGATAACACGGTAAATGGCGAACGGGACAAGCTTAATCCGATTAATAAGCCGAAGAAAGAATTTGACGACTAAGAGAGCAACGACAAAGGCGCAGATAAAACCGACAAGAAAAAACGGAATCATGTCAGGAGAAAGACTGCTCCAGTATTTCACCAGCTTCAGAAGGCTTGCGCCCGCCATAATCGGAATAGCCATAATAAATGTGAAGTCTGCGGCTGCCCGGTGATTCAAGCCGAGAATGACACCTCCGGCAATCGTTGAGCCTGAGCGGGAAAAGCCGGGCCACAAGGCGAGACATTGGAATAACCCGACACAGAAAGCCTGTTTGTAGGTAATTCTGTCTACTGTATCGATCGTTTCTTTCCTTTTATTGATCCAGTCTGCAATCAGCATAAGCACGGCTCCGGCAATTAATCCGTAAGCGACCGTTCTGACGGAAAATAAGTAGCGGTCAATGAAATCCTCAAATAAAAAGCCGAGAACCGCCGCCGGAACAAGACCGACAGCAATTTGCGCGATGGTCAGCCTGTATCCCTTCTGCTGATCGCGCGTCACGTTTTTTTTGAGGCCGAGTAAATTTAATATCCGATCCTTAAATACAATAGCCACCGCTAAGATCGAACCGAGCTGGATCACCACTTTGAAGGAATTGGCGGCTTCCGGATTCATCAGGCTTCCGGATTTCAGCCAGATGTCATCCGCTATGATCATATGTCCCGTGGAAGAAACCGGCGCGTATTCCGTCAGCCCTTCCACGATTCCCAAAACGGCTGCTGTGAACATCTCCCATAGTGTCATCCTATTCTTCCCTTCATTCGTCATTTACAAAAGAGAAGCTCTCCTTTAAAGGAAAGCCTGTCTTATAATAAATATCATGTCCGTTCCGATTTTATGACTTCGATACAGCATCATTTTTTTCTTCTTCATATAAATGCGAGCGCATTTTGAACCAATCAAACAGATGGGTTGTGACCACTTTGATGACCGCATACCCCGGGATGGCTAAAATAATGCCGACAACCCCGAACAGCTTTCCGGCGGTTAAAAGAACAAAGATGATGGTAATCGGGTGAATGTGAAGATTTTTCCCCATGATCTGCGGAGAGATTAATTTTCCTTCCACGAGCTGGACAACGGTCCAGACAATCGCAAGCTTCAGCAGCATAAGGGGCGACGTGACCAAAGCGATAATAATCGCCGGCGTGATGGCAATGGTCGGCCCTAAATACGGAACAACGCTCGTACAAGCGGCAATGACCGCAAGCAGGGATGCATAATCAAGTCCGATAATCAGATAGCCGATAAATAATAAAAATCCGATGCAGAAGCTGACGATGATCTGCCCTCTGATATAAGAGCTTAATCTGTGGTTCATTTCGCTCAGCATCGTATACGTTTGTTCTTTCAGACGGGTAGGCACAAACTTTAATATATAAAACGGCAGTTTTTTGCCGTCTTTCAGCAAATAGAACAGAATAAACGGAACAGTCACAATTGAAATGATCACTTCCGTCAGCGCGCCGATAAAATTCCCGACCCCGGTAAATGTGCTGTTTGCAATTGTCGCCGCCTGCGCCGATACTTTATTTGCAAGATCGGAAATGTTGATATTCATCGTCTTTTGCGCCTGATTTACAAAATCGCTTCCGATCAGGCTTTTCGTCTGATCTTCAACAATATCCACATATTTCGGCAGGTTGTCGATCAGGCTCATAATCTGTTCCTTTAAAAACGGAATAATTGAAACGATCGTAATCGAAATCAGACCTATTATAATGAGGTAAAGGAGCAGGATGGAATACACTCTTTTCACTCTTAATTTTTCCAATATATCTACGATCGGATTGAGCAGATAATAAACAATTCCTGTCAAAATGACGGGGAGCGCAATTGTTTTGAGCAGGACGATAATGGGTGTGAAAATAAATGATGTCTTCGTAAAGACAAGGATATTGAGACCGATGAGCAGCAATACAAGCAAAAACAAGACAAATTTATTGTCCAAGAAAAACTGTTTAAATCTGCCGCCCCATGTTTGCAATGTTTCCACTATTGTTCCTCCATCATATGTATTTTACCTAAATTGTACACTATCGTTCCTGTAATGAAAAATAATAACCGGCCTCTATGGGAATTTTTCCTATATCTTTGCCGGGCAGTCTTTTTTCATTTATGTTTCTGTGAAAAACAGCTATAATGTAAGCCAATACATAGAAGGAGCGATAGCAATGATTCGATTTGCAACAGTCGGAACGAATTGGATTACAGAACGATTTCTGGAGGCGGCTTCTGCTATTGATGATTTTCAATTAACGGCGGTTTATTCCAGAACTGAGGAACGTGCGGCGGAGTTTGCCGGCAAACACGGCGCTGCTCATTATTTCACCAGCCTAAAAGAAATGGCAGAAAGCGAAGCTTATGACGCGGTGTATCTCGCCAGCCCGAATGCATTTCATAAAGAACAGGCGATCCTTTTTATGGAACACGGCAAGCATGTGCTGTGCGAAAAACCGTTTGCGTCTAACGCAAGGGAAACGGAAGACATGATTCACGCAGCTAAAGCGAACGGCGTTCTTTTGATGGAAGCCATGAAAACGACGTTCCTGCCGAACTTCAGCATGCTTCAAAACCACTTACATAAAATCGGGCCCATCAGAAGATTCACGGCAAGCTACTGCCAATATTCATCACGATATGATGCATATAAAAACGGAACGGTGCTTAACGCGTTTAAACCTGAACTATCGAACGGATCGTTAATGGACATCGGCGTGTACTGTATTTATCCGGCCGTCGTCCTGTTCGGCAAACCGAAAGACGTCATTGCGACCGGTCACAAATTATCATCCGGCGTTGACGGCGAAGGCACGGTTATTCTGTCATATGACGGATTTGAAGCGGTGCTGATGCATTCAAAAATCTCAAATTCGTTTGCCCCGGCGGAAATACAGGGTGAAGACGGCACAATCGTACTGGACAGCATTCACGGGCCGGAACGGGCGGAAATCCGCTATCGTGACGGACGCACGGAGGACATTTCCGTCCCTGATTCGAAACCGCCGATGTATTACGAAACGGCAGAATTCATCAATCTTCTTCGAAACGGACAGCAGGAGTCTTCCGAAAATACCTTTGAGCGTTCTTTCATTACGGCAAGCATTATGGAAGAAGCAAGAAAACAAATCGGAATTGTCTTCCCTGCCGATCAAAACTAAAAACCTCCGCCCGGCTTCGGGCGGAGGTTTTTTATTTGGATGCTAAGAGATCAGCGAACGCTTTTGCATAATGCGGAAGGTCAGGCGGACGGCGGCTTGATACAATGTGGCCGTCAGTTACGACAGCTTCATCCAGCCACTGTGCCCCCGCGTTTGTCATGTCATCTTTGATGCCGGGCGTACTCGTTACTTTTTTCCCTGCGAGAATTCCGGCCGATATGAGCACCCAGCCCGCGTGGCAGATCTGGCCGATCGGCTTTTTCTGCTCATTCATCGTACGGATGATGTCCAAAACTTCCGGATATCTTCTCAGTTTGTCAGGAGCCCAGCCGCCAGGCACGAGCACAGCATCATACTCCTGGATAATCAGGCTCTTAAAATCGTAATCCGCTGTCGCGGGCACGCCGTATTTTCCTTTGTATGAACGGCCGGCTTCTTCTCCTATTAAATGAACGATCGCGCCCTCCTCCCGCAGCCGGTAGACCGGGTACCAAAGCTCTAAGTCTTCAAAGTCGTCACTGACAAGCGCTATGACTTTCTTGCCTTCTAATCTCATCACTGCCACTCCCTTCTTTTATGTAAGTGTATCGCTTTTTTCAGCGAAGGAAAAGAAACAGCTCGTTACAGCTGCTCTTCGTCTTCAGACTGAATCGTAAATTTCCGCGTAACCTGCTGCAATTCTTCCGCCATATGGGCAAGTGTTTCGGCTGATGAACTGATTTCTTCCATGGAGGCAAGCTGCTCTTCGGCTGACGCGGCGATGTCTTGAATGCCGGCAGATCCTTCTTTGGCGACTGCGGTAATATCCTCAACCGCGTTTGTCACGTTTTGTGACCCGGCCGCGAGCTGCTCAAGCGTTCCGTTCATGTGCTGCAAAGCGCCTGAAATCTGAGTCGTCATTTCCGAGATTTTTTTGAAGCTTTCGGCCGTTTGATCCGTAATATCGAGTCCTTCCTTCACATCTTGATTCACCGCTTGGAATACAGAAAGCGATGTGGCGATTTCTTTGACGATTTCCTGAATCAGCGTTTCGATTTCCTTGGCGGAGTCGGCTGATTGCACGGCAAGCTTTCTCACTTCTTCCGCAACGACGGAGAAGCCCCGGCCGTATTCGCCGGCTCTGGCCGCTTCGATGGCCGCGTTTAAGGCAAGCAGGTTTGTCTGATCGGCAATGCCGTTAATGACGTTCAAAATGCTCTTAATGTCGTGCGATTTTGTTTCCAGCCCTTTTACGACTGCTTCCGCCTGCTGTACGGAACGATCAATTGTTTTCATCTGGCCGACCGTTTTCGCTACTAATTCTTCTCCGCTTCCGGCCGTATCAGAGGTTTGGATGGCGGATTCAGTGATTTCCGCCGATACATTCGCCGTCTCGGCAATGCCTGCATTCATTTGGGAAAGATGGTCTGCACTTTCTTCCAATTTTTCGCTTTGTGATTCGTTTCCGTTTGAGAATTGTTCAATCGCCAGTGTGATATGCTCTGTCGCCTTGCTTGTCTGTCCGGCAGATGCCGTCAGCTCTTCGGATGAAGAAGCGACATGTTCGACGGATGATTGGATGACACCGATGACAGACCGGAGTGATGCTGACATCTCATTGAAGTTTTGGCTGAGCTGTCCGAATTCATTTTTCGAACTGATGTTAATGACTTCCGTTAAATCGCCGTCACTGATTTTAGCTGATGTCGAGACAAGTTTTTTGAGCGGTTTTGAAATCGCGCGAATGATAAAAAAGATTAAAATCCCGCCGACGATAAGAGACACCGCAAGAATGATCAGCGCCATTCTCATAACAGGCAGGGCTGCATCATGTATCTCACTGACAAAAAATGTGCCGGCGATTTTCCAGCCCGTCAGTTTGTTTGTCGTGAAGGCCATTTTCTTTTGCTGTCCTTCAAAGATGTATTCAAACGTTCCGCTTGTTTTTGAAAATACTTCTTTTGTCCACTCCCCTGAGCCTTCTGTTCCCGCTTTTATAGTCGGATGGGCGATGTATTTTTTATCTCCCGTTGTAATAAAAGCAAATCCTTTATGACCGATCTGGACGCGTTCGGAAGCGTTCAGCAGGTCTCCCAGATTTATATCAAGCGCCACTACGCCTGATCCGTCTTTTGTCTGCTGAGCAATCGTAACGACCGTTTGTCCGGTTGCAGCGTCTTTATAGGGCTCGGTAAATACCGGCTGTCCGTTTTTTTCAACCGCTTTTGTATACCATTCTCGTGTGAGCGGATTGTAATCGGACGGCATGTCAACGGACGGATATTTCACGAACGCTTTGTCGCGAGACGCGGCATACACTGATGCAACATCGTCATTTACGGTGACATACTGCTTCATGTTTTCAAGCAGTTCGGATTTATTTTTCGTTTTCATTTTTTCCTTTGTGATTGATTCACTGTAATAGTCAATTGCTTTCAGCTTGCTGTCGAGCATGTTTTCCAGCACGCTGTTGAGTTCGTTGACATTTCCTTGAGCGCTGTGGGTCAGTTCGCTTTCTAATGAACTCCCCGCCGTTTGGTAGCTGAAGTAGGCGAGTATGCCGACCGGAAGCACCAATACGGCTAAAAATGCCGCGATAAGCGGCTTGCTGATGGATGGCTGTTTGATCCAATGTATCAGTTGTTTCATTTTTTTCAGTCTCCTTCTTTGAAAGCTAAATCTATTATCGTCAGCTAGGACAAAAGATTTATTAAAAAAACTAAAAAAAACACCCAAACAGCACATTTGGGTGTCTTTCTACTATTATTCTATTTTAAATTGTTTCGTCATATCACGTAATTCTTCCGCCATTTGGGATAACGTTTCCGAAGACGAACTGATTTCTTCCATTGAAGCCAGCTGTTCTTCGGCCGATGCGGCGATATCCTGAATGCTGGCGGAGCTTTCTTTTGCGATGGACGCGATTTGCTCGGAGGCTCCTGAAATCTGCTGCGATCCGGCTGTCAGCTGTTCTACCGTCGCGTTCATGTTTTGAATTTCTCCGGCGATCTGGTTCGTCATTTCAGAAATCCGTTTGAAGCTCGTTTCGGTCTGATTCGTAATATCAAGTCCGCTCTCCACCTCTTTGTTGACGGATTGGAACATGCCGAGAGATGTATTGATTTCATTAACGATCTCTACAATCAAGCTTTCGATTTCTTTCGCTGAATCTGCAGACTGCACCGCAAGTTTTCTGACCTCTTCGGCTACGACTGAGAAGCCTCGGCCGTATTCTCCCGCACGGGCCGCTTCAATTGCCGCGTTCAGCGCAAGAAGGTTTGTCTGATCAGCAATTCCGTTAATGACACGGAGAATGTTTGTAATGTCTTTTGATTTTGTTTCAAGGCCGCGCACTACTTGTTCAGCTTCTTTCACTGACCGGTCAATGACGTTCATTTGGCCGACCGTCTGGTGGACGAGCTTCCCGCCTGAATTGGCGACTTCCGCTGATGTGACGGAGGATTCGGTAATGACGGCAGATGCTTTCGCCATATCTTTAAGCCCGCTGTTCATTTGATAAATATGTTCCGCCGCGCTTTCAATTTTTTCACTTTGGCTTTCATTTCCGTTAGAAAATTGTTCGATTGCCAGTGTGATATGTTCGGTTGCCTTGCTAGTCTGCTCTGCTGAAGCCGTCAGCTCCTCTGATGAAGACGCGACGTTATTCACGGAATCCTGAATGGTATGGATCAGAGACCTGAGCGAGGCGGCCATATTGTTGAAACTTTTTCCAAGCTCGCCTAATTCGTCCTTTGATTGAATCTCGATCGTTTCAGTTAAATCCCCTTCACTGATCTGTTTCGACGATGTTACAAGCTGTTTGAGCGGTTTTGTGATGGAACGGATAATCAGCACCATGACGATGGTTCCGATGACAATCGCTAATACGAGAACGAGCAGGGACAGATGAAGGATCGGCAGCGCCGCTTCATGAATTTCGTCCAGATACATCGTTCCGCTGATTTTCCAGCCTGTCAGCCCGTTCGTATCATAAGCCATTTTCTTTTCCTGACCGTCGTAGGTGTATTGAAAATCACCTTTTTTACTGCTGTACAGCTGTTCAGCCCAATCCCCGTTTAATACTGTTCCTGATGTGCGGTTCGGGTGGGCGACCACTTTTTTGTCTTTCGTCAGGATAAAAGCATAGCCTGATTTTCCGATGTTCACTTTTTTTGTCGTTTTCAGAAGCTCTTCGATTTTCATATTGATGGCGATGACTCCCGAGCCGTCTTTCGTCTGCTGCACGATCGTCACGACCATCGTATTGGTGGAAGCCGTGCGGTAAGGATCTGTTACAACAACTTTCCCTTTGTTTTCCACGGCTTTTTTATACCAATCTCTTTCAATCGGATTATATCCTTTAGGCATCTGCAGGTCGGGATACCGGGTGAAATGGCCTTCCGTGTCACTCGTATAGATGGATTCCACGTCTTTATTGATTTTTATATACTCACTGAATTTATCCGTAATTTGCGATTGGTTTTTCGGCTTGTACCGATCCTTGGTGAGCCAATCGCTGAAATATGCCGCGCCGTCTTCCTTCTGGCTGATGCTTGTATTGATCATATCATTAATCTGCTGCACATTATCTAATGCGCTTCCCATCATCTGCCTGTCAAGCGTGCTTACCGCCGATTGATAAGCGATAAAAGCCAGCGTTGAAATAGGAAGAATAAGAATGGCTAAAAAAGAAATGAGCAGTTTTCTTGTAAGCGATCTCTGCTTGATAATTTGCACAATTTTTTTTCATCTGCTATATCTCCTCTTGCATGTTTACCCTTCATATCGGCAATTATAGGTAAATATACATATCCTAAAAGAAGAAATATAACGAAGCATACTTTTTACCTATCTAAAAGTAGTCTTTTAGACTTAATTAAGAGTTTATCTTAAAACGTTTTGTCAGCCCGCGCAATTCTTCAGCCATTTTTTCGAGCGTGACGGCGGATGAACTGATCTCCTCCATAGACGCAAGCTGCTCTTCAGCTGAAGCCGCAATGTCCTGTATGCTTGCCGCGCTTTGTCTGGAGACGGCCGCGATATCCTCTGAAGCGTTTGAGACTTCCTGAGACCCGGCAGAAAGCTGTTCCACAGTTGCATTCATATTTTGCAGTTCACCGGCAATCTGATTGGTTTTGGCGGAGATGTCCCGGAAGCTTTTTTCCGTTTCGTCCGTTAGCTGCAGGCCGCTTTTCACCTCGTGATTGACGGATTCCAGCATTCCGAGCGATGTATGAATTTCTTTAACAATTTCATGGATTAAGGATTCGATTTCTTTCGCTGAATCGGCTGATTGGACGGCAAGCTTTCTCACTTCCTCTGCGACGACTGAGAAACCGTGTCCGTATTCTCCCGCTCTTGCCGCTTCTATGGCCGCATTTAAGGCGAGAAGATTCGTTTGATCGGCAATGCCATTAATGACGCGCAAAATGCTGGTGATGTCTTGCGACTTGAGCTCAAGCCCTTTTACGACTTGTTCCGCTTTACTGACGGAGTGATCAATGGTGCCCATCTGCCCGGCTGTTTTCTTGACAAGCCGCTCTCCGGCGACTGATATCTCCGCCGATTCAATTGAAGTTTCCGTCACAACGGCTGCTGCTTCCGCCAGATCGCTGAGTCCGTCTTTCATGTCATTCACTTGGGATGTCGCTTTATCAATGCTGTCACTTTGGTCTTCCGTTCCATTAGAAAACTGTTCAATCGCAAGGGTGATATGTTCCGTCGCTTTGCTCGTCTGCTCAGCCGAAGCCGTCAGCTCTTCTGAGGAAGAAGCGACATGTTCAACAGAGTCCTGAATTCCCTGAATAAGGGACCGGAGTGAATCTGTCATATGATTAAAACTTTTACTGAGCACACCAAGCTCATCTTTGGAACTGACATCAATGGTTTCCGTCAGATCTCCGCTGCTGATTCTTTCCGCTGAAGCTACGAGGCGTTTCAGCGGTTTTGTAATAGAGCGGATGACAAAATAAATGAAAATCATTCCTGCGGCAACCGCTATCGCCAATATGATGACGGCTATGGTCAAAACAGGTCTGGCCGCATCCTTAATTTCATCAACGGACATGGTTCCGCTGATCTTCCAGCCTGTCGCTTTATTGGTGACGTAAGCCATTTTTTTCGCTTTTCCGTTCAGCGTATATTCAAAATCGCCTTTTTCCCCGCTGTATAATGTATCAACCCATTTTCCCGATACCGCCGCGCCGGCTTTTTCATTACTGTAGGCAACAGCTTTTTTATTTTTGCTGAGGATAAAGGCGTATCCTTCTTTTCCGATATTGACTTCTTTTGTCATCGTGATGAGATCGTCGATTTTAATATCAATGGCGACGACGCCTGATCCGTCTTGCGCGGCACGGGCCATGGTGACGACCATCTTTTTGTTTGAGATGGACTGATAAGGGTCCGTGATGATGGTCTGGCCTTTATTCTCCATGGCTTCTTGATACCAGCTTCTTTCAAGCGGATTGAAATCGGCCGGCATATCGGCATGCGGATAACGTGTAAACGCGCCTTCCTTGCTGCTTGAAAATATGGCTGCCGCTTTATCATTGCTTTCAATAAACTGCTTGAATCTTTCTTTCATTTCCGTTTGGTTTTTTTCTTTAAATTTTGCGCTTGTCGCCCATTCGCTGAAATATGCTGAGCTTTTTGTAAACGTTCCGATCCGGTCATCAATCATATTGTTTAAGATTTGCACATTCCCCTCAGCGCTTTCCATCATTTGATTTTCAACGGATGAAGCCGCCGAACGGTAGGCACTGGCAGCCAATACTGCTACCGGAATGAGTAAGATCAGTAAAAATGACAAGATGAGTTTTCTGGCTATTGATTTTTTTGCGATGTTTTTTGCTGTTTTTCTCAATTTTGTAAACCTCTTTCAATTATTTACTGTTTATATCGGCGGACTCCCTTTTTATTACATTGAAAATTTAGTCATAAATGAAAAATAGTTCTATATACTCTCTTTTAAGGTGAGTCTTTTTATTTAATTCTCTGCCTGCCTCCATAAAAAAAGACGCCTTCCATCCGGAAAGCGTCCTTTTGTACTAGTTGATTTTAAATTGTTTCGTTAATTCCCGCAGTTCTTCGGCCATTTGCGCCAACGTATCGGCGGATGTGCTGATTTCTTCCATAGATGCAAGCTGTTCTTCTGCGGATGCGGCAATATCCTGAATACTTGCCGCGCTTTCTCTTGATACGTCCGCAATATCGGTCACTGCGGCTGAGACGTGCTGAGAGCTGTCTGACAGCTGTTCAACCGTGCCGTTCATTGATTGAAGCTTCTCGGCGATGTCGTTTGTCATGCCGAAGATATTCTGGAAGCTTTCTTTCGTGCGGTCCGTCACGGCAAGTCCTGATTGAACTTCTTCATTAACGGATGTAAACATGTGAAGCGATGTATTAATCTCAGCTGTAATTTCCTGAATGAGTTTTTCTATCTCTTTGGCAGAACCTGCAGATTGGACGGCCAGCTTACGCACTTCTTCCGCGACCACTGAGAAGCCTCGTCCGTATTCACCGGCTCTTGCCGCTTCAATGGCTGCATTTAATGCAAGCAGGTTTGTCTGATCGGCAATGCCGTTAATGACTCTTAGTATATGAGTGATGTCTTTTGATTTGGCTTCAAGCCCTTTCACAACAGCTTCCGCCTGCTGAACGGATTGATTGATGAGATTCATCTGCCCGACGGTTTGCTGCACATATTCTTCCCCGGTGCCGGCAGCTTCTTTCGATTGTTTAGATGCTTCCGTAATGGATGATGATGTGCGGGAAACGGCTGCGAGCCCTTCATTTATATGATTCAGCTTGGCTGAACTTGATTCTACTTTTTCGCTTTGTTCTTCATTTCCGTTTGAAAACTGCTCAATTGCCATAGTAATGTGCTCCGTCGCTTTGCTTGTCTGCGAAGCTGAAGCGGTCAGCTCTTCCGATGAAGCGGCAACGTTGTCGACAGAGTTTTGGATCGCGCTTATAAGTCCGCGCAGAGATTCTCCCATTTCATTAAAACTTGCACCGAGTTCGCCCAATTCATCTTTCGAGCGGATTTCAATGGTTTCGGTCAGGTCTCCGCCGCTGATTTGTTTAGACGAGCGGACAAGCCGTTTCAGCGGTGATGTAATGGATCTGACAATCAGCAGAATTAAAATTCCCCCGATGATAATGGATGCTGCAAGCACGATCATTCCCATCGTCAGCACCGGTTTTGAGGCGTCTTTAATTTCGGTGAGTTCCATACTCCCCTCTATTTTCCATCCGGTTAGTTTATTTGTCGTAAACGCCATTTTTTTATCTTGATTATCAAGCTTGTATGAAATAATGCCGCTGTCTTTGCTGTATACCTCATTCAGCCACGGGGTTGATACTTTATCACCCGGTTTATGGTCTTTATGCGCGACGTAAGTCTTGTTTTTAGATGTTATAAACACGAAGCCTTTTTTCCCGATTTTGATTTCCTGCATTTGCTTCAGCAGCTGGTCAATCGTAATATCCATGGCCACTACGCCCGTTCCGTCCTGCATCTGCTTTGCTACGGTGACAACCATGCTGCCGTCGTTTGCAGCGATGTAAGGATCAGTGACAACGAGCGTGCCGCCAGCCTTCACAGCGTCTTTATACCATGCGCGTGTTCTCGGATCGTAATCGGCCGGAACATTTTCCTTCGGCGCCTGTACGTAGCTGCCGTCTTCCGTTCCTCCGTAAATACGAGCTGCGTCCTTATGAATAGACGTGTATTGCCCGAACTTTTCTTCAAGTTCGGTTTTATTTTTTTTAGAGAATGATGAACCTTTTAAGGTTTCACTGAAAAATTCAATCGCCTTTGCTTTTGCGCCGATATCATTTGTAATGGTCGAGTTAAAAGAGTCGATGTTATTTTTCGCGTTGCCTGAAATCTGATCATCCAGCGAATTGCTCGCCGTATGGTATGAACTGAATTCCAACACGAGAATCGGTATGATTAAGATCACGATAAATGAAATGATTAATTTCCGTGAAATCGATGCCTTTGTACACCAATTGATGAATTTTTTCATATTAAGCTTGCTCCCTCATATGTGATACCTTATATATCGGCTCCTCCTTCACATTTTGTTAACATTTCCCCCTTTTTTATGACTTGATTTTCATTGCCCAAGCCTCCTGCATATCTTATAAAAAAAGAGAGGGGGCGTGCAGATGATTATCATATCCGGCCAAGTGCTTCGGCCCCAGGACATCGCGAACTGGCAGACGGAAGAAAGCCTTGTTCCGTATTTAAATGAACTGATCAATTCTCCCGTACAATTCGATTACGGGTCAATTACTGAACTGATGTTTGAAGCACGGCTGCGGCGCCATATCGTGGAGGCTGCAAGAGAACTGCACGGATCAGGCGCAAAATTTGCAACTTTCGCCAAAACATACGGAAATACGGCTTATTGGAGAGTGACGCCGGAAGGAGCTCTGGAGCTGAAGTACAGAATCCCCGCTTCCAAAGCGATACGGGATATTATTGAAAACGGGGCGTTTTATGCATTTGAATGCGCTACCGCTATTGTTGTGATTTATTATCTGGCCGTCTTAAAGACGATCGGTGAAGAACGGTTTGACCGCCGTTTCCGGGATATTACTTTGTATGACTGGCACTATGAGCACCTGCCGATCTACACGGAAACCGGCAGACACTTTTTACGGGGAGATTGTTTATATTTTAAAAACCCTGAGTTTAATCCCGCAAAGGCCCAGTGGCGGGGAGAAAATGTCATTGTGATGGGGAATGATCAATATTTTGCCCACGGTCTCGGGATTCTGACCGCTGAACAAATCATCCAGAGATTGAATTCTTTAAGAAGAAAAAATGCCGTGCAGTCAGCTTATCTGCTTTCTCAGGCGACAAGGCTTGATGCGCCCGCGCTTTATCAGATCATGCATTAAAACAATCCCATCGTCTGTCATGGTGACGATGGGATGTGAAATGCTTTTCTTTTTCGGTAAAAAGCGGTCGTGCCGAGCGCTTGGTTTGCCGCCCATTCAAACTTCTCTAAGTCATGGCGGGTGACGGCTCTGTCCCGTCTGCTCCATTTAATGGTCCGGACAAAGTAATACCCTTTAATCGGCGCCATGGTGACTTTGGAATGCGGAAAATCTTCAAAGACAAACTCAATATTCCCTCTTTTTTTATAGGACATTTGAAGAATCTTCATCATCCATCACCTCACAGCATCGTAATTATGATCAGCACAAAGCGTCCAAAACGGTTTTCACGTCTGTCGGCCCTTCAAGTTTTGCGGCGGACTGGCCTGCCCATAAAGACATATGCTCCGCGTCTCCTGATTGAGCCGCATGCCCTCGCATCGGCTTTGTCAGCGTATTATGCAGCGGATAGGGCAGCGTTTTCCCCTCATCAGCTTCATATGTTTTCATGAACTGATTCACGATTCCCCGCGCCTGTTTTCCCGAAAACAATGTGGTCAGCCGCGTGTCGGCTCCTTTTGATTCGGCAATGGCTTTTTGATATGCCGGCGAGGCGCTGCTTTCTTCACAAAGGAGAAACGGTGTGCCCACTTGAACACCGTCCGCACCCAAACATCGGGCTGCCTGCACCCCGCGGCGGTCAAAAATGCCTCCAGCCGCAATGACCGGGATTTTCAGCGCGTCTTTAGCCTGCGGAATCAGTGCCATAAGGCCGAGAGCCGGTTCTCCTTTAACCGGCAGAAACGATCCGCGATGCCCGCCGGCTTCTATTCCTTGAAGGATAACGGCGTCCATTCCCCGCTCTTCAAAGGCCTTCGCTTCCTCCGGCGTTGTCGCGGTGCCGAAAAGGAAACAGCCGCTTTTCTTCAGCTTTTCTGCCGTTTTTTCCGGCGGCAGGCCGAAGGTGAATGAGCACGCTTTGACCCCGTAACGGATCAGAAGCTCCGCTTTTTCCTCAAAATCATTCCATTCTTCTTTCAAATCGGAGAACGGCTTGGCGTCATTTGCCCTCGGGATGCGCGCTTTCCATTTTTCAACCAGTTCCTCCTCAGGCATCTGCCTTTCTTCCGGGACGAAAAGATTCACTTGAAAGGAGCGGTTCGTCAGGTCTTTCATCTCGATAAGCTGTTTTTCAAGCGCCTGCGGACTGACGTATCCTGAAGCGAGACTTCCGAGCGCCCCTTCATTTGATACCGCTGATGCCAGGCGCGGTGTGACAAGCCCTCCGGCCATCGGCGCCTGGATGACGGGCTTTGTCAATGATAATGCGTCCATCCACTCACTCATTGTGATTTCCCCCGTTTCAGCCTGTATTTTGATATAACATGTTCTGTTTCTCGGACCGTCAAATTCGCAAAAATAAATGCCCTGCCACGTTCCGAGAATCAGGCGCCCGTCTTCAATGATGACATGCTGGGAGGCGCCCGTTGTACTCGCTTTCATATGCGCCGCCGTATTTCCCTCCATATGCCGGTCCAGTTCATGCTCCCACGGATACACTTCATCAAACCTTCTGAGCATATCCCTTTTCACATCCGGATCGGCATTTTCATTTATGGTAATGCCGGCTGTGGTATGGGGACAGTATATTAGCGCCAAGCCGCTTTTTACGCCTGTTTCGCGGAGAAATACTTCGGCTTCATGCGTGATGTCGATCATTTCATCCCGTCTGTTTGTTTGAATCTGCAATTTTTTCAGCATATGAATGCCCCTTCCTTTTTTTCTCTTCCTTTCCCATATTCGTTTCTGTATTTGTCTTTTCCTGTCGGATCGCGATGATAAACGCAGATCACAAAAAACTTCAGTCTCGGAACTGAAGTTTTTCACCATACATATACGCGGGCTTCATAAGGCTTTAATAGAACAGATGTCACATGCCGATGCGCTGTTGTTTCCATGTTTGCGAGCACGAGCGAATCGGAATCAAGCGGATAACCGGGATGCCTGTATAAGGCGGGGGTTTTGGACAGATTGGTGATGATCAGGGCGGTTTCCGTTCCGTCTTTTCTTACATAGGCATAAATCTGCCGGTCCTCCGGAAGCAGCAATTCATATGTTCCGCTGATCAATACGTCATGTTTTTTTCTGAGGGCGATCAGCCGTTTGTAGAAATGGTATACGGATGTTTCATCCTGCATTTGCGATGCAGCGTTCAGCCATGTGTGATTCGGGTTCACCCCGAGCCACGGGGAAGCATCAGAAAACCCGCCGTTCGCCGCGCCGCTCCATTGCATCGGTGTCCGTGAATTATCCCGGCCCTTTTTCCAGATGATTTTCATCACTTTTTCATGCGGAACACCGCGGGACGTCTCTTTTTCATACAGCTGTTTGCTTGCGACGTCGTCGTAATCTTCAATGGATGGGAACGAAACATTGGTCATGCCGAGTTCCTGCCCCTGGTAAATAAACGGCGTGCCTTTCATCAGCATATACATCGCCGCGAGTGCCTTGGCGCTTTCTTTCAAAAGCCGTTCGTCACCCCATACCGAAACGGAACGGGGCTGGTCGTGATTCTCCATAAATAACGCATTCCAGCCCTTACCTTCCAGACTGTTCTGCCAGCCGGACAAGACGCGCTTAAGCGCCGGAATACAGATACTTTGATTCTCATCCGTATCCCAGAGACCGAGGTGTTCAAATTGAAAAATCATATGAAAGACGCCGTTTTCTTCACCGGCCCAATCAGCCGCCTCCGCAGCCGTCACTCCGTTCGCCTCGCCGACCGTCATGATCGGATAGCGTGAAAATGTTTCCCGCTTCAGCTCTTTCAGGAGATCCATGATGCCTTCCCCATTCATATGATACGGGAAGGACGGGACATACGGGAGACCGTCCGGATTCGGCATATCAGGGAGACCTTCTTTTTTCTTAATATGAGAAATGGCATCCACCCGGAAGCCGTCTATGCCTTTATCAAGCCACCAGCGGATCATTTCATAAACAGACTGCCTCATCGATTCGTTTTCCCAATTTAAATCGGGCTGTTTTTTGTCAAACAGGTGAAGGTAATACTGATTTGTCCCTTGATCATATTCCCATGCCGATCCGCCGAAAATACTTTCCCAATTGTTCGGCTCTTTGCCGTTTTTTCCGTCTCTCCAGATGTACCAGTCCCGTTTTTCGGAATCCTTCGCTGAGCGGGATTCGATAAACCAAGGATGCTCATCACTTGTATGGTTGACGACGAGGTCTATAATCAGCTTCATGCCGAGCGCATGAATATCCGCGAGGAGCCGGTCAAAATCCTTCATCGTCCCGAATTCGCCGGCAATTTGTTTATAATGCCGAATATCGTAGCCATTGTCCGCGCCCGGCGAGTCAAAAACGGGACAAAGCCAGATCACATCCGCCCCCAGCTCTTTTATGTAATGAAGCTTTGCTCTGATCCCGTTAATGTCGCCGATTCCGTCTCCGTTCGAATCCATAAAGCTTCGGGGATAAATTTGATAGACGGCCGCCGTTTTCCACCAATCCGTTTTCATACCGCCACTCCTTTCATTACAGCATATGAAGGAGCGGGATGAAGAAGCATTTTTTTCAGAAAAAAAGCCTCATTGCAAAAAGCAGGAGGCTCAGAAATCAGTTTTTTTAATTTCAACAAAGCGGATATGGTGGTCTTCAGCTTCCAGCACCTTGAATTCACACCCTTCGGCATGAAACACGTCGCCGTTTTTCAGCTCCATTTTTTGTGTTAAGAGCCATCCCGCGATCGTGTCAATGTCTTCATTTTCGATGGCGATATCAAGGAGGTCATTCACCTCTTCTATCAGCGCTTTGCCGTCCATCACATAATGGTGTTCGCCTTTTTTGACGATGTGCGGCATTTCATCCTGGTCATATTCATCGCGAATTTCCCCGACGATTTCCTCCAATATGTCTTCGACGGTCACAAGCCCCGCCGTACCGCCGTATTCGTCAACGAGAATCGCCATATGAATCCGCTCCTTCTGCATGCGGATCAAAAGTTCCTGGACCGGGATGCTTTCAATCACTCTGATGACCGGACGCATAATTTCTTTTAATTCAATGGAACGGCCGAGAAAATACGCCTTAAATAAATCCTTATTGTTAATAATGCCGAGAATGTGGTCTTTGTCTTCCTTAATAACCGGATATCGCGTATACCGCTCGTTGATGATCAAATGAATGGCTTCATCAACTGACTGGTCAAGCGAGATGGCGGCGATTTCGGTGCGCGGCACCATAATTTCTCTGGCGACCCGGTTATCGAATTCAAATATTTTGTTGACGTAACGGAATTCAGATTGATTGATTTGACCTTTTTTATAGCTTTCGGATAAAATCACCCGCAATTCCTCTTCACTGACAACGACTTCATGTTCTTTCACTGAATGAAAGCCGAACAGTTTGACCAAAAATCCGGCCGAGCCGTTTAACAGCTTGATAAACGGATACATCACTTTATAAAAGAGAATGAGCGGTTTCGCCGTCCACAGACTGACGGCTTCGGCTTTTTGAATGGATATCGTTTTCGGTGCAAGTTCGCCGATGACGACGTGCAGATACGTGACGGCGATAAACGCCGCAATAAACGTGACGACGTGCGTAATGGATGACGGCATTCCGATCAGGCTGAAAACAGGAAGAAGAATCCGCTGAATCGTCGGTTCACCGAGCCAGCCGAGTCCGAGCGCCGTAATCGTAATGCCGAGCTGGCACGCTGATAAGTACTCATCGAGATTTGAAATAACCCTGTGCGCCGCAAGCGCCCGGCTGTCTCCGGTTTCAACCAGTTCCGCAATTTTTGATCCGCGGATTTTTACGATCGCAAATTCCGCCGCCACAAAGATGGCCGTTAATCCGATTAACAGCATAATGAGAATCAGTTTTAATATAAGCAAAAAAACCCCTACCGCAAACGGTAAGGGGCCACCTCCTTCGTGTTAATTCTCATTACGACCGTTTAAGAAAATCATCACAAAACGAAGCAGCTCGAATAATGAAACGAGCGCCGCAGCCACATACGTCAGCGCGGCGGCGTTCAGCACTTTATTCACGCCGTGTTCTTCACTGTTGCGAATGAATCCTTCCGACACGATAATCCGCTTCGCCCTCGCGCTGGCATTAAACTCGACAGGCAGCGTGACAAGCTGGAAAAAAACAGCGGCAGAGAATAAAATAATGCCGAGTCCGATTAAATTCAAGCTGCCCAGGAGCATCCCGCCCAAGAAAAGCAGAGGGGCGACCCCGGAGGCAAAATTGACGACCGGAAAAATTTTGTGTCTCAGCACAAGCGCGCCGTATGATTCCTGATGCTGCAAAGCATGTCCGACTTCATGGGAAGCGACGGAAATGGCGGAAATGGAGCGGCCGTAATATACCGGCTCAGATAAACGCACCACCCGTTCCGTCGGGTCGTAATGGTCTGTTAAAGTGCCTCTTACCGGTTCTACCGGCACATCATATAAACCGTTTATATCAAGAATCCGTCTTGCCGTTTCCGCCCCCGTCCGCTGACTGGAAGCTTCCACGTCTGAGTATTTCTGAAAATTGCTTTTCACTTTAAATTGTGCCCAAAACGACAATCCCAATGCAGCAATTGTTAAAAAGACAAACAGCATATTATCCTCTTCCTTTTTCTCTTATATCGTACGAACTGCTTATATATTATTTTAATGAATGGCCGCTTTCCTGTACAGAAATCCGCTTCTTTTTTCTGACAGGAATCAAACCTGCGAGCATGATCAGAAAACACCCGGCCATTGCAGTATAAAACGGAAACGTGCCAACGGTCCCCTTTGCAAAAGCAAGCCATGAAAAGCCGCCGGACATATGATTGTATCCATTCAAATCGAAAATAAGCAATACGGCCGCTGAAGCGAGCAGCTGCGCTCCGGCCAGCGCCGCCAGCACTTTTTGAATGACTGTCATCTGACTCACCCTTTTTCGGTCCGTTTCTTTATCATATGAAAAAAACCGGGTGAATATGTTTTCGCCGATTTTTGAAAGACATCAAATGAACTGGGACATACTGTATAAAAAAAAGATACAGGTGTGATCCATCATGAAAGTGACAAATGGCGAAAAAGAACAGCTGAGCAATGCGATAGACAGAATGAATGAGGGGCTTGACGTCTTTATCCAGCTCTATAATGAATCGGAAAACGACGAACCTCTCATTCAGTTCGAGGATGAGACGGCCGAGTTAATCAGACAGGCGCGTGACTCATACGGCCAGGAACAGCTGAACGAAAAATTAAATACCATTATTAAGCAGATTTTGTCCATTTCTCTGTCGAAGGAAGAGCCGGACGAATGAAATCAAACCGTATCTTTATTTCCTGGCTGAGATGGCCGTTATATATTCGGATCGGATTGATCATTATCGCCTTGATCTTATTGTTCGGTCAATTGATTTACATGCTTGAACCGAAGCAATTCACGTCTGTGTTTGAAGGGATTTGGTGGGCGGTTATTACAGTGGCTACGGTCGGCTACGGCGATTACGTGCCCCAGACGCCGCTCGGGCAGATTGCCGGCATGGTGCTTGTATTAAGCGGAGCGAGTTTTGTGACCGCCTATTTCGCCACGCTTTCTTCAGCCGTGTTCAGCAAACAGCACCGCTATGTCGAAGGAAGGGTCGCCTTTAAAGGCAAGGGGCACGTCATTCTTGTCGGATGGAATGAGAAATCACATATGCTTCTGAAAGAGCTGCAGCACTTCGCACCATCAAAAACCGTCGTCCTGATCGATGATTCATTACGAGAAGGGCCGCTTATTGAGAACGTCCATTTCATCCGCGGACACGCTGCTGACGACGGCACGCTCAATAAGGCGAATATTACGGAAGCCGATACCGTCATTCTGACAGCAGACCAGCAGAAGAATGAAGCGGAAGCTGATATGCTGTCGGTATTAACGCTGCTCGCCATCAAAGGGCTGCATCCGTCCGTGTATTGTATCGTAGAAATTTTAACGGAACGGTATGTCAAAAACGCCGAACGCGCCGGAGCCAATAAGATTCTGTGCACATCACGGCTGTCGAGCCGGGTGATGTTTGAGCATTACCGGGTCAAGCTGCAGCTTGCCAAACCGCAAACGCTGTCCGATCTGACGCTGGAGAAAAAGGTTCGCATCATTCCCGTCCCCGAGGAATTAAAAGGCTTATCTTATTATGATTGTGCGCTCTATTATCTCAAGCGGAATACCACGATCATCGGCATACAAAAAGAAGAGGGGCCGATGCTTACCCCTCCCTTGTCATACCACGTGCTCAGCACTGATCTGTTTTTGGCTCTTTAATGCAGCAGAACATCTTCAAGCTCTTTCACGAGTGAAATGCCGATATCGATATATGAACGGTCAATTGCTGCATCCCGGCGTTTCGGCTCGGAGAATTGGTTGAATAATGATTCAAAAACACCGCCGCCTGCTGTATCATCCGTTTCCTGCTGATAGACGTGCCTCAGCAAAAAGGGCGTGCCGATTGTAACGGCAGCCCCCCGTTCATCCAGCCGTCCTTTATTTGCTTCAACAGGGATACGGAGAAATAAATAGCCGTCCTGATCGGAAATTTTATAATCAAAGAATCCCCGGTCATACTCCCAGCCGCCTCCGATGGTATAACCGATCGGTTTCAGCACCTGTTCCAATTCGCGGAATAAAAAAGATTGCCCTTCAAGTGAAGATGGTATGCTGATCATGTAAATATGCTCCTTTTAGTCTTTAGCGTCCCCGCTCTGCGGCATCTTCATACGGCTTCCGGGAAGAATCAGGAGCCGCTGACAGACGCTGAAAAGAGAAAACGGCGCATTCAATCAGAAAATACGTCACAATTGCGGACGCAGCGGCTTCAGGTGAAATAAAGAAAACGGCGGCATAGAGACAGCACTTCGTAATCAGCGAATGCATCCGGCCAATCTTCAGTTTCAGCCGGACCATATCCGTAAAAAACCCGAGTGGAAGAGCGAAAAACAGGATGGTTTGTAAGAGGACAGCGGAAGAAGGATTCAGCGCAGGATAGACAATAACGGCGGAACAGACGGAAATGACGGCATGCTTCCATAAGAGTCGTGCCAATTCATCATCACACCTTTCACGGTTTAAAAAAGGCTGACCCGTCATGCGGCGGGCCAGCCATTCTTTTTATTTTTCAAGGCGTTTTTCAAGCTCTGCTTTTTTCTCTTCAAATCCCGGTTTGCCGAGAAGCGCGAACATATTCACCTTATAGGCTTCAACACCCGGCTGATCAAACGGGTTGACTCCGAGCAGGTAACCGCTCATCGCCACCGCTTTTTCAAAGAAATAGACGAGATATCCAAATGTATATGCGTTAAGCTCCGGAATGTTGACAATTAAGTTAGGCACTTTTCCGTCTGTATGGGCAAGCATCGTGCCTTGGAACGCTTTTTTGTTGACGAAATCGACCGTTTTGCCGGCTAAATAATTTAAGCCGTCAAGATCATTTTCCGCTTCTTCAATAGTCAGCTCATGCTTCGGTTTTTCAACGTTTAATACAGTTTCAAACAGATCGCGTCTGCCTTCCTGCACGTATTGTCCGAGAGAGTGAAGGTCTGTTGAGAAGTTAGCGGAAGAAGGATAGATTCCTTTCTCGTCTTTTCCTTCACTTTCGCCGAAGAGCTGCTTCCACCATTCTGCAAAGTATTGCAGCGCAGGCTCGTAGTTGATGAGCATTTCAATGGTTCTTCCTTTATTATACAGAACATTGCGGACGACGGCGTATTGATAAGCCGCATTCTCTTCTAATTCCGAGCTGGAAAAGTCTTTGCTTGCATCCAGAGCGCCCTTCATCATTTCATCGATATCAGCCCCGCTTACCGCAATCGGCAGAAGGCCCACCGCAGTCAGAACGGAGAAACGTCCGCCGACATCATCAGGAATAACGAATGATTCAAAGCCTTCTTCATTAGAAAGCGTTTTTAAAGCGCCGCGCTCTTTATCTGTCGTCGCGTAAATCCGCGCTTTCGCTTCTTCTTTTCCGTATTTTTCTTCTAGAAGTTTGCGGAAAATCCGGAAAGCGATCGCAGGCTCCGTCGTCGTGCCGGATTTAGAAATTACATTGATAGAGAAATCAGCGTCTTCCAAAAGATCCATAACGTCTTTCATATAAGTTGAGCTGATATTGTTGCCGATAAAGATAACTTGAGGGTTTTTGCGTTTATCTTTCGGCAGGACAATATAGAAAGAATGATTGAGCGCTTCAATCGCCGCCCGGGCGCCTAAGTATGAACCGCCGATTCCGACGACGAGGAGCACGTCTGAATCTGATTTAATTTTTTCAGCGCTTTTTTTAATGCGCGCGAATTCTTCTTTATCGTAGTTTTCAGGGAGGTCCACCCAGCCTAAAAAGTCGCTTCCGGCGCCTGTTTTTTCATGGATATTATGGTGTGCCGTTTTTACGAAATCACGTGCGTATGTAAGTTCATGTTCATTGAAAAATGGTAACGCTCTTGAGTAATCAAAGCGTACATGCGTCATTTGCTTGTCCCTCCATAACGGTGAATTGTTTTCTCTTTCACTTTATATGAACTCCACCGCTAAATCAAGTCATGAAGAAGGCCGGGTGACTGCGGGATTTACGCAATCACTCCGGCCGGAAACCTGATCTTACAGAGACGCCTTCAGTATCGCAAGCACGTCATCTTTGTTCAGTTTTTGGAAATTGCCGAATCCGCCGTGTTCCATTTCTTTTGCGGCGATGTCTGCGATCAGTTCAAGCTTGTCTTCGCCGATGTCATAATCCGCAAGGCGGGACGGCGCGCCGAGGCTTGACCAGAACGCTGACAATTTATCGATACCTTCGAGCGCAATTTCTTTATCCGTTTTGCCTTCAGTATCAATGTCAAACATGTTGAGCATGAGGTTTTTAAAACGGTCTACATTTGTATCAAGCGTGTATCTCATCCAGTTCGGGAACAAAATCGCGAGTCCTCCCGCGTGAGGGATGTCATATACGGCTGATACGGCGTGCTCCATCGTGTGGGAAGCCCAATCGCCGAAATAGCCCATCTGCAGCGTGCCGTTTAATGCGATCGTACCCGCGTATAAAATCGTTTCGCGGTGCTTATAGTTCCCGAGGTCTTCCAAAAGCTTCGGCGCTGTTTCAATTACCGTCTGAAGTACCGCAAAGCACATTCTGTCCTGAAGCGGCGTGTTTTCAACATTGTGGAAATATTGTTCAAATACGTGGCTCATCATATCCACCATGCCGTATACGGTTTGGTTTTCAGGTACGCTGAATGTATTCTCAGGGTCTAAAATGGAGAAACGCGGATGAGTGACATTGCTGCCCCATACGAATTTTTCATTTGTTTCCCAATTTGTGATAACGGAATCCGGGTTCATTTCAGAGCCAGTCGCCGCAAGCGTCAGCACCGTGCCGAACGGAAGCGCGTCCTGCGCTGTTACTTTTTTGCTGTAAATGTCCCATGCGTCGCCGTCATACTTCGCTCCGGCCGCAATCGCTTTTGTACAGTCGATGACACTTCCGCCGCCGACTGCGAGAAGAAAATCAATCTCATGCTGTCTGCACAGCTCAATTCCTTTATTCACCGTTGCCAGACGCGGGTTTGGTTCAACGCCCGCAAGCTCATGAACAGATGCGCCTTCTTCTTTTAAGATGCCTGTTACTTGGTCATACAGGCCGTTTCTCTTAATGCTGCCGCCTCCGTATACAAGCAGTACATTTTTCCCGTATTGCTTCAGCTCTTTTTTCAATTGGTCGATTTGACCTTTTCCGAAAATCAGTTTCGTCGGATTGTAGTACGTAAAGTTCTCCATTCACAATAACCTCCAAAAAAATCGTAAGGGAATTACTATAACACAGAAAAAAAGGAGCTGCCAATTCGGCCGCCCCCTTTATTTGATTACAATGATGCTTTCAGTATCGCAAGCACATCTTCTTTTTGCAGTGATTTGAACTGTCCGAATGCGCCGTTTGCCATCGCTTTATCAGCAATCGTATCCAGCTTCTCGTCAGAAATGTCATAATCAGCGAGTCTGTTCGGAGCGCCGAGGCTCGTCCAGAACGCAGACAGCCTGCTGATCCCTTCAAGCGCGATCTCTTCATCTGATCTGCCTGTCTCGGCAATATCAAAGACACGGACGGCAAGCTGTTTAAAGCGGGCCGGATTTTCTTTGAGTACATGTCTCATCCAGTTCGGGAACAGAATCGCCAAACCTCCCGCGTGCGGTATATCGTAAACCGCAGACACCGCATGCTCGATGTTGTGTGTGGCCCAATCCCCTCTTGCGCCCATTGACAGCATTCCGTTCAATGCGATTGTGCCTGTATATAAAATCGTCTCACGAAGCTCGTAGTTCTCCAGATCATTGATCAGCTTCGGCGCTGTTTCAATCACCGTGCGCAGAAGCGATTCACACATCCGGTCCTGATACGGCGTGTTTGACGTGTGGTGGAAATATTGTTCAAATACGTGGCTCATCATATCGACCATGCCATAAATGGTGTGGTCTTTTGGAACGGTAAATGTGTTTACCGGATCAAGAATAGAGAATTTAGGATAAACGAGCGGGCTTCCCCATCCGTATTTCTCTTGTGTCTCCCAGTTTGTGATGACTGATCCGGAGTTCATCTCTGATCCGGTCGCCGCAAGCGTCAGCACTGTTCCGAACGGCAGCGCTTCTTTCGGCTGGTGTTTTTTCGTGACGATATCCCATGCGTCACCATCATATTTAGCACCCGCCGCGATGGCTTTCGTGCAGTCAATGACACTTCCGCCGCCGACGGCCAATAAGAAATCGATGTTGTTTTCTTTACAGAGCGCAACACCTTTGTTTACCGTTGAGACACGCGGATTCGGCTCTACGCCTGCCAATTCATGTACGGTAACTCCTGCTTTTTTCAGCAGCTCGGTTACTTGATCGTAAAGACCGTTGCGCTTAATGCTGCCGCCTCCGTATACGAGCAGCACGTTTTTTCCGTACGGCTTGATTTCTTCAGGAAGTTTTTCAACCTCTCCCTTTCCGAAAATCAATTTCGTCGGATTCCAATATGTAAAGTTTTGCATGACATCTCCTCCTTTGGATTTATATTATGCAGAAAGATGACGTTCAATGTAAAGCAATCCGCTTTTTTGACGGCACATCATACGGTTTACAGACGTCGTAACCTCGGGAATGGCACAGATATAGCTTGAAACAGTGTGATTTTCACGGCGGAGAATGTAGTATGCATAGATTCTTTGCTTTGTCACAATCTATAACTGTTTCACGAATTCATAGAGGAGGTTGTTTACATGAGTGTTATTCAGCGTATCTGTCTCGTTTTAACGATTATCGGCGCTATTAACTGGGGACTGATCGGATTTTTCCAATTTGATTTAGTAGCAGCCATCTTCGGCGGCCAAGGATCAGCTCTGTCGCGGATTATTTACGGCCTTGTCGGCATCGCCGGTCTGATCAATCTCGGCCTGCTGTTTAAGCCGAACGAAGAAACATCCCGCGAGGAAGCAACAAATCCGGAAGTCAGATAAACATAAAAAAAGCACCGAACATACATATCCGGTGCTTTTTTTTGATGCTTATTTTTTGATAAGGTCTTTGCGGTTGGACTGTTCAATCCACTCTTCAAGCTTATCTTTCAGTGTGTTGAAACCTTGCGGAGCAGAAGCTTCTTCAGAAACTTGAGCCGCTTTTGGTTTTCTTGGTTTGCTTTCTTTTCTTTCAGGCGCAGCTTGAGTCGCACGGATAGAAAGGCTGATTTTACCTTTTTCTTCGTCAACTGCAAGTACTTTTACTTGTACTTCGTCACCGATTGAAAGATGTTCATTGATGTCTTTTACGAAACCGTGAGTGACTTCAGAAATGTGCACAAGTCCTTGAGTTTCTTCATCTAATGCAACAAACGCACCATACGCTTGTAATCCTGTTACTTTACCAGTGTAAACACTGCCCACTTCAAATTTTGCTGCCATTCATAACAACTCCTAAGTTAAATTAAATACAGTTTATACGCAATTTAAAATTATATCATACAAGTTTGTTTTTCGCAAAGAGAACTTTTTTTATGAGGATGTTTAAGCACGGAAAAAGGAGGGTATACTATGTTTACGAAGGCTTTCTAGTATTCCCCCCCTTTTATTTGGATGCGAACTGGGTTCGTATCTTTTTTTATGCCCTTTTTTCAACAAACCGTTTGATTCTGACGAGCGCTTCCTGAATCTGCTCAATGGATGTTGCATAGGAGCATCTGATGTACCCTTCGCCGCTCGGGCCGAACACATTCCCCGGAACGACGGCTACTTTTTCTTCAAGAAGCAGCTGTTCTGCGAATTCTTCTGAACTCATGCCGGTCGACTGAATGGAAGGAAAGGCGTAAAATGCTCCGCCGGGGTGGTGGCAGCCGAGTCCGATTTCGTTCAGCGTTTCCACAATGAGATTTCGGCGTCTCCGGTAGCTTTTTTTCATTCTTTCCACGTCTTCCTGACCGTTTTTCAGCCCTTCAAGCGCCGCGTACTGCGCCATAGAAGGCGCGCACATCATCGCGTGCTGATGAATTTTGAGCATGGCGTCCCTGATCACGGGAGGCGCAGCCGTAAACCCGAGTCTCCATCCCGTCATGGCAAATGCTTTGGAGAACCCTGAAATAAGAATCGTCCGCTCCTTCATGCCGCGGATGGCCCCCATACTCGTGAATGGCTCGTCATACGTCAATTCGGCATAAATTTCATCGGCGAGCACAATGATGTCGTGTTTTTCAGCGAAAGCAGCGATTGATTCAAGCTCTTCTTTTGAATAGACGGAACCTGTCGGATTTGACGGCGAACAAAGAAGCAGCGCTTTTGTTTTGTCCGTCAGAGCCGCTTCAAAATCGGCTGCTGATGCTTTGAACCCTTTTTCAGCGGTAGTCTGAATCGGCACCGGCTTCGCTCCCGTCAGTGTCACGAGTGATTCATAGGCGACAAAACACGGTTCGGGAATTAACATTTCCTCTCCCGGATTCATAATGGCGCGGACAGCGAGATCAAGCGCCTGGCTTGCCCCTACCGTAACAATCAGTTCACTGTCAGGCGAATAATTCAGGCCGAACCGCTGATCTAAATAGCGGCTGATTTCTTCTCTCAGTTCATAAAGACCCGCATTTGCCGTATAAGCCGTATAGCCCTGTTCTAAAGAAAGAATACTCGCTTCCCTCACGTTCCAGGCCGTCACAAAGTCAGGTTCCCCCACTCCCAGTGAAATGACGCCTTCCATCGTAGCGGCCAGATCAAAGAATTTGCGGATGCCTGACGGTTTAATCTGCTGCACATAGTCAGATAAATAAGAAGTCTTCGTTTCCATTTACGGAGACACCACGATTCTTTTGTCATCGTCTCCGCTTTCAAAGACTTTGCCGTCATGCTTATATTTTTTCAGAATAAAGTGCGTTGTCGTGGAAACGACGGAATCAAGGGTGGACAGTTTTTCAGACACGAAGCTCGCAACGTCTGACATCGTGTTGCCGCGAATAACGACAGATAGGTCATACACCCCTGACATCAGGTATACTGATTCAACTTCCTGGAATCTGTATATCCGTTCAGCGACTTCATCAAAGCCAACATTTCGTTTCGGAGTGACTTTTACGTCAATCATCGCCGTGACGCCTTCCAAACCGTCGACTTTGCGCCAATCAATCATAGCTGCATAATCAATGATGACTTTTTCCTTTTCAAGCTTTTCAATGATGCTTTTGACTTCATCGGCGGGAATGTTCGCCATTTTTGCAATCGTTTCCGCGTCAACGCGGCTGTTTTCGTCTAAAATTTCTAATATTTCTGTTTCTTTTTCGGTCAGCTTCATATGTTTCACACCTTTGCATTATCAAAAATCTTCATGACATTATATCACGATTTTCGACAAATGCTAAGAAAAACCCGAAAGAAACCGGAGCTAAAATCTGACAATCAAAAAAGCCTTTACATCACAACAAAGAAAGGATGGCGAAGCCTTTTATGGAAGCTGTTTCACCGATTAAACGGGCCGCGATACACGGAGTTGAGCTGTATTACGAGCATTATGAAAATCCCGGCAGAGACACACTCGTCTGCGTACACGGTTTTTTATCTTCGGCATTCAGCTTCAGAAAACTGATACCGCTGCTCAGAAACCATTATGATATTATCGCCGTTGACCTGCCTCCTTTCGGACAATCGGAAAAATCACGGACGTTCGTATATACTTATGCAAACCTCGCCAAGCTTCTGATCGGACTTCTTGAAAAGCTCAATATCAGCCGGGCCGCGCTCGTCGGCCATTCGATGGGCGGCCAGATTTCCTTATCCGCGTCTCTTCTTAAACCAGAGCTTTTTTCTAAAATCGTCCTGCTGTGCAGCTCGGGGTATTTAAAACGCTCGCATCCGTCGATTATATTCGGAACGCATATCCCTTGTTTTGACTTGTATCTTAAGTATTGGCTTTCAAAAGACGGCGTGCTGAAAAACCTGCTAAATGTCGTACATGACCGGACGCTTATCGACCAGGAAATGATTGACGGTTATGAAAAACCATTTACAGACCGGCAGATTTTCAAAGCAATGACAAGGTTCATCAGGCACAGGGAGGGCGATTTGGACTCTGAAGATTTGAAGAGAGTACAAAACCCCGCTCTTTTAATATGGGGGGAAGAAGACCGGGTCGTGCCGGTCTCAGTCGGAGAACGGCTTCACCGCGACCTCCCGGATTCCATTTTGTATTCGCTTAAAGATACGGGGCATCTCGTCCCCGAAGAGCGTCCGGAGTTTGTTTCGGAGCGGATTTTTGAATTTATCCAATAACAAAAACCGGCGATATCGCCGGTTTTTAAGGGGTGCAGGAGCTGCTTTCTTTTATGAACAGCAGCTGCTCGGCCACCTTTTGGCAGCCTTCGATCGGAAGTTTTTGTTCAAATGAAGCTTCAAAGATATCCTGAATGGCTTCTGCCAGCTTGTCGGCACGATCTTCACGATAGACGGCCTGAACGATATCGACGGCTTCTGTCTCATAAAATTCTTCTCCATATTTAAACGGGTCCCACTTGGCAATGATTTTCATCATTCCCATGACCGCTTGGCTTTCTTCCATTTTCATCACCGCTTATAATAAAGTTTGCAAATCTATTTTACCATAGATACACTGTGAAAATAATGATACTACAGGAGTGACATACATGAACTTTGACCTTCGAGAAAACCGGCTTGGCACACAATCGGTGAAATGGGACACGGCAGAAGCGTTATTCGGCGTATCGGACGCACTTCCGATGTGGGTGGCCGATATGGATTTCCGAGCTCCCGAAGCGGTCACTGAAGCCTTAAAAGCCCGCCTTGACCACGGGATATTCGGTTATACGTCTCCTGACGAAAATACAAGAGAAGCCGTCGCTTCATGGCTTCATACTCGGCACGGCTACCGGCCCGATCCCGCAAGCATCGTGTTCAGCTCCGGGGTTGTCACGGCGATCAGCATGGCCGTACAGGCCTTTACCGAACCGGGAGATCCGGTTTTGATCCAGTCACCCGTGTATACGCCTTTTTATCAGATGATCGAGGAAAACAAACGGCGGGTTTTACATAACCCATTACGGGAAGAAAACGGAATCTACTGCATGGATTTTGAGGATATTGAGAAAAAGCTGAGCGATTCTGAGGTTAAGCTGATGATTCTTTGCAATCCGCACAATCCGTCCGGGAGAGCGTGGAGCCGGGATGAGCTTTTGAAGCTCGGATCGCTGTGCGCCGCCCATAACGTCACCGTCGTTTCTGACGAAATACATTCCGACTTGATGCTGTACGGAAAGCCGCATACGCCATTTGCTTCTCTGTCTGAGGATTTTGCGCGGATTTCCGTTACTTGTGTCGCGCCGAGCAAGACGTTTAATATCGCCGGCATTCAGGCATCCGCCATTATCATTCCCGATCGGTATAAGCGGGTGAAATTCTCCGCCGCATTGCATCAGAACGGAATTTCCAACCTCAACACATTTGCGGTTGCAGCAATCGAAGCCGCCTATACAAAGGGGGGCCCTTGGCTCGATGCGCTGATCCCTTACATTGAGGGAAATATGAAATTGGCTGAAGACTTTTTAAGAAAAGAATTGCCGAAAGTCCGCATGATGAAGCCTGACGCCTCCTATTTGATCTGGATGGATTTCAGCGAATACGGGTTTTCGGACGCAGAGCTCAGAGAAAGAATGCTCAAAAAAGGGAAAATCATTTTAGAACCGGGAACGAAATACGGACCCGGCGGCGAAGGATTTATGAGACTCAATGTCGGCTGTTCGGCCGCCGCCGTAAAAGA
Source organism: Bacillus amyloliquefaciens DSM 7 = ATCC 23350 (assembly GCF_000196735.1). Classification (GTDB taxonomy): domain Bacteria; phylum Bacillota; class Bacilli; order Bacillales; family Bacillaceae; genus Bacillus; species Bacillus amyloliquefaciens. The sequence goes on from NC_014551.1 coordinate 3,005,689, forward strand.
AGGGCTTGAGAGAATCAAAGCAGCGCTCGCTTAGCAGCCGAAAGAACGCCTTTATCCGAAGAGATAAGGGCGTTCTCTTTAGAGAAAAAATATACTTTTTTTGCCGGTAAAGATGTTATAATAGATTCATATTTACATAGGAAAGGATTTCGCATAAATGGAGATTGTAAAGGATTACCTGCTTCACTTCTCTTTTATACTATTCCCTATTTTTCTTTATCAAGTCTTCTGGCTCAGCAAGCCTGATTTGCTTGTGCCGAGAGCGAACCGCCTGCTGGTCGCCGTATTTGCAGCGTCATCTTCATTATTATGTACGGCATTTCCCATCCAGGAACTTCATACCGTCCGTTACGGATTGCAGCTGATTCCCATTATCGTCTGCCTGCTTTATTCCGGAACTGCCGCAGGACTTGCCGCAGGGGCAGTATCCGTTTTTTCTCAGCTCATATGGTTTGAACCTTCCGCTCTTTTTTTCTTATCCTTAATTCCTTTTTTAATCATCATTCCTATCCGGCTCCAATCGAAATGGCCTTTTTTTTCAAAGCGGAAGAAACTGCTTTTCGCTCTTCTCATCGGCTGCACTGAAGCCGTCCTATTAACCGCAGCTGTCTTCATCTATTCCGTAACCAATATTTTCAATTTTCAAAATCTATCTTCTATTTATTACGAGGCGGCAATATCCGTATTTTTTCAGGTCAGCGCCCTGGTGCTGTGCATTTATTTGATTGAGATCATTGATGAGAATGCGTCCATGCGGGCAAGGCTGATACACTCAGAAAAAATGGCTGTCGTCAGTGAGCTTGCAGCGAGCGTCGCCCATGAAGTCCGCAATCCGCTTACAGTCGTCAGAGGTTTTGTGCAGCTGCTGTTCAGCGGCGAACAGCTTCAGGACAAATCACACTCCGGGTATCAGAAGCTTGTGCTGTCCGAACTCGACCGGGCTCAGACGATCATAACGAATTATCTGGATATGGCGAAGCAGGATGATTATGAAAAGGAAAGGTTTGATATTTCTCTGCTCGTGAAGGAAACGAGTTCCTTAATGGAGTCATACGCCAATTTTAAATCGGTGACGGTTCGAAGCGAGCCGGATTTATATGTGTACGGGGACATAAAAAAACTGAAACAGGCCTTCATTAATCTGATTAAAAACAGTATTGAAGCTGTGCCTTCTGAAAACGGCCGAATCGAGGTCTCCGTTCAAAAACAGGAACAGATGATTCTCATTCAGATTACGGATAACGGAATCGGCATGTCCGACGACGAACTTCAGAAACTCGGCAAGCCGTATTATACACTGAAGACTAACGGCACCGGGCTCGGACTTACTGTGACATTCTCGATTATTCAGCATCATGAAGGCTCCGTCTATTTCACCAGCGGCGAGCACTCGGGCACAACGGCCTCCGTCAGGCTTCCGGCAGCTGTTCACTAGCCAATCGCGCTGATCTTTTATAGAATAAGCAGAGAGGTGAACGCTATGGATTCATTTGAAATCGGCACAATCGTAAAAGGGTTTTATAAAACAGGAGCATACATAGGGGAAGTGACAGACGTCAGGCCTAAGCACTATTTAGTAAAAATTAAAGCCGTTCTGACGCATCCCGCTCAAGGAGATCTTCATCATCCGAAGCAGGCGGATGTTCCGTTTTTTCATGAAAGAAGAGCGCTTGCATACGGGGAACAGACAAACATACCGCACCAGATGGTCAAACCGTTTGAAGGTGAAGTGCCTGATTATACGGCTTCCTTACAGGCTGCGGCTGCCCGGCTGAAAGATCAGCTCACAGCGGACGGCTCAGAATGGGCGAAACGATCGCTCGCCAGCTTGGCCGTGTTAGAGCGTGACTATTTTAAAGAACTTTGACCCAGTCGGCATGATTGGGTTTTTTTATGTGGCCCGGCGAAACAGTTCAGTCAGATCGACGCGATCGCCGATCGTCGGAGGTTGCGGTTTTTCAAGATATTGTTTATCGCGCTCGACAAGCTTGAATAACTTGTGAGTCGTCATCGCATCATCCAGCGCTTTATGATGCGTACCCGTCCCTTTATCGCCGTACTCTTCAGCCGCTTTCCACAGGCCCGTCAATGTTCTGTCACCGAAGAAGTTTTTGTATTCAAGGGACAGATCCCGGAGTTCTCCTTTAAATGGAAAAGGGATGTGGTTAAACATGCAATTTTGCTTTAACACTTTCATGTCCATATTGCCCCAGGTGACGATCGTGCAGTTTTTATCAGGATCAAGCTCATTTAATTTGCGGATGAATTCATTAAACGTGATTCCGCCGTCCACGTCTTCTTGAGTGATGTTCAGAAAGGTTTTGCACCGTTTCGTCAGCTTCCGAAATTTTTTCGGTTTGATATAACTTGAAAACGTTTCAGCCACTTCGTCATCCACCGTTTTGACAATCCCCGCTTCAATAATCTCGGGAAAGAAATTTTGCGGGCTGTATTTTCCGTCAGGCATCGTAAATTCGAAATCAATAATGAGCAGACTGCGCTGATCCACTTTTTTTACACCTGCCTTTCCTCCGATCAAAAATGATATTTTATGATAGTATATCAGTTTCCCCTCTGAAACTTTCTTCATTTTCTAAAAATAATGAATTTTCCTATATCCGCATCAAAAATACAAATACCGAATTCATTCCTATATACTTATTATTAGACACACGAAAAGTAAAGAAGGTGATGTTATTTCTGTCCGTAAGAAGAACTTCGTCGTCATTTGGATTACAAATTTCTTTGTTTCCGCCAGCATGACCATGATTGTTCCGTTTCTTTCGCTGTATATCGAATCGATCAGCCCCCACTCCGGCGGGTATGTGCAGAGATGGAGCGGGTATGTGTTCGGCGTCACGTTTTTAATGGCGTTTGTGATTTCTCCGTTTTGGGGAAGATTCGGCGATAAGCAAGGCTACAAAAAAATTCTTTTGATTACAGGAACCGGCATTGCCGCAAGCATTTTATTAATGGGGTTTGTGACATCGGTTTATCAGCTGTTTGTCCTGCGGCTGCTAATGGGCCTCGTGACAGGCTTTGTTCCGACATCGCTTGCCATGATTTCGGCGCAGACGCCGAAAGAAACTGCCGGGAAAACACTCGGCACCTTGCAGATGGGTCAGGTGTCAGGCACTTTATTCGGACCGATGCTGGGCGGGCTGCTCGCTGACAGCTTCGGGTTTACGTACACGTTTTTTATTACGTCCTTTGTCATTTTCGCATCCGTGCTGCTCGTTTTATTTCAGGTCAACGAGCAGCCGCTCGGCGAGAAACAAAGCAAGCGGAAAACCTATTCCAGAAAACAGGTGCTCTCCTATATTTTTCACCAGCCCGCGCTTTGGGCGATGATGGTGCTTACCATGATCGTGCAAACCGGCAATTTCAGCATTCAGCCGCTGCTTGCTTTATATGTCAATGAGCTGCACGGGCCTGTTAATTTAGCTTTTTTCTCCGGAATGGCGTTTTCAGCTACCGGACTCGGAAGCTTATTGCTTGCCCGGAAATGGGGAGACTTCGGCGACCGCTTCGGCCACAGCCGGATCTTAATCGTGCTTTTGATCGCATCAGCGGTGTTTTTTATTCCGCAGGCGCTCGCCTCCTCTCTCTCCATCCTTTTAGTCTTCAGATTTCTGTTCGGCATGGTCATGGGCGGCACGCTGCCCTGCATTACGGCAGCGATCCGCGTCAGGGCGCCGGGCAGCATTCAGGGTGAGGTGCTCGGCTATAACGTCAGCTTTCGGTTTCTCGGAAATGTGCTCGGCCCTCTGCTCGGAGGCGCGGTATCGAGCGGTTTTTCCATTTCGGCTGCTTTCTACGTCACCGCCTTTCTCTTTTTGGCAGGCGCGGGACTTTTATGGATGGCCGGACATCTGCAAAAGGATACAGCGTCAAATGCGGGCTGACCGATCAGCAATCACGATTTCTTCTAAATTTAACCTTCTCGTATTCTTAAAAGAATGATACGATATGGCTAGAAATCAGGAGAAAAGAGAGTGACCATGGTACGTAAAATAATCGGATGGATTTTGCTGCTTGGCATTATCCCGTTGTTTGCATTTACAGTTATTGCTTCCGGCAAAGAGGTAAAACAAATCAAGCCTTTTGATCAGGTGCTCGATAACCATATTGATTTAAAAGCAATCAATCTGGTTCAAAACAGTTACATGTATGACAGGGACGGAAGCCTTGTTTCTGAAATTGTCAGCGATCATGAGAACCGCGTAATCGTGCCCTTCAATAAAATACCGAATGAGGTAAAACAGCTGTTTTTGACCTCTGAGGACCGTCATTTTTATGAGCATAAAGGGTTTGATTTTATGGGGATGGTCAGGGCAGCCGCCTCCAATTTCAAAGATCATAAAATTGACCAGGGCGCCAGCACCATCACCCAGCAGCTGGCAAGGAACGTGTATTTAAGCCATGAACGCACCTTCAGCCGAAAACTGACGGAGCTGGCCTATTCCTATCAGCTTGAGAAAAAATACAGCAAAGATGAGATTTTAGAAGGCTACTTAAATACGATTTATTTTAATAACGGGGTATACGGTGTCGGTTCGGCGGCACAATTTTATTTCAGCAAGCCGCTGAAATCTCTCACCCTGGGAGAAATGGCTTTCATCTGCGCCATCCCTAATAACCCTACATTATATGATCCTCTCAAGCATTTTGACTATACGAAAAAACGACAAGTCAGATTGCTTAACGGATTAAAAAAAGCAGGCGTCATATCCGGAAAACAGCTTAAAAAAGCCGAAAAGGAACATATCAAACTTGATATAAACGAAAAAACAAACAAATATCCTGACTATGTTTCCTATGTAAATGATGAATTCACACAGCTTGTTTCATCATCTGAAGGCTATGACAAACGTCTTGAAAAAGCTTCCGGAAAGGCGAAACAAAAAATTCAGAGCGAGCTTTCCGAAAGAGTCAGCACGCTGTTGAAAGACGGTGTGAAGATTTATACGGCGCTGAATCCGTATATGCAAAATCAGGTCGTCGCCCAAGTGAATCAAAATCTGCCGTATGCAGGCGTTCAGGGCGGAGCGGCCGTGATTAATCATCAGACGCATCAGATTATCGCACTTTCTGGCGGGAAAGATTATCATAAATATGATTTCAACCGTGCCTATCAAGCTTACAGACAGCCCGGTTCTTCCATTAAGCCGCTGCTTGATTACGGGCCTTACATTGAAAAGACCGGCGCCACGCCAAACAGCAAGATTGACGCAAGCAAATTCTGCAGTGCGGATTACTGCCCGCAAAACTACAATAACCGCACGTACGGCACGGTAACGCTGGAAACGGCGTTTAAATACTCGTACAACACACCGGCCATCAGAATTATGGACCGCGTGGGCGTCAATAAGGCGTTCAGCTACCTTGAACCGTTTCATTTCGCGAAGCTGGTCAGCGCGGATTACCGTCTGCCTGCGGCGCTGGGCGGTTTTACAAACGGGATGACGCCTCTTGAAATGACCAATGCGTACACCACGTTCGGCAACAACGGCGTTTATACGCCGAGTCACGCGATTACTAAAGTGACTGATTTAAAAGGAAAAACGATATTAAAATGGAAAGACCAGCCGACGCAGGTTTTCAGCGTACGGACCAACATGCAGATCAAAGAAATGATGAAAGCCGTCGTTAAAAGCGGAACAGGAAAAAAAGCGAACTTTAAAGCTCCATACGTCGGCGGAAAATCAGGTACGTCAAATGACTATCACGACATGTGGTTTGTCGGCCTGACGGATGCATATACAATGGGGGTATGGGTCGGCAAGGATACACCGTCAAGCGTCGAATATCTTCATGACGCAAGCCCTCAGCTTTCGATCTGGAAAAACACGCTGCAAGCAGCCTATTAAAGATAACGGAGGGGATCCACCTTGAAACCAGCTCAGCTTCCGGACCGCGTACTATTGTTTGACGGCGTCTGCAACTTATGCAACGGCGCCGTTCAATTCATCATTAAACGCGATCCGGCCGGCCTGATCTCATTTGCTTCATTGCAATCAGATACCGCCCGTGAGCTTTTGGCATCAGAAGGACTTCCGACAGAACAATTTGACAGCATGATTTTTATCGAAAACGGGCGGATATACAGAAAATCCCAAGCGGTATTGAAAGTTGCCCGTCATCTCCGCGGAGCCTGGCGGCTGTCTTCGGTTTTTTTCGCAGTGCCCCGCCCCCTCAGGGACAGAGCCTATTCTTTCATCGCCCGGCGACGTTACAAATGGTTCGGAAAAAGGGAAGCATGCATGCTCCCCTCCCCTGAGATCAAAAACAGATTTCTGTCTTAACAAAAATGGCTAGCTTACACAGGTAAGCTAGCCATTATGCTATTATAAAGCTTGATAAAAATGTACAAAATACCGATAACAAAAGTAAACCAAAACAGAATCTCAAACAATATAAAACCGATCAGGGAAACGATCGAGAGCGTTGAATAGATTCTGTACACCATGAAGATCAAATATACGAGCGTGACGACGGCAAATAACGCCGCAATCCAGAAACCATTCTGCACAAGCGCAAAGGAAAGAATTCCTCCGCCTACATAAATTAAAGAGCCTAATCTGATTTTTTTCAGGTTGTCCCCTTCAGGGTCATTTGTGAAAAACAAAAGAGACAGCTCTGTTACTGTGTTTGCAATCAGCTTTAAAGCCGAAAAAAGCATAAAATACACAAGGGCGAACGCTGCAAAAAGCGCCAGTCTGATCCCTTTCTCGGAGAAATAATCCAGCATCCCCTGATACATGCCGAGCGACTGAAGCATCTTCATGGCATAAAGCGAGGTAGAAATGGATAATGACGAACTAAAAAGCAGAATCGCAACGAGCGGAAAATAACCCGTCCAATAAGTATTTTTCATATAATAAGTCCCTTTCTGTAATCTACCTCACTTATTATGGAGGACTTAAAACACATTGACAAGATAAAAAATTCCATTTTTCCTCACTTTTACGAAATATGAGCACGATCTTCACAAACCGGCTTTTTCGGAGTAAAGTAGAACGCGGGAATGATAAACGTAAGGAAGGCTGTTATGAAAAAAACATTAAAATTGCAAACCCGATTAACGATATTCGTCTGTATTGTCGTTCTGATCGCACTTTGTATCACTTTTTTCACCATCAGCGTCCAGACCGCAGACCGCGTGAAAGAAGAAGAACGGACAACCGCGCTGCGCACCGCAAAACTGGTCGCAGAAACACCGGGTGTCGCACAGGCATTGCAAACAAGAAAAGGGCTGAAAGAGCTCCGGGATTATACATTGGACGTCCAGCATACGACAGGAACCGAATTTGTCGTGGTTATGGATATGAACAGCATCCGCCTCACCCACCCCGACGCAAATAAAATCGGGAAGAAATTCACCGGCGGAGACGAGCAGCCGGCGATGCACGGCCATATCAAAACGAGCACATCAGCGGGAACGCTCGGGAAATCCATGAGAGCCTTCGTTCCGATCTATGGAAAAGATAAAAAACAAGTGGGCGTCGTTTCAGTCGGGATTTCGCTGAACAAAATACAGGATGTCGTAAGCCACAGTTTGAGACCGCTTTATTTCATTATCTGCGTAAGTATTTTTGTCGGCGTCATAGGAGCTGTGATTGTCGCCCGCACCGTCAAAAACATCATGTACGGTCTTGAGCCTTATGAAATCGCCACCCTGCTGGAAGAGCGGAGCGCCATGCTCGAATCCACGAAGGAGGGCATCCTGGCGGTTGACGCGCGGGGAAAAATTAAGCTTGCCAATGCGGAAGCGAAACGCCTTTTTATTAAAATGGGTATTCCGACTAATCCGGTCGATCAAGATGTGAACGATATTCTTCCGAAAAGCCGGCTGAAGCAGGTGATTGAAACGAAAAAACCGCTTCAGGACAGAGATATCCGCATTAACGGCCTAGAGCTGGTCTTTAATGAGGTTCCGATTCATCTGAAGGGGCAAACCGTCGGAGCAATCGCCACTTTCAGGGACAAAACGGAGGTCAAACATTTAGCAGAACAGCTGTCCGGTGTTAAAATGTATGCAAACGCGTTAAGAGCACAGTCCCATGAATTCATGAATAAGCTCCATGTCATTTTAGGACTTGTACAGTTAAAAGAATACGATGACCTCGGCACTTATATTAAAGATATCGCTATTCAGCAAAAGACGGAAACAAGCGAAATTATAAGCGATGTCAAAAGCCCGGTTCTCGCAGGGTTTCTTTTAGGAAAACAAAGCTACATACGCGAACAGGGCGCTGATCTGGACATTCAGCTTGGCAGCCTGATTCCGAATGCGGCGGATCCTGCCGTCATCCATGAGCTCATTACGATTATCGGAAATCTGTTAAACAACGCGCTTGACGCGGTGGCGCAGATGCCGAAAAAAAACATTACGTGTTCGATGCGGTTTCAGGATCGCCAGCTTAATATAGAAATTACGGACACCGGGGCCGGAATGTCTGCCGAAGACCAAACCCGCATTTTTGAACAGGGGTATTCCACGAAAGGAACAAACCGGGGATTCGGCCTCTATTTTACCCAGCAGGCAACAGAAAATTTAAAAGGCCACATGATTGTGACAAGTGAAAAGAATGAAGGAACGACTTTCAGTCTTCGCATTCCGTATGAACCGAAGGAGGAAAATGATGATTAATGTACTCATAGTTGAAGACGACCCCATGGTGGGTGAATTAAATAAACGCTATCTCAGCCAGATTGAAGGCTTTCAGCTGAAAGGGATCGCTTCATCCTTTCAAAGCGCGCTGCACGTGTTAAGCGAGCATCATATCGATCTCATCCTTCTTGACATTTACATGCCGGGAAAAAACGGGCTTGAGCTTTTAACGGAAATCCGCAAACAAAATGAATCGGTCGATGTCATCGTCATTTCAGCCGCAAGCGAGCTGGATGTCATCAAAAAAACGCTTCGGTACGGCGCCGTCGATTATTTAATCAAACCATTTGAGTTTGACCGTTTTCAAACCGCCCTTTCCGACTACAGACGCAAGCAGAAGGTTTATCAATCACACAGAAGCATGACACAGAAAGAATTGGATGCGGAGCTTTTTCAAAAGAAAGAAGCGGCTGAAAAAGTTCACCTTCCGAAGGGCCTGACAAAAAGCACGCTTAAACTCATCTGGGCAAGCATCGAATCTTTCGGAGACAGCTCTTTTACCACTGAAGATCTCGCCAAGCATACTGAAATCTCACAAGTTTCCATCCGGAAATACCTTAAATTTTTGGAGGATACTCAAGTGCTGAACGTAGAGATGGCGTACGGCACGATCGGCAGACCGGTCTTTCAATACCATATCAACACCGGCAATGTCAGCAGCATAAAACAATATTTATAATGTCAAAAAGCGCCGTTCCGCCGTGAACGGTGCTTTTTTACTGTCATCCCCCGTGACAAAATGCTATATAAGAATAATGACCCGGCGGAACCTCCTATAATTTATCCAGATGAGGAAATGGGTTCGTAAAATTGATATTTTTTAAAAATAAGCAAATTTCTATTTATTTATGGCGGGTAAAATGATAAATTATGATTGGTTAGCTGATCTTTTCAGGTAAGCCATAAGTCCCGAACCCGGAAGAGACAGCCGCTTAGGCGGGAAAAAGAGAGATCGTCTCATCATTATTATCAGAAAGTTTTTTCGATTCTGTATCCGGGACGGTGAATCGAGTGTGAAAGGAACAGCATCAGCCATATTTTACAGGGGGGTTATATCTTTGAAAAAACGCAAAATCGGAATGGCGATGGCGCTCATCGCGGCTGCCGGAACCATATTAAGCGCATGCGGTTCAAGTGACAAAGCAAACGGCTCCGGAAGCAAAAACTTTACCGTCGGCATGGTCACAGATATCGGCGGCGTCGATGACAAATCATTCAACCAGTCCGCCTGGGAAGGCATCCAGGCATTCGGAAAAGACAAAGGGCTTACAAAAGGCAAAAGCGGTTTTGACTATCTTCAATCAAAATCAGATGCGGATTATACAACGAACTTAAATAAATTAGCGCGGGAACACTTTGACCTGATATACGGAGTCGGGTATTTGATGCAGGATTCCATCAGCGAAATCGCCGATCAGCGCAAAGACACGAATTTTGCGATTATTGACGCCGTTGTCAAAAAAGACAACGTGGCGAGCCTTACATTTAAAGAGCAGGAAGGTTCATTCCTCGTGGGAGCAGCCGCTGCGTTATCGAGCAAAACGGGAAAAGTCGGATTCGTGGGCGGAATGGAGTCTGAATTGATCAAAAAATTTGAAATCGGCTTCCGCGCCGGTGTACAAGCCGCAAATCCGAAAGCGGTCGTCGAAGTGAAATATGCGGGCGGATTTGACAAAGCCGATGTCGGCAAGGCGACGGCTGAAAGCATGTACAAATCGGGCGTTGACGTCATTTATCACGCGGCCGGCGCAACGGGAACGGGCGTCTTCACTGAAGCCAAAAATCTTAAAAAAGAAGATCCGAAGCGGAACGTATGGGTCATCGGTGTTGATAAAGACCAGTACGCCGAAGGTCAAGTCGAAGGCACAAAAGACAATGTCACACTTACATCAATGGTCAAAAAAGTGGATACAGCCGTGAAGGACTTAACGAAAAAAGCAAGTGACGGAAAATTCCCTGGCGGCAAAACATTAACATACGGTTTGGCGCAAGATGCAGTCGGCATCTCGGATCACAAGGAAAACCTTTCTGACGATGTCATCAAAGCAACAGACGATTGGAAGAAGAAAATCGCGGACGGACTCGAGATCCCTTCAACTGAAAAAGAATTGAAATCCTTCAAGGCTGAGTAAGAATCAGGGGATAAGGAGACTTTCGTGCTTATCCCCTCTCTTTTTTGAAAAGAGCGGTGAAGGAAAAGCTGCATCTTTTGCAGCTTTTCTTTTGCCAAGCTCTTTTTCATCAAAGCATCTCTAAAAAGGAGCGTCAAATCGGTGGATTATATCATTGAAATGCTTAATATACGCAAGGAATTTCCGGGAATCGTCGCCAATGATGACGTCACGCTTCAAGTAAAAAAAGGCGAAATACACGCCCTGCTCGGTGAAAACGGCGCGGGAAAATCGACACTCATGAACGTTTTATTCGGCCTGTATCAGCCGGAAAAAGGCGAGATCCGGGTGCGGGGTGAACGCGTTCACATCAACAGCCCGAACAAAGCCAATGATCTCGGCATCGGAATGGTGCACCAGCATTTTATGCTTGTGGATACCTTTACCGTCTCAGAAAATATTATTCTCGGAAAAGAACCGAAAACATTGGGCCGGATTGACAGAAAGCGCGCCGCCCGGGACGTGCGCGATATTTCCGGCCGTTACGGCCTGCAGATTGATCCCGAAGCCAAAGTTGCCGATATTTCTGTCGGCATGCAGCAGCGGGCGGAAATATTAAAGACCCTCTACAGAGGTGCCGACATTCTCATTTTTGATGAACCGACCGCGGTGCTGACCCCGCACGAAATTCAAGAACTGATTCAGATTATGAAAAACCTGGTCAATGAAGGAAAATCAATTATCCTCATCACCCACAAATTAAAAGAAATTATGGAAGTCTGCGACCGTGTCACCATCATCCGGAAAGGAAAAGGCATTACAACACTCGATGTCGCACAGACGGATCAAGATGAACTGGCAAGCCTTATGGTCGGGCGCGAAGTTTCATTCAAAACGGATAAACAACCGGCTGATCCGAAACAAGAAGTGCTTTCGCTTTCTGATGTAACGGTTAAAGACGCGCGCGGAGTTGAGGCAGTCAAACAGCTCTCCCTCTCTGTCAGAGCCGGTGAAATCGTCGGCATTGCGGGCGTTGACGGAAACGGCCAGTCTGAATTAATTGAGGCGATTACAGGTCTCAGAAAAACACATGCCGGCACGATCACATTAAACGGCAGACAGTTGCAAAACATGCCGCCGCGGAAAATGACTGAAGCCGGAATCGGGCATATACCGCAGGACAGGCATAAACACGGGCTCGTCCTTGATTTTCCGATCGGAGAAAATATCGTGCTGCAAAGTTATTATCAAAAGCCCTACTCTTCTTTCGGCATATTAAATAAACACGCGATTTATGACAAAGCGCGAAGCCTGATTGAAGAATACGACGTCAGAACGCCTGATGAATATACGCCTGCGCGCGCGCTGTCGGGAGGAAATCAGCAAAAGGCCATTATCGGGCGGGAAGTGGACAGAAATCCGGATCTTTTAATTGCGGCCCAGCCGACGCGGGGACTCGATGTCGGCGCGATTGAATTCGTCCATAAAAAGCTCATTGAGCAGCGTGACGCCGGTAAAGCGGTGCTGCTATTGTCTTTTGAGCTTGATGAAATCATGAATCTCAGCGATCGCATCGCCGTCATCTTTGAAGGCAGCATCATCGCAAACGTCAATCCGCTTGAAACAAGCGAGCAGGAGCTCGGACTTTTAATGGCGGGAAGTAAGCAAATGGAGGCAGGGAAAATACATGATTAATCGACTTTCTCATCTGGCTGTGCCGCTGATTGCGATCATCCTTGGTTTGGCTGCGGGCGCAGTCATCATGCTCGCAAGCGGCTACAATGTCGCAAGCGGGTATTCGGCTCTTTGGAACGGCATTTTCGGCGAGGTGTATTACATCGGGGAAACGATCCGGCAGATTACGCCTTATATTTTGTCCGGATTGGCTGTGGCGTTCGCATTTCGGACCGGCCTGTTCAATATCGGTGTTGAAGGACAGCTCCTTGTCGGCTGGACCGCCGCGGTTTGGGTCGGTACTTCCTTTGACGCCCCCGCTTACATCCACCTTCCGCTTGCGTTATTGGCGGCTGCTGCCGCGGGAGGCATTTGGGGGCTGATTCCCGGATTTTTAAAAGCCCGTTTTTTTGTCCATGAAGTGATTGTCACGATCATGATGAATTATATCGCTCTTCATTTAACCAATTATCTCATTTCCGATGTCATGACCGATCACCGGGACAAAACAGGCAAAATTCATGAAAGCGCGTCGCTCCGCTCGCCGTTTTTAGAGCAGCTGACAGATTACTCCCGCCTTCACTGGGGCATTCTGATCGCTCTCTTCATGGCAGTCTTCATGTGGTTTATTATTCATAAAACAAAAAGCGGATTCGAATTCCGGGCTGTGGGATTTAACCAGCACGCCGCACAATACGCCGGAATGAGCGTCAGAAAAAATATGATGTACGCCATGATGATTTCCGGTGCATTCGCGGGGCTGGCCGGTGCGATGGAAGGACTCGGAACCTTTCAATATGCGGCGGTTAAAGGCGCGTTTACCGGAGTCGGATTCGACGGCATCGCGGTTGCGCTTCTCGGCGGCAGCACGGCAATCGGCGTGGTTCTTGCGGCATGTCTTCTCGGCGGCCTTAAAGTCGGCGCCTTAAATATGCCGATTGAATCCGGCGTGCCTTCTGAAGTCGTTGACATCGTCATCGCCATTATTATTTTATTTGTGGCATCAAGCTACGCCATCCGGCTCATCCTTGATAAATTGAAGAATAAAGGGGCGAAGTAAGTGGACTTCCTGCAGATTTTATCCATTATTGTCCCGGCAACACTCGTATATGCGGCTCCGCTTATTTTAACCGCTCTCGGCGGCGTGTTTTCCGAAAGATCAGGGGTTGTCAATATCGGTCTGGAAGGACTGATGATTATCGGCGCCTTTACAAGCGTCATGTTCAACTTATTTTTCGGACGCGAGCTCGGTGCCGCTGCTCCGTGGCTTGCCTTGGCTGCCGCCATGATTGCGGGCGGGCTGTTCTCGCTGATTCACGCGGCTGCCGCGGTTTCTTTCCGTGCCGACCAGACGGTAACCGGTGTGGCGATCAATATGCTCGCATTAGGAGCGACACTGTTTATCGTCAAGCTGATTTACGGAAAAGCTCAGACTGATAAAATTCCCGTGCCCTTTTACAAAGCGAACATCCCCGGGTTAAGCGATATTCCGGTTTTAGGAAAGATTTTCTTTTCTGACGTATATTATACGTCGATTTTAGCTATCGTACTGGCCTTTGTTTCCTGGTTTATTTTATTCAAAACGCCGTTCGGCCTCCGTATCCGTTCTGTCGGCGAACACCCGATGGCGGCCGATACGATGGGAATCAATGTGTTTGGCATGCGCTATATCGGCGTCATGATCAGCGGGCTGTTCGGCGGGCTCGGCGGCGGTGTATATGCTTCCACGATCGCGCTTGATTTCACGCACTCTACCATTTCCGGGCAAGGCTTTATCGCTCTTGCCGCTCTTGTTTTCGGCAAATGGCATCCGATCGGCGCGCTCGGAGCGGCGCTGTTCTTCGGATTTGCGCAAAGTTTAAGCATTATCGGCTCGCTTTTGCCCCTGTTCAAAGACATTCCGAATGTATACATGCTGATGGCCCCTTACATCCTGACCATTCTCGCGCTTGCCGGCTTCATCGGCCGCGCTGATGCGCCTAAAGCCAACGGCATCCCTTACATTAAAGGAAAACGCTGATCATCACACAAAAAAGAGTTCCGCGCCCTGGTGCCGGAACTCTTTTCATTTATAGACGATTCTTATATACTCACGCGGCTGAAACGGTGTTTGTATTGATTCAGCCGCACTCAGCTTGCCGTGTGCGTATTCCGCACCGAGAAAAAAACTCTCCCATTCATCTGCCTCCGTCTGCTGCCGTCCTTTGCAAAAACCGTCCGCTATGAATGTTCCTGCGATAATAGAGCAAAATATTCCAATACAGGCCGCCGCCTTTCTCTTCATCTGACCAGCTCCTTTTTTAAAGCTTGATCTGAAAGATAAAAGTATATACAAAGATCAGGAAATTTGATAAATTTATTTTGGGTTCAAAAGACCACAAAAATACAGAGAGGAATACATTATGCCGTAGCAGGGTAAAAAAAAGTGCGATATAATTTGTACTGGGTCCTATGACCGTGAATTGATTGGTTCACTCTTACATAAAGCAGTTGCTTGATGAAAAACAAGCAAAGGAGGTCTTTTGTTGCAGCTGTTACATTTCGCGATTTTGGCGCCTTTTTTATTTGCATTTATCGTTCCCTTTCTCTATAAACGGGTAAAACGGGTCCATACAGGCTGGTTTGTGCTGATATTGCCCGTTGTGCTGTTTGTTTACTTTATCAGCAAGCTCCCTATTACAATGGCCGGAGAGACCGTCCGGTATGCGGCCGAATGGATTCCGTTCCTCGGCATTAACTATACCGTTTATATTGACGGACTCGGGCTGTTATTCGCTTTATTGATTACGGGAATCGGCTCTTTGGTGACTCTTTACAGCATTTTTTACTTATCGAAGGACAAAGAAAAGCTCGGCCCCTTTTATGTGTACCTGCTGATGTTTATGGGCGCGATGCTCGGCGTTGTGCTCGTCGATAATGTCATTGTGCTTTATATGTTTTGGGAGCTGACAAGCCTGTCATCCTTCTTATTAATCGGGTATTGGTATAAGCGGGAGAAATCACGCTACGGGGCGGAAAAATCACTATTGATTACCGTCGGCGGCGGACTGTGTATGCTCGGCGGCTTTATCCTGCTGTATCTGATGACAGACTCATTCAGTATCAGAGAAATGGTCAACCAGGTGCATATTATTGCCGGCCATCCGTTCTTTATTCCGGCGATGATTCTCCTGTTACTGGGAGCCTTTACGAAATCAGCGCAGTTTCCGTTTTACATCTGGCTGCCTGATGCCATGGAGGCGCCGACTCCTGTCAGCGCCTATCTGCACTCGGCTACAATGGTGAAAGCGGGTATTTATCTGATTGCCAGATTCAGCCCGATTTTTGCATTTTCACCCGTCTGGTTTTGGACGGTTGCCTCAGTCGGTCTCATCACGATGGTATGGGCTTCCTTCAACGCGGTCAGACAAACCGATTTAAAAGCGATTCTGGCTTTTTCCACAGTCAGCCAGCTCGGTATGATTGTATCTATGCTCGGTGCAGGAGCCGCCGCGCTTCATTATCAGCATTCAGAGTATTTTACGTTGGCTGTGACCGCGGCTGTGTTTCACTTAATAAACCATGCTACTTTTAAAGGAAGTTTATTTATGGTGGTCGGCATTATCGACCATGAAACGGGGACACGGGATATCCGCAGGCTCGGAGGACTGATGGCGCTCATGCCGGTAACGTTCACCGTTTCATTGATCGGAACGTTTTCCATGGCGGGCCTCCCTCCTTTTAACGGCTTTTTAAGTAAAGAAATGTTCTTTACAAGCATGCTGCGGATTGCTCATGCAGATATTTTCAATCTTGATACGTGGGGCGTGCTGTTCCCCGTTCTCGCATGGATCGGCAGTGTCTTCACTTTTATCTACAGCATGAAGCTGTTTTTCAGAACGTTCAGAGGCGCGCGCAAACCTGATCAGCTTGAAAAGACGCCGCATGAAGCTCCGCTCGGCATGCTGATTTCGCCGGTAATTCTTGCCGCTTGCGCCGTCAGTCTGTTTTTCGCACCGAACGTTTTGTCCTACAGCCTGATTGAACCGGCGATGAATTCCATTTATCCGGCTCTGTTAACCGGCGGAGATACATTCCACGTCCATATTTCCCAGTGGCACGGGGTGACGGCTGAGTTATTGATGACCCTCGGGATCATCATTGTCGGCACAATCGGTTACGTGACGCTGTCTAAATGGGAGCGGCTGTACGGACTGTTTCCGAAAAAACTGTCATTGAACCGGCTTTACGATGCGGTGACGGGCAATATGGAAAAAAGATCTTATCAGCTGACGTCATCTTATATGACCGGATTCTTGCGGGATTATCTGCTGTATACTTTTGCGGCGTTTATCATTCTCATCGGAACGGCGTTTGTGATGAAAGGCGGCTTTTCCGTGACAACGAAAGGAATGGCTGAAATCGGCCTGTATGAAATCGTGCTCTCCCTCGTTATGGTGAGCGCGACGGCGGCGACTGTGTTTGCCAAATCGCGGCTGACGGCCATTATCTCACTCGGTGTTGTCGGGTACACGCTCGCGCTGTTTTTCGTGATTTTCAGAGCGCCCGATCTGGCGCTCACACAGCTTGTCATTGAGACGATATCCGTCGCCTTGTTTCTTCTTTGTTTTTATCATCTGCCGAAAATGCGGCGGAAAAAGAAGACAAGAACATTCCGGATGACGAATTTTATCATTTCTCTCGGCGTCGGCGTCATCGTGACAATGCTCGGGATCGCGTCTTCCAGCGAAAAAACAAAAGACAGCATCGCCTCCTTTTTCACCGCTTACAGCCATAAGCTCGGGGGAGGCAACAATATCGTCAACGTCATCCTCGTTGATTTCAGGGGATTTGATACGATGTTTGAAATCACAGTGCTGTCGATTGCCGCACTCGGCATTTACAGCATGATCAGAACGAAAGTAAAAGAGGAGGGAGAAGAGCGTTGAGACAGCAAAAAACAAACGACATCATCCTTCAGACGGCTACGAAGCTTGTATCTTTTATCATTCTGCTTTTCTCTTTCTATTTATTTTTAGCGGGGCATAACGCTCCCGGCGGAGGATTTGTCGGCGGGCTGATTACGTCTTCGGCCATCGTGCTTTTGCTTTTGGCCTTTGATTTAAAAACCGTCAAATCGATTTTGCCCGTCAATTTTATTTATGTAGCGGCCGTGGGTCTGCTTATCGCAATTGCGACGGGTGCAGGTTCGTTCTTATTCGGGGCGCCCTTTCTCACCCATACATTCGGCCATTTTCATCTCCCGGTGCTTGGGAATACGGAGCTTGCGACGGCCACTTTGTTTGATTTAGGTGTGTATCTCGTTGTTGTCGGCGTTACGATGACCATTATTCAAACGATTGGAGAGGAAGAATAGTGGAAATCTTAATGTCTGTCATAGCCGGTATTTTGTTTATGGCGGCAACCTACCTGCTGCTTTCTAAAAGTCTGCTGCGCGTGATTATCGGCACCGCGCTTTTAAGCCACGGCGTCCATTTGCTGCTTCTGACCATGGGCGGACTGAAAAAAGGCGCCCCTCCCATACTGGGCGGGAAAAGCACATTGTTTGTCGATCCGCTGCCGCAGGCACTCATACTGACGGCGATCGTTATTTCGTTCGGCGTCACGTCCTTCCTGCTCGTAATGGCGTTTCGCGCCTATCAGGAACTGAAATCGGACGATATGGATCGAATGAGGGGAAATGATCAACATGAATAACTTTGTGATATTGCCTATCCTGGTGCCGCTGCTTGCCGCGGTGCTGCTGATTTTTATGAACAGGCACATTATGCTGATGCGGATATTCAGCACCGCCGCTTCCGCTGTCTCCATCGTCATCAGCGCCATTCTCGTTCAGACGGTTTTTACACACGGGATTCAGACGCTGACGCTCGGCGGCTGGAAAGCGCCGTACGGCATTGTGCTCGCCGCAGATCAGCTCGCCGCACTGCTTGTTTTGACAACCGCGGTCATCGGATTGCTTGTCATTTTGTACTCCTTCCGCTCCATCGGAGAAAAACGGGAGCGCGCTTTCTATTATTCAGGGGTGCAGTTTCTTCTGGCCGGTGTAAGCGGAGCGTTTTTGACGGGTGATCTGTTCAACATGTACGTCTTTTTTGAGTTACTGCTGATCGCGTCTTACATGCTGATCGTGCTTGGCGGAACGAAAATTCAATTAAGAGAATCATTGAAGTATATCGTATTTAACATTGTGTCATCCGCGTTTTTTGTCATCGGTGTCGGTTACTTATATGCGGTGACGGGCACGCTGAATATGGCTGATCTGAGCGTAAAAATAAGCGAATCGGGCCAGACCGGGTTGATAACCGTCATCGGCGTCCTGTTTATCGTCGTTTTCGGTTTAAAGGGCGGGATATTCCCGCTGTATTTTTGGATGCCGGGCTCTTATTACGCCCCGCCGGCTGCGATTTCAGCCTTATTTGGATCTCTTTTGACGAAAGTCGGCCTGTATGCCATTTTGAGAGTATTCACCCTGATTTTTATTCACGATACAGGCTTTACCCACCAATTGATGATGTGGCTTGCGATGCTGACGGTGTTATTCGGCGTAATCGGATCTATCGCCTTTTCGGATGTCATGAAAATCGTCATCTACAATATTATTACAGCCGTCGGCGTGATTTTGTTCGGCATTGCCATGAACACGCCTGCCTCCATTCAAGGAGCGGTGTATTACTTGATTCACGATATGCTGATTAAAGGAGCCCTGTTTATGCTGGCGGGCACGCTTATCGCGTTGACAGGCACTGCCAGTCTGCACAAAATGGGCGGATTGATCACCCGTTATCCGGTTTTAGGCTGGATGTTCTTTATCTCCGCCATATCTCTGGCCGGCATCCCGCCGTTCAGCGGATTTGTAGGCAAGCTGAAGATCGCGGAAGGCGGTTTCGATAAGGGGGAAACATTGTTTTCCGTATTGATTCTGCTGTCAAGCCTGCTAGTGCTGTACTCCGTGCTGAAGGTTTTTACGACCGCTTTTTGGGGAGAAGAAAAAGAAATACCGGGCACCGCAAGACGGTCCGCAAAAGGACTTCTTTATCCGGCAGCCGCTTTTCTCCTATTGTCGCTTCTGTTCGGACTCGGAACCGAATGGGTTTCACCGTATGTCAATCAGACGGCTGAGAATCTGCTGAATCCGGAAAAATACATTGAAGCTGTTTTGAAGGAGTAGATGGCATGGCTTTTCAACTATTATTAAATGTGTTTCTCGCTGTTTGCTGGATGTTTCTCACAAACAGCCTCAGCACGGCGGGATTTATTACCGGATTTATCGCGGGCTTGGCGGCGCTGTTTTTTTTCCGGCGCTTCTTCTCGCAGCCGTTTTATATTTGGAAAATATGGTCAGTCATCAAACTGATGCTGATCTTTATAAAAGAATTATATCTGGCCAATGTCAGCGTGCTGAAAACCATTATGTCTCCGAAAATGAACATCCGCCCGGGTATTTTCGCGTTTAAGACGGAATTGACGGAGGATTGGGAGATCACGCTGCTCTCGCTGTTGATCACTTTAACACCGGGTACGCTTGTGATGGATATCTCCGATGATCGGTCGATTCTCTATATACACGCCATGGACATTGAAGATGCGGAGAAAGCGATTCATGACATCCGTGTCTCTTTTGAGAAAGCCATTCAGGAGGTGAGCCGCTGATGTTTACGTTTATTCTGCAATTATCGCTCGGCATTATGGCGGTTTCGACTCTTCTGTACGTCATTCGCGTCATTAAAGGGCCTACGATACCGGACCGGGTCGTCGCGCTTGATGGGATCGGCATTAATCTGATTGCCATGACCGCGCTTGTATCCATTCTCATAAAAACAACGGCCTTTTTGGACATCATTCTGCTGCTCGGCATTTTATCATTTATCGGTACGATTGCCTTCGCTAAGTTTTTGGAGAAAGGAGAGATTATCGAAAATGATCGATATCGTTAAATGGGCCGTCGCCGTTTGTATTCTGATGGGATCGCTGATCTGTCTGGTCGCGTCTTTCGGCACACTCAGGCTTCCTGATGTGTATACACGCGCCCACGCCTCCTCAAAAGGCTCGACACTCGGCGTTAATTTGATATTGCTCGGCGTTTTGGGTTACTTGTGGATGCTGACCGGAGAAATTTCTGTAAAAATACTGCTCGGGATGATTTTTATCCTGCTGACGGCTCCGGTCGGGGCGCACCTCATCTGCAGGGCGGCGTACAATTCAGGAGCGGCGCTTGATAAAAGAAGCGTTCAGGATGATTATAAAGGGATCAGAAACTTTGTGATCAAACGAAAAAAAGATTCATATTTGTAAAAACAAACAGCCGGACGATTCAGGGTTCCGGCTGTTTGTTTATTTTGTTATAACAGCCAGCGTGCAGCGGGAAACACAGATCAGCCTTTCTCTTTCATCAAAAATTTTAATCTCGTAAACAATGGTTGTTCTGCCTGTATGAACGGGTTGCGCAATCGCCGTGACCGTACCGCCCTCTTTCACGGATTTTAAATGATTGGCGTTAATCTCAAGTCCGACACACGCCTGTGACGACTGATCGATAAAATGCTGGGCCCCGACACTGGCTGCGGTCTCCGCCAGCGCTGCTGATGCGCCTCCGTGCAGATATCCGAAAGGCTGCACCGTCCTCTTATCCACCGGCATAACCGCGACGCATCTTCCCGCCGTGTTTTCAGTGATTTCAATGCCGAGTGCGCCGAGCAATGTATTTTTCAGATTCATAGGTCATTCTCCTTTCAAGGTTTATAGTACGTTATCTGACTTGGCGATCAGCACCGCTTCTGTACGGGAGCCGACATTCAGCTTGTTAAAAATGGATGTCAGGCTGTATTCAATCGACCGCTTGCTTAAGTGAAGCGCATCGGCGATTTCCTGATTGGTCAAACCTTTTTCGACCTCTTGAAGAATATGGCGCTCTCTCGGTGTTAACCGATCCTGCTCACTTTGAGGGGAAGAAGACGTTTTTGTTTTTTGCTGGGTCAACAGCTGTTTGAAATAGGAGAAATCAACTAAAATCTGTCCGTTAAGCACGTGATATATGTATTGCATGATTTTCTCTTTAGACTCGGTTTTGCTGATGGCACCGTGCAGACCCGCGCGGATGGATTCTTCAAAATAATCTTCAACCTCATAACCTGTGTAAACAATGATTTTGCAGAGAGGATTCTCTTTTAAGATTTTCTTGGAAAGCTCTATGCCGCTGAGGTCATCACCCAGATTTAAATCCATTAATATGAGATCGTAAGCTGAAAAATCATGCCGAAGAACGAATTGTTCACTGGCATCGGGACTAAGGCAATCGACAGAAAGATTCGTGTCCGTTTCCAGCATCGTCTTGGTGCCCTCCATGACAGCCGGATGATCATCAATCACTAGTATCTTTTTCATGGTTTCCTCCCTTTTACTCATTCATTTCCATTTTATTAAAAAGACTTGGCTTCTGCCAAGTCGATTTAGTGATAAATTGGTTACAATTCCATTTCAATATCCGCTTTAAAACCATTTCCTTCACTTGTGTCGATTTTCATCCGGCCGTCAAGCGCCCGGACGCGCTCCTTAATACCCGAAAGCCCCATGCTCATCGCCTGTCCGCTGCCTTCCTCCTGATTGCATCCGACCCCGTCATCTTCATAATGCAGAATCACTTTATTTTGAATGCTGATCAGCATAATCAGCACCTCATTCGCCTGTGAATGCTTCATGGCATTCGAAAGAAATTCCTGAATGATGCGGTACAAATTCAGCTGCGTATCCAAATCCAGCGCCGCCGTAAACCGTCCCGTATTCAGACGGATATGAAACGGCGCACGCTCCTGCTGCTGAGCGGCAAGCTTGGATACCGCCTTCACCAGACCCAAATCATACAGCAGCTGAGGCCGAAGCTCATGACACGTCTCCCGGGTCATCAAAATCACATCCGACATCTGCTCATTCATCTGATGAAGCTTGTCCTGCACCTCTATGTGACAAGGCTCTTCTTTCTTAAAATCGGCCAGAAACAGCTCACACTGGCGTTTCAAAGAAATCAAATCCTGCAGCACCGAATCATGCAGATCACGGGCCAAATCCGACCGCTGCTTTTCCTCAATCGTAAACATCAGCTTTTTGAGCCAGACCGGGTTTGAACCTTGTTGTTTTAGATCTTGTAAATGGTTCATGAGTTCTTCGATCTGTAAAATGTTTTCCATCGAAACACTTGTATAAAAAGACAATGTCTTTAACCAAGAGATTTCATCCCTTGTCAGCCTTGGGGTATTAATGCTGGATAAACAGAGCAAAATGTATGAATTTGCCCCTCTTTCTCCAATCTTCATCAGAAATCCTTGATTTACTTCAATTATCTTCCCAATCTCTGATGTGACTTTATCAAATTCTTTTTTATACGGCTGCCAATTCGGTTCGATGTTTTGTTTATCAAAATAAAGAATATCTCCGTCTGAACTGATTTCAAAAATGTAAGCCTTACTTACAGGTAATACATCCAATATAGTCTTTTTCAGATTCATAAACACTTGATTTAAAGCTGACACACTTTTAAGAAGCTGTGTATATTTATAAATGCTGTCTTGATAATTGTATTTTTCTGAAAAACGTTTCAAACGGAATTTATAGTCTAAAACCTCTTTGGTGTAAAAGACCGCCAAAAAAATCAAAAACACATATAAAGTGATTTGAATGGTGTTAAAATGATTACCTTTACTTTCATATAAGATTGACAGCCATACAACCCCTATTGTAGGAACAATAGACAAAAAACTATAGTATCTAATTCTTCCCAACAAAAAATCTATATCATAAATCTTGTTGACAACAAATTGATAAACCAATGCCAATGGAATAATGAGCAGAAACGGAGCAGTTACTATAGCTGAATAAATATACTGTCCTAAAATAACTTCAGAAAGAAGATAAAGAACAGTAAATGGTAAAAAAGCTATTGTGTTAGATATTAGTAACACTTTTAATAGATAAGCATGATCTCTCTTTCTATAAATAATGGCATAATAAACAATATACATATACACTATTAGTATCTCGATAAAAAATGACAATAAATTCATGTCTCTAACAAAGTATAAATCATATCGATATCTAAAAAGTTCTGTAACAATGTTAAGGACAGGTAAACAGTAAAGAATATATACTATACTCTTTGCTGAAAATTTTATTTTTAATTCTTTAAAATATTGATATAAAAAATGCAGGTATAGTACAGGCACATTTAAAAAAGTAAAAAGATTAACATATCTATTTATCTCATATCCTCTTGTTACACCGCCTGCACTTAAATAAGCTATCGATATAAAAATTAAGAAGCAGATTAGAATATAAGCAGAAACTGTATTTTTTATACGATTGACTTTGTATATATAGAAAATACATAATAAGCTTAGTGCAAATAATATACAAGGGACAATATAAATAAAGAAACTAACTGAACTGTTTAAAGACAAATCCTCTGAACCATGCAATTGAATTTCATGATTACGTCTCTCAACCTTTAAGTTATTAGCCTTTGCTAAATAACCATTTTTGATATTTTGAGAAGAAGGCATGTGCCCATTTATCTGTAGAATTTTGTCCCCTTCTTTTAAATTCAAGTATCTTCCGTAAGAAGATTTTGTAATTTTAACAACTTCAAACTCATGTTTTGATGTTTCAACAACATAGGTTCCGACTAAAATTCCATTCTGGGTAAAGTATATAATATGTGCAATATAGAAAAAACTAAATATCAACAGTGCGATTGAAAGATGCTTAATAAAATACCTCAATGGATCACAACTCTCTTAAAAATTATTGATCCCAAAATGTAAATTCAGGTTTTTTCTTATAAGTGCTGTTACTGAATATTTCTATAATCGCGGGGATAATTGAATGGGGAATTCCGATCAAGCAAACTTCCCCCTCTTCCAATTGATGGATCACTCTTGGATTTTCTATAAGATAATTCACAATGTCTTGTTTCTTCATATTACTCCCCCATAATTCTCACCATAGTTTAATTCTTATGTTCAACTTTTCCATTTCGTTATAAATTTCATTTTCATATATTTTAATTAACATTAAAACATATTGTCTGACTCCTGCTTTACACAGCAATTCTTCAAAATAATTTCTGTCCGATATGAGAGAGTAATAGCTGTTTTTAGAATTCATCATATTTAAAACTTTTTTTGAGGCACTATTAAACTGACGATTTAAAAACAAGTTTATCAAAGTTCTTTTCTTCTTCTTTATATCACTACGGCTTTTATCAAATAAACCATAATAGTCATTTTCAATTTGTTTAATAACGCCAATTTTATAAGAATAATTCTCAATTGTTGCGTTAAATTCACCACTTGCAAGCATCGCCCCTAAAACAGCTGACATTGCAGTTAACGATCCTGATTTCTGTTTTATCATATGTAAACACTCTTCTTCAGTCTCCGGGAAATTTCTTAGATCATTATGCTGACCTTGCATTGCATTTAGGGCATATTTTATTGCAAGTCTTGAAAAATCGATGTTTGATTCAAGCTCACAAATGGCTTGCAGGCTTATTGAATACAGAGAAGTAGCCGCATTCAGGGATATAGCATGGTCAGTTTGCATCCATGCCTTATTAAAGTTATCTTCATCTTCAATATCGTCAAAAATATCAAAAGCTAAAATTAAAAGTTCAATTCCAGCGGCCAGTAGTGTGATTTCCGAGGAATGTGTACCCTTAAAAGCAACATAATGCTGGAAAGCAAGGACACCGAATGAAAAGTGCTTCTTTTCATTAATGAAGGTCAAAAGAGTCTCTTCTAAATGTAGATTATCGACTTTATCCCCAACAATTTCCTTCATCTTCCCTTTAATCGTTTCGGCATCTAAACACATTTGCTCAATAATTGTCTTCACCCTCCCATTCTATTTTACTAAATGCAGGTGATGAAAGACAGCAGGTTTTTCGTTTTTTAACAATCGTATAATACTTTATCCATGAAATGGGTGAAAAATGCACAAAAAAAAGACTTGTTTCCAAGTCTTTTTAAGAAATTTTCATTGCATATGAGAATTTATCGAGCTGATCAATGCTTTTGTTAATGTTTCGTAATGAGTCGGTTGTTTCTCTGATATCATTTTCAAGTCGGAATAATAATTGCTTTACTTCTTCTAATTTCTTTTCCACCGTTTCCACACTCCTTTTTTTGAAAGATCAATGAATTGTGTATGGTGAACGAGTCCTAGGTATTTGATCTGTTACTAATAGTGTAAACGTTTTTGCGGGATTTTTCACCGAAAAGTATGTGTAAAAGTATCTGCGTGACACCGCAAACCACGGTAATCCCATAGTCCCGAACAGAGCATTTGGCGAACAGGACTATATAACTACCATAAAGGCAGACGTTTGGGATGAAGCAGATCAATCTGGTGGTTCTGCTGGTTTTTTAACGGTTTTCCGACAAACCGCTAAGGACTATAGTCCCTGACGTCGCAATTTCAAAAGAGAATGGGCGAACAGCGTCGCATAACCACCGACAAACACCGAAAAGACCGCAACACCCGCATTGTGGTCTTTTTGCATGTCATAACTCGTTATCACGCCGCCTATACTCATGTATAACGAATGTTATCTCAGAAGGAGGCCGCCGCATGCTTTATGTGTATCCATGCTGTCCTGTTTTCGCCGCGCCATACCGCAATCCTGCGCCTGCTCCCACGATTCACGCAGATATTTTGACAGCGTCCGCAAAAGAGGCTGCGGGCATGCTGGAGGACGCCCGCCTGCTCCTTGCGCGGCTGTCGGCGTCAAAAGAGCTTGCGCGCCGCATCCTCACCGCAGCGCAATCATCTGACGCCGCGGCGGTCAAGCGGCTCATTAAGCAGACCGGCATCAAAAATGATTTTGATGTGACATTTAATCCCGACGGCATCCGTGTCAGTCTGTTCAGAGAGCAAAGCCGGTTCATCATCGCCCTCAGGTGGTCGGCTTAAAGCGCCTCAATTCACGATAAGCTGCCGGCACCATTCGATCGCCTGTAAGTAACATTCATATGCTTCTTCTTTGTCCAGTTCTTTTCCCCACTCGTCACAGTCCCAGTTGTTGCATTCAATGGCTTTGACGAGCCCGAGCATCATGTAATAATCGTTTTCATAACCGAGCAGCGCCTGTCCGACTTCATCAATTAAAGGCAGTTCTTTGACTATGTCCTCAAGCTCTCTCTGGAGAAGCGTATCGATGAGTGAAAACATGCCGATCAGCATGTAAGAGGAAGGCTGCGGTCTTCCGGTTCTTTTCGCCAGCAGTTCGCACAGCTTGGCCCTGATTAAAGAAATCTTAATGATTTCTTTTTGGCTTGAGTGGCTTTTCGCCGTTAAATCTCTGAATGAAAGAATGTAAATCAAACGCTTAATCTCATTCAGCCCAAGCATCATGATGGCCTGCTGGATGCTGTCTATCTTTTTTTTCAGCCTTGTTTGCGATCCGTTTAAAAAACGCAGAATCTGATACGATAATGTAACGTCCCGCTCTATGTATTCCGTTACGCGCTCTATATTGGGCTGGTCTTGGTTTAATTCGTTTAAAAGCTGGTAGTAAGAATGAAAATGAAACGTCAGATCATTTCCGCTGATGACACGCGGTTCACTGAAAAAATATCCTTGAAACAGGTGAAAGCCGTCTATGGCTGCCTGTTTATAATCTTTTCTTGTCTCCACTTTCTCCGCTAAATAAATCAGATTTTTACAGCTGTACGTCTGAATGATTTTTTTGCGTTCCAGACGCGAAGATTGCAGGAAATCGATTTTTAAAATATCAATATATTTCATCAGCTGTTCCAATAATTCTTCATTTGCCGGATTGATGGCGTAAAAATCATCAAGTGCTAATGTATATCCTAATTTCTTCAGCTGTCTGCATCTTGAGATCAGTGCCGGAGTGATCGGTATGTCTTCAAGAATTTCGATAATGAGCTGGTCAGGATCAAAGGAGGTAGGGAGATCTGAAAACATCAGGCTTTCTGTAAAATTCACAAAGCAGCGTTTCCCCTCTGTCAGCTTTTCGATCCCGATGTTGATAAAGCTGTTTATAATGAGATCTGTAGTAGCTTTATCTCCGTCCGCGGCCGAATAACGGTTCTCTTCACTCTCCCGGTAAAGAAGTTCATAAGCAACAACCTGTTCGTTTCTGTTGAAGATAGGCTGTCTCGCAACAAACACCTTCATTCATTTACCCCCTTAGGTGCGGCCTTCGAACATAAGTATATCAAATAACTTGACGAAATTTGTCTAAATGTGAAAAATATTATCACAAACAAAAAGCCTTTCCAGAGAAAGGAAAGGCCGTTTTATCATCTATTCAAGCTCCCGTTTCAGCTTGCTTTTGATCTCATGAATCCGCTGCATTTTGTTGCTCCAGCAGTCTTCACTTAAATCGACCGGATATTCTTCCGGCTTGCTGATCCGTTTGTATTCCTCCCACAGAAGTTTGAGGTTTTCCTGGACATATTGCTGGATATCGGTAATTTCTGGATTATCATAACATAAAACGCCGTTTTCAAAAATCGGCTCATGCAGGTCTTTCGCATAGAAATCAGTGACGAATTTACTGACGAATGTATGAACGGGATGGAACATTTTTAAGCGTTTCTGGTCGTTTACCCGCTCGTCATAAAGAGCGATATAATCCCCTTCAGAGTGATGATTCAGCTTGTTGATAATCCGGTATACTTTCTTTCTTCCCGGCGTTGTCACTTTTTCAGGGTTTGACGAAATTTTGATAGTATCGGTCAGTTTGCCGTCCTCTTCAATGGCCACAAGCTTGTAAACCGCGCCGAGGGCCGGCTGATCGTATGCGGTAATCAGTTTTGTGCCGATTCCCCACGTATCGATTTTCGCTCCCTGCGATTTCAGATTTAAGATCGTATGCTCATCAAGGTCGCTTGAAGCGATAACCTTTGCGTCTTTGAAACCCGCTTCATCAAGCATTTCACGCGCTTTTTTTGACAGGTACGCCAAGTCCCCGCTGTCCAGGCGGATGCCGATGAAGTTGATCCGGTCGCCGAATTCCTTCGCGACTTTAATCGCATTCGGCATGCCTGAACGGATCGTATCGTACGTATCTACGAGAAACACGCAATCTCTGTGCGTCTCCGCATATTTCTTAAAAGCCGTATATTCATCACGGTACGCTTGCACGAGCGCATGGGCGTGCGTGCCGGATACCGGGATATTAAAGCGCTTTCCGGCTCTTACATTACTCGTCGCGCTGAAGCCGCCGATCAGGGCCGCTCTCGCTCCCCACATAGCCGCATCCATTTCATGGGCGCGCCGCGTGCCGAATTCAAGGGCGTCCTCATCACCGACAACGCCTTTAATGCGGGCTGCTTTTGTCGCGATTAATGTTTGGTAATTCACAATGTTAAGCAGAGCCGTCTCAATCAGCTGCGCTTCAATGAGGGGCGCTTCGACCCGCATAATCGGTTCGTTGTTAAAAACGAGCTCTCCTTCTTTCATGCTGTAAAGAGACCCGGTAAAAGAAAGATCCCGTAAATACTCAATGAAATCATCATCATAGTGCAATTCCGTTTTTAAATAATTCAGATCGCTGTCGGTAAATTTGAAGTTCTCCAAGTAATCGATTGCTTTTTCTAAGCCCGCAAATACCGCATAGCCGTTTTCAAAGGGAAGCTTTCTGAAAAAAAGCTCAAAGATCGCTTTTTTCTCATGAATGCCGTCTCTCCAGTACGTTTCGGCCATATTAATTTGATAAAGATCTGTATGTAAAGACAAACTGTCGTCTTTAAAACCATGCTCCACCAAAATTATTTTCCCCTTCCTTACTCTGCCACTTGCGCTCCGATGCTGTTCTTAAAATGGGACAGGGCCCATTCATGCCCTTCAGGATTAAAGCTTGCCACAGCGTTTTGATGAATGACGATCTGAAAGCCCTTGTTGTAGGCGTCAACCGCCGTGTGAAGAACACAGATGTCGGTGCACAGGCCCGCAAGATGCAGTTCAGTGATCTGCCGTTCCCGCAGTTTCAGCTCTAAATCCGTTCCCGCAAAAGCAGAATATCTCGTTTTTTCCATATAGCTTACGTTTTTTGCGTTTTTATGTTTCTCATAAAGAGGCGAAAGCTTTCCGTACAGCTCCTTGCCCTCCGTGCCGTTGATATTATGCGGAGGAAACAGGCGTATTTCGGGATGAAAGTCATCGTCTGCATCATGTGAATCCACCGCAAAAACAACGTAATCACCGTTTTCTATAAAAGCTTGCGTCAAACTGACAATCGTATCTTCAATTTGCCTTGCGGGTTCTCCGCACGTCAATGCTCCGTTCTCTGCTGCAAAATCATTCGTATAATCAATGCATATAAATGCTTTTTTCATAGCCGGCCTCCCCGCCATTCATATGAAAACCATTATATCCTATCTCCACCTGTAAGTGAATTGGCATTGTAAAATGACATTTATTTCAGGAGTGAACGCTGAAAAATGTCATCCTGAACATAAATGCCGTCCAGGTTCACAGCATGATCGGCGGCAAAAACCAGGCCGAGCGGCGTTTCAAATTGAAGGTCCGAGATCACTGAGCTTCGGACACCGTCCAGTGCGGCAAGCTTCATATATGGTGAATAAGCATGATACGGCAGCCTTCCGTTTATATACAGCACCGCGTCTTTTCGGTTTTTCAGCGCCTGTTTCACTTCTTCATACGGCTTCTTTTGCAGCACCTGCCCCTTCGTCAGGGCAATGATGACTCTTTCACGCAGCGAGCCTAAAAATAAATGGCGTTCATCCGGTTTCGTCTGCAGAGGGCCATACATACCCTGCTGTAAATAAAGGTCAACTGTTTTGTCGCTCATCGGCCTGTCCCTCCTCAGCTTGTTTTACAATTATCGCCCCGGCATGGACGCGGTAAACCGTTTCGTTACATTTCAGCGACCCAATGGGAGATCTTGCCGGCGAGCTCTCCGGCAGGCTCTTCATCAATCAGTTTGCTGAATGATTGTAAAAGCCGCTGCGCCAGCGCCTTTTTCTCTTCCTCATAGGAAATAATCGTGCTCCACTCAAGTTCCGGAACGGCTACGAGGGTATGCTGTTCTTTTTTATTTTCATGCAGATACACATCGCCGATCATTCCGGACTGCACGGTAATATTCGCTTTTCTGATTTTCATAAAAATTCCCCTTTTATAAAGACTGATTCTATTATACTACAAAAAAGCGACAGCCTCCTAAAGGGAGGCTGTCACGCGTTAAACCAATCAGGTTCGTCAAACAGATCGATATCTTCAAAGAGCGTTTTGCTGAATTTATTAGTGACTTTGACAAAATCTCCGGAATGAAACGCCCCTGCCCCCGCGCCTGAGTGGTCAACGGCTTTGGGAGAAATGGCAAACACGTCACCGAAGCTCGCCGCAGCGTCTCCGGCTAAGCTCATAATATAAATCGGTCCCACAATTGCAGGCATACCCACACCTCCGCTTTTCTTTACAGCATTTTATGCGGCGCGTGCGGAGTTGTGCCCGTTTTTATTTCGGCTTGCGGTTGTCTTCGTGTTTTGACCGCTGACGAAGTTTGATAAGGCGGACGATATTTAAGACGAATGCTTTTAAGACCGCGTAAACCGGCACAGCCAGAATCATTGCGAGAATGCCGCCGAAACTGCCCGCTCCGACAAGCAGAAGAATAATGGTGAGCGGGTGGGTATTGAGCCGTTTCCCGATAACAAGCGGAGAAAGCAGGTTTCCGTCAAGCTGCTGGACGACAACGACAACAATAACGGCAAACAGCGCCTTAGCCGGAGAATCCATAAACGCGATAATTACCGCCGGCGCAGCCCCGAGAAACGGTCCGAGGTACGGAATGATATTGGTGACGGCAATCACCATCCCGAGAATTAACGCGTAAGGCAGGCCGATAATCCAATATCCGATAAAGCATGCCGTCCCGACAAAGAGACAGATCAGCAGCTGGCCTTGGAAATATGCGGCCAATGTGACATATAAGTCATTGAATATTTTCCGACCTTCCGCCCGGTAGGAAGAAGGCAGGATTTTGACCGCCAAGAGCGGAAAACGCCGGCCGTCCTTCAGCATATAAAACAAGATGAACGGAACGGTGATCACGACAAGCGTTATATTCGTAACGACGCCGAACACGGCGGACAGGCTTGCGGTAATATTTTGCGGAAGACTTTGTAAAAATCCCGTCAGAGACTGCTGAATTTTTTCTATCGACACATAATCCTGCGTCATCATCCACGTAAACCATTTGGAATGGGATAATTGTGTCGTCAAGCTTTGAATCTGATTAATGTAATCAGGGAAATTGTTAAACAGCCCCGTGACCTGGGAAGCCACAATCGGTCCGATTGCGGTGAACATAAAGGCTATCAGGCCGATGAAAACGAGATAAATGAGCAGGATCGCCAATGTCCGGGGGATTTTTTTCTCAAGCAGGCGCACGATCGGATTAAAAATGAAAAACAAAATGCCCGAGATCAGAATCGGAAAAAACAGAGTGCTGATAAAACCGAAAAACGGCTGAAAAATAAACGAGACTTTCGTTGATACGTAAATTATGAGCAAAACGAGCAAAATTTGCAGCGTCCAAAAATGGACCTTTGATTTCAACAAGCGGTTTCCTCCTATTGTTATGTGAACTTGTACTGTGATTGTACCAAAAAAAGCCGCCGTGCATCTATGTATCTCAAAAAAGAAGACGCACCGGGGTTTTGTAAGGACGGCCTCCGGTTTGCGCCTTATCGGGCTGTTACACACGTTCGGTATAATCAGGCATGACAGAAACCACATGGCGGTTTCTGATATAAAATACGCGGTCATGCGTTTCTTCAATGGCGATATGATCTGGAGTGGCATCAATCAGCCGTCCCCTGACAATGCGTCTGACGGTTTGAATGATAAACCTTGAGCCGATAAGCTTATGGATGGTCTGATAAACGTAAGGATCTACTAACGAGACGATTTGCGGGCTTCCTTGATGGGCCATTTTCGCTGATCCCCTTTACTATGTTTTCCTTCAGCATATGCAGCGGACAAAGGCTTTGACACAGTACGTCTATCGGAGGGGAAAAGGGTTAGTGAGTATGCGGAGTTATGTAAGCGGAAAAGGCCGCATGAGTGGCCTAGACTGAGCTTCTTATGGGATATTGGGCTTGGTCAATTAACTGATCAAGCTTTTGGATTTGTTTGAGCGCGGCCGTATGATCCATTTGGCGGTAATGGTGATGTCCGCCGGGTTCTTCATCGAGTTCATCCGCTTGTTTCACAATTTGCTGGAGCGTATTCTTGTCCAGTTCGCCTTCAGGCAGATAGGAATCGGTGTGAAGCAGAATCGCCAGCGCAATCTCTTTCGCCGCTTTCGGTTCTTCACCGAGCCGGATGAGCAGCTTATGCGCCCGTTCAGCGCCTTTAATGGCATGGATATCGTTTCTTCTGTACTTTTCATAATCCCATTTGCCGTCTGTGTACCATTCGTAATGGCCGATGTCATGCAGTAAAGCCGCTTTCGCCGCAAGATCCGGGCTGACACCTGCTTTTACGGCAAGACGGTATGCATGAAACGCGCAGGCAACCGCATGGGCGACGCCGGAACGCTGTAAATACTTTTGTGCGATTGGATGGGTGAAGACATCCATTAACGTTACATTTCTCATGGAAACCCCTCCTTATTTATATTTTTAGAATCCTAACATAAATCGAGAAGAAACTCAATTCATCCGATACATTATTATACCCCTTATATTGCGTTTCAGTCATAATATGCCGCCGGGCCGCGAAGTGATTGTACAAATAAAAAAGAGCAGCGCGGAAGCTGCTCTACAAAAACTCTTTGATATCGTATATCCGTCCGTTTTCCGGCTCTCCTGCGATCAGTGAGCGGATGACACCAGCGATGTATTCCGGACTTCTGAGGCTGTTCGTTTCTTTCAGATTGCGGAACCGATCGATGTCGTGAAAATCTTCTTTGGATGAAGAACGAATGACGGCCTGCATGTCTGTATCCATCACTCCCGGTGAGAATGACAACATGCGGACCGGCAGCTCTTCATCTTCCTGTTCAAACCCGAATGTTCTCGTAAACATATCAAGCCCAGCTTTTGAGCTGCAATACGCGCTCCAGCCTTTATAAGGATTTTTCGCCGCGCCCGATGTGATGTTGACAATGGTTTTGCTGCCGGTGAACGCTTCGAAACGCTTCGTGAACATTTGGCTGAGCAAAACAGGCGCCGTCAGATTAAGGGTGTAATGGCGGTTCAATTCTTCTGCGGAAGCTTCTTTCGCCCGCTTGATCGGTTCTACCATTCCGGCATTATTGATCAGTGTGACGGCGGAATACCGCTTCTCATCAGCTTGATCAAGAATCGCCTTCATCTGCCGCTCGGTGTCTGACAGATCGGTTAAATCAACACTGTATTCTGTCAGTCCCTCGCGCTTTTCTCCGCTTATCGTTCTTGAAAGCGCGGCGACTTCGGCTCCTTCTTGAAGCGCCTGTTCCGCAAGCGCCCGCCCCAATCCTTTTGATGCGCCTGTTATCAGAAAAAACTGCATGACACTCCTCCTTTTTTTTCTTATTTTACGGACTGTCTTCCCGCAAACACAAGCGATCTGTTTACCGCTTTGCCTTTTCCTGCGCCGTGACTTTCGGAATCAGATAAATCATCGCCGCAATGCCGAAGAGGATCAGGACGGCATAAATGACAGGCAAAAGAAAAGAAGTCTTTTTCTCATCCGCTTCCATATCTGCCGAGGTATGGCGCACCGCCGGCTCGGCAAAAGTGATCCCCAGTTTTTTCGATTGCGCTTTGATCGTATTCGGCTCAGTGTCTGACGATGTAAACAAATTTGATATCAGTTTTTCATCCGGGCTTTCGGCCGGTTGATCAAACGTAATGTCCTTCTGCTCTTTCGGAAGCGCCGTTTTTTCTTCGGAGTAGGCGTCGTCGTGCAGGTAATCCGTACGAATTTCAATGTCTTTCTTTTCATATTCATTCGGCTTGACATCAGTATTGTCCTCATTCGCGGCTGCGGCTTGAGGAAGGAAAAGGAAAAAGGAGAGAGCAAACAGCAAGATCCCTTTTTCCATGAATGTGTTACGCCTCATAAGACTGATCACTTTCCTCCGTTTTTTCCGCAAACAGCCGAATAATGAGCGGAAGCACCGCCGCAATCAGCGTAATAATCACAAGAACCGTTATTCCCATCGCAAACAGATGGCCCGTACCGTATTGGATATCGATATAGACTTTCGAAACCGGGCTGTCAAAGGTAAAGTTCGGCATAATCAAGTCGATCAAAGGCGCCACATAAAAGAGAATGAGCGCTGACGAAGCGATCCATCCGGTGATCGAGCCAAAGACAAAGGCTGCCCGGATAAAAGCCGAACTCGCCGCGAGCAAGAGAATCGTAAAGATTGACCATTTAATCGTCTGATCGTCCGGAAGCGAGTAGATATTCAGACCGAACAGACTGATCATCAGTCCGACCATAATGTTTAAAATCCCAAAGAGCGCGCCTTTGACGAGAAGCGGCGCCTGCTGATAATACGAGCTGAAATAGCCGATCAGAAGACTGCTGATCAAAACGATCACCAAAATGACGACCGGCGGAACATTCTGAACCCGGTCTTCCGGCACCTCTCCGCTGATTTTAAGCGGGTTGGCGAGATAATCGTAAACGTATCCGTTTTCCTGTCCGTCAACGAGCGCGTTCCCTAAAATGCCGTACACGTCATTTCTGATCAATTTTGTGGAATCGACGTTTTTGCCCCAATTGCTGTTCAGGGTGTCCGCTTTCTGCTGTACGTCATTTACGCTTTGCTGCATATTGTCGGTATAGCTGATGATGCCGGACTGGCGTTCTGACAGATGGCCCATCGTGTCAGACATTTGCAGCACTTCGCGGCCGACGGTATCCTGAGCGCCGAGCGCCATCGTTCCGGTTAATCCGTCTCCGCTGAACGTTGCCGCTTCCTGCACAGCGCCTTCAGCAAGCTGATCAGATGCTTTAGCCGCGCTGTCTGCGATGCTGGCGAGCTCATCGAGCACTCCGGCTTGTTCATCTCTGATATATGAGCTGTAGTTATCCGAGAATTCGGTCATGCCTTTAATGAAATTGCTGATGTCTTCATCTGTCTGCATCTTATTGTTTTTCAGGTTTTCCCAGCTTGCCGTTTCAATCGGTTTGATGGCGAGAACGGTTTGGACTTCGCCTTGCTGGGCTTTCAGCACCCTGTTTTTCACATCAGGCAGCGAGCCTGCGTCGAGAGAATGATAAAGTGTTGCCTCATACAAAGATAAATCATTATAGTAACTCATTAAATCGGATATCACTTTTGTATTGATGTCAGCGGCAAATATCTGTTCAAGAGCAGATTTGCGGCCGCCGTCCAATGACGGGTAGTTCAAAATGTTCTGTTCTGTTTTTAAAATCATTCTGTAAACGGTATTGAAGTCTTGTTTTCTCGTTTCTTCTGATTGTTCCAGCTTTTTTTGTAATTTGTCCGCACGTTTTTCAACTTTGGCAATCTGGTCTTTAAGGCCTTGGATTTCTTCATCAAGAGCATCGAGACGTTTTTTCAGTTCTTCATTATGTGTCTGCTGTTTCTCTTCAAGCTCTTTTTCAATTTGCTGAATGCGCTCTGCGGCTTGGTTCAGCCTTTCTTTTGCCTTAGATACTTCTGTGCCGCCGTCTCCTTCAGAGCCGTTCGGATCGTCCGCGGGGTCATCAGCAAGCGGAGTGACGTTTTTAGCGGTTGCGGCTGTTTTTGTCTGCTGATCGCCTGTGTTATCGGAAGGAGACTGCTGTTCTTTTGTGCCGTCATCCGTTTTTCCGTCTTCTCCGGGAGCCGTCCCGTCATTCGGTTCGGTACCGCCGGAGTTTTCACCATTATCCCCATGGCCCGGGTTTTCAGGGTCTGGATTTTCTTTTTCCGGTTCTTTTAAACCGTCAGAAATAGAATTGATCTCAGCGGAGATGCGTTTTAATTCGTTACGCTGATCGTCAAGGTCAATTTTCAGATCACCGGGTTTTTCTTCTTCCGGTTTTTCTTCTTCTTTCGGTTCATCCGAGCCGTCATCCCCCGGGTCTTTTTCCGGAACGGTTAAGTTCTGGCGATCCCTTTTCATAAGGGCTTGAATGCTGTTCAGTGTTTCAAATCTTGCTTGGGCTTTATATTGAGTCAAATAATTGTCAAGTAAATTGGATTGAATATTTGCCATCCCTTGTTCCTGCTCAGGGACCTGCGCTTCTCTCACCTTTTGGGCGGCTGCCAGTGCCGATCCTGTCTGGTCAAGCTGTGTCTGCGCCCGGTTTATGCCTGAAGACAGCCCGCTCATCATGGTGCTGAACTGGTTGGCGGCCTGCTGCGCTTTAATAGCGTTCAGTCCGGTTGTGATTTGCTTTTGATTTTGTTCCTGCGCGGCCAGCAGCAGTTTTTTCTGATTTTCCTGATATTGTTTATAGCGCTCAACTGTATCGGCAAAGTCTTTGAGCGTGTTTTTGGCTTCATCTGCCGAGGTCAATTTTTCTTTTGCTGCGCCCTGCGCTTCGTTCATTGATTTTTTCAGTTCGTCAATCAGGTCTTTTTGCCGTTTGATCTCACCTGCCAAGTCATTGGAGCTCGGCTTGTAAAAGTTGTACATGACATTTTGAAATTCTGATTCTTTATTGACGATCTTGTCAAAATCGCCTCTGACATTGTTCACTTTTTGTGAGACGAAATTCCAATACAATGCCGACATTTTTTTATTCATTGATTTTTGGGCGTCTTCAAGCTCACGCTGCACTTTTTCTTTGTTGACGGCGTTCAGGTTGCTTTGAATATTGAATGTCAGCGTAGCTTTTTGCGGACGCTCCTTGTCATAGCTTAAAATGTCTTTTGAAAAATCGGATGGAATGTAAACGACTGCGTCATACTTCTTATCCGCCAGGCCGTTTTCAGCCGCGCTCCTGTTGACGACCGTCCAGGAATAATCCGGACGGTCGCCGAGAGCCGCCGCTACTTCTTTGCCGAAATGGACCGATTCCCTATCCTCATTTTCATCTGTTTCATCATGTAAGCCCATGTCTTCATTCACGACTGCGATTTGGCGGGTGGCATTGATTTTTTGTTTTCCCGGGTCATCGCCGATAAACCGGAAAAACAGCACCGGCAGCAGCAGAATAATGACGATCGCGGCTACTAATTTGATCAGGCTTTTTCGTTGTTCAGTCATCTGACGGCCTCCCTTTCCGCTGAACATAAAGGTATTTGGATTTTTTGCTCCTTGCCGTTTTCAACCAAATAGCCGAAGCCCGGCTGAATGTCCGGTTCCTGTCTCTGGTAAGGCAGCGGAATGACATTTTGTTCAGATTTTTTCACAAGCAGCATCGCGTGGCGGATCTGTTTCATTTCCGTCGTTAAGGAATCATAGCCTTTTGAAAATTCGCTGTGATTGCCCGCCGGGATAAAACTGAAGCCTACATGCGCGTAAGATTTCATAAACATCGCCAGCTTGTCCTGAATGGCGGTGTCGATTGTCTGCTGGAATCTTGTAATGCCGTCGGCCATTAACACGATCGGAGAGAAATTGAGTTTGTGCACATCGCCATTTTTGACGGCCTGTGCATACTGAGCTTCCCGCTCCGTGAAAATGGCTTCAGCCGCTTCAATCCACTTCTGTATGTCTTCTTTTGTGTCCAGATAGCTGACCTTTGTTTCCTGCGCATACTGCGACAATCCGCGGTCAATCGAGTCAAACAGTCCGATCCGTTCCGTGCTTTCACGCAGCAGGTGATTCAGCATGACTTTCAGGATGTTTGTTTTTCCCGTCTGTGTCTGGCCTAAGATGAGGCAATGCTTATATTTGCCCAGATCAAAGTATACCGGGCTGACCTTTTCCTCATGAAGCCCGACAGGAATGCGGAACGGTTCTTGGTCCGGGCCGAGACGGAGCGAAAATTCGCCGGCCGTCAGCATGTCCGGGAGCATCGGAATCGGGTGTGGACCGGCTGTTCCGGAATGGCGCTCAGCTAAAGCTTTGACATCGGCTTTCAGCGCTTGGAACATCTCGAGGTCATTTTCCGCTTCAGCCGGAAGAAACATTTGCGCGAAATGCAGTTCTTCTTTTTGAATCATGACGCGGCCCGGAATCGGTTCAAGACTGAACGGCGGGCGCCCGTAAATGGAATAACCTTCTGACTGATCCATTAAATAATGGACGATTTTCGTTTTTATATTATTTAACAATGACTGACGGACGGCGTTTACCCTCGTTGCGGTCAGCAGGAAGTAAATGCCTAAGCTTTGCCCGTCGCGTGAAATCTGGATAAATTCCGTTTCCAATTCATGCATTTCGTCTTTGACGATGTCGAAATTATCAATTGTGATAAATATAAACGGCAGCTCTTCTTCGCTGAGCGAATTGTACATTTTGATATGGCTGACTTCTTTTTCTCTGAACAGCCGTTTCCGCCGCTCGATTTCCTCCTTGATGCGGATCATGAATTTTTCGATCTTTCTCATTTGATCCATTAAGAAATAGTCTGCGGTGTGCGGAAGCTTTGCCAATGGCAGAAGCGTGCCGTTTCCGAAATCAAAGATGTACATATGAAGCTCTTTTGGCGTGTACCCTTCCGCGAAGTTCATCAGGAGAGTGATGGCAGCCACTGACTTGCCGTATCCGGATGAGCCGAAAATGCCGATGTTGCCGTCATCCATCATCGTATAAGCGAGAGGCGCCTGTCTTTGCTGATCAGGCTCATCCACGCAGGCGATGAAGAAGCGGTCTTTTTCCTTTGCGGGATAAAGCGTGCGCGGAATACGTTCGGCAAGCGGCGGAAGCCATGGGCTCGGCAGCTTTTCAATGCCCATTTCTTTTTGAATCCGCTCGATTTCTTCGACTACGGCTTCTATTTCTGCCGGGGCGTCTTTTTTCGCCAAGTCGTCCGCATCCACTTCAGACAGCGGAATTAAGCCGGTATCGGTAACGATGGCAATGTCATCCTCGGTGCCGTATACATCTTCCATGTAAGGGGCGCCGCTCCAGGCAGACTGGAACTGCTCATACACTTCATTATTTCCGACTTGCAAATAGCCGCGTCCGGTGACTGTAATATTCGCCGCATCACTGTTTTTCAGAATTTCTTTACTGTCACTTGCATCCTGGACTTTCAGCGCGACCTTAAAGCGTGAGTTGCTCCATATCTGGTCGTCAATGATGCCTCCCGGTTTTTGCGTGGCAAGGATTAAATGCACACCAAGGCTCCGCCCGATGCGTGCCGCGCTGACAAGCTCCCTGATAAAGTCAGGCTCTTCGCTTTTGAGCTCGGCAAATTCATCTGAAATCAAAAACAGGTGCGGCATCGGAATATCCGTTTCCCCCTGTTTATACAGCTTTGTATAGTCATTAATGTGATTGACGCGATATTGATCAAACAGCCGCTGCCGTTTTTTCAGCTCGCTTTTTATAGAGGCAAGCGCCCTGATACTGAAGTTTTTGCTTCCTTCGATATTCGTAATGGTTCCGAGAAGGTGCGGCATTTTGCGAAACGGCTGCGCCATTCCCCCGCCCTTATAGTCAATCAGCAAAAACGCCGCTTCATGAGGGTGAAAATGAACGGCCAATGACAGGATAAACGTTTGCAGAAATTCACTTTTCCCGGAGCCGGTCGTTCCCGCCAGCAATCCGTGCGGCCCGTGGGCTTTCTCATGCAGGTTTAAATACACGATATCGTCTTTACCTTTGTAGCCGATCGGAACAGCCAGTGATTTTGCCGACTCACTTGTCTCCCACTTCTGCCTGATGCCGATTTCTTTTACTTCCTTCGCATGAAACAGCTCCAAAAATGAGACCGTTTCGGGAATGGAATTCGTCATCCCGACCTGATGGTGCAATGTCCGAAGCGTTCGGGAAAACCGCTCGTTGTTTGTCCGTTCATGCCTGTCCAGCCTAAACGGGATCTGGACCGCTTTTTTCTTCTGAATGAGGATGTCTCCTTCATCTTCATTAATGTAGCGGACGAGGGTGTGAATGTTTTCTGCCAGGCTTTCCTTCGTTTCCGCGGCGATGATCGCTGAGATGCCGAGATGCTCATGCCGGCCTTCGATATATTCTAAAATGACGTGCTCTGCGATCAGCTGCTGATTCGTGATGACAAAGACAAAATGCGGCTGGAAGATCTTTTTCTCTTTATCTTCTTCCAAATCCCGCTCCCGCAGCAGCTCGTAAATGGAAGATAACAATTGATCACGGGTCTGTTCATTGTAAATAAACCCTTTCGCATACATATGAGGCAGCTGAAATTGCGGCAGCCACTTCATCCATTCCCATTCCTTATATTCATCTTCATGAAAGATAAAGACAAACCGCAGGTCATGGTAGCTGTTGAAGAAAGCGAGCTGGCCGATCAGCTGGTGAATTTCATTTTTGACGATCTGGGGTTTCCCGACAAGCCCCATCGGCCCTTCTTGTAAATCAACGGTCACGGGTGCATGGCGGATATCTTTATATACACGCTGCATGTGCTGCGACTGTTCCATTAAGTCATCCACATCACGGTTCGCCAGGTCCCCTCCGCTCATCGAGATCTCGTAGCTTGCCGGGACAGTGCCCGTTCCGAGCCGGAGCATCAGAAAATCCCTGCTTTCCAGCGATTTCTCCCAAATGCGGCCGCTGATTTCAGAGGTTAAATATTTCATTTTTTCAAACGTGGGAAAATGGTGCGTCAGCACTTGCAATTGTTTTTCCGACAGCGTCTGAAGTTCTTTCCGTTTACTCTCTAAATACTGCTTGTACACACGCTCACGCTTCTCCTCCCGTTTTTTCCGCTGGTTTTTTTCTCGGAAATATTGCACGGTGGACGTAATGAGAGTCATCATAAACATCGCTAAAGAAACGAGAATGAAAATGCCCCTCGGCTGTATAATGGCGACAACCCCCATTACAATCAGCATGACCACAGGAGGCAGAATGACGAGCCAGAGCCCCCTGTTATTCTGCTCGCTTTCCTGTGAGGGAAAGCTGAATGAAACGCGGTCTTCGGGAAGATCATAGACCATCCGCGGCGTTCTTCGATATTGCGGGTATTTCTTTTTCATTTCGGTGCTCGGCTTTACCGTTTTGATTAAGCCGGTTTGAAACTCCTCGTGATGAACGACTTCTAAAAGGTCGTCCTCCGCCAGCCTCAGACGCAGAAAATTCCACAGCAGCTCATCTCCCATCCGAAGCCTTTCAGGGACTTTTGTGAGCTCTCCGTTTACATAAACTTCCTGGCCATCAGGAATGACAGACCAGCTTCCTCCCGCTTTTCGGAGATAAAAAGCGCCTTTTTGAGCGGACGACGGCTCTTTGTATATATCCGCTTCCTCTGTTTCTGATGAGAAAACGATCTCGTCCTTTCTGCCGACAAAATAAACGGAGGATTCTTCCTGATCAGGAGTGAGAAGAAGCCGCATCGTCTCTTCTTCCATTCTGCAAGGCATTTCATTTCCTATTGTCAATTCGCCGGCACAGTTATTTCCCAGGAAAACATCATAACGGTCTGTTTCTTTACGATAAAGGGTGGCGGCGGTTTGCCGTAAAGGCAGTGTGCCGACCGTGATCGTATCCTTTATATCCGGGCCGATCGTTATCGGCTGAGACGGCGGGAGTTCAGACAGCTGAATCTTTTGTACGTGCTCTCGGTAAAAGACCCATAACAGACTCATATGGCGAACCTCCTGACAGCCTGATCGTTACTTACGGCCATTTGATGTGTGCTGTTATTTTTTTTCATCTTTTTTCTCATCTTTCTTGTCGTTCTCTTTGTTATCCTTCGCTTTGTCCTGTTTGCCGCCTTCATCCTGGCCGGCGGAAGCTTCGGCGGTGTCACGGTTTTCCTCCGCTTCTTTGTTCTGCTCTTCCTGCTCTTTTTTCGCCTTCGCCAGCTCGCTTTCCACGGCGTCCAGTTCTTTCTGCTTTTCATCGTCTTTCATACTGTCGTCCGCTAATAATTGCTGTTTATATTTTGTAAGCCCGAGCCAGATATACGGGTTGTACTCAAGATTGCGGCCGATATTGATGGCTTCTTCATTTTCCCCTCTGCCGATATCGATCCAATAAAGGAAGTGCTTCGGATCTGATTGCAGCGTGACCAGATTCCCAATGTTTTTCCGCTGTTCTTCGCTCAGATTTTCAACCGCCACATAAGAGGAAGCAAGCTCGTACTGCACAGATTCAGGGAGACTTTCCGCATCGTATTTAGCGAGTGTGTCAATGACTTTGCTGTACTGCTGATTGAGAAAATAGCGGTTGCTTTCCGTGATTGCCTCTTGCTTCGGCTGGGCGAAAAACAACACGTACAA
This sequence comes from Bacillus amyloliquefaciens DSM 7 = ATCC 23350, assembly GCF_000196735.1. GTDB lineage: Bacteria > Bacillota > Bacilli > Bacillales > Bacillaceae > Bacillus > Bacillus amyloliquefaciens. The sequence goes on from NC_014551.1 coordinate 3,048,464, forward strand.
GGAATACAGAAGCGCCGGCACAAGGAGAACTGCAAGCGCCAGACCGGTGTATCTTTGGATTTTCCATTTCTTTTTCGGCAGTTTTATGTATGTCTTGTCCCTCGCTTCGAGGGAATCAATTGTGGTTTGAATTGTTTCTTCCAGTTCTTCAAACGTCTCAGCCTCTAACACGCTTTTCACCTCAGGAGAGAATTGAAGCGTCTCCTTATACTTCAGATATTCTTCGAAGGTGTACGCCCCGTCAGCTGCAAGCGCCGCACAGGCTTTGAGCTCTTTCCACACCCTTTGTCTATCTTCTTCATAAGGCGGGAGACTCTCCTTTACGCCGTAATGAAGAAAGTAAGGCGTCAGCGCTTTATCAAATACGATATTTTCCGGCGCAGCAATCAGATTAAGGCGTTTCAGCTTGTGCTGTTTCACAGCTTGCACGAGACGGTAGGCAAATTGCCATCTGCTTTTTTTATCTTTTCCTTTTATATAGCGGAAAGCCTGATAAGAAGAAGGGGGTCTGATTGTTATGGTTACTTCGTCTTCTGAAACCGAAACCTCTTTTTGAAAAAAAGGATCAGCATCTTTAATCACGTTTGCTTCCAGCCCGTCAAGAAGCTTGACTTTTTCCCGCTGAAAGGTGAAGGTGAAGCCTGATTCGGTTTCTGCCCGGACGGCGTCTAATTCAGTTTCTAAATAAGATCTGTTATGATCTGTCATTCCACCATTTCCTCTCATAAAATTTCAAGACGGTCTCCGTTCGTAATGCCGCAGTCAGATAGTTTTTGTTCCCCGGAAAAAACCGTTTCTTTATTGACCACTCTGATCCAATAGCCTTCACGCGGCGGAACGGATACGTGCTGAGCCTGCCGGGCAATATCGATGACTTTTTTCACAGAATGGTAATCTGACAATCTGAGATCGAAGACGCTGCCGTTATATTGTGTTAAATCTATTGTAATATCGATATACATTTTCATATCACCCTTACATAGAAAGAGCGCCGTCTTCTTGATTGAATCAGGCGCTCCGTTTCTTCATTCATCTTATTATCCGCGAATTTGGTTAGCGATATCTTGGTCAGTAGACTCAAGCGTATTTGCCGTTTGTTCGAGCTGATGATTCACATCTTGCAGCAATTCAGACATTTTAATAAATGAAGGTTTCAGCTGCTCATATTGATCCGCAAATGCTTCACTTGAAGCACCGTCCCACATGCCTTTCAAATCAGAAATCATGCGGTTCAGGCGGTCAACCTGATTCATGACTTCCTGACTTTCAACGCCATATTGCTTAGCCATCGCTCTTAGCTCTTCGGGTGTGACACGAATTAATCCAGACATATTCCTTATACCCTCCTGTGTCATCAGCCTAAATATGGGCTAATTCACTTATTTTTTGAACGTCATTATTATAAAAACAACAATTCGGCACAGTCAAACAAATCTGTTTTAATTTTACAAAATGAGTCTTATGATATACTGGATTTTTCGTCGAATTTACACATTTTGTAAATACAATAGTATGATTTTCTTATTCTTTTTGATTTTGTCAAATGATCTTATTTTCCTATTTTATTTCCGTTCAAAGATGCCTTTCAGTCTGAAAAGCAAGATGGTAAGATCAAGATATGAAGCTATGAAAAAGTAGGGATACAGATGACCAATCCAAAAGATCCATTTAAGTACAGTTTCGACAGGCTTGAAGATGTTGCCGACCATATCAGTGAAGTTCTTCAATGCCCTATTACAATAGAAGACGTGAATCATAAACTGCTTGCATACAGCACGCACAGCGATTGTACAGATCCGGCCCGGACGTCGACGATTATCGGACGGAGGGTGCCTGAAAAAGTCATCAACAAACTGTGGAAAGACGGAACCATTCCGGCGCTTTTAAAAACAGACCAGCCGATCAAAGTGAAAGAAATCGACGAGGTGGGCCTGAGCAACCGCGTGGCGATTTCCATTTGGAAAAACAGCCAGGTTCTCGGATTTATATGGGCGCTTGAGATCAAAAAAAAGCTCAATGACGAGGACCTGAAGACGCTTCAGCTGGCCGCCAAAGCGGTGCGGAACAAGCTTTTGCACCTGCAGATCCGCAAAACAAAAATCGAAGAGCGGGGCCAGGAGTTTTTTTGGAAAATGCTGACCGGCCATATTTATCAGGAAGCCGAGATGGCCGAAGGGTTTCATAAGCTCGGAATGGCGCTGCCGTCCGTGTTCAGCGTCATGATCATCCGTTTACATGATGAGCTGACTGAAAAGACGGAACAGCAGCTGCAATATTTGCAGGAAACGACACAGCAGATTCATGTCATGCTGGCGACTGTCGATTCAAATGAATTAATCTTATTAGCCGCGCCGAAATCCGATCAGCCTTTTAAAGATTTAAAGCAGTTCGCCCTCTATGTTCAAAAACAGCTGAAAGAACGATATAAAATTGAGGATGCGTCGATTGCTTTCGGCGGTATTTACGAATCGATTTCTTACGTTTACCGCTCCTATCAGGAAGCGCTCTCCGTATTGAAAGCGAAAGAACGGTTTGTGAGAGAAACCAAACACCTTTTCAGCTTTTCTGAACTGGGGATTTATCAGTACCTTGATGTTTTGGATGAAAAACGCAAGCACAGCGGCTATATGAACTATTCCCTGTCAAAGCTTGAGCAGTATGACAGAGAGCACCAGGCCGATATGGTCAAAACGCTCGAACATTTTATCGATGCCGACAGCAATGTCAACACCGCCGCTAAAGCGCTTAACATCCATGTCAATACATTGAATTACAGGCTGAAAAGAATCAGCCAGATCGCAGAAATCGACTTAAAAAATGTGAATGAAAAGTTTACGATTTACCTCGATATCAAGCTTCGCAGTATGGATTCGTGAAATTTCACAAATCCGTGTTTTTTTATTTTCTGTTTCAAACAAAGAATTTTCGCAACAATCGCGCTACACTTGAAGCATCACACAAACATTGGGGGAAACAGACATGATTATCGGGGTTCCAAAGGAAATCAAAAACAATGAAAATCGAGTGTCATTAACACCTGGAGGCGTTTCACAGCTTATCGGAAACGGCCATCGGGTTCTTGTGGAATCCGGAGCAGGACTCGGAAGCGGCTTTACAAATGAAGATTATGTATCCGCAGGCGCGGAAATTCTGGAGGACAGAAAGCAAGTTTGGGATGCAGAAATGGTCATGAAGGTAAAAGAACCGCTGGCTGAGGAGTATGCGTATTTCCGTCAAGGCCTGATCTTATTCACTTACCTTCATTTAGCCGCAGAGCCGGAATTAGCTAAAGCGCTTACAGAAAAAGGCGTGACAGCTATTGCGTACGAAACGGTAACGGACGGACGTTCACTTCCGCTGCTTACGCCGATGTCTGAAGTGGCCGGCAGAATGGCCGCTCAAATCGGAGCTCAGTTCCTTGAAAAACCAAAGGGCGGAAAAGGAATTTTATTAGCCGGCGTACCGGGTGTATCCCGCGGAAAAGTCACGATCATCGGAGGAGGCGGCGTCGGAACAAATGCCGCGAAAATGGCTGTCGGACTCGGTGCCGATGTGACGATGATCGACTTGAACGCAGACCGCCTGCGTCAGCTTGATGATATTTTCGGGCATCAGATTAAAACATTGATCTCAAACCCTGTAAATATTGCAGACTCCGTCGCGGAAGCGGATCTTCTGATCTGTGCCGTGCTCATCCCGGGAGCCAAAGCGCCGACCCTCGTTACGGAAGAAATGGTTAAACAAATGAAACCGGGTTCCGTCATTGTTGATGTTGCCATCGATCAGGGCGGCATTGTGGAAACCGTTGATCATATTACAACACACGATAATCCGACTTATGAAAAACACGGCGTCGTTCATTATGCTGTCGCCAATATGCCTGGCGCCGTACCGCGTACATCTACGCTCGCATTAACGAATGTGACCGTTCCTTACGCGCTTGAAATCGCCAATAAAGGCGCGGCAAAAGCCATTGCAGACAGCCCGGCGCTTAAAGCCGGCCTGAATACGGCTAACGGACACGTCACGTATGAAGCGGTAGCCAAAGACTTAGGCTATGACTATGTGCCTGCTGAAAAAGCGATGCGAGGTTCAGCTGCAAAAGCTTAATAGATATGAAGAGGACGGCCTGATCAGCAGGCTGTCCTTTTTTTCTTTCTCGTAAAAGGAAAAACGGCCTCCGATCTCGAATATCAATTCATATCCCGGAAGAAAAAGGAGGATTCATATGGCTGTTCAGCACTATGGTGTATTAAAAGGCACTGTGTTAGATATGAGAAGGGAAACAGATGATGATTCTCCGCATTTTCAAGTCGAGGTGCTAGGCGAGCCTGATACGCACTATCGCTGTGCGATCAATGTCATGTCAAGTTCAAAAGAATCAGAGGTTCTGTATGCGGCGCGCGATCATTTTGACGCAAGCGCGATCACCCTGCTGCCCAACATACCGTATGGATACACCCCAATTGATGAAACCAGCCGTGAGCTGGCGCTGGATTACGTCCGCGGCGGATTGTTTGATCCCCGGAACATGGTGCCGCTCCCGCATGAAGTCACCGGTCCGGATAATGACTTAAATGATTTTATTGAAACGTATATGCAAAAAGCAAAAACAGAAAAAGCCACCGTCTATATTTACGGCTCTAAATTCGGGCCGGAGCAGGACGCTGATAAGATTTTCGGGTTCAAACCGACAAACGGCATGCATAATATTCATATGAATCAGGGAAATCCAATTGATACACGCTGGAAGAAGGATAACGGAACGTGGCATGACGGCGGTATTTTAATCCAGTTTGCAGACCAGTGGGCCGCGGTCTTTTTGGCTTTTCTGTCTCAGTCATGGTGCACGAATGAAGAAGGCCACCCTTATAAATTTTGTGATCACACACAGCTTAACAGCTGATTTCCGCATAAAAAGCCTGCCGAATCAACGGCAGGCTTTTTTTTATTACATCTTAGCGGGTTCAGCCCGTTTCAGGCTTTCAGGCCTCATGTCACGCCAGTTTGTTTCAATATATTCGAGACAAACGGAACGGTTTTCATTTGTCAGGCGGGTTTCCCACCCGTCCGGCACATCCAGATAGGCCGGCCACAGCGAGTACTGGCCTTCAGCATTGACGAGCACATGATATAAGCCGTCTTCCCGTTCAAATGGATTTGTCATATCAGCTCATTCCTTTCTTTACCGGACTGTACGCCGTCCGTTTAATTTCTCCGCCAGAATCGCGCCGATTTCGGCAAGCGGGCCCGGCTGGCACATATCTTTATGGCGGCAGTCTAAGTCATACCGCTCGATTTTCCCCGTAATATACGGTTTCCAAGTATCCGGTTCAATGGGGTCAAACCACTCGGGAATAATCGCGGATCTGAAGAACAGAACATCTCCATGGAACGGCTTCGGCTTGTATGTTCCTAACAGACCGACAGAATTAACGTATGTGTCTTTCAAATTCATCATCACTGACTCATCCAGGCTGGCTAATGCGCTTCCCTCACGGCGGAGAATGGTCAGCGCGGTATCAAAATCAAGCGGCTGATCCCCGAGGCTGTCCGGGTCGTACCCTCCAAGGGCAAGCAGGGCAATGACGGCTTCCTCATCATCAGGCGCATTTTTTATCGGAAGAAAATGATTCGGGTACGCATCAAGCATCACCAAGAGGGAAACCTCTTCGCCCCGGCTCTGTAATTGTGTCGCCATGGCCTGAATGACATTTCCTCCGAGTGACCAGCCCAGCAGACGGTACGGCCCTTTCGGCTGCACGGTGCGGATTTTTTCAATATAATCCGCCGCCATGTCATCTAAGCTTTGCGGAAGCGCTTCTTTTTTCCCGATGCCTCTCGCCTGTAAGCCGTAAATCGGATAATCAGCTTCTAAAGAAGACATCAGCCCGGCATAACACCAGCTGAGACCCCCGGCCGGATGGACACAGAAGAGCGGTGTTTCTTCTCCCGCCGTTCTGAGCGGAAGCAGAACATCAAGCGCGCTTGTGCCCGTGCCCGTCTCAAGCCTTTCAGCAAGGCTTGCCACAGTAGGAGCTTCGAATAATGTTCCGATACTCAGCTCAGCCCCCGTCGCTTCCCGAATACGGCTCATTAAATGAACCGCAAGTAAAGAATGGCCGCCTAAATCAAAGAACCTGTCATCAATACCGACACGCGGGAGGTGAAGCACCTCTGCGAACAGTTCACACAGTATTTCTTCCTGCGGGGTTCTCGGCCCCCGGCCGGAGACCTCCATTTGGAAGTCAGGCGCAGGGAGCGCTTTTCGGTCAAGCTTGCCATTCGGGGTCAGCGGCAGTTCATCCATTTGGACAAAAGCCGACGGCACCATGTAATCCGGCAGGCTTTCTCCGGCAAACCGGCGCATGTCCCCCGTATCCAAGGTACTGAGATCAGAAAGGACAAGGTAAGCGGCGAGCCGTTTATCTCCCGGCAGATCTTCACGAACGACCACGGCAGCGTCCTCGACACCCGGATGTTTGACGAGAACCGCTTCGATTTCGCCCAGTTCAATTCGGAACCCGCGGATTTTAATCTGGTGGTCCGCCCTGCCCATATAATCAAGCGAACCGTCCGGCCGCAGACGGGCTAAGTCCCCCGTCCTGTACATCCTTGTTCCCGGCGGGCCGTACGGATCAGCCACAAAGCGTTCCGCGGTCAGGCTTTGACGCCCTAAGTAACCGCGGGCCACGCCACCTCCGGCAACATACATTTCGCCCGTTATGCCCGGAGGCACAGGCTCCAGCCGATCATCAAGCACATATACGTTCAGGTCAGGAATACCGCAGCCGATGAGGCTGTTTGCCTTCAGTTCGGCAATGTTTTTATCTAATTCAAGATAACTGACGTGCACCGTCGTTTCCGTAATGCCGTACATATTCACGAGCACGGGTTTATTATCCGGGTGGCGTCTGTACCAGTCCTCAAGCCGGCTCAGCTCAAGCGCCTCGCCGCCGAAGATGATATATCTGAGTGCGAGCTGACGCCCCAGCTCTTTGTTTTCTTTTTCCGCATGCATCAGCTGGTAAAATGCTGACGGCGTTTGATTAAGCACGGTCACTCGCTCTTTTACGAGGAGATGCAGAAACGCTTCCGGAGATCTGCTGGTGTCATGCGGCACGACGACGAGACGTCCGCCGTGAAGCAACGGCCCCCAAATTTCCCAGACAGAAAAATCGAACGCGTAAGAGTGAAACATCGTCCATACATCATCAGAATCGAAGTGATACCAGTGCTGCGTCGACTCAAACAGCCGGATGACATTGCTGTGCGGAATGATGACGCCTTTCGGCACACCGGTCGATCCCGACGTGTAAATGACGTATGCCGGGTGAAGCGGCGACAGCGGACAAAGCCGGTCGGCATCCGCAGGGTTCGTGACGGCATATTGCTCAAGTATTTTTTTATTCTGCGGGTCATCTAAGATGAAGGCGGGCATACCGCTTCCGACAGAGAGCTTACTTGAGCCTTCACGGTTGGTGAGCATATATACGGGCTTGGCATCATGTAACATAAAAGCGATGCGGTCCGCCGGATAATCAGGATCAAGCGGCAAATACGCGGCTCCCGTCTTCAGGACGGCTAACAGCCCGACAATCATATCTAAAGAGCGAGGCAGAGCCAGCGCGACAAACTGCTCCGGGCCGACGCCGCGGGCAATCATCATATGCGCAAGCTGATTAGCCCTTTGATTCAGCTCTTTGTAAGTGAGTCGGCGCTCTTCAAATACTGCTGCCGTTTCATCAGGTTTTTCAGCGGCCTGTATTTCAAACAGTTCAGGCAGTGTCTGCTGAGGCTGAATGTGCTGTGCAGTCCGTTTAACCGGCAACAGCTTTCGGCGCTCTTCATCGGAAAGAATGGTTAAGCTTCCGATCGGCTTATCCGGGTCCGCCGCAGCATCTTCGAGCAGAAGAAGCAGACGTCCCGCAAGTGCCTCAGCCGTTTCTTTTTTAAATAAGTCCGTGCTGAATTCCAGCAGGCCTTCAATACCGGCAGGCGTGCCGTCGTCATGGCGCCGTTCAGCCAATTCAAGTGTCAAATCAAACTTGGACGCTCCGACGCTGCTGATTTGCAGGCTTGTTTCCATTTCCGGAAGGCTGAGCACAGGATCAGGCGTATTTTGGAATGCGAGCATCACTTGGAACAGCGGATGTCTTGAGCGGGAACGAACCGGATTCAATTCTTCCACGAGACGTTCAAACGGCACGTCCTGATTTTCATATGCCGCGAGATTCATCTCCCGCACCCTCTCAAGAAGCTCACTAAAGCTTGGATCGCCTGAGGTATCGGTTCTCAGTACCAGTGTATTGATGAACATGCCCACAAGATCGCCCAATGCGTCATCACTGCGGCCGGCTATCGGACTGCCGATCGGAATATCGGTTCCTGCCCCGAGCCGGGTCAGCAGCGCCGAAAGCCCTGATTGAAGCACCATAAACAGACTGACGCGCTGATTTCTGGCTAGCGAGAGGAGACGGCTGTGAAGCTCCTGACCGATTTTGACCGGAATGACGCCGCCTCTGTAGCTTGATTCGGCGGGACGCGGAAAATCAGACGGCAGCTCCAGCTGATCCGGCACATGTTCAAGCGTTTTCTTCCAAAAATCAAGCTGCCGTGCTATTAAGCTCTCAGAATCAGACACACTGCCTAAAAGCTGCTGCTGCCAGAGCGCATAATCCGCGTATTGAATCGGCAGGGGTGTCCATTCTGCTTTTTCGCCTGTTTGACGGGCGGTATAGGCTGCGGATAAGTCACGCATGAGCGGATTCAAGGACCAGCCGTCACCTGCGATGTGATGCAGGAGAACCATCAGCGTATACTCACCGTCACCAAGATCAAACAGCTCAGCCCGGACGGCCGGCTCTTTTGCCAAATCAAACCGGTAGCGTGCTGCAGCGGCAATCATGTCTTGAAGCTCACTTTTGTCTGCATGTGTCACTGTAAACGCAGGCCGGGCTTCTTCAGCGGGTAAAATGAGCTGATGAGATGATCCCTTATTTTCCGGAAAAACGGTGCGCAGGCTTTCATGACGGCTGACAACATCGTAAAAAGCGTGTTTCAGCGCTGACTGGTTAAGGTTTCCTGACATGCGGACAATCACCGGAATGTTGTAAGTCGGGCTCGGACCTTCAAGGCAGTAAAGGAACCACAAACGCAGCTGCGCAAATGACAGCGGGATGTGCTCCGGCCGGTCAAAAGGCTTGAGCTTAGGGCGCGCACTCTTTGCGGTGTCAAGCTGCGCGGCGAGCCCGGTAACGGTCGGTGTATCAAACAGGCGGCCAATGCCGAGCTCTGCGCCCATCGTCTCCCGAATCCGGCTCATCAGGCGTCCGGCTAAGAGTGAATGTCCGCCCAGTTCAAAGAATCCGTCATCAATTCCGACCCGAGCGAGGCCGAGAACCTCGGCAAACAGATCGCATAATATTTCTTCCTGCGGCGTCCGCGGCCCTCTGTCAGACAGAACGGCGGAAAAATCCGGCGCAGGCAGAGCGCTGCGATCGAGCTTCTTATTCGGTGTCAGCGGCAATTCTTCCAGCTGTACAAACGCGCCCGGCACCATATAATCCGGCAGGCTTTCGCCCATAAATGCACGGAGCCCGCCGATATCAAGGGGATGATCCGCGACAGCATAAGCCGCCAGCCGCTTGTCTCCCGGCTGATCTTCACGGACAATGACAGCGGCCTGCAAAATACCCGGATAGTTCGACAGCACCGTCTCAATTTCTCCTAATTCTATCCGGAAGCCGCGAATTTTAATTTGATGATCGGCTCTGCTGATATAATCAAGAGAGCCGTCCTTACGCCAGCGCACAAGATCTCCCGTCCTGTACATCCTCGCACCTGCTGACCCGTACGGATCGGCAATGAACCTCTCGGCTGTTAAATCAGGCCGGTTATAATATCCTCTGGCAAGTCCTTCGCCCGCGATATAAAGCTCGCCCGCAACCCCCGGCGGGACGAGCTGCAATGCGGCGTCCAGCACGTATACCCGCGTGTTCCAAATCGGCGTTCCAATCGGAGGCGCCCCTTTATGGCCTTTTGCAAGCGGCTGTGCTGCCGACCAGATTGTTGTTTCAGTCGGCCCGTACAGATTCGTCACCGTACAGTCCAATTCAAGCAGAGCATGCATAAGCGCATTCGGAAGCGCTTCACCTCCGACAAGCACCTGCAGCGCCCGGAGTGAATCCGGTTCATTTGTGACCAATGAATGCCACAGTGTCGGCGTTGCCTGCATGATTGAAATACCGTATGAGTGAATCATGTGTGCAAGCGCCTGCGGTTCCTGAATCGTCTCTTTACGGGCAATGACGCAGCCCGCCCCGCTGATAAGCGGAAGGAAGAGCTCAAGTCCGGAAATATCAAACGCAGCAGTCGTAACGGCAAGCAGGCGGTCTTGTGCGCCGAGCGGGAACATTTCCCACATGGATAGGAGGAAATTGCTTACGCTTTTTAATGTGACGACAACGCCTTTCGGTCTGCCCGTTGAGCCTGAGGTATAAATGATATAAGCAGGGTGCATAGGTGAATATTCCATGTGAGCAGGACAGTCAGCATTTTGACCGGCAACGGTTTTTACCGTATCCGGGTGATCAAGAATAATCGTTTGTGCATCGCTTTCCTCCGGCATACGGCCCGATAATTCCATCGTTGTAATCAGACAGGCGGGCTGTGCATCTTTGAGCATGTATGTGATCCGCTCAGAAGGAAAATCAGGATCAAGCGGCAGGTACGCGGCTCCTGTTTTCAAAACGGCCAGCATGCTCACAACCAGTTCCTGTGACCGAGGAAGCAATAAGGCGGCAAATTGTTCCGGCCCGAGCCCTTTTTTCTTTAACATGCGGGCAAGCTGGTTCGCGCGCCTGTTCAATTCGGCATAGCTGAGCTCTCCGTTTTCCGTGATGATTGCCGGGCTGTCAGGTGTTTTTGCAGCCTGATCATGAAACAGCTCCGGGAGACTTTTCTGCTTTTCGGCCTTGCGCGTGTCATTCCAGCTTTCCAGCACGCGGAGACGTTCGTTTTCAAGCAGAAGATTGAGTCTGCCGATTTTTTGCGTCTGGTCTTTCAGAGCCGACTCCAGCAGCAGCAAGAAGCGTTTTTGATGGTTTTCGATATCTTTGGCACTGTAGACTTCCGGATTCGCATCAAAGTCCACACGCAATCCGCGGCCGTCCGCTCTGTCGTAAACGTTAATTGACAAATCATCAACGGGCCCCGCTGATAAGTTATGGACGGTGCCCGGCACTCCGGCGAAATCAAGCGCATAATCAAACGGCATCACATTGACTTGCGGGCCGAACAGCCTGCGGTTTTCTCCTAACAATTTAAGGTCACGGCGCAGGTCTTCATGGCGGTATTTCTGATGGCGCCGGATGCTTCGGATTTCTTTTGCCACTTGGCTGACGGTCTCGTGAACATTCATATCCGGGCGGAGAGAAAGCCGTAAAGGCAGAAGATTCATCGTCATACTCGGAATATTCAGTGAAATCGAACCAATTCGTCCCATCATCGGTAAACCGAGCACGATATCCCCGGCGTTTGTCATCCGGTGGACGTATATCGCCACTGCGGCCGTTACGGCCTCGTGCCAGTTTGGAATCGCTTTTACATGCTGTAAAACCGTTTCAGAAAGATAAGCCGTGCTCCTCCGAAAACTTGTTGACGTTCTCGGCGCTCTTTCTGCCAAGCTGACGACATCAGGTTCATCCGCAAATTTCTCCATCCAAAATTCCCGATCTTTCAGAAATTGATCAGACGCTCGGTACTCTTGATCTTCTTTTACCAGCTCCTCCAAAGAACCGAAGGAGCGCCCGTTATCCGGACGTCCCTCCCGTATCGCGGTGTATAATTGCGCCGTACGCCGTGCCAGCAGTGAAAAACCGTAGCCGTCTATCGCAATGTGGTGAATGCGCTGATACCAGAAAAAGCGTTCCGGCCCGGCTTCGAATAAAATGTCGCGGAACAAAGGCCCAGCCGCCATATCAACGGGCTCAGCCAAATCCGACTGCATGATTCTGAGAGCGGCCTGCATCGGATCAGGTTCTGCGCTCACATCCATGACATCGATTGCCACCTCACAAGAAGGATTGATGATCTGTCTCGGCCCGTCAGTTCCTTCTGTGAAGCGGGCGTGTAATGACGCGGCTTCCGTCAGCACGCGCTCAACAGCCGTTTTAAATATGTTCACATCAATTGTGCCGTTAATCTCAACGTACTCGCCTGTATTGTAAATCGGATTATCAGGATCAAGCTGCTGCGCAAACCAGATACCGGCCTGTGCGCCTGTCAGAGGCAGCTGTTGTGTTTCATGCATTCTATTCTCTCCCTTATAAATAATCTGCGTTCGGCAAGACTTTTTGAGATCGGGAAGAAAGCAGTCTCCACCACTCTTCCAGCGTCGGATTCTCCGCCAGTTCCACAAACGTCACTTCAGCTCCGTCACGGCGCCATTGTTCGACAAGGCTCATGATTCTGACAGAGTCAAGGCCTCTATCCAGCAGGTCTTCCTGATCCAGAATATCAGACGGTGATTCTTGAAGAATCGCCGCAATTTGCTCCCTCATCCGTTCTTTTGTCAATGCGGCTGAAGTCTTCTCTTCTCCGTCAGCAGAGCCTGCCAAGAGCTCCAGCACTTCGTTTGTCAAAGCCGTGTAAGCACAGCGCTGGGACGCATATTCGATGGCCATCTTATGTTTTTCTGAAGAAAAATCAGCAACGGCGTCTCCGATAAAGAAGCTTTGGATATCATCCATAAATGCTTCACAGGCTGTGACGAGGCAGCCGATGTGTGCATAAATTCCCGTAATCATGAGCTGGTCCCTGCCGCTTTCACGCATGATGTCAAGGAGATTCGTCCGTTTAAACGCGCTGTATCTCCACTTTGTGAGGACAATGTCCTGATCATCAGGGGCAAGTTCCGGAATGATCTTTTCCTCATAAGGCCCGCTTTTGAGTCCCGGCCCCCAAAAATCCGTCAGCAGCGCACGGTCCGCCAGGTCTTGGCTGCCAGGCTGCGCGGTGTACACCACCGGAATTCCGAGCGCTTTGCATTGCTCTTTTATTTTTTTGATATTCTGAGCCGCCTCCGTGATCGGAGCCTCCCCTTTCGTAAACGCATCGACGAAATAATTCTGCATGTCATGGATTAAAAGCACCGCGCGGTTCGGGTTCAGAGTCCACGATACTTTATTTTCAGGCATATCTGACGCTGTCGGCAGCGCATATGCGGGAATAGCCGGTATAGCCAATGTAAACACTTCCTTTTTTAAGATTGTTTGATTTCAGCAGGCTTCAATTTTTGGGCGATCGTTTCGCGAAGGTCCTTTTTGCTGACCTTGCCGACGCCGGTTTTCGGGAAAGAAGCGGTAAATTCAATCCGGTCGGGAATTTTATAGGCCGCCAGTCCGCGCTCACGCAAAAATGCTTTCAGCTCTCCCGGTTTCGGCGCTTCTCCTTTCGGAATGACGAACACACAGGACCGCTCTCCGAGAAAATCATCCGGCATTGATACCATGGCCGCATCATGAACGGCAGGGTGGGCAAGAAGGTGATTTTCCACCTCTTCAGCAGCAATCTTTTCGCCTCCCCGATTGATTTGATCTTTCGCCCGTCCTTCGACGACAATATAACCGTCTTCCGTCAGTTTGACGATATCGCCGGTCTGATAAAAGCCGTCGGCTGTGAAAGATCTCGCATTATGCTCAGGCGCTTTATAATATCCGTGAATCGTGTAAGGACCGCGTGTAAACAAATGTCCGGTTTCGCCGGGAGCCACATTCCGCCCGTCATCGTCTAAAACCCTCACTTCATCAAATGGTGACATCGGTCTGCCTTGCGTATTGATAATAATCTCCTCAGGATCATCCAGTCTCGTATAATTCACTAATCCTTCCGCCATTCCGAAAACCTGCTGAAGGGTGCATCCGAAAGCGCTCTTCACGCGGCGGGCCGCTTCAGCGCTGAATTTGGCGCCTCCCACCTGCAGCACTTGAAGGCTTGATAAATCATCACTTCGCGATCCGGATGCTTCCATCCACACCATGGCAAGCGGCGGGACGAGCGCCGTAATCGTGACACGTTCTTTTTCAATTAACGGGAAGCAGTCATCCGGACTCGGCGTCGGTGACAGAACAACCCGGCCCCCGGCATATAAAGTTCCCAGCACACCGGGTGAGCTGAGCGGATAATTATGCGCTGTCGGCAAAGCGGCTAAATAAACGCTGTGATGATCCAAGCCGCATATTTCCGCGCTGAGGCGCAAGCTGTATATGTAATCATCATGTGTCCTCGGAATCAGCTTGGACAGCCCCGTACTGCCTCCTGAAAGCTGTAAAAAAGCGACTTCCGCCGGGCTTACGTCTTCCAGCTGAACAGGCTCTCTGTGCAGGCTGCTCAGTTCCAGAAACTCTTCAGCCTCGCCGGCCACAATGACATGCGCCAAAGCCGGAAGTTTATCTTTCACCTGTCTGGCAAGCTCTCTGTAATCAAAGCCTGAATGCGTATCAGGAATGATGTATGCTTTCGCCTCTGCAAACTCGCAGAAATACGTAATCTCACTGCTTCTATGAGAAGGCAGTGCGAAGACGGGGAGCGCTCCGAGCCGGAACAGCGCGAAAATCACTTCAAAAAACTCAGCGATATTCGGCAGCTGAACAACAACGCGGTCTTCCTTTTGAATCCCGAGCTTGTGCAGTCCCGCCGCTAAACGATCGGCCCTTTCATCTAATTCTTTATAGGTCCAATGTACATCTTTATACGTCACGGCAGTTTGATTTCCATATAAAGCCGCGCGCTCCTTCAGAATTCCTCCGAAAGTTTCACCCTTCCAGCAGCCTTCTTTGCGGTATTTGTCAGCCCATTCTTCCGGCCATGGCGTAAATCCTGTCAGCACGATCCGTATCCTCCTTTTTCACATCTCATCTTGATATAGCCCCATCGCCCGGAGCATTGTGCGGAATTTTGCCGAAGTCTCGTCCAATTCATCCTGCGGCTTTGATCCGGTGACAATCCCGGCACCCGCAAAGAGCCTGAGAGACCTTGTTTCCGCCTCGGCGCAGCGGAGTGCAATAATCCACTCTCCATCACCTTCAGCATCACACCAGCCTGCCATTCCCGTGTAGAAATTGCGGTCAAACGGCTCAATATCCTGAATCGCTTCTCTCGCCGCATCCGTCGGCGTTCCGCATACAGCGGGAGTCGGATGAAGAGCGATGGCCAATTCAAGCGATGTCGTTGACGGATCAGCAAGTTCTCCCTTGACTTCGGTTGACAGGTGCCACATCGCCTCGGTTTTAATGAGTGACGGTTTTTCCGGCACATCAAGCACGCGGCAGAACGGTTTAAGAGCAGCGGCAACGGCGGCAACGACTACGGCATGTTCATGCAGGTCTTTGGGTGATTGCAGCAGTTCCTCCGCTCTTCTCTGATCCTCGGCGGGATCTGTGCTGCGCGGTCTGGAACCAGCCAGCGGATTGGACAAAATTGATGTCCCGCTTTTCGACAGCAGCAGTTCAGGACTTGCTCCGAAAAGCGTTTTTCTTGTTTCTGACGTTCCCGTCACATCCGCAGCGAATGTATAGCCGCGCGGGTTGTGCTGCGCCAAATGCTTGACGGCTTGGGGAATGTCTATATCCTTTTCAGCGGTCAGATGAAGCGTCCTTGACAGCACAATCTTGCTGAGCGGTCCGTCCGTAATGCTTAAAACGCCTTTTTCCACACCGCTCATGAAGCCCTCAGGCTCCGGAACAGGCCGGATGTCATATGTATTGGATTGCGGTTTTTCTGCGGAAGCTTCTGTAAACGAAAGCGGGCCTGCCGTATGGACATCCTTCGGTACAAAAAGCCGGGAAGCTTTTCTTCCGTCAAACGGAATGGCGCCAGCCGCAATCGGATGTTTGATGCCGGCCTGCTTTGCCTCAAGAAGCGTCTGCCGCACACGTTCAGGCAGCGATTCCAGCTGTTTCTCCTCACCCGCATCAGGCACTTTTGAAAAAATTCCTTCCGCAAGCATCGTACTTTTCGGGGAAGCTAAAAAGAACGCCCCGGGCTTGTAAGCGTCAAGCACCTCTTTTGCAGATACTTCCGTCAATAAATATTGATTTGTCATGTTTGTCCCTCCTTCTCGTAAATCACACGCCTAAAGTAGCGCCGCCATCAACGCATAAGTCATGCATCGTGATATGGTTTGCCTGTTCAGAGGCCAGAAACAAAACAGCATTTGCAATATCAGAAGGCTTTGCCAGCTTTTGAAGCGGAATTCCCGTTTTATATGTATCAAGCGAACCTCTGATGACGTCCCGTGCTCCGTTTTCATCCTGCCACATCGCCCGCTGCATCTCGGTTTCCGTTGAACCGGGAGATACGATGTTGCAGCGGATATGATAGGCCGAAAGCTCCAGTCCAAGGCATTTCGTAAACATGACGGCAGCCGCTTTTGACGCCGCATAAGCCGCCATGGAAGCGCGCGGAACGCCGGCCGCGTTTGAACCGACCGTAACGATGGCGCCCTTTTTCCGCTCCATCATGTACCGGCTGACGGCGCGTGATACATGAAACACGCCGGTCGTATTAACTGAAAATGTTTGAGCCCAATCTTCATCACTGAGGGAATGCACCGGACCCGGCCGCAGTACGCCCGCAACGTTCGCCAATATTTCAATAGGGCCCATGTCGTGTTCAACGGCGGCGATGATATCATTGACAGCCGCACTGTCTGATACATCTGCGGCAAAAGCCTGCGCTTGGACGCCTTTTTGCCGGAGCCTGTCAGTAAGACCGAGAAGCAGGCCTTCATTCGTATCTATAGCTGCCACATTTACTCCTTGTTCAGCAAGGGCAAGCGCTGTTGCTTCTCCGATGCCTTGAGCGGCGCCGGTGACAACCGCCGTTTTCCCTTTCATTCCCAATGCGGTCATATTATCATTCCCTTTCTCTATTGATAATGATTATCATTATCAATTATGGTTCAAGACAATCATATCCAAATCAAAACACTCAGTCAATTAGAAAATTAGAATCAGCCTCATTTAGTTCGAAGGGCCTGTTTTCTCAAGAAGGGGAATACGGGGTATGCGGCCCTCCCGGATTCAGGCAGAAACGCAGGGCTCTGCTGATTAAAACCGGCAGAACAGAGATATGGCCTTCTCCTTCAAACTCGCAGTATTCAGCGCGGACTCCGTCACCTTCAAACGCAGATAATACAGAGTACAGCGCCTCTGCGTGCTGCGGAATCCTGCTTTTATGCGTCTTTTCAATTTCTCCCGCTGCCAGCAGTACGCTGACTTGAAGATTTCCCTCAGAGATCCGGTCTGACAAACGCTCCGCTTCTTCCTGAATAAAGCGCTTGTTCCAATGGATTGACGGACTCCCGGCAACATAGGTCCGGAACATGTCCGGCCTCGTCAAAAGCACTTGCAGCACAAAAAGACCGCCCAGCGAATGGCCGAAAATCGTCTGCCTGTCTCTGTCGATCGGATAATCCCGCTCCACCGCGGGCTTTACTTCTTTTTCTATAAATGCCAGAAACGCTTCCGCTCCTCCCTGCTCGGGCCACGCCGCCCCGCGCGGATGCACCGGCAGTTCTGATTCAGAGAGCGGCATCGTAAAATCACTGTGGCGTTCGGCGGAAAACGGCTGATCAGTCGGATAGCCGATTCCCACAATCACCGCCGGGACAACGCCTGTTTTTTCAGGCCGGCGGCTTTGCACCCGTAAAGCTTCAGCCATTGTTCCGAACACGGAATTCGCATCGAGCAGGTATATGACGGGAAAACCGGATGCAGGCGGTTCTTCCTGAGGAAAAGAGACAAAGAGACGATACGTACGGCCTCCTTTTGAACGCACTTCTCTTACTTCTGTGCCCGGCATCGCATATCGACCGGCCGGCGCGGAACCCCGCTTTGTTTGATTTCCGTCCATTATGAGTTCATCCCCTCTGTGACAATTGCTTTATCTATTCTCATTGATAATGATTTTCAATATCAAAAGACACCTCAAATAATAGGTTTTTTGCCAAACAAAGTCAATGGATTTTTGATATAAAAAAAGCACCTTATTCTAATAAGGTACCTAAGAACTATATGTTGATATGTGCTTAATCCCATGTAAAGCGCTGATTCTTCCATGGGTCTCCCCTCATATGATAGCCGTTTTTCTCCCAAAAGCCGGGGTGGTTTTCCTTTGTGAACTGAATGCCGCGCAGCCATTTAGCGCTTTTCCAAAAATAAAGATGAGGAAAAACGCCTCTGAGCGGATAGCCGTGCTCCGGCGTTAACGGCTCTCCATTATGCGCATATGCCAGCAGGGATGTCTCCCGCGTAAAATCGGAAAGCGGCAGATTGGCCGTCCAGCCCTCTTCAGCGTGCAAAATGACGAAACCCGCTTCTTCATGCACGCCCGCTTTCTCGGCGATATCTTTCGCGCGTATTCCCTGCCAGACGTTATCAAGTCGGGACCAGCCCGTAACGCAATGAATGTCATTTTTCAATTCGGCTTTCGGAAAGGCTTTGATATCTTCAAAGCTTAACAGCATAGGACGGTCCACAAGCCCGTACACCTGCAGATTCCATTTTGACATATCTTCATAATAAGGAACATTTCCGGCGTGAAGCACGGGAAACTTCGTTGTGACATTTTGATTTGGCGGAATCCGATCCGACTGCCTTGTTTGTTTCGTTTTTCCGAAAAACATATGGCTCCCTCCATTTAGTAAACCTATATAAAATTCGTGTTGACAATTAATTTTCCTTCGATTAAGCTAATCTGGTACAAGTGTAAGGGGGAAAATCAAATGAAACAACGCAATCTTCGCGCGGGCGATATGGCGCTTATCGGCATGTTTGCCGCACTGATGGCCGTCGGCGCCAACATTACATCAATGGCTCCCTTTTTGCAAGTTGCGGGAATTCCGTTATCACTGCAGCCTTTCTTTTGTCTGTTAGCTGCGATGCTTCTCGGCGCAAGACGGGCGGCCATTGCGATGACGGTATACGCATTGGCCGGACTCGCGGGGGCTCCTATTTTCGCTCAATTCTCAGCAGGCTTTGCGCCGTTTATCGGAAAAAGCGGCGGATTTATTCTCGCCTACATCCCGGCGGCATTTGCAGCCGGATGGCTGCTGGAAAAAACAAAAGAACCCGGCCGCCTGCATTATGCATGGGCCTCTTTGATCGGCACCGCCGTCATCTATATCATTGGCACGACCTATACGTATATTGCGCTGAAATTATGGCTTCATGCTCCGATCAGCTACGGAATGGCCTGGTTTTATATGATTTGGTTTTTCATAAAAGATATCATTTTAGCACTGTTATTGGCATCTATCGCGCCTGCCGTTTACAGGTCCGTTCATAAAGCGACGGGGTTCAATCGAAATCCTGCGTAAGTATTTTTAGAACATACAAAAAAGGCTCCCCTTTCCGGGAGCCTTTTTTTACAGGACAAGTGCGGCAATCCAGCCGAATATCACAAGCGGAATGTTATAGAAAATAAATGTCGGTACGCACGTATCCCATATGTGGTGGTGCTGGCCGTCGGCACTGAGGCCTGACGTCGGTCCGAGCGTACTGTCACTTGCAGGAGAACCTGCATCACCGACCGCAGCGGCCGCTCCGATTACGGCGATCGTCGCCATTGGGCTGAAACCGAGCTGAGCGCACAGCGGAACAAATATCGTCGTAATGACGGGTACGGTTGCAAATGACGATCCGATTCCCATCGTGATTAACAAACCGACGACGAGCATCAGGAGTGCGCCCAATGATTGGCTGTTGCCGATCAATCCTGTTGATGCTTTGACCAAGGAAGCCACATCACCCGTTTTGTTCAATACATTTGAAAAACCGGCCGCAACGAGCATGACAAACCCGATAAAGGCCATCAGAATCATGCCGTCCGTAATCAGCTTATCCGCTTCATTGCGCTTCATGACTCCGCTGATAAACAGCGTAAACAAGCCGGCAAGCGCGCCCATGATCATGCCTTCCACTCCGAGCACCTGAGACAGATAGAGCTGAACGGCAAGCGATACGCCAATGGAGATCAGGGCGATGGCGATGCTTTTTTTCGTATAAGGAGAAGACGATAATCCCGCAATTTCCTTCGTCTCATATTTCTTCGGTTTCCGAAAGACGATGACAGCTAAAATTAAACCGACTGCCATCCCCGCCGTCGGAATGATTAAAGCATACGGGATATCACTGAGCGGCACCTTTAAACCTGCTGACGCCATATTATCTCTCAGCATCCCCTGGAAAATCTGTCCGAACCCGACAGGCAGAACAATATACGGCGCAGTCAGTCCGAATGTCATCACACACGCAATCAGCCTGCGGTCCATTTCCAATTCATTAAATATTTTTAAAAGCGGCGGAATCAGTACCGGAATAAACGCAATGTGAACGGGCACCACGTTTTGCGAGAAACAAGATATGATTAAAATAATGAGTACGATTAACACTTTAGACAGTGCTTTTTTCCGCGAATCTTCCTTTTTTCCGATTAATTTGACAGACGCTTCGACCATCGCATCGGGAAGCCCCGTCTTTGTCAGCGCCGCAGCAAATGCTCCGAGCAGCGCGTAGCTGACCGCGACGGTGGCATTTCCGCCGAGACCGTCCGTAAATGCCTTCACCGTCTCACCGAGGCCTAAGCCTCCGGTCAGTCCGCCGGCAAGCGCTCCGATCATTAAAGCTATAATTATATTGACACGCAGCAGGCTTAAAACGAGCATAAGCAGTACTGCGACAACAACAGCGTTCATGTGATATGTCCCTCCAAAAATCCTTTAGTTTGCTAATGTAGTAGATAATTAAAGTTAACATATATTCTGCGCTTTAGTCAACTAAAGATTTTAGAAATGAACAACCCGCTGCATCAAGGCAGTGGGCTGCAGTTATTTTTCTGGAGTAAACCGTTCAGTCAAAACAGCCAACGTCCTTGCCATGACGCCTGTTGCGCCGGCAGGTCCGAAGCATGTCGCTTTATTGGCTGTCGCGGTTCCCGCGATATCGAGATGAACCCACGGGGTGTTTTCCGCAAATTCACCAAGGAATGTCCCCGCCATAATCGCATGGCCTTCTCTTCCGGGAGAATTGTTCAAATCAGCCATCTGACTGTTTCTCACCCGTTTTTTATCCTTTTCTGTTATCGGAAGCTGCCAGATCGGTTCCCCGGATTCTTTCGCCGATTCTGCCACCTGTTCATAAAACGCGGCGTTATTGGTCATGGCGCCCGTCATTTCGTTTCCTAAGGCGACAATGACACCGCCCGTTAATGTGGCGACGTCTACGAGGACCGAAGCTCCGTGCTGCTTGGCATATGTAATGCCGTCGGCAAGCACGAGGCGCCCTTCCGCATCGGTGTTCAGGATTTCAATGGTTTTTCCGCTGAGTGAGACGATGACGTCATCCGGCTTCATGGCATCGGACGAAATCATGTTGTCCGTAGACGGAATGACGGCAAGCACGTTTTGTTCAGGCCGCAATTCGCCGATAATTTCCATTGCTCCCAGTACGGAAGCGGCCCCGCCCATATCGCTTTTCATGCCAACGATGCCAGTTTTCGGTTTAATCGAATATCCGCCCGTATCAAAGGTAATTCCTTTGCCGACCAGGCCGATGACATCTTCCCACTGATCTTTGCCCTGATACTTCAGAACGATCATTTTCGGCGGTTCGGATGAGCCCTTGTTAACGGCAAGCAGCCCGCCCATGCCGAGCTCTTCCATTTCATCTTTTTCTAAAATTTCACACTCGAAATCATATTTTGCCGCAAGTTCAGCGGCATATGAGGCAAGATCAGTGGCCGTCAGCATATTTCCCGGCATATTCACGAGCGTGCGGGCCGAATTCGTCCCTTGACCGTATGCCGCGCCGACATTCAGGCCGGCCTGCACTTCCCTCAGGTCTTCTTCGGTCACGGCGCAGACTGAAGTCAGTTCCTGATCCGGTTCATTTGATTTATGTTTATAATCCTGCACTTCATAAACCGCAAGCAGACAGCTTTCCGAAAGCGCATGAGCGGCATCGGCGGCAGGCACTTCGCCGGAGACGAATGTATCAAGCAAAACAGATACTTCCTGTTTCTTATCTTGATGAATCTGCTGAAACACGCGTGCGAAGCATTCCTTCGTATCTTCAAACGAATAATCCGCTTCCCTTCCCATGCCGATAAAATAAATACGTTTCATACCGGTTGCGGCCGGAGGGTATACTTTTGATACACGATTGCGTTTGGCAGAGACATCACCGTCCTTTAACAGCTGTGTCAGATGTCCGTCCAGTTTATCATCCAATTCCTTCGTAAATCCGCTCAGCGTGCTTTTTTGAAAAAGACCGATGACAAGTGTTTCGGGATGCCGCAATTGATCAGATGCATAAAACATGAGTACACACTCCTTATGTGGGTATTTGTTATGTAAAGTGGTATAATGAAAAAACATTTTTCCATTGATTTTATTTTACCAAACTAAGGGCGTTTTCTGCAGTTTTTCGATACGATCGGACTTCGCAGATACAGAAAGGATGTCGCATATGGGTGTACTTATGAATTTTCCTTTACTGGCGAGTTTTGCCGCCATTATTTTTGCCCAAGTTGTAAAAGTGCCTATTCAATTTATCGTATCCAAAAAACTTGACTGGACTCTCGTGACGAGCACCGGCGGCATGCCGAGTTCCCATTCCGCCGCCGTCACCGCGCTGTCAACCGGAGTCGCTTTGGAACAGGGACTGGACTCCCCCCTGTTTGCAGTCGCCGCGATTTTCGCCGTCATTACGATGTTTGACGCTACCGGTGTAAGGCGGCATGCGGGTGAACAGGCGACGGTCATTAATAAGCTGGTTATCGATTTTAACCGGTTTGTCAGCGAAGCGAAGGACTTTCCGAAAGCGGAAGAGAAAGAAAAACAGAAAAAACTGAAAGAATTGCTCGGCCATCAGCCGATCGAAGTGTTCTTCGGCGGCGTCACCGGTATTGTGCTGACTCTGATTTTAGATTATTTCTTTATGTAAAAAACGCTTCAGCGGATGCTGAAGCGTTTTTATTCTTTTACCGTTTTGTATTGGTTTCTGAACACTTGCAGCGACTTTGTTTCGTTCAGCTTTACAAGTTCGTCCTCGGTCACCGTGCCGTTCCCTTTTTTAATGATGTAGACTTCAAGTGTTTTTTTACCCCAGTTGTTATAGACGTCCTTTACGGTGTCAAAGTAGAGATCAAGGCGGCTGCCTTTAATTTTCGAACCGGTATCGGCGACAACCCCGTATCCGTAATTCGGTATAAACAGAATCGTCCCGATCGGGAAAACAGACGGATCGGCCGCCACCGTTGAATATAAATCACGTTTGACCTTCACGCCTGAATATGTAATTCCGTATTGCGGATGCCCAGGAGATTTTCCCGTAGATTCCGCTCCGGCGGTATAACCTGTGGCCGTCACCTTTTGAGACGGATAACGGTTCCAGTCAAAAGCTTCTTCCAGGGGTTTCACCTTGCCTGATGCCTTCTTTTCCGGCTGATTCTGTAATGACTGAAACGGAATACCGATGTTTTTCAACGCGGCACCGCGATGTTCCGTCATCCAATTTGACAGATCCTTTGCTTCAACACCCGTTATGGAAAAGTATGTCGCATGGCATGCGCCTAAAAAGAGCACGATCATGAATACGCGTCTGATTATCGTCACTCTAAAATCACCTCTCCTCCGAGTCAGTGTTCCCAACTCGATGAGGCGCTATACAAACACAAAAAAAGCTTTCTTGAATAAGAAAGCGGCTTAAAACATTTGATATCCTCTTTTTCTGAGCGCCTTTATGGCAATGCCTGACATGACGGCTCCCGCCAGTCCGCCTGCCAAAATCACGACATCTGCGGCTGCCAATGACATGATGCGCTGAAACAGGCTTTGAAATGATTCCCCCGGTGCCTGCACGTAACTGATCATCTTTTTATTGCTGATAATGAAAAGGCATACAATCGGATAGATAACAGCCATAATCCACGACATTCTCAGCAGCATGTTCAACAGAAAGCCAATGCCGAAAAACAGTACAAAAAATAGTACGATTGAGATCAGGACGACCGGCAAACTAATCACAAACATCCACCCCCTACAGCACTTTCAGTGTACCTCGGGGGCGGTAAAAAAGTCAACGTCTGGAAAAATCAGCGTCTCTCTTTGCCGCTTCCCCGGCAGGAGGGACATGTTTCGGAGCCGCCAAGAAGCAATTGAAAATACCCTTTTCCTGAGCAGAACGGACATGCCGCAGTGCTTTTTGCTGTCGTTTTCATGCGGATCACCCTTTTTCTTAATTTTCTGATAATATACCATATTTACTTGTCAAGCACCAAGTCAGAATATGTAACAAATCAACTCATGTAAGCGGAAACATTCGTTTTTTTCTCTTACATGCTTTTCGCAGCGCTCTTTTTTGAGAGAAGAAAAAACCCGCGGCCGCGGGTTTTCAGAAGAATTTAAACTTCCCTTTTTTCAATGTCAGACCGAGTCCGCCAATCATAAATAACGAGCGGTTGTCAATTACCTTTTTCATAAAGGACGCCGGCGTGCCTTTGAGCTTCCTGCCGTATACGACACCGACCGCGTTATGTTCACCAAGAGAGGCGACGGTCCCTTTAATGTCGGGCTTGAACTCTTCAAGCTGGCCTCCTTTAATCAAACGGCCCAGGTTTTTGGCGACTGTTTCTCCTTGCTGCATCGCGATCTGAGCAGTCGGCGGGTACGGCCGTTCCGTCTCTTCATTAATAAAGAGCGAGCTGTCGCCGAGAATAAAAACGTTATCGTGGCCGGGCGCCCGAAGATCAGGATTGACCTTAACACGGCCGCGCATATTTTCAAAACCCGCTTCCTCCACGATCGGATGTCCGCGCACGCCTGCGGCCCAGACTACGGTCTGCGATTTGATTTCCTCTGGCTCTTCATCTTTCTTGCCGACTGTGACACCGTCAGCGCGGCATTCTTGAACCGCGGTGCCGATTTTAAACTCAACGCCCTTGCTCTCAAGGTATTGAACGGCATAATCGACAAGCTCCGGATCAAATCCCGGCAAAACCGTCGGTGCGGCCTCGACGCAGACGATCCGGACGAGACTTTCATCTATATCATAATTTCTGCATAACTCCGGCTTGCGGTTCGCGAGTTCTCCGAGAAATTCAATTCCCGTAAATCCCGCTCCGCCGACGACGATGGTTAAACGGTCAGGGCGTTTTTCGGCCTCCGTATTGTATGTCGCAAATTGGAGCTCAATGTGGTCTTTCAGCTGGCGCGACGTATTAATATTTGCGATCGGAAAGGCGAATTCTTTTAAACCTTTAATCCCGAATGTTTCAGGGACTGCGCCAAGCCCGATGACGAGATAATCATAAGGGATGTCCCCTTGTGAAAGCGTCACCTTTTTATTTTGAACATCTATCGCTTTTACGGTATCCTGCACAAATTTGACACGTGATTCATTGATTACATCTTTTATTTGATATCTGCAGCGGTCATGGTGCAGCGTTCCTGCGCTCGCTTCATGCATCCATGTCGTTTCATAATGATAATTGTGTTTATTGACCAAAGTAATGTCGGCGTCATTTGTCCCGATATGTTTCGGAAGCCTTGTTACTGTCATTAATCCACCATAACCTGCACCTAAAACCACGATTTTGGGTTTATTCAATGCCATCACATCCACCTTCTTTTTTTTGCTGTTAGACGCATAATCAAATCAACATTTGTATTAGCTTCAGCTTATTGGCGGGATTTTATGAAATGAATTATAAATTTTTTAGAAAACCGCACATGTCTGCATATCACCATACTATCCGGAAGAGTCGGAAAACATTCAGGAAAAAACAGAATGGAATTTGTCCCCATCTTAGCGGCGGCCGCGATTTTTTTCAAGAATGAAGCGGCCTGGCGGTTTTCGGCACTCGTCATTCTTTCAATTTGTATGTTATAATTAATAACAATTTTCAATTAGGAGGCAATTTGGTATGCAAGAGGATTCAAAGGTTTATGATATTACGGTCATCGGCGGCGGCCCGGTCGGCCTGTTTACCGCTTTTTACGGGGGAATGAGACAGGCAAGCGTTAAAATCATCGAGAGCCTGCCTCAGCTTGGCGGCCAGCTCAGCGCGCTGTACCCTGAAAAATATATTTATGATGTAGCCGGATTCCCGAAAATCCGCGCCCAAGAACTTGTGGACAACTTAAAAGAGCAAATGGCAAAGTTCGAGCAGACCATCTGCTTAGAGCAGGCCGTCGAATCTGTTGAAAAACAGGCGGACGGTGTGTTTAAGCTTGTCACAAATTCAGAAACGCACTATTCAAAAACGGTTATTATCACCGCAGGAAACGGTGCGTTTAAGCCGAGAAAGCTTGAGCTTGAATCAGCGGAGCAATATGAAGGCAAAAACCTTCACTACTTCATTGACGACCTCAATCAATTCGCAGGCAGACGCGTTGCCGTTTTGGGCGGCGGCGATTCCGCGGTTGACTGGGCGCTCATGCTTGAGCCGATCGCGAAAGAAGTCAGCATCATCCACCGCCGCGATAAATTCCGCGCGCATGAACACAGTGTAGAAAACCTGCACAATTCTAAAGTCAACGTGCTGACACCGTTTGTTCCGACTGAACTTGTCGGTGAAGACCGGATCGAACAGATCGTTCTTGAAGAAGTGAAAGGCGACCGCAAAGAAATCATTGAAATTGATGACCTGATCGTAAACTACGGCTTTGTTTCTTCTCTCGGCCCGA
Organism: Bacillus amyloliquefaciens DSM 7 = ATCC 23350; assembly: GCF_000196735.1. Taxonomy (GTDB): domain Bacteria; phylum Bacillota; class Bacilli; order Bacillales; family Bacillaceae; genus Bacillus; species Bacillus amyloliquefaciens. Next base: position 3,075,213 of record NC_014551.1, read on the forward strand.
TTAAAAACTGGGGCCTTGAAATCGAGAAAAACTCCATCGTCGTCAAAAGCACGATGGAAACGAATATTGAAGGCTTCTTTGCCGCCGGAGATATCTGCACATATGAAGGCAAAGTCAAGCTGATTGCCAGCGGTTTCGGCGAAGCTCCGACAGCCGTGAACAACGCGAAGGCTTACATGGACCCGAAAGCGCGCGTCCAGCCTCTGCATTCTACAAGCATGTTTGAAAAATAATATAAAAAAGAGTCTGTGTCATATCGGCACAGACTCTTTTTTATTTAAACATCCAAATATAATTCATGACAGTTCCGACAACAAGCGCAATGACAAGCGCTGAGACGACCCAAATCGTGCCTAAAATAATCCGGTCCTGAATTTTCTGGGCTTTCGGACTGTGCCCGGGCTGTTTTTCTTCCACACCGGCCCCTCCCTTCCTCTGCAAAACTATCTATCGTGACAAGTGTTTTACAACAATCAATACTACTATGATAACCAAACTGCAATTGGATGACAAGCTGACCGCATATAAGGCAGCATGAAATCATTTGACATTCCTGACAAAACAAAGTACATTATAAAAAGACGAACGTTTTATTTTTGATATAATTTTATTATTCGCTTTTAGGGGTGTTATGTATGGAAAATGTATTCGATTACGAAGATATTCAGCTGATTCCCGCAAAATGCATTGTGAACAGCCGTTCAGAATGTGATACATCAGTTACGTTGGGCGGACACACATTTAAACTTCCGGTCGTGCCAGCCAACATGCAGACGGTTATAGATGAAAACATCGCTGCCTGGCTCGCGGAAAACGGGTATTTTTATATCATGCACCGCTTCGAGCCGGAAAAACGCCTGGCTTTTGTTCAGGATATGAAAGCGCGCGGACTGATTTCTTCCATCAGTGTCGGCGTGAAGGAAAATGATTATGAATTCATTCGGGAGCTGAAAGCACAGCAGCTTGTGCCGGATTATATCACCATCGATATCGCGCACGGTCATTCCAATGCCGTGATCAGCATGATCCAATTTATTAAAGAACATGTTCCGGAAAGCTTTGTCATTGCAGGGAACGTCGGGACGCCTGAAGCCGTAAGGGAGCTGGAACGCGCCGGCGCTGACGCGACAAAGGTGGGAATCGGCCCCGGTAAAGTCTGCATCACAAAGATTAAAACAGGCTTCGGAACAGGCGGATGGCAATTAGCCGCGCTTCGCTGGTGCGCAAAAGCGGCAAGCAAACCGATCATTGCCGACGGCGGCATCCGCACGCACGGGGATATTGCGAAGTCCATCCGTTTCGGCGCGTCTATGGTCATGATCGGATCATTATTCGCCGGTCACGAGGAATCACCGGGACAAACGGTCGAAATCGACGGAAAGCTTTATAAAGAATATTTCGGCTCCGCTTCCGAATTTCAAAAAGGCGAAAAGAAAAATGTAGAGGGCAAAAAAATGCATGTCGAGCATAAAGGGTCTCTGCAGGACACGCTGATTGAAATGGAGCAGGATCTGCAATCTTCCATCTCCTACGCCGGCGGCAATAAACTCGAAGCCATCCGCAATGTCGACTACGTGATCGTGAAAAACTCTATTTTCAACGGCGACAGATTTTAACACGCAGCAAAGCCGCTCAAAGATAAAAAAATGACATTCAATAAGAATGTCATTTTTTATTAAATGCGGAAATAAAGAGCCGCGCTGGCTAACAGATTAATCACAAAAATAAACAGAAATATGTAACGAATGAATTTATTTTGCACCGGGGCAAATATAAAGAGATACAGCCCTGCCGCCCCAAAAGTAAGGACAGGGAACAGCCACTCAAAAGATAAAGAAATGAAATAACCGATAATCATAACAATCGGCACACCGATTAATGATAATTTGCTTCTCATATGATTTCTGCCCCTTTTACTTAAAAATTGGTGTGATATAAGCTTCAATAATAGCAGCGGCGATCAGCAGACAAATAATAAGCATCACCAATATTCCGATATGCCTGAACATTGATCTCAATATCTTTTTTTCCTTAGAAAAACACAGTCTGATGATCAATTCAACGCCTTTAAAACCAATGGCGCCACTTAATAATAACGCAGGAACTTCAAATATACCATGAGGAATTAGCAGTAAAATAATCTGATATAAAGGCATCCCGCTGTGCAGATTTTCTATAATAGAGCCGCTTAAAATAAAACCGTTGGTGAATAAATAAAAGATGGAGGTTAACCCGAAAGTAAAAAAACCTGCCGCTAAAAACAGACAAGCGATGGCATTATTTTTTAACAGTTCAACCGCGCCTGACGAGCCATTATAAGACGCTGATGAAACAAAGTGATCAGTAAAAACCGCAGCGATTACACCGCCTGAAAAAAACAGCAATGACGCGGTTAACGGAATGGCGGACGTCCTGATTGCCGGCAAAATGCGATTCATCATGTATAGATACGCTCAGCCATTTCTTCAATCTCTTCTAATGAATGCTCGGCTGACTGATACTCCGCCGCAAAAACGCCCTCGTGTATAATGCCGATCGTATCGCACAGCGAATGCGCCAGCTCCAGCAGGTGAGTCGATAAAAGAACCGTATTCCCCTGTTTGACGTACTCTTTTAACAACGTCCGTATCGTTTTGCCGCTGATTAAATCAATGCCCGTCAGCGGCTCGTCAAGAATTAAAATCTTCGGCTGATGAATGAGCGCGGCCGCGATTGATAATTTCTGTTTCATTCCGTGCGAATAGGTTTTAATCAACTGATTACCGTCCTGAGAAAGCTTCAGCATCTCCAGCATTTTCTTTATATAATCATTTGTCCGCTGGGACGGCACTTGAAACATCTCAGCTGTAAAACGCAAGTATTCGACTCCCGTTAAATAATCATACAAAAAGGTATGATCGGGCACAAAACCGATGTCAGCCGATATTTGCCCCCCCTCTTCTGAATCCATTTCTTTGCCGTCAATCACAACGCGGCCTGAAGTCGGTTTAAGCAGGCCCGAGATAATTTTTAAAGTCGTTGTTTTCCCTACCCCATTGGTCCCCAGCAAAGCGTAAATTGAGCCTTTCTTCACTTCAAAAGAAATATCTTTTAACACCTGTTTTTCACTATAGTTTTTTTGTATATTTACTAATTTAATCATTGTTCGCAAACCTTTCCGCCATATTGATTCTGCGAAGAAACAGAAACATGACTCCATAGTTTAATAGTGTGAACAGGACAAATATACCTGATGCAGAATGAATAAGCATCGTTTCAATTTCCGGCTTTTTATAGATAAAATACGACGTGATCGCAGCGATTTGAAGCGACACAATGAAAATCAAAGAACCGTATAAGTTGTTGTACGTCTTTGCTTTTCCCGCTTCTCCAATTTCGTACAGGTGCTCCCAGTTTTTCTTTGGATACAGAGCGGTGCTTGAAATCTGAACAAGACTGTATAAAAAACCAGAACATAAAAATACAATAAACAAGTAGATTGTCAGTGCAGCGGGAGACGGAAAAAACACCGTAATCAAAATGGTGATGATGATCGAATAGATAAGAGCCGCAAGGTTATAAATACATACTTTCGGAAACACAAGCTGCCACGCATGTTTAATATTCCGGTGAAACAGATGCTGATTTTTGATTTCTCCGTCAACTGATAATACTGTTTTGAGCGCATCCCCGACGAGCTGATACGAAAAGTTCGCAATGATAACCGCCGCGGATACGATGGCCGCTGCCGAATACCCGGTGAAATGATGGGAGAGCAGCGGAACACAAAAACCTAAAAACAGCATGAACAAATAAAGCATACTGCCGAAATTTCTGATGAAAAACCCGTCAATTCTCGATAAGAACAGCAGATCCTTTTGAAAAACGGCATGAAATATTTTGTTATTCCTATATAATTTCAGTTTTGGCGCAAAATCAGCGTTTGTCAAAAACATATAAGGGATAAGGTCCATTTTCTTCAATGTGGCCGACCACAGCTTAAACAGCCCCGCCGTTAAAAGGACGGCTGCCGCAAATACCGCGGCGAAGACGAGCACGGAATGGGAGCGGAATGCTAACAATACATACGGCGTATTCATGAGGATGTTCCGGAAAGCCGGTGACTCCGTAAATCCAGAGATTTCCTTTACCGTGTACTCCCCAAATACGAGCAGATAAACAGCATACCCGACTGCCAGCGGAACCAGCAGACTGACGCTGAATAATATGCCCTTCAAGATTTTCAGGTAAAATAGTTTGCTCCACATATTCGTAAGAAGATAAACAACGTAAGAAAACAGCATAGATAAAAATAGATTGAGAAGAAAATAAACGAAGCCCAGGAAAAATACGATGACCGCTGCAGACCCAGTCATGCCTGCGCTTGATAAAAACAAAAAGACCGGAAAAACAAAAAGATACCATACGAAAATGGTTTTTTTGATCGCCTGGCCGGTAAAAACAGAAAACAGCTGTAAAAAACGAACCTTTTTTAATTGATGAATGACCTTGCGCGTATCCAGCAGAAAGGCATTTTGATGTTCTTTAAAGAAGCCGGCAGCCCAAAAAAGCTGCTCCAGTGAAACGGCGATTAAAACAAATTGTCCCCATGCGCTGAGAGGGAGCTGAATCAGTTTTGTCCCGAATACGACACCGCATCCCAGTAAAATGAGATAAACACATAACAGAGAAATAATAATGGCAGACAGCAGTTTGCTGCTGAGTTGAGGAATTCCCCAATCTTCCTTTCTTTTGCGAAACGATGACAGGGTATTATATTTGATAAGAGCCGCAATTTGTTTGACTATCATACTTTCAATCCTTACATATGTATTTGGGAGAGAGGCTCTTTTTGCAGCTTGTACAAAAAGAGCAATTATTTATTGATCGATTTTACCAAGCAGCTGCGTATTTTTTGCCGTATTTTTTAATCATTGTTTTTGCTGTGGCAACGATTGCATAAGAAATAGCACCAGCGCCTGTAACGATACCGATGAGAGAAATGATAGAAGCAATTGTAGATGCCGCATCAATAATGTCAATTGCTTTTTTAGCTGCTGCTGCAGAGATGCCAAGAGTCGAAGCTAATTCAGCATTGGCTGAGAATGCATGAGCCGCCGCCACATTTAATTCAGTTCCCGTTAATAAAAGTGCATAAACAAAAGTTGCTGCAGCTAGTGCCGCGCCAAACAAAATGAAAGATTTTTTATTAGATTTTACTACTATGCTTTTTAATATATAATAAAATTCAGCTTCATTGACTCTCTCCCGAGCTAAATTTTATCCGCCATAAAATAATTAAAGAAAATAGTGAAGAGTTTTAATAAAACAAAACATCCAGTCAAAATGATTCTTTTTTTCTGGCTGAGATCGGTAAGTTTTCCTGCGGCAGTATATAAAGCCGCGATTGATAGAAGCAGAAACGGGTCCAGCAGCTGTAAACTCAATTTGGAGCCGCCGGCAGAATATATAAGTGAGGAATCAGCCGTTACATAGTTAACAACTGATAGAATTAACATTTTAAATGCCGAGATTAAAGAAGTCAGTGTATATAGAAGCAAATATGTTTTTTTCGGTTTCTTTGAACCAAGAATAAAAGCGGCAACAAATAACAGAAATCCGCCTATCAGAATTTCTACAAAAGTCGTGAAGATCATAAACCCTTGCAGGAACATGACAATAGTACGAACACTTTTCTCCCCGATATCGTAGGTACTTTCACCGACAGAAGAGTAATATGCCTGCAGCACTTTATCTGAAATACTAAATTGGAAGAGTAATGAACAGATCAAAATGATGAAAAAAGAACTTAAAAATATTTTTTTATTGCTCAATTGACCTATCATATTATCATCCTTTTCTTACAAAATAAAATAACTATTCTATACTTTTACAATTTAGTTTATTTCTATGAAAAAATCAACATACTTTCACGAAAATATGACTTTGGAACGGTTGTCAAAGAGGATATTATTCAGAAATTTTAGTCCTATATACCCTTTATTTTTATCCGAGTTTACAAACAGTATATTCGGACAATTGATTTAAGGATATTGGAAGAATACCTGGGGAATGAGACGCCGGATAAAAAAGGAGGATATCGTTATTTATCCTCCGGATGAATGATCGCCAGCACCTGATGATCCTCCCATTTCCCTTTTATTTTTACATTTTTTCTCGCAATACCTTCTTTATGAAAGCCCGCTTTTTCGAGCACTCGGATTGACGCCTTATTGTGCGGCATGACACCGGCTTCTATCCGATGCAGTTTCAGCTCATTGAATGCATAATCAACAATCAGCTTGACAGCTTTCGTCGCATAGCCTTTTCCATTATGTTTTCCATCTAAAAGTAACCGATAAAAGCGCTTTGGAGGGAGCCTCGAACAACCTGAAAAAGACTGATCGTGCCAATCAGGGTCTGATCCTGAAGAAAGATGCCGAAGCTGTATTCTGTATCATTTTCCGCATCTTTCAGTGATTGTTCAATTCGTTTTTTCCGGCCTTCCAGCGTATAAAAGTCCTCTTGTCTCGACATGGCAAACTGTTCAAAAAACATGCGGTTTTCCGTCTGCAGAACCAGTTCCCGCTCTGCATCATTCAGGCTGAGCGGTCTGATAACAATGGCGTTTTCTTCCTGCATAAGTCTCCCATCCTTTTACATGGCTTATAATAATCAGCACTACCTCTTATCCAATGTTATATGGTAATCAAGAAAAATCCCAGACTTTATCCTTTTTAATCGGAACGGCAACACAAGTTTTTTTGTTGACTTAAACCATACTTAAAGTCGTATCATTATCCTGTGACAAGGAAAGAATAATTTTGGCGGTTTTCCGATGATGCACAAAATTCAATTTTACAGAATCACTGCTGCTGTTGATTGTGCGTGATGATTCAATCCTTGAAACGGTTATTTTAGCAATATATTGATTGGATAGTAGTTAATTGAACTTCGACTTAAAAAGCGGTGAATGTTTGTCAAAGAAATGAAAAACAATTGGAAAAGAGGCGTTAAAATGAAACTAACAGGAAATACAATACTGATTACAGGCGGAAATGCCGGGATAGGATTGGCTTTCGCAGCACGCTTTGTCAAAGCGGGAAATAAAGTCATCATTACCGGACGTCGTGAACATGCTCTTCAAAAAGCAAAAGAAAAATGTCCGGAACTTATTACCTATGTCAGTGATTTGAGCATTCCATCTGAACGTGTATCATTGTTTGATTGGGTGACAGAGAACCATCCGGAAGTGAATGTGCTAGTGAACAACGCGGGGATTCAGCAGCGGTTTCATGTATTAAAAGCAGATGCGAAGGACAATTGGGATTATTTTAATAAAGAAATCACCACGAACATTGAAGCTCCCTTCCATCTGTCTATGCTGTTCGCCCCGGTTTTTGCCGGAAAAGAAAATGCGGCTGTCATTAACGTCACATCCGGATTAGCTTTTACACCGCTTGCCATTGCTCCGATCTATTCAGCAACGAAAGCGGCACTTCATTCATTTACGATGAGTCTGAGACATCAGCTTTCTGATTCATCTGTAGAAGTTATTGAAGTTGCGCCTCCGGCAGTGAATACGGATTTAGGAGGAGCAGGACTGCATACTCAAGGAGAACCGCTAGATGAATTCGCTGATGGGATTTTTAAAGGACTTAAAGAGGGCAAACAAGAAATCGGTTATGGTTCTTCAGTGGAACGGCTGCGCATGTCACGGGATCAAGCTGATGAGCACGTGGAAAATATGTACAATGCAATGAAACATACAATTGAATAACATCTTTGAAAAAAGTGAAACCCGCTCAACAGAAGCGGGTTTTTTTATTAAACAGAATGGACTGCCCCGCAACTATCCGCCATATTTGATTTTCCGCTATAATAAAAACGCCTTCCTTAACGACGGTGTAAGTTCCATCGAAAAGAAAGACGTCATCACTAATCCTATGAATCCCTTAGCACTCTTCCGGCGTACCGGCATTTTTGGCCGTGCGGAAAGAAGAACCGCAGCCGCAGGAAGCGATTGCATTCGGATTGTCAATGGTGAAACCGCCGCCCATCATGGACTGCTTGAAGTCAATGATGGTGCCGTTCATAATATCAAGGCTTTCGCTGTCGACCAGAACGTTGATGCCGTGCTGCTCGAACAAGCTGTCTTTTTCGCCTTTTTCATGCTCAAAACCCATTCCGTAAGACAGGCCGCTGCAGCCGCCGCCTTTTACGCCTACACGGAGAAACGCGTTTTCTTCTTCGTGCTCTTTCATCATATCTTTTATGTGCAAAGCCGCTGCTTCAGTAATTGTTACGGGAACACTCATGGTATGGCCTCCTTTTTAAAACGAATGCTGTTATCTATTATAAACATGAAAGACCCAATTCTCAAACGAGCTGTTTACAAATAATAGACGCCGCTGCATACGGTTTCGGCGGGGCCTGTCATCAGCACATGCCCGTTGTCCTGCCAATTAATCACAAGGTCGCCGCCGGCTAAATGAACGGTGATATCCCGGTTTCGTTCGGAAACACCGTTCAATACGGATGCGACAGCCGCCGCACAGGCGCCTGTTCCGCAAGCCTGTGTAATGCCGGAGCCGCGTTCCCATACGCGGAAATGCAGTTCATCGGCGCTGACGGTTTCCACAAACTCGACATTGATGCCTTCCGGGAATCTCGGGTCTTTTTCAATGACGGGGCCGAGCGTTGTAAGAGGCGCTTGGCTGATATCGGCAACCGGAAAGACAATATGGGGATTTCCCATTGATACGGCTGTTCCTGAAAGCTCCGTCTCTCCAAAAACAAAGGTTTCATTGATCGTCCGTTCATCTTCATTGCCGAGCATCGGCAGCTCCTTTTTGGTCAGGCGCGGTTCACCCATATCGACGGCAACTTCACTCACAATTCCGTTGTCTACAGTAATGTCTGCTTTTACAAGGCCTGAGAGCGTTTCAATGAAAAAGGACGTTTCTTCTGTCAGCTTATGTTCGTATGCGTACTTTGCCACACAGCGAAGGCCGTTGCCGCAATTTTTTCCTTCTGAGCCGTCATTATTAAAAATCCGCATTTTGACAGGCGCTTTTTCTGACGGACAGATGAGGATCATTCCGTCAGAGCCGATACCCGTATAAACGCTGGACACTTTAACGGCAATCTCAGCCAGCCGTTCTTCCGGCAGCTGTTCTTCAAATTGGTTTACATATATATAACTGTTTCCAAGACCGTGCATCTTGGTAAAACGGAATGAATTCATATCGGCCTCCAACTTTTTTTCTTTTACTTAGTATAAAAGCTCTTCCCCTCGGACACAATACAAATATCCCCCGTTTTTCATACATAAAAGCTCCCTGCATATGCAGGGAGCTTTTATCGTTTACGAAATAAACATGCCGGCAATCGCCGCGCTGAGAAGGTTTGCGAGTGTTCCCGCAATAACCGCCCGTAACCCGAGACGCGCGATGTCCGAACGGCGGCTTGGGGCCAAACCGCCCAGTGTGCCGAGCATAATCGCAATCGAAGAGAAGTTGGCAAATCCGCACAGCGCAAAGCTGATAATCGTAGACGTTTTTTTAGAAAAGTCCGCAATATGAGGACCGAAGTTTGAATAAGCGACAAACTCATTCAGCACAAGCTTTTGTCCGATATAGCTTCCCGCTCCGAGTGCTTCATGCCAAGGAACACCGATAACAAATGCGATCGGTGAAAACACGTAACCGAGAATGGATTCTAATGTAATATGTTTGAAACCGAACCAGCCGCCGATTCCGCCGAGAATTCCGTTCAATACGGCGATGAGAGCGACAAACGCAAGCAGCATGGCGCCGACATTTAAAGCAATCTGAAGGCCTGTGGACGCGCCTTTTGCCGCAGCATCAATCACATTAGCGGCGCCTTCGCCTTCTTCGTCCATATTAAAATCACCTTTTATCGTCTGCGTTTTTTCCGTTTCCGGTATTAATATTTTTCCGAAGACAAGACCGGCGGGAGCCGCCATAAAGCTGGCCGCCAGCAAGTATTCGATCGGAATGCCTAACAGGGCGTAACCGAAAAGCGTCGAACCCGCTACAGCCGAAAGGCCGCTCGTCATAATCGTAAACAGCTCGGAGCGGGTCAATCCCGCAATCAGCGGTTTAATGGCAAGCGGTGATTCAGACTGTCCGACAAAAATATTCGCAGCCGCCGCAAGCGATTCCGTTCTGCTTGTCCCAAGAAGCTTTGAGAGTCCGCCGCCGATGACGCGAAAAATAAGCTGCATAATTTTCAGGTGATACAAAACGGCAATCAGCGCTGAGAAAAAGATAATGACCGGCAGAACGCTCAGCGCAAAAGCCGGGCTGCTGCCCACTTTTAACAGCGGTCCAAAAATAAAGCTGATGCCTTCGTTCGCATAATCAATGAGAAGCTGCACACGGCTTGAGAACCATAAAAATACGGCCCGGCCGGCATCCCACTTTAATACGATGAATCCGAAGGCCATTTGTAAACATAAACCGACAATAACGGTTCGCAGGTTAATTTTGCTTTTCTTTTCTGACAACAAAAAAGCAATGGCTAATATAGCCGCTGCCCCGAGCAGCCCCCAAACGATATTCAATGAATACACCTCTAAAATTTTATTTAAAAAAAGTCTTTATTAAGATAACAATATTTATTTTTGCTGTCTACAAATTTTTTATTTTGCCGAAACCCGGGGCGCTATAAAAAAGAGACCCCGTTCGGAGCCTCTGATTAAAACATCGGATTTTCTTCTATGAATGTATATATGTTGTCAACCAGTTCAGCAGGCGTGTCTCCCGTGACCACTTCGCCGTTAACCAGGGCGAACAGGGATTCCATGCATTTCCCGCAATAGCTTAAACAGCCGTATTCAAGCACGTCCAGATTCGTGTCCTTCTCCAATATCTCCCGTGCTTGTTGGGAACCGCGCGCTAAATTGCTGACACAGAATTCAATCATCGGATTCATGCGGTTTCACCTCACATATGTACCTTATCCTAACGGAATTTCCTCTATTCGTCAAAGATCAGATTTCACGCTCAATGTTATCGTAACATATTAATTCAGGGTAAAGGTTTTACTATTACGTATTTTCTGGTCAATTTGTAGGTTATTTTAAAACTATTATTGTGGTTTTAGATCAAATTCGATATAATTCTAGATGTTATTTTACATAGTTCGTTATTTTGTAACAACATTGACTACCATATTTTTCGGGCAAAAGGGGAATCATTATGAAAAAATTGGTCTTGATCGGCGGGGGTTACGGGAACATGCGGGTGCTGCACCGTTTATTGCCGAACCAGCTTCCGTCAGATATATCCATCACGCTGATTGACAGAAACCCGTATCACTGCTTAAAAACAGAATATTATGCGCTCGCTGCCGGCACGATTTCTGATCATCATATCAGGGTGTCCTTTCCTGAGCATCCGAGTCTGGATGTTCAATACGGTGAGGTGGCTTCCGTTGACACGAAAAACAAACAAGTTCTGTTTCATGACCGCGAACCGATTTCTTACGATGACGCGGTGATCGGACTGGGCTGCGAGGATAAGTATCATAACGTGCCCGGCGCGCCGGAACATACTTACAGCATTCAGACCATTGATCAGTCACGCGAAGCCTATCAAAAGCTGAACAACCTCGGCGCCAATGCATCTGTCGCTATTGTCGGAGCGGGATTAAGCGGCGTGGAGCTTGCCAGTGAATTAAGAGAAAGCCGTGACGATCTGAAGATTATTTTATTTGACCGGGGCGAGCTGATTTTATCAAGCTTTCCGAAAAGGCTCAGCAAGTACGTTCAGAAGTGGTTTGAAGAACACGGTGTCACCATTATCAATAATGCGAATATTACAAAAGTGGAAGACGGCATCGTTTATAATCATGATGAAGCAATATCGGCCGATGCCGTCGTGTGGACGGCGGGAATTCAGCCGAATAAAGCCGTCAGAGAACTGGACGCTGAGAAAGATCCGCAAGGCCGCATCGTTTTAACACCGTATCATAACCTTCCGGGAGATGAACATGTTTATGTCGTTGGTGACTGCGCAAGCCTTCCGCATGCGCCGAGCGCCCAGCTGGCTGAAGCGCAAGCTGAACAAATTGTGCAGATCCTCCTGAAACGATGGAACAATGAAGAGCTGCCGGAAACAATGCCGCAATTTAAGCTGAAAGGCGTTCTCGGCTCACTCGGAAAAAAAGCGGGATTTGGTCTTGTCAACGACCGTCCGCTGATCGGGCGTGTGCCCCGCCTGTTAAAATCTGGCCTTTTATGGATGTACAAGCATCATAACGGCTGATAAAAGAAAGCCGCTGATTGCGATCAGCGGCCAATTTTATGAGCCCGCAACATAGCCGCGCTTTTCCATTTCTTCATATATATCTTTTAAATGCGGATTCCCTTCCCCTACAATGACATCTTCCACCAGCACAAGCGGATAGAAAAATTCATCGTTTCTGATTCGCTCCGCAAGTTCTTCTGTGTCCTTTTGCCGGGGCGGTGTGTCAATATCAATGTACCGCATGTTAAAAGGCTGCTCCGGATATTTCCGTTTCAGCGCCGCCTCCAGCCATTCAAATGTATCTTTGGCGCTCGGCATATTTACACAGCTTGTACAGAGCGTTTCAGCGCCGTAAACACTGAGTGTAACCGGCTTTGTCATGTTTATCATCCCCTTTACACCAGTATACAAAGGACGGGGCTTCTTTTGTATAAAAAACGGTTTTTATGTTCAAGTTTAAATATGCTATAATGGAGAAAGCAGCTTTGCAAACCAAACATTAGATTTTTACCGTTACTGTGAATATAATGGTTTTATGTATATGAAAGGAGCGAATCTCATGACTGAGGTTGAAATGAAAGAGCAAGTACAGGAAGTATTGGATAAATTACGCCCGTTTCTGCTTCGTGACGGCGGTGACTGTGAGCTTGTTGACATAGACGAAGGCATTGTAAAGCTTCGCCTCCTTGGCGCGTGCGGCAGCTGCCCAAGTTCAACGATTACGCTGAAAGCCGGAATCGAACGCGCCCTTCTTGAAGAAGTGCCGGGTGTCGTTGAAGTAGAACAAGTATTTTAATTATAAAACCAGGCTGAATACAGCCTGGTTTTTTATTTTTGCAAATAGTCATCAAACCATGAACGGATATAACGGATGCGTTTCATCCGCTGTTCCGGATGGCCGCTTCTCGACAGCTCGTGCGTGGCTTTCGGAAACCGGATGAACGCCGTCGTTTTGTTTAGTTTCTTCAATGCGGTAAAGAGCTGCTCGGCCTGCTCTATCGGACAGCGGTCATCGCGTTCACCGTGCAGGATCAGAAGCGGTGTCGAAACGCGGGACGCATATTTGACAGGTGAACGATCCCAAAGCTTATCCGCTTCCTCAAACAGATCATGCCCAAGCTGCCAGTCAGTGAAAAAGAAGCCGATATCACTGACACCGTGGAAACTGAACCAATTAGAGATGGAACGCTGTGTGACGGCTGCTTTAAAACGGCCGGTCTGTCCCACAATCCAATTGGTCATAAACCCTCCGTAGCTTCCGCCCGTCACACCGAGACGGCCGCTGTCAATAAACGGATACGCCTGAATGGCCTCATCCACCGCCTGCATGACATCACGGTAATCTCCGCCCCCGTAATCCCCTCTGACACGATTGACGAAATCCTGCCCATAGCCGTGGCTTCCTCTCGGGTTGACATACACGACGGCATATCCTTGTGCGGCCAGTACTTGGAATTCGTGAAAATACGTATGGCCGTACATCATGTGAGGCCCGCCGTGTATGTATAAAATGAGCGGATATGTTTGATCCTCTTCAAAAGCTGCGGGCTTCAAAAACCAGCCATGCACCGTCAGTCCGTCCTGTGTTTCATATTGCATCTTTTCCGGCACGGATATGATATGTTCCTCCGCAAACCGATCATTGTTGTTTGTCAATTGCTTCTCTTCCCCATCTTCAAGCGAAATGCTGTAAAGCTCAGAAGGCCGTTCGGGTTTGACAATTACGGCGATACAGCTTTTCTGATCCGGATGAAAAGCAAAACCGTTCACGTACTCTTCTTCTAATCGGATCGGATATACGAGGCCGTCAATCGAGATATAATAAATCCCGGTGCTTCCCTGCTCGCTGCCGAGGACGTAAAATCCCTGTCCGTCGTTTGTCCATACCGGCCGGGGCGTCACTCCTCCTATAAGTGAATCCGCAATAAGCGCATCGCTCAAATGAACATCCAGCATGTCGGTCAGACAGGACAGCCGCTCATTTTTCACGTCGTACAGCCACGCTTTTACTAAAGTAGCATTGCGAAATTCATTCTCATGGCCCAGCAACGCGATATAAGAGCCGTCCGGTGAAAACACGCAGGAACCGAAAGAACCGCTGTGCGGCGTAATCTGTTTGAGATCTCCGTCCGCCAGATTCATCAGATAGACATCCCTCGGCTTTCCGGCATCACCCGGCTCGCATAAATTGGCGGTAAACGCAAGCTGCTTTCCGTCCGGTGAAAAGGCTGCGTCAAAATGATCCGCTTCATGATCCGTCAGCTGCTGAATCTCCCCCGTTTCAAGATGAATCAGCACAAGCTGTGTCCAGCTTCCGTTCAGCAGGCCTTTCCCGTCACGTTTATATGTTAATGACTGAATGTTTACCGGCTCATATCGTCTTGCTTCTTTTTTTCTTTCTCATCGGCGCGCTCCGCTGATGTCAGACTGACGGACACAAGCACGGATCTGCCGTCGGGAGCCCATATCGGATCTGCCACGCCCCAAGGAATATCAGCCGCCCGTTCCGCCTCTCCCCCGGCAGCGTCTATGATGTACAGCTGGGGGACACCATCCTCTCTGTCAGAAACAAAGGCAAGGCGCCGTCCGTCAGGCGACCACCGCGGACTTGAATTTTTATTATCCCCGAATGTCCACGGGTTTGAGGTACCGGATTCTGTGTCATATACCATAATGGCTGATGAATAAGAGTCCCGTTTATCATTGACTTTTGTCCGGACGTACGCGGCCCGTCTGCCGTCAGGGGCATATTGGGGATCCGTCACGGATACGAGAGACGCAATGTCCTCCTCGGTTATGAGTTTTTTCAATTGTTTCTCCTCCTTTTCTCTTTTATTTCGCTTCCCTAAATAAAATTCCTTCTCCAGAAAAAGAAAGCGTCCTTCTCTTATGGGAAGAACGCTTTTTACCATTATACACTTTTGATCTGCTCTAAATGATTCCGTTCAATTATGCTTCCTTCTGACGGGACGGTAAGCGCTGCAATCTCGCAGTGCGGAAAATGTTGAGAAAGGTGTTTTCTCAGCTCTTCTCCCTTTCCTTTTGCAGTCAGGACAAGAATCGTCGGGCCCGCTCCGCTCAGCGCCGTCCCGTAAGCGCCTTTCATTTCGGCCGCATGCTCCACCTTCGAAAGCTCAGGAACAAGCATGGCACGGTACGGCTGATGCAGCATGTCTTTTCTCATCATTTTCCCCGCAAGCGCCCAGTCATTTGACATGATTGCGGCAACAAGGAGGTTGCTGACGGCGCTCGCTTTAACGGCGCGGCGATACGGCAGCTCTTTCGGGAGCACGTCTCTTGCGTCCCTTGTCAGAACTTCGTAAAACGGAATGACTGCAACAACGTCGATATCCGCCTCGGCAACACGCACGATATGTGTTTCATCTTCTTCGTGGAGGCCGATCACAAGCCCTCCTGCGAGGGAAGCAGCGGCATTATCAGGGTGCCCCTCTTCAAGACTGGCTAAGTGCAGCTTGTCGGCTTCTGACAGCTGCAGGCCGCATAATTCATCCGCAAGCTCAATAGCGGCGACGATAGCGGCCGCGCTGCTGCCGAGTCCCCGCGCAAGGGGGATGTCACTCCATACTTTGACATGTACGGGAGGCAGCTCTTTCTGACAGCGGTCAGCCGTCCGTTTGGCGACCTGGTAGATGAGGTTGTCCGTTCCTTGAGGGATGCCCGCGACAGTTTCGGTTTCCGCCGAAAACTTCCATTCATCATGTCGGAAAACCGATAGCTTCAAATATCTGCTGAGCGCCATCCCGACGGAATCAAACCCCGGTCCTAAGTTGGCGGTGCTTCCCGGAACCGTAATGGAAAACAGCATCTCCGCCTCATTCATACACGCGCCGCTCCATTTAAGTATTCCAGAATATTGTCTTCATTCGTCGGCAGCGTGACCGGTTTTAATTCAGATACGTCTACAGCCGTGTTCGGATCTTTCAGGCCGTTGCCGGTCAAGACTGCGACAACCTTGCTTCCTTTTGGAATTTCACCGGATTTGACCTGTTTTAAAACGCCGGCGATGGATGCACAGGAGCCCGGCTCGGCAAATACGCCTTCTTCACGGGCAATCAGCTGATAGGCATGAAGAATTTCTTCATCTGTGACCTCATCAATTTTTCCGGCTGATTCTTTTGCTGCGAGAACGGCTTTGTCCCAGCTGGCCGGGTTTCCGATCCGGATTGCCGTTGCAACGGTTTCAGGATTTTTAATGACCTCGCCGCGGACGATAGCTGCAGAACCTTCCGCCTCAAAGCCGCGCATCTTCGGAAGTCCGGTGCCGTTTTTCTCATGATATTCTTTGAACCCTTTCCAATAGGCCGTGATATTCCCTGCGTTTCCTACCGGGATCGCCAGAATGTCCGGCGCTCCGCCGAGCTGTTCGCATACTTCAAAGGCCGCTGTTTTTTGCCCTTCAATCCGGTAAGGGTTTACTGAATTCACTAATGCAATCGGAGCTTTTTCACAAATCGACCTGACGATGGCCAGCGCGTCGTCAAAGTTTCCGTCAATCGCGATGATTTCCGCTCCGTACATGACGGCCTGCGCAAGCTTTCCGAAGGCGATTTTCCCGTCCGGAATGATGACGATGCATTTCATGCCGGCTCTCGCCGCGTATGCCGCAGCCGCCGCAGAGGTGTTGCCCGTTGAGGCGCACATGATCGTGTCATTGCCTTCTTCTTTCGCTTTGGCGACCGCCATGACCATGCCGCGATCTTTAAAGGAGCCCGTCGGATTAACGCCCTCTGTCTTCACATGCAATTCAACTCCGAGCTTTTCAGAAAGCTTCGGAAGGTGAATGAGCGGCGTGTTGCCTTCATGCAATGTCAGAGCCGGCGTCTGATCCGTTACCGGCAGAAATTCTTTATATTGATGAATGAGTCCTTTCCACATTAGCTCCAACCGTTCCCTTCTACGCGATATGTGCTTTTGACTTCTTGTACGACTTCAAGATCATTTAAGTTTTGCAGAATGTCGCTGAAATCCTCTTCTGACGTGTGATGCGTGACAATCACGATTTCCGCGAGATCGTCATGGCCTTTGATCGGCAGCTGCAGAATTTTTTCAAAGCTTACGCCGCGCTCTGAGAAGGCGGATGTGATTTTTGAAAAGGAGCCGACTTGGTCTTTGACGTGAATCCGTAAAAACTGCTGGGCGTAGATATCTGACGGCTGCTTCAGATTTCTTTCAAACTGCGGCGCGACAAAGCTGTTTCCGTTTACGCCGAGACGCATGTTCTTCATAACCGCGACAAGATCGGAAACGACTGAAGTCGCAGTCGGCATGCTTCCTGCTCCGGGCCCGTAAAACATCGTTTCGCCGACGGCTTCTCCGTACACGTAAACGGCATTGTACTCGTTATGCACCGCAGCGAGCGGATGATGATCCGGAAGCAGTGTCGGCTGAACGCTGACCTCGATTTTATTGTCATCACGCTGGGCGATGCCGATCAGCTTCATTGTGTAGCCGAGCCGTTTGCTGAAACTGATGTCTTCATCCGTAATGCGGGAAATCCCTTTTACTTTGACATCATCCAGATCGACATTCATAGAGAAACCGAGACGGGCTAAAATTGCCATCTTGCGCGCGGCGTCCAGTCCTTCTACATCGGCGGTCGGGTCCGCTTCCGCGAATCCGAGATCCTGCGCTTCCTTCAGCACTTCTTCATACGGGCTTTTTTCTTTAATCATTTTCGTTAAGATGAAGTTCGTCGTTCCGTTGACGATCCCCATCATTTTTGTAATCCGGTCAGAGGAAAGCCCTTCTTCGAGCGTGCGTAAAATTGGGATTCCGCCGGCGACACTCGCTTCATAATACAAGTCACAGCCATTTTCCTTTGCGGCGGCTAAAAGCTCCGAGCCGTACACAGCGATCAGATCTTTATTCGCGGTCACCACATGCTTTTTCGCACTCAAGGCGTCAAGCAGGTATTGCTTCGTCTGTTCGACGCCGCCGATGACCTCAATAATCACATCGACTTCAGGATCATCGATCACATCATAGACTTCTGTCGTCAGCACTTCTTTCGGCAGGTCTGCTTCTCGTTTTTTATCAATATCTTTAACTAGCACTTTTTTTATCGTCACCGGACAGCCGACCTGGTGCATAAGCTTATCCTGATGATCTTGTATAATTTTGACGACACCGCTTCCCACGGTTCCCAGTCCTAACAGTCCAATACGAATCGCTTCCAAAGAAACTCCACCTTTCTCCCTTTTGTCCACTAGAAAAGGACAATTGTTAACCCTTCACAGACATTTAAGTTACAAATATTATATAAGCCTGTTTTTGTTTTGACAAGCGGCTGAATATTGGTTATACGGTCATGAAAACGCTTAACACATTGATGTGACAAGATTCTCTATTTTCCAAATATTTTTACGTCATATCTTCTTACGAATTTCTTCCTTTTCCGAGCCAAGCCACAGGCGGGACAAAAATCTGCGCCGATCTGACATTCATCATGTCGTGACAGGTCTGTAAAAACTGTTCATAACGGGTGCAGTCAGCAAGAATGTAGTCAAGCTGCTCTTCGTAAAAGTGCTTTTCAGAATCATGAGAGATATAATAGCTCTCCACCGTCTCGAAAAAATGGAGCGGAAACAGCAGCCGGCTGTAAAACAGGCGTTTTGAAAAGGAGGATAACGGCGTAATTTGCTCATATTCCTGCAAAAACAAAAACCCGTCATTAAGCAAGTCGTCACGGTGATACAAATATGTGCTGCGCATATATTCCGCAATATCACGGGCTGCATGGTCGAATACCCAATCCCCCGGAATGCGGATCAATGATTCAGCAGACCAGGTATCCCGCTCCATCCGCTGATGGCAGATCGTCCCCGAGTCTTCCGCGCCGGGATTGTCATCCAGCTCCGTATCCACTAAATATTGAATGGCGTTTTCCGCTAAGCCTGAATAATAAGGAAATGCTTCGATCATTTTCTTTTCGAACGGTTCAAGCGGAGACATATGAATTTTCTGCATCCAGAATGATTCCAGCTGATCCACCCGTTTCCCCCATAAGTCCTTCCATTGGCCGATCCTGCCCGCTTCTTTCACTTCATACGGAAAGCCCCGCCCTTTTCTGTGGAATTCGGCAAGCTCCCCGCCGACAGAAAACGGCCGGTTTGAGACTGGAATCGGCGCTTTTAAGAGCGCATACGTTTTGCCTTCGTCCTCAAAGGTCAGCTCTCCTTCCTTCGTAAAGATAAACACGGAAACGTATGGGTCACTTTGTTCTTGTAAATACTGACTCATGTAATAAAGCTCGGTCAGCTCCGATTGCGTAAAGCCGGAGACGGGAATAATAAGAAAGAAGGAATTGGGCGTCTGAAAGCATTGGTATTTCTGATAAACGGAAAGCTGTCTGACGTGGATGCCGTATTTTTCTTTAATGATGCTTTTCATCATAATCACCTGCCTGAAAAATTAGAGCTATTCACATCGTAGTCATACGCCGGCGGAATTATGAATACATATTGTATTCCTTTGAACGAAGAGGAGAAATATCGTACACATCGGAAGGGTGCTGTCTAAACTAGTAAAAAAGATTGGGTGAAACAAATGTCAGAAAAGGAACAACTGAATCAGGTGGAAGCTGTCGCCAGAGCGCGTTTAAAAGAACGGGGGGTTGAGACGGACGATATTGCCGATCTTGTGTATTTCCTCCAGAAAAAATATCATCCTGATTTGACGATGGAGGAATGCAGGCTCAATGTAGACCGTGTCATCGCAAAACGCGAGGTGCAAAACGCGATTTTAACGGGTATAGAATTAGATGTGCTCGCCGAACAAAAGAAGCTGTCTGAACCGCTTCAGACCATTCTGGCGATTGATGAAAGCCTGTATGGGGTCGACGAGGTGCTCGCCTTCTCTATCGTGAACATATACGGCTCGATCGGCTTTACGAATTACGGTTACATTGATAAAGAAAAACCCGGCATTCTCGGGCGTTTAAATGATAAATCAACGGGCGAATGCCATACATTTCTCGATGATATCGTCGGCGCAATCGCAGCAGCGGCTTCAAGCCGGCTTGCTCACAGCGCCAGAAATACAGAATAAGGACGGCCGTAATGGCCGTCCTTTTTTTATAGATGTTCAATCCATTCGGTTAAGGAATCAATCGCATATGTCGGCTTCTGGTCATAACCGGCCATATGTTCACGCTTTGTCACACCCGTGTGAACCAGCAGCGTGTCCATCCCCGCGTTGATGCCGGCCATAATATCCGTTGCATAGTTATCGCCGACCATGAGTGTTTCGGAAATATCCGTTCCGAGCACACGCATCGCCTGTTCCATAATAATGGATTCAGGCTTGCCGATAAAGACAGGCTCAACGCCCGTTGACACCGTCAAAACGGACGTCAGTGAACCGTTCCCCGGCAACAGCCCTCTTTCGGTCGGAATGGCGACGTCGCCGTTTGTTGAAATAAACCGGGCGCCGTTTCTGATCGCAAGGCATCCCGTTGCCAATTTTTCATATGTAATGCCGCGGTCGATTCCCACAACGACAAAGTCCGCGTTTTCTTCTCCGAAGCTCAGCCCGTTTTCTTCAATGGCCTGGCGGATGCCTTCTTCGCCGATTACATATACCGATGCATCTTTTTTCTGCTGGGCGATATGCTGCGCAGTCGCCATGCTCGTCGTGAAGACCTGTTCTTCAGATGCCGGAATGTCAAAGCTCATCAGCTTGTCCGCCACCTGCTTCGGCGTCCGGGAAGAATTGTTCGTCACAAATAAATACGGAATGCCGCGCGCTTTAAGCGTTCTCACGAATTCACACGCTTCTTCGATTTTTTCCGTCCCGTTGTACATTGTGCCGTCCAAATCAATCAAATATCCTTTATAATCCTTCATACTCAACACTCCTGTGGATTTTCTCACTTGTTGTTATTTAAATGCGGAAACAGGACCTAATTCTGTTTCAAGGTAGGTTCTTACTCGGACCGGAAAGGCTTTCAGCACGTCCTTGTTTGACGTGATCAACGCAAACAGTTCCTGATGATCGGCGTGCTGATATTCCTGGACAAGCTGCTTTCTGGAAGAAATCAATTGCTTCAGCTTATTTCCTTCTTCTTCAGCTACCACCTTTTCATCCGTCAGAATATCCATGATGTCATCATAGCTGCCCGGATCGCGCATGATAAAGCCGTCAATCATATCATTTCCGACATCGAGAATGCATTCGATCATAAGATGGCTGATCCGCTCAAGCGCCCGTTTTTCGATCTCGCTCTGCCATGCCGGCGTGCTATCAAACAGCGCCAGCTGGTTCTCAAAAAAACGGAGTGTTTGTTCGATTTTATTTCTGTCAACAAAATACACGTGACAGCATCCCCTTCTGCATCAATTATTTTCTGATTCGTTTTAAAACAAAATACGCGCAGCCGAAATTGCAGTATTCATAAATATATTCGTCCAATGTGCTGATTTTCGTTTCAAAGGTTGCTTTTTGATTCTGGTCATCAAAGAAGCCTTTGAGCCGCAGCTGACTGTATCCCCAGTCTCCCACAATGTAATCATATTTATTTAATATGTCTGAATAGCGGGCTTTGAACGCTTCTTCATTAAAGCCGTTTTTAAAATCATGTACGAGTTCAAACTCGGCATTTTGAATAAGAATCATGTCTTCACCTCTTTTATCACTCTTTACTATCATAATTCATTGACTTCTGTCCATCAATTGCAAAATGAGACGCTTTGGATTGCCCGGAGAATTTTCCCCTTTTATATCCAGTGTAGCGGTTCAGACGATCCTTATTCAAGAATGACTTTTCCCCAGAAAAAACGGCTCCATCACAAAAAACCCAAAACCTGCGGCGGTTTGGGTTTTTTCGGCTTTTATTATGCTTGGGCCTGGCGTTTTTTAGACGCTTCGTTTACCTGTTCATCCGCATGGTAGGAAGAACGGACAAGCGGGCCTGCTTCACAGTGGCTGAAGCCTTTTTGCATCGCGATTTCTTTCAGTTCGGCAAATTCGTCCGGATGATAATATTTTTGGACTTTTAAATGTTTTTTCGACGGCTGCAGGTATTGGCCGATCGCCATGATGTCGACATTGTTCGCAAGCAGGTCGTCCATGACTTCAATAATTTCTTCCTTCGTTTCGCCGAGGCCGATCATAATGCTTGATTTGGTCGGGATGTCCGGCTGCATTTCTTTTGCACGGCGCAAAAATTCCAAAGAACGGTCATATGTTGCGCGGGCGCGGACTCTCGGTGTCAGGCGGCGCACGGTTTCAATATTGTGGTTCAGAATATCAGGGCGGGTATCCATTAATGTTTTCAGGTTGTCGTAATTTCCGCCCATGTCGGATGGCAGCACTTCAATCGTCGTGAACGGGCTTTTTCTGCGGATCGCCCGGACCGTTTCCGCAAAGACGCCTGCTCCGCCGTCTTTCTGGTCATCGCGCGCCACGGCCGTAATGACGGCGTGTTTTAAATTCATCAGCGCGACGGAATCAGCTACGCGTTCCGGCTCCTGCAGATCCAGCTCAGTCGGCAGACCCGTTTTTACAGCGCAGAATCGGCATGCTCTCGTACAGACAGAACCTAGAATCATGAATGTCGCCGTACGTCTTACAGCCCAGCATTCATGGATGTTCGGGCATTTTGCTTCTTCACATACGGTATGCAGATTATTTTCACGCATTAATTTTTTCAGGCCCGTATAGTTTTCATTCGTGTTCAGCTTTATTTTGAGCCATTCCGGCTTTCTCAGATGCTCGTCTTTCTTTGCCATTTCCCCATCATCTCCATTATCCCTGTATTCATGTTCGTGTGCGAAAAATTTCTATTTCACGATGGATATAAAACTTGCGGATTTCTATTCATTAGTCACTTTAACATAGGAAAAATTTCTCGACAAGGGAAGAGAATTACTTACATTTTCTCGGAATTGTGCCGCAAACTATTTGTATTCAATCCTGAAAGGAGATCATGTTGTGAAAGTTCTGTTATCTGCTCTTCTCCTTTTATCAGTTTTCTGTCCGGCTGCAAGCGGGAAAGAACAATCGGCTTCTGTTTACAGCGAACGGATGCAGTTGTACCGCAAAGCCGAAGCGGTCACGCAGATTCCTTGGTATGTGCTTGCAGCGGTTGATCAATATGAAGAAAATATCCGCTCAAACCGAAAGGACCTGCCTGAAAAAGCGGGAATCATCAGCATTTATATTCCGGATTATTTGTGGAGCGGACCTGAAAATCCAAATCCTAAGGACGATGCGCCCCTCAGCATTAAAGTATTTGACGGGATCGGTCTGGACGGTGACGGTGACGGAAAAGCCGAAGTAAGCAATGATGAGGATATCCTTTATACATTTGCACAGTATTTGGCGGCATTCGGAACGGATCTTGACCATATCCGCATCGGCCTCTGGAATTATTATCGCCGTGATCAGACGGTCGGCATTATCACGGAATTCATGACACTGTTCAAAACGTTCGGCCGCCTTGATCTCGGAGAACACGCTTTTCCGCTTCCCGTAAAAACGGATTACAGCTACCGCAGCACTTGGGGCGCCGCACGGGGTTTCGGCGGACGCCGGATTCACGAAGGAACGGATCTGTTCGCTCATTATGGGCTCCCCGTCAGATCGACCTGCTACGGTATTGTTGAAATGAAGGGCTGGAACCGCTTCGGCGGCTGGAGAATCGGCATCAGGGATATCAATAACACGTATCACTACTTCGCCCATCTGAACGGCTTTGCAAAAGGTGTCCATAAAGGCCAGATCGTCAAACCCGGAGAGGTGATCGGTTCTGTCGGAAGCTCCGGATACGGACCGCCGGGCACCGCGGGAAAATTTCCGCCGCATCTTCACTACGGGATGTATAAAGATAACGGAAGGTCGGAATGGTCTTTTGACCCGTATCCTCATTTAAGGGCATGGGAGCGAAAAGAAATCCGCAAGAAAAAGTAAACACACAGCCGCCAGAAGAGAATGCGGCTGTGTGTCTTTATTTGTTTTTCTCCTTTTTTTCATTCGGCAGCTGAACGGAAGGCGTCACGCCTGATCCGCCGCTTCCGTTATAAAACTGTGGCACCTCTCCTTGAATGGCTTTAATGGAGACCGGAATATTATTCGTAACGACCGACGTTTTGCTGGCAAACGGAATAATGACCTTCACTTTAATTTCCACAAAAATACTGATATCAATCAGGGCATTGTTGATGCCATACGGTTTTATTTTTGTTTTCACATCAGTTAACGCATCGCCGATCAGGTTAAAGCGCACCGGGATTTTCGGCCCCAGATTTCCGAGAATGCTGTTTCCCGTGACCTGCCCTAAGGGAATATCAATCATAATTTCATCGGCCGTTTTAGCGCCTTTTTCTGTTTCATGCTGCTTATTGTTCGACTCCGCTTCCTTCAGGTGAGCCTGAAGCTGCTTTGTCACTTTCGCCTTCATGCTGTTGACCATTTGTGTATTAAAATCCATCGTTGTGACTTTTCCGTTTTCATCCGTTTTCATATCGACCATATCTTTCACATTATCTGTGTGAGACATATATTCTTCAATGGATTCCGTAATGACTTCAGTCGCCACCCGTTTCGTTTCCATTTCCCCGATGTTCATCAGCACCGGTTTAATTGAGGAATTGATCATCCAAAGGCTGATGACCGTCGATATGATAAAAAAAGCAAACGACAGAAGAAGCACATATCGAAAAGGCAAAGGCCCTCTCTTGCGAAGAGCGCTCCGGTATCTAGGCAAGAAAAATCCCCCCTTACATATCACAATGTATGCTTGTAAGGGGGGACATAGTATTTTATTTTCACTCTTAAAAAGTCCCGCTTTCACTGGGGGCAGCTATATTGCATTATGACTGCTGCGCAAGCTTCCAGGCGAGCAGATCCCTTAAAAACTCCGGCATAAAGTATTGCTTTTCTTTCGAATCGCGGATGTACGGGAACAGCTTTCCGAGTGTAAACATGTCGAGAACGGCAACCGAGTATATCCGGTCCGAATCAAGCTCTTCTCCGTTCACTTTCACATTGATGAGATGCGTTACACCGTCTTCAAGGATATCAGTCTGCACCTCGGCTCCGGCATACACCATCTTGCCCATGACCTCCCCGCGGAAGCCGAGGCCTTTTATCCGCAGCTGCTCCATGTTTTCTGAGGCAGCCTGGCCGATTGTTTCCTGGAGTTCCCTGCCTGAAAGACGCACGGCGACCGGATTGATCGGATGAGGGCAGATGCGGTGCAGATCAAGCTTTGTGACAGGTCCCTTCTTTAGAGGCCCCAAAATGACGCCTGAATTCACCATGCTGACTTCACAGCCGCACCAGTTTTTCAGCGCCTCGGCTAAAAGAAGCGGGAGCGGTGATTCCTCAAACCACTTCACGCCGGCTTCTTCATTCAGATTGGCGACCTGTACGGAGAGCAGATTTTCCGCTTCCCGTTCTTTCTCTTTCAGAAAAGCCGCCGTATCTTTAGATTCCCCGTGCCAATCAGCCATTTTCTGCACAGATGCCTGTTTGCTGACGATGGTTCGTGTTTCACTGTCCAGCGTCAGCTCGACACAGCCGACATAGTTTCCGTATTTTTCCGCACATGCAAGCAATACGCCGTTTATGTCCTGCCCGTCCTCAAGAAGGTGGTGCGTATGTGATTCAAGAATGACATCGATGTCCGGAAATGTTTCCGCTGCGGCCCGGTCATCTATGAGGCCTAGATGCGAAAGCAGAATGATGATATCCGCTTTGCCCTTGATATCGTCGAGTGATTCTTGAATGCTTTTTTCCGCATCCGTCACCGTCCAGCCGAGCTTTTGATAGACGGGATAATACGGCACCGTGACGCCGAGTATGCCGGCGGTCATCCCGTTTTTCAGCGTTTTGATCACGTACGGCACAGCCCATTTCGGCCGCTGTCCGTCCTCGTCAAACAGGTTGGATACAATGACGGGAAACGCGGCATGATGATATAAATCCGCCAGCTCATCGTGAGGCAGCGTAATTCCTTCATTATTCCCGACGGCAGCCGCATCAATCTCAAGACGGTTTAACAAGTCGACATTCGCTTTGCCGAAGGTCGCTTCTGTAATCATTTGAAATCGGTCCATATGATCGCCGATGTCGAATACGAGTGTTTCCTCCCCGTCTTTTTCATGCTCATTTTTCTTCTGCTCAATGTAATGTACGATTTTCGGCCAATTTTCGAAATGGCTGTGCAAATCATTCGTATGATATAAACGGAGTTTCTCTAACATACCATCTCTCCTACCTTTTAGCTGAATATCCCTTGATAAATCAATTCACAGCCGATCAAAATCAATACGACCCGCATGAAAAGCACGATCGTTTTCGTCCGGACCCGCTTATTGACCCACGCGCCCATTTTGCCGCCGAACCAAGCGCCCGGAACAAGGCACAGCGCATACAACCAATTGACATGGCCCTCTGCGATATGTGACACGGAACCCGTCACGGAGGATAAGAAAATAATGAGCATTGACGTCGCCACAGCCACTTTCGGCGGGAACAAAAATAACAGCATCATGGCCGGAACCATAAGAGAGCCGCCGCCAATGCCGAAGAGACCGCCCAATAAGCCGACGAAAAAGGCAATCGCGATACCGGTAAAAATACGGTACGAATATGTATAAAGCTCACCCGATTCATCCTCATATGTCCGGATTATGCCTTTATGGGCTTTATTGACCGGTTTTGCTTTCGCCTTCAGCATTAATGTAATGGAAATCAAAATCATAAAAAGTCCGAACCAGACGGAAAACGTATGCGCATTAAAAAGTTTAGACAAATACGCGCCGATGATGCTTCCCGGGCCGGAACCGATAAAAAAGATCAGCCCGCTTTTGTAATCAACGGTTTTATATTTCATATAGGCCAGAGTTGATGACAGGCCCGTGAAAATAATGACCAAAAGGGACGTGCCGATGGCAGTCTGCGGCGTTACGTCATGGAAAAACGAAGTCATCGTGCTTAAATAGAGCATCGCCGGCACGATGATAATTCCTCCCCCAAGCCCGATCAGGCTGCCGACCGTTCCCGCAATAAATCCTAATATGATCAAAATAAGATAAGACATGTGTCTTGAAACCTCTTTTCTAGCTGAATAGGTCGAGCTGCTTCGGAGCAAGCCCGGTATATGAGATATCTAGCATTTCAAGCATCTCAAGGCCGTTATCGGCGGCGTCTCCGCCTGAGTTATTGTTGAACAGCACATACAGATTGCGCGACTGTTTTTTCAGCTCCTGAAGATTGTTTTTCCAATCTTTGAGCTCCTGTTTGTTATAGCGGTATAAATATCTGACCTCGCGCCAGTTTTGACCGCCGTCAGGTTTGATCCAGCCCTGCTTGTTCCGCCCGTGAAAACGGATAAGCGTTTTTTCTTCATCCGTTGCTTTCAGGACGGTCGGAATGCTGCCCTCGCCAATTTGCGGCTCGTCACATATGCTGTGAATCCAGCCTTCCGCCTTCATAAAGGAAAGCGTCTGCTCGTAAAATGGCGGGGAAAACCACGACCGGTTGCGGAATTCAAGGGCGCACGGGATATCGCCCATCTGCTGCCTGCACCATCTCAAATATGCGACGTTTTCTTTCTTGCAGTCAAACCACGGCGGGAATTGGAACAGCACCATGGCAAGCTTTCCATGTTCAATATACGGCGTCAATGACAGCTTAAACGCTTCAAACATCTCTTCCTTCGTTTCAAAAGGAATATCGCCGCGCTGATGGCCCGTCATTCCTTGATATGCCTTAACGACAAATTGAAAGGATTCCGGCGTCTCTTTGACCCATCTTTCGTTATTGCGGGCGGGCTGTATCGCGTAAAAGCTCGCGTCAAGCTCAACGATGGGAAAATGGGAGGAATAAGCCTGCAGTTTTTGCGGGCCCGCTGTTTTAGGCGGATAGATGCTGTCATGATCCCCCCATCCCGTCAGTCCGATATAAATCACATTCCTTCACCTCTCACTCTAGTTTATCACAGGTGTTTTTCTCTTTCCGTTTCCATGTTTTTTCTGAATGCTCTTGTCAGATACCCGTATTGATTTTCATTGGTGTCCGAAAATGCCTCACTTCTGGAAGAAGGGATATGCTGATAGACGATCGGCTCTGAAAACTGACCGCTCGTGAAGTCATATATCTCCCCATCTATCCGGTTATAAAAATGCCAGCTTGTTCCGGTTTTCGTTTTGAGAATGTCACCGCCGCACACATCTTGGATGACTAAAGCCGTCACGCCGCACTGGCCTTTGGCCGGGCATTCTTCCGTCCATTTTGTACTAGTCTTGCGCGACCAGGATGCCGTTAATATGTTCAAGATTTGATCATACAATGTGTTTTACTCCTTTTTATAAAAAGATACCACGAGACCCGCTTTCCAAACGACAAAAAAAGCCGATTCCCCGTCAGAGAATCGGCTCTTTCATTTCAGTAGGCTTCAGAAATGTTCCGAAAGCCCCGCTCTCCTTATCACCGTCATCCTGATACACACAGCGTCCCTTGCTGTAGGTCGCAGCAATGCGGTATGGAAAGGTATGGCCTTCATACAGGCTTTGCTTATGTCTGGAAAACATCGTTTCTTTTGTGACGGTAAAGGATTCCGGCCGTACGATGACAAAATCAGCGTCAAATCCCGCTTCAAGCCGGCCTTTATTCATTAAGCCGAAGCGCTTTGCCGGTGCTTCGGCCGTCCATCGGGCAACATGTTCAAACGGGAGCCGATGCTCGATCGCTAATTGAATCATGCCAAGAAGCGTAAATTGGCCTCCGCTGATGCCGCCCCATGACAGAAACATATTATCCTCGCGTTTTAAAGACGGGTGACAGGGAGAATGATCCGAAGACACCATATCAATCAGGCCTTCTGCCAACACCCCGATCAATTCCTCTTTATCAGCCTCTGACCGGAGCGGCGGCGCGCATTTGGCGGCAGACCCTTTTTTAAGGAAGTCCTCAAAACTGAATAATAAGTAGTGCGGACACGTTTCCACGGTGACATCCATTCCGTCTTTTTTCGCCTGCTGAATGGACATCACGGCCCGTTTCGTGCTGATATGTACAAAATGAAGCGCGCATCCCGTCACCTTCGCATATTCAATCGCCCGCTGCACAGCCTCGCATTCAGCTTCTTCCGGACGGGATGAAGTGTAAGCGCGGGCATCAATTTTCCCTTGGAGCGCGTACTCGGCGCCAAGGAAACGGGTGAGGGCGTCGCTTTCTGCGTGCAGGGCCAAAATCTTGCCGCACGCCGCGATTTCTTTCATTCCTTTTAAAAGTGTC
Organism: Bacillus amyloliquefaciens DSM 7 = ATCC 23350; assembly: GCF_000196735.1. Lineage (GTDB taxonomy): Bacteria > Bacillota > Bacilli > Bacillales > Bacillaceae > Bacillus > Bacillus amyloliquefaciens. Next base: position 3,104,729 of record NC_014551.1, read on the forward strand.
CGTTCATCAGCTGACTGAAATTCATCCGTTCCTGATTTTGATAAGAATGCTTTAAACCCGATCGCCCCCGCTTCCGCCATCGGCCGGATATGTTCGGTATATCCGGGCATCAAACCGCCCCAAAGCGCAAAATCAACCGCTGACTTCCGGCTGGCGATTTCCGCCTTTGCCAGCAGGTTTTCAGCAGTCACCGTTGAGGGGATGCAATTAAGCGGCATATCAAAATAAGCCGTACAGCCGCCGGCAGCCAGCATCTTTGAGCCGGTTTCAATGCCTTCCCATTCTTCTCGGCCGGGTTCATTAAAATGCACGTGGCAATCGACCGCGCCCGGAAACACATACATGCCGTCCGCTTGCACCACTTGTTCCGCTTTTTCGTCTATGCCGGGCCCGATCATTGCGATTTTCCCGTCCTTAACGGCGATATCAGCCTGCTTCGTCCCGCCTTTTCGCACAGCCTTCGCACCCTTTACAATTACGTCATAGGCCATTTCATATTCCTCCCTTGTAAGGATGACGATTTTTCTGTCAGTTTTTATCACAAAATGCGTCTATAATTGCCAGTTTACTGCTACTATAATCGTAATACATCAGCAAAGCCGCTATAATTTTTGATGATTTTTATTCATATTAACCAATGGTTGTCTTTAGAACCGGAAGGAGATTGACCGATGAATATTTATGACGTGATGAAGATTCCCGCTTATGAGCGGGCCGCATTAATCGCAGGCAAATCCGGCGGATGGAGGGAGGTGGAGCACGTCAACATGATGGATGCACCTGATATCGCTGATTTTTTACATAAAAATGAACTGCTCGTCACCACGGCTTATCACTTGAAGGACCGCCCGCAGCTGTTGAAAGACTTGATCCGCCTCATGGCAAAACGGGGCTGCGCGGGACTCGGGATCAAAACGAAGCGTTATCTTGATGTCATTCCGAAAGATGCCGCGGAGCTTGCCGATCGGTATGAATTTCCGATTATTGAGCTGCCGGAAGACATCAGGCTCGGAGATATTGTCAACACCACGCTGAGCCATATTCTTGATATACGTTCAAATGAGCTGCAGCAGGCCATTTACGCCCATAAAAAATTTACAAATCACATCATGAGCGGCAAAGGGCTGCAATCTTTGCTCAAAAAGCTCTCAGATATTCTCCGGCTTCCCGTGGTGCTTTTGAATCAGCATACAAAACTCTTATCATCGTCCCACCGCATATCCATTGACACACCTTTATTGAAAAACATCCTTTATTCCCTTTCCGGGCCTTATTTCACCTGCTTTTCCATGCTGTCCGACCGAAAGGCGTATTCTGTCCTGCCGATTTTGAATGATGAAAAAAACTGCGGTTATCTCATGATACCGGAGCTGGTGCAGACCGCTGATAAAGGCATGATTTTGACCATCGAACAGGCGGCCAACGTCATTGCCTTTGAACTTCTGAAAGAAAATGCCGTCAAACAATTCGGCAGACGGGCGCGCAATGAATTTTTCAGCAATTTCATCGACCGTTCGTTTACCGGCCATGAAGAAATCAAAAGCCGCGCCAAAGAATTCCGGCTCCGCTGGGATCAAAAATATATGTGCATCTGCGGGAAGCTTGACCGGGATGAAAAAACAATCAGCTTTACCGAAAATCAGCTCGCTTCTGATCATGTGTTTGAACTGCTTGAAGGTGAGCTGTCATCCTTTCCGTTTCCCCCTCATCTCTTCATTAAAGGAAATGTGGGTATTCTTTTAATTGAAGCGACAGACAGCTGGAATGAAATGCACGCGTCTGTCATCAGCTTTTTGGAGCAGTTTCAAAAGCAGGTCCGGACACAGTTTAAACGGACTGTTTCCTTCGGCGTCTCAAACATCTGCCAAAAACTGATCGACGTCCCTGACGCGTTTACCGAGGCTTCTGACGCCCTTTCATCCGGGCATTTGTCCAGAAGCGCGGAGTTTATTCAAATCTATCATGCCAAAGACGTCCCGGAGCTGCTCCGCCTGCTTCCGACGGAGGATTTGAAGAAGTTTTACCAAGTAACCCTCCAAAGCCTGGCCGATCGGCAGCAGGAGGACCAGAGCCTGCTTCATACGCTGTCTGTATATCTTGAGACACACTGTCAGATCTCAGAAACGGCTAAACGCCTGTACGTCCATCGAAATACGGTGATCTATCGGTTAGAAAAATGCGAGGAACTGCTCGGCAAAAGCTTAAAAGACCCGGAGACGACGATGCGCCTGCGGCTTGCGCTGAGAATGCAGCGGCTGATTGGTTAAGGAATCGTTTCTTTTTTTAACGTGAAATTCACTCTCATTAGTATTTTCGCCAAATTACACCCCGTCTTCCGTCGACTATCGTGTGACTAAACATCATATTCGGAAGAAGAAAAGATTGAAAAGTGAGAAGAACAGAATCATTGGCCGTATTTACACTTAGCCTCCAGTGTATATCTATCATGTACGAAGGAGTGATTACAGTGCTTTTACTCGGCATGGCGCGCAATGAGTTTTGAGGCCCGGTGAGCTTTCTTGCCCTTTAGCGATTGATTTGCAGACATGGGCTCTTACCACTTTGCTGTAAACCATGCGGGGCAATTCATCGACTACGGCTTCTCCGTTATGCTCGGCAGCCCGTTTGCTGCCGACACACACTGATGATGGCAATCAAGTTGGCTTCATCCCTAATGATTAAACACCCATGCCGAATTACAGTAACTGGCCGCTACCCTTTACAAATCGGCGGAATATATGAAAACAAAGAGGATACGTACGGAGAGCCGCTCGAACGCTACGTTGCCGCAGAGCTGGTTCATGACATAGGCACTTCCGTATTTACGAACGAATGCGAACCTGCTTTAAATAATCGGACGCAGAAATTTAATTGGGATTTCCTCAGCAGTTTCAAGTCATCTTTCCAATCAAAATTATACATGGAACCGTCGTCGACTAGATACCTGGCTCAGATGAAAGAAAGGCTTGCATGGATTCTGTGAGGCAGCAGATGCGGATAAGCCAGGGTGTGGCGTTCTTGCAGGTAGCCGTCACTAACGAAGACGGACGATTTTACAGATCCCCTTCTTCCCGGCGAACAAATGCTACTCTGAGAATATATGGTGGAATGCTCTATGGATGCCTGTTTCTCCCCTTTGGGCTTGCTTGAAACTACCCATTTCCTTGATCCATCTTATTCAGATTCATTTTCACACACCGATTCAGCGAAGGATAATCACATTCCTCCTCTCCTGCTCTCCCCATTCTGCTATCAAGTGTATAGAGGGAGTTAGGGGTTCATACTCGGACAAAGAAAAGGATGCAGGTATTCCCTGCATCCTAAGTACTATAGAAAATTCTCAGTCCCTAAAACATTAATTAATTTAGAAGAATTTTAGAAGAATGACTACTAATTCGAAACCATTATTAGATATTAGCGTGTCCATTTACTTGAATATACAGTTTGAATTAGGTCTGTGTGATCCCAGTTATTATATAGTTTCACTTTCACACGGGTTGAAGCGGATTTTTTGGCGATATTTGTAAAAGTAACATTTAATTTTTTGCCGTATGCTGCGTTACCCGAAGCAGTATCAATAGTCTTCCATGAACCGCTTGTATACCGCTGAAGGTATAATTTACAATAAGCCGCAGTTTCCCATGTACCTGATCTTCCTAATTCAACTGTTGCATAAACATTTTTGTAGTTATCTGATGTATGTATATATGATTTTGCAATAACAGATCCAGTATTGTAATTAAAGCTCGTTGTCTTACTTACTGCTTGCGCCGATTGACTTGATCCTATAAAAATCAGGCCAAAAGCCATAACACCTGCTAACAATGCTGCCAGGATATTCTTAGTTTTACTCTTCATGTTAAATCCCTCCGTTAATAATTATGCTTGTAAATTACAAGACTATTATACATTATAACCCATATATCCTAATTTGTAAAACTACACTAGAATACGTTGAGTTTTAAAGTAATGTTATAAATTTCACAAATATATTATTATAATTGCCCGAGAAACATCTAATTTTCTGGTATAAAGACAAAACATGAGATAAATTTCTGATTATTAACCATCGATATTTTTCTTTTCTGGTAATTTTCTATATAAAGTAAAAGCGCAAGCACTAAGCGGCTATTCGTTAACTCAAAATAACGATAATGGTACGGGTTTGTCTTGGAATAAATATGTGTATTATTGTGAGTTTTATTAATTTTCTCAAAAGAAGACCTTCCGCAGTCTCCAATTCAAATAATAGTCCGACTTTTAAGAACGGAGTTTCAACTTGTAAAGCAAACCTAGATCGGCGCCCCTCTGTACATCTTCAAGGTTGCCAGATAGACATTTGGTTCGAATGAAAATGTTTAAGCAACTGAAACGTTTCCTCTAGTATTTTCGCTTACATATATTTGTGATGAGCCAGGCTGTTGTTATCAGATGCTCATTACACAGCGAGCTATAATAAAATCGTCCTTGCTTATATCGAACCGATTCCATTATAGAAACGTCATCATTTCAGAAAAATGAGGGAGCTGCTAAAGCAGGAGACAGCATTCATGGTGACTCTTTGGTAAGAGACTGACGGATACATATGAAAAAATCAGAAATGTTCGGAGACTAGCCCGCTGTGCGCGTGCTACATCGAGAACATTTCCTTCAGCAGTATTCTTTATTTCTACCGCAGTTCCTGAAAGTTTATCCGCCGTAATAAAAAAATTGTTCGGTGAAGAGTAATAACAGGCTCTCCGGCCTTGGTATTCATGTGGTAGTGTCGACTTTTTTGTCCAGTTGACCGGATTATGAATGGAGATTGAGCCACACATAGCCTCCTTTATTAAGTGATAAAACCTGACAGCCGGCTTCGTATATCCCTTCCCTTCAGAAAATACTACAAGAGAGAGACAGTTTTATAAATGAAATTTTCATATGAAGAAAAAACGAAAAGCCTCCGGAACCCGGAGGCTTTAGCTGGTTATCCTTGCTGCGTGAACGGCCGGGTCTGTGTCTTTTTGCCCCAGCCAAGCGCGGCCAGAAAACTGATGACAAGAATGACCGCCCCCAGCATATACGGAAATTCCATATTCACATCAAAGAGAAAACCGGCTGCTGACGGTCCGGCGATATTCGCTAAACTGATGAATGAGGTGTTCATCCCTCCGGCAAACCCCTGCTGGTCACCCGCAAGCTTTGACAGCATCGTATTGACCGCCGGCCGGAGCAGCGATGTCAGCGTGAGAAAAAAGATTGCCGCGGCAAACACGGTCCAATATGAGCCTGCAAGCCTGCACCATACAAGTCCTGCCGCCGCACCGATCAGCGTGACGTTAATGACGCGCTTTTCCCCGAACTTACCGACGAGATAACTGACACCGACCGCCTGCACAAAGACGCCGATGAGACCCGCAGCCGTAATAATAAAGGCAATATCAGACGCTTTAAATCCGTGTTTATGGTCAACGTAAAGGCCGAAGACGGATTCAAAGTTCATAATCCCGAAGTTCAGCACAAAAACCAGAATCAGCATAAACGCGAACGGTGATTTGAGCGCGCGTGACATTTGCTTAAACAGATGCTCACGTTTTTCCATTTTTGCCCGGGCTTCCAGCTGCTTTTCGCGTCCCAGCGTCTCAGGCAGAAAGAAAAATGAAAGCACGGTTGAAAAGCAGGCGAGACCTGCAGAGACGATGAACGGCACAGCCATGCCGTAATGAACCAAATAGCCTCCGACACCGGGCCCGATGACGACACCGAGCGTCATCGCCGCGCTGAACAGCCCCATTCCTTTCCCGCGTTCTTTTTCCGTCGTAATATCCGCAATGTAAGCGAACATTGACGGCATTAAAAACGCCGCCCCCATTCCGCCCAAAAGGCGGGATGCGAACAATTGCCACAGGCTTCCGGCAAAGGCGAAGATCAATTGTGACACCGCAAAGGCGGCGATGCCGAAAATAATCAGTTTCCGCCGTCCGTATTTGTCGGTTATTTCCCCGGCAATAGGCGCAAATAGAAGCTGTGTAAGCCCCGCCGCAGCAACAAGCAGTCCCATCGTGCTTCCCGTCGCTCCGAATTCGGTAATATATGCGGGCATAATCGGGATAATCAGCCCGATCCCAAGCATCGCAATAAACATATTCAGCATTAAAATTGACAATCGGCCCATATACGCCATGATTTCTTACCTTCTCCCCAGACAAACAGATAACCATTCCATATTTGTCATTTTTTATATCATTCAGTATAACTGGGGAAAGGGAAAAAAGTCCAGATGATTTAAATGCTCGGTTTTATGTCTCATGACAGCACACCGGTTGCAGCCTGATGATCATATATGTTGAGAGCCGCCTGCAGCGCTTCGCCGGCTTTAACGGCAACCCCGTGCCTGATCAGAACCGCTTCAAGACCGGCCAGCACAAACAGCACATTTTCCTTTCTGCAGCTGTAGCCCATTGTTCCGATTCTCCATATTTTCCCCTGCAGCGGACCGAACGAGCTGGCAATTTCAATTCCGAATTGAGACAAAAGCATACTCCTGATCGATTCGCCGTCAGCTTCTTGCGGAATCTGCACACATGTGACGACAGGCAGCTTCGCCTCCGGATCGCCGAATAAATCAAGGCCCATCGCTGAAAGTCCGGCCATAAGCGCTTTTTCATGACGACGATGCCTGCGGAACCGTTCTTCAAGTCCTTCTTCAAGGACCAAACGCACCCCCTCCCGCAGTGCATAGAGCATCGTTGTCGCTTCTGTATGGTGATTCAGCCTTCTCTCACTCCAATAATCTTCGAGCTGGCTCAGATCAAAATAGTTGCTCGTAATCGGACGATAATCAGACAGCATTTGACCGTCAGCCGCCGTCGCGATGCCCCGCTCTACCTTTTTACGTCCGGCAATCACCGCGGCCGTCCGGTCATTATATGTAATCGGCGCCATTCCTGAAGGTACCGATAAGCATTTTTGCGTTCCTCCGATAACCGCGTCAATGTTCCATTCATCCGTTTTTACGGCGCAGCCTCCGATGGTGGCCACGGCATCTACGATAAAGAGCGCGTCTTGTTCGCGGCACGCTTCCCCGATTTCTTTCAGCGGGTGAATCCGTCCCGTTGATGTTTCTCCGTGCACCATGGCCACAATTTTCGGGGAGACCTTTTTCATTTCGCTGATAATCTCTTCAGGCTGAAAGACCGTTCCCCATTCACACTCGATCGTATGGACGTCCGCCCCGTACCGCTCGGCGATTTCAGTCAGCAAATACCCGAAGCGTCCGTATATCGGAACAAGCACGCGGTCGCCCGGTTCTATCACACTTGCGAGAACCGCCTCAATTCCGGCTCTTGATGTGCCGTCAATCGGATAGGCCCAGCGGTTTTTCGTTTGAAACAATTCACGGAGCATTTGCATCGTTTCGTTCATCATGTCTGTAAATGCCGGGTCAAACTGGCCGATGATCGGAGCGCCCATCGCCCTCAGCACTCTCGGTTCAGCTTCTGTCGGTCCCGGTGTCATAATTGTTCTTTGCGGAATGCTCAATTCTTTTCTGGTCGGCACGCCGATTCCCCCTTTGCGTTAATAGGCAAGTTTATATAATACATTCGCCAGCGTACGGACGCCGGTTTCCAGCTGATGCGCAGGTGTGAATTCAAGCGGAGAGTGGCTGATTCCGCCCCGGCTCGGCACAAACAGCATGCAGGCCGGAAAGGTTCTGCCGAGCATCTGGGCGTCATGCCCCGCTCCGCTTACGATCTGCTCCGAGTCCGCCCCCTGTTCTTTTGCAGCCTCTGCAGCCGTTCGTATCAGCGTATCATCCATTTGAACCGGCTCTATTTTCATATATTCATCAATAATGTGCCGGACCCCTTTGCTGCGGCTGATTTTTTCAATGATCGAAACCAGTTTCTGATGGAAGGCTGTCAGCACATCTTCCTGCTGATGGCGGATATCAACGGAAAATTGGATACGGCCCGGAATGACATTCGCCATATTCGGTTCCACCGTCATTTTCCCGCACGTCAGGCGAAGCTCTTCCGGCTGTCTTTCTGCTGAGAGCATGAGCTCGTGGATGATGCTGCTTGCCGCTGCGAGCGGGTCTTTCCGCCATTTCATCGAAGTGGTTCCGGCATGGTTGCATTCACCGTCAAGCGTAACGGTATAGCGCCTCTGCCCGGCAATTCCGGTGACAATCCCGATATCCTTTCCCGATCGTTCAAGCGTTTGTCCCTGTTCAATATGAACTTCCAGAAAAGCTTTGATGTCGGTCCGTAGCGGTGCGGGATAGCGGCCTGCACCGAAGCCGTTCTGCCGCATGGCTTCTTTTAGAGAAATGCCTGAAGCGTCTCTCGGCGTTTCCGCATCTGAAAGCGAGAAAGCCCCGGTAATATTTCCCGATCCCCAATAGGTGATGGGAAAACGGCTTCCTTCCTCTTCACAAAGCGACACAGCCTCCAGTGTTTTTTTCGGACGCCCGAACGTCTCATACAAATGACGGATCGCCAGCATGCCCGCCAGCACGCCGAATGCTCCGTCATATTTGCCCCCGTCAATAACGGTGTCAATATGCGACCCGGTCAGAATCACCTCATCCGGCGATTCTGAACCGCTCAGCCTGCCGAACACGTTTCCGACATCGTCAAATGCCGTTTCAAGCCCGAACGCCTCCATTTTCTTTTTGACGGCAAGCTGGGCATCCATCCATTCTTTCGTATATAAAAGCCTCGTCACTCCGCCGGCAGCGGAAGCCCCGAATTGAGACAGCCATTGAATATCATCGGAAATTCCGATACTCGCCGCCGACAGCTGCTGATGTTTCATAGGCACCCTCCTTTTAACCTGACAAACTGGCAAGATGATCTTCATTATAGAAGGAGCGCCTTATGAGTTCATTATCATATCTTCTAAAAAATCGATCATTTTTCAGACACTTCGTCCAACAAGCCGTACCTTCCGCTCTAAGCCGAAGGAACCATTTTTCAAAAAAGATAGAATATTAGATTTATTTTTTGGATAATAGAGGTAAAGGAGGGCAAGTCATGACAAAAAAACTTTGGTTTCTGCCGATTGTCTGCCTGTATTTCATTTTTGGATGGGCCGCGCCGTCAGCCTCTGCGGGCGCGCCGGCTGACACGAATCTGTACAGCCGGCTGGCGGTTTCAACTGCCGGCACCTTTTTTCCGCAAACCGCCTCATCGGTCATCACTACGTCTGCGGACACGGACACGTATTACAAAGAAGCTTCCGGAAAAAGCGGGACATCCTTAAAAAGCGCTCTGCACCGCATCATCAGCGGGAATACAAAGCTGTCTTACAGCCAAGTATGGGATGCGTTGAAGGAAACTGATGAAGATCCGGCAAATCCGAACAATGTCATCTTGCTCTATACTCAGGAATCACGGGCAAAAAGTAAAAACGGCGGAAGCGTCGGGGACTGGAACCGTGAACATGTGTGGGCCAAGTCACACGGAAACTTCGGCACATCTGCCGGCCCCGGCACTGACATTCATCATCTGCGCCCGGCAGACGTTCAGGTGAACAGCGCCAGAGGTAACATGGATTTTGATAACGGCGGCTCAGAATACCCGAAAGCGCCGGGCAACTATTACGACGGTGATTCGTGGGAGCCGCGCGATGAGGTCAAAGGAGACGTCGCGCGCATGCTGTTTTACATGGCGGTGCGTTATGAAGGAGACGACGGGTACCCTGACCTTGAGCTGAATGATAAAACAGGAAACGGTTCGGCTCCCTACATGGGAAAACTGTCCGTTTTGCTCAAATGGAATAAACAGGACCCCGTCGACAGTAAGGAAAAACGGCGGAACGAACTCATTTACGAAGACTATCAGCATAACCGCAATCCGTTTATCGACCACCCGGAATGGGCGGATGAAATCTGGAAATAGTGTCACAGAAATGATAAGGGAGCCCGATCATCAGGCTCCCTTTTTTAATATACGGCGTCTTCGGTCTCGGCATCAAAAAAGACGGCCCTGTCCATATTGACCGCAAGCAGAATGGCGTCGCCCGGTCTCACCTGTGAAGCGCCGTCAAGACGGATCGTCAGGCGTTCGTCTCCGCTTGATGCATGAACATACATCTCCGCGCCTAAGTTTTCACACACTTCCGCCACAGCGCGGCACCCCGCCTCACCCGGATTGTCTGACTGTCCCGCAAGCGTCAAATGCTCCGGGCGCAGCCCCGCTGTCATCTCTTTGCCGCTGTATCCTTTTTGTACGAGAACCGCCGCTTTTTCTTTCGGAATGGGCAAACGAACGGACGAACCGGCAAAATACCATTGTCCGTCATTTTCCTCAATGATGCCTTTTATAAAATTCATACTCGGAGAGCCGATAAAACCCGCCACAAACATATTCGCCGGGTAATGATATATCTCATGGGGGCTTGCGGCCTGCTGAATATCCCCTTCATTCATCACGACAATCCGGTCGCCCATTGTCATCGCTTCTGTCTGATCATGCGTGACATAAACGATGGTCGCTTTCAGACGCTGATGAAGCTTGCTGATTTCGGCGCGCATTGTCACACGTAATTTCGCATCTAAGTTGGAAAGCGGCTCGTCCATCAGAAATACCTTCGGCTCCCGCACGATCGACCGGCCGAGCGCAACCCGCTGCCGCTGCCCGCCTGAGAGAGCCTTCGGTTTTCGCTTGAGCAGATGCCCGATTTCCAAAATATCAGCGGCCGCCCTGACACGCTCTGCGATTTCTTTTTTCGGCAGCTTTCTGAGCTTCAAACCGAACGCCATATTGTCAAACACCGTCATGTGCGGATACAGCGCGTAATTCTGAAAAACCATCGCGATGTCGCGATCCTTCGGAGGAAGATCATTCACCGCGTCTCCATCGATATAAAGCTTCCCATCAGAAATGCTCTCAAGCCCGGCAATCATTCGTAGTGTCGTAGATTTGCCGCAGCCTGACGGACCGACAAGCACCAGCAGTTCCTCATCCTTCACATCCAAATGAAAATCCTTCACTGCCGCCGATTGGGCGCCGTATGTTTTTTTGACATGGTCAAATGTTAATGATGCCATTAGAAACCTCCTCCAATACTGGAAACCGCCTCATCTTTCTGTTATGTTAAAAATGTTCGGGGTTTCTGACAGATTCATAAAAAAGCAAATTTGTATTATAACGTCATAATACATATAATAGTACTACTACTCGACATAAGGAGGTCCGTCCCATTGTTAAATAACGGGAGCTCAAAACCTTTATATATTCAGCTGAAACAAATTATCGCGGACGATATCAAAAAGGGCGTGTATTCGCCGTCCGTGAAACTGCCGACTGAAAATGAGCTTTGCGAAACGTACAATGTCAGCCGCATCACGGTCAGAAAGGCCATCCTCGATCTTGTGGAAGAGGGCTGGCTCGTCCGGCAGCAGGGAAAGGGAACGTTCGTTAAAAGCCCTAAACTGAAGCGGGAGCTCATCGCGGTCAATGGCTACTCTGAATTTATGGAATCAACAGGAAAAAAACCGAAACACCAGGTCCTTTCCCATGAAATCATTGAAGCGCCTAAATCCATCGCCCAAAAGCTTCGCGTCGCTTCTGAAAGTCCCGTTCTTGAATTAAAACGCATTTTATTTCACGACGACCAGCCGCTCTCATTCGAAATCGCCCACTATCCGCTCGGTTTATTTCCCGACATCGGCAAGCATATTAAAGACGGCGTGTCGATGCATGACATCCTGAAGCAGCACTATCAGGTGGTGCCCACCCATAATACGAAGCTGTTAAATGTCGTATACGCCAAACAGGAAGAAAGCCGCTATCTGGCTTGCGATATCGGGGATGCGCTTTTTGAAATTGATAAAACCGCGTTTATGTCAAAAGACCAGCCGATATACAGCTCGCTGTTTTTAATGCATACCGACCGCGTCACGTTTACCATTAACAGTCCCTACACGTAACAGGCATAAAAAACGAGACAATGCTTATCGTATTCTCGTTTTTTCATTGCTTTTCCCGCCGCCCGGCCTGTAGGGATGCCCGTAACCGAACGCACCGAATCCCCCGCATGTTTTGGCAGCCGTCCCGGCAGCCGCAGCAAGCGCTCGCCGGATATCCTGATGCTCGAAAAAATCGGTAAGAAACCCGGCGATAAAAGAATCTCCCGCACCCAATGTATCTATTATATCAGCTCTAACAACAGGCTGATGATAGACCCGCTCCCCATCTGATAACACCGCGCCATATTCTCCCCTTGTCAGACAGACGATTCTCGCTCCGTATCCGCGGGCTTTTTCGGCAAGCTGCACACATTCGCTTTCACTCAAATCGCTCCCGGAAAAAAACGCATACGTCACGTACGGACAGACCGCCTCTAAATAGGCTTCGTCACGTTTTGTTGAGAAGTCAAAGGAAATCGGCACATGACCGCTCAGCATCGGAAGGTCACGCTCTATCCTGCTGTATACGCTCGTGTGCAGCAGATCATGTCCGGCGATAAATGAGATGTCATTCTCCTGAAAAGCAAGCGTCAGACGCGATTGCACGCCGCCTTTATTTGATCCGGCAAATATCCTGTCTCCCCTTTCATCAAGAGTGACGACAGCTATCCCGTTTTCTCCGTATGCCCGGCGGATCAAATCGGCATTCACCTTTTCCAGTTTCAGCACGTTCAATACGTGATCCGCCGCTTCATCACTGCCGAGTATCCCGATATAAGAAGTGTCGTGGCCTAAGCGCCGCGCAAGCACGGCTACATTCAGCGCATTCCCGCCCGGGTAAAACGTCTCCTGATCCTGATAATAATCCACCACATTATCTCCGGCCGCTATCAGTTTCATCTTTTCATCCCCCTTATCCTTTCACGCTTCCCGCTGCAATGCCGCGGATAAAATATCTCTGCATCAATAAAAACAGCACTATGATCGGCGCAGCCGAAATCGTCAGCCCGGCCAGCAGTACGCCCCAATCCGTCTGCAGCGCATCTCTGAACTGCATCAGTCCGGCCGGAATCGTACGTAAATTTTCATCATCGATAAAAATAATCGCAAACATAAACTCATTCCACGTATGGTAAGCCGTCAAAATGCCCGATGTCACCAGAATCGGCACACTCATAGGTAAGAATATTCTGAAAAATACCCCCAGACTTGTACATCCATCCAGATAGGCAGCTTCCTCAAGCTCTTTGGAAATCGACAAAAAATAAGAACGGATCAGAATAACGGTAAACGGAATACGATAGGCTGCGTACGGAAGGATCAAAGCCCAATACGTATTGTACAGCCCCAATGACTGGATAATGGAGTACAGCGGCACAAGACTGACCTGCGGCGTCAGCATCAATCCGCCAAGACAAATGATAAGCACAAACCCTTTTCCTTTAAAATGAAAACGGGCCAGCCCGTATGCCGCCAGGGCGCTCACAAATACGGTTATGAGACAAGTCAGCACGGTCACAATGACGCTGTTCATAAAATAAGCGGAAATCCCCTGGTTCCATGCGGAGACGAAGTTTTCAGGATGCCAAACAGACGGCAGCGACCAGCTGTGCTCAAAAATTTCATCCGAGCTTTTAAAGGCGCTGACCGCCATCCATAACAGCGGATAAGCGACGGCAATGAAGTAGATAAAGAGAAACAGCCATACAGACGTTTCCCCGATATACCATTTTCTCCGCTTTCCGGCTGTTCTGACAGTCTGCCGCGGATGACTCAAGTCCGTCCTTTCAGGAAGCATCGGCTACTCCTCCTTTCCGGTCTTAAAGAATTTCATCTGAATAAGCGACAGGGCAAGCGTCAGCAAAAGCACCACCGTCGCAATCGCGGAAGCGTAGCCCATCATATCTTTTGTAAAAGCGCTCTTATACAAAAATGTGCTCAGCACTTCCGAAGCGTTGCCCGGTCCGCCGCCGGTCAGAATATACGGTTCATTAAATACGGTAAACGCGCCGGTCAGCGTCATCACCACGGCAACAAACGACATTTCTTTCGTCTGCGGCACCGTAATGTGAAAAAACTGCTGGATTTTTCCGGCTCCGTCCAGCTGCGCCGATTCATATAATTCAGCAGGAATGCTCTGAATCGAGACAATGTACAGCATGGCGATGTAACCGACGGACTGCCATTGAGACACAAAAATGACAGACAGCATAGCGGTATTTTCATCGCCCAGCCACGCACGGGTCAGTTCATCCAGTCCCACGGCTTCCAGCAGCTGATTCAAAAGCCCGATTTCCGGGTTATAAATAAAATCAAACAAAAGCGCAATGACGGTCATGGAAATGACGACCGGAAGAAAAAATACCGTACGGAAAAACGGCGACCATTTTCTTACCAGCCTGTCTTCCAGCACGGCCGCCAGAATCAACCCGCCGCCTACCTGGCAAATCAGCGATATGACCGCATACAGCACATTGTTGCGGAGTGCTGTAAAAAACACGGGATCGTGAAACAAATCAATATAATTTTTAAAACCGATAAACGTCTTTTCGGGTTGAAATGAGCTCCATTCAAACAGACTGAAAAACACATTCTCAAAAATCGGGATATAAACGAACAGCAAGAAAATCAGCGCGGGCGCGAGAAACAGATACGGAATGAAACGTTTTCGGCTGACCAAGGAAATCCTCATCTCCTTTCTCCCAAGAAATCTGTTCTATTCAGCAGATGACGCTTTGACTTGCCGGGCTGCTTTCTGTACGGATTTCATTACTTCGCGCGGTGTCATTGTGCCGCCGAGCATCTGCTGGACGCCCGCAGCATACACATCGGCGATTTCAACGTCAACGTCCATGTCAAACCACGGCACCATGGATTCGGCGCGGACAATATCCTGGACGGCTTCGCGCTGGATCGGGGAGGTATTGTTTTCTGTCGCCGTTCCCTGAACCGCACTGTATTTACCGACATCTTTTATCAGCTTCTCTCCCATTTTTTTCGAGGTTAAAAACTGAAGAAATTCCATGGCTTCTTTTGGGTGCTTCGTTTTTGAGGAAATCATAAATCCTTCCGGAGATCCGGTCAGCGCACGGGGAGATCCCTTTTCGCCGCTGATTTCAGGGAAAGGAAACAAGCCCAGATTGACCGGTTCGACGAGCTTAATTTCCGCCGTTTCCGCATAAATCATCGCCGCTTTGCCGCTCGTAAACTGCTGACGCACATATTCGTGATCCACGGAATTCACATGCTTTGTAAAGTACGGGAGAAGCTCCTGAAGCTTTTCCAGCGCTTTGATATAGCCTTCATCCGTAAACGCCCCGGTTTTCGGGTTGTAATCCTTGGCCCGCGTTTTTTCATCGACCATACGCTGGTTCAGCGTGCCGATATAATGAGAAATGGTCCAAGGCGCTTTTGTGCCGAAACTGATCGGAATATATCCGTTCTCTTTCAATTTCTCAGAGACTGTGATCAGCTCATCCCATGTCGCCGGGGGCTTCAAATGTAATTTGTTAAAAATGTCTTTATTATAAAAGAATGATTTAGCGTCCATTTGCCACGGAACACCGTACTCTTTTCCGTCATGCGTAAAGGGTTTGACTTGTGACTGTACAAGCTGTGAGGACCAATCTTTATCTTTCTGATAGTAAGACGACAGATCGAGTGCTTTATCTCCTTTGATGAATTTGTAAGCAAACCGGTCGCTCCATGAAAAGAAAATATCAGGAGGGCTCGTTGTTCCGAGCATGACTTTCACCTTGTCTTTATAAGAATCGTTTAATACCGCTTCCGTTTGGATGTGAATGTCCGGATGGGCGGCTTCAAATTCTTTGACTGCTTCTTCAAAATAGCTTTTTTCCGGCTCTTTCGGCCACCTGTGAAAAAACTTCAGGTTCACTTTTCCGGCAGAGGAACTGCTTTGGCTTGAACAGGCGGCTGCTGACAGACATACGGCTAACAGAACGAACAGGCAGATGAGCTTTTTCAGATGCTTTTCCTCCTTTGTCACCGGACTATAACGTTATATATCATTATAGTCCGGTGAAATATAATCTGCGTTCTTAATATTCGACTTTCCACATGTAGCGCCGCTGGCTTAATGGATGGTTCCTTGCTTCTGCCAGCTCATCCGCATAGCTTCTGAGCACCCGATTTAATACGAGCGGAGCCAGATATCCTTTTACAGAATCGTCAATTCCGGAAAAATCATATGTTTCGGCATCAAGGACAGTCAGTTTTTTGCCGTATCTTTTGGAGAAGGAAAGCGCCCGCTCTTCAAGGGGTCTTGTTTCGTCTAAGCCGAGAAGGATAATAAATGGAACGGATTCATCAATGATTTCGAACGGTCCGTGAAAATATTCTCCGGCATGAATGGCGTGGGAATGAATCCATTGCATTTCCATGAGAATGCAGATGCTGTAGGAGTAAGCGACGCCGTAGTTTGCACCGCTTGCCATCGTGTAAATGATATCTTCTTTTTCGTGGGCTTTCGCGAATGCCTTTGCGTGATCCGCTTCTTGTTTAAGCGCTTTGTCATAAACGGCCTGGAGCTTATTGAGTCCGTCGATCGCCTGTTCAAACGCGAGATGGTTTTCCAGCACGTGTAAAGCGCCGAATACGATTTGATACAGAACTCCGTAATTCGTATTTATCGCCTGTGCGTTTTCACCCCAGTCATAAACCGCGACATATTCGGCTTCTTTCGCTAACGGCGAGTCAGGCTCAAAAGTCATCGCAATCGTAAGCGCGCCTTTTTTTCTGGCGAAACCGGCGGCTTTCACCGTTTCCGGCGTATTGCCTGAATGAGAGCATAGGATCACGAGAGTGTTTTCTCCGAGCTGAACGGGATTGCGCTGGATAAACTCATTCGAACTGTAGAGATCAGAGCTGATGGCTTTCGCCTCTCTGTCAAACACATACTTGCTCGGATACATAATGGCTGAAGACCCTCCGCATGCAACGAAAAAGACATGATCAATCGTTTTTCCTTTCAGATCATCCAAGAAAGCCTGAACCTTGTGATTCACTTGTGCGGCAGTTTGACTCAAATCCTTCACTCCTCAGTGTTTTATTATATAATGTTATATAACATTATATAACGTTATATTAATCGCAATAAAGGCGTGTTGTCAATCATATTTTCTGAAATTTCTAAAATATAAAATAGACTTATCTTATTTCCCGCGCTCTCTTGACCTGACCCTTAGAGACACGTTTAGAATGAAAAGCAGGGAGTGATGCAGAAATGAATATCAAAGAAGCCGCCCGGCAGACGGGTCTCACGAAAAAAGCCATCAAATATTATGAGCAGGAAGGTTTAATCACTGTCAGTAAAAACCCTGATAACGGATACCGTGAGTATTCCGCTCAGGACGTGAATACGCTGAAAATGATTGCCGCCCTCCGAATGCTGGCACTGTCCGTAAGTGATATTAAAGCGTTCCTCTTAGAGGGCACCAGCCTGCATGATATACTGCGGCAGCAGCATGAAAAACTCAGCCGGCAGATTGAAGAGCTTGAGCAGGAACGGAAATTGACCGAAATGCTGCTCAAACGGGTGGAGGATGCAGAAAACGTCGATTCGATTTTACATGATATCGGCGAGGTCAAAATAGATGAACCAAAGTATATGGGGCTTCAGCTGAAGAAACTGTTCCCGGGAGATTTCGGAGAATTTATTGCCGCGCTGTTTGAACCTTTCCTCGACTTTTCTATTGATACAGATGAGAAAAAAGCGGCATGGGCGGAGCTTATTAAAGTATTGGATGATATGGATGAAGTTCCGGCTGCACACCCGATGATGCAGCTTGTCGGCAAGGAGGACCCGGCTCAGCTCCAGCAGCACAAAGCCCAGCATGATCAATTCATCGAGCGGATTTTGGAGAGAGACCCAGCCACTTGGGACACTCATAAAAACACAATCATTCAGCTTGTGAAAAGAGTGCAGACGGATGAAGAATACAGAGAAAGCCTGATCAAGATCGGGGAATCCGCTTCTGATCTGCCCGCGCTGAAAGCGGGCTCGCCTTTCAGCAATCTTCTTCAAAAGCTCAGTCCGAAATATGACACATATGTGCGGCTTCATCTAGAACTGAAAAAGGAAGCCGACGAGGAACTCGGCTTTGATTCAGAGGCATACTTAAATCAGATGCTGCAAATTAAAAAACGCTAAGGCCCGTTTCCTTAGCGTTTTCTTTCTTCAGCTTCAGTGCTGCGCATTAATGCGGTCAACGACATTTGCGATGAGCTGCTCTTTTCCTAAGTCGGAATCTTCGTCAACGCTTGCTACCGTCAAAATGATGGCCGCTACGGCAAGAGCGATCGTCTCTATGGCAGCCGCCGCGTTTAAAAATACCCATACAGCCGTTGCGCATTGTCCGATGGCCGTTGATTTTCCTTTGTCCATGCTTTTTTTGTCAAACTCTTCTTTCAGCACTTTCGCCATAATCTGTGAGCCTTGATCGATGACGCTGTTCACTTTCTCATAATCGCCGCTGTAGACCGCCGCTTTTAACTTCTTAAAATAATCCGGCGATGACTTTTTAATATCAGCGATCACCTGATCGGAAACTTGCTTTAATTCATCCTGATTAATCTTTTTGACGGCTTTCGTATCCCATACTTCAGGAAGAAGCTTTGCGACCTCACCTTGTCCGAAAAAGATGCCGGAAAAAATGTCTTCACCCGAATAAGAGACGGATGCCTCAGTTTTCGCTGTGGCATGCGGGCCGACTAATGCGATCATTAAAACAAACACCAGCATCATGGCGGCAGCGGATTTTTTGCTTTTAACCATATAATTTCCTCCTTTTCCTTTTATTGAGAAAATTGTATCTGATAAAAAGCGGATTGTAATGGTTCAAAGCTACTGTTTTCTCTGCCGGTACCAAAAACAGGTCTAAAATACCAGCTACCGTAATGGAGAACGAGGTAAGCCCCAGCATAACAGCAAAGATTTCATGCATGAAAATGGATATAAACAATATCAGACGCCAATATTTTTTCGGAGCGAACAAAGCGCAGAACATAATGGTTTGCACAATGAGCGTGCCCCAAGTCGGGATGATGACAAGCTTTGACTGCAGGATAAAGTCAAACAGACTGTGAAGCGCATCCGGCAGCCCCAGCATCGGATCGTTCAAATAGTAATAAACGGCGGTTCCGTTCTGCCATTCTTCTTCCATCAGCTTGGCAATGACGGAGTTAAAGTACAGCATCGCGACCTGTATTCTGATGATCGTCAGCGTCGCCCAGCATAACGAACGGTAGTAAGGCTCAAGCGGCCTCTTCTCAAAAGACGCCTCGTACGGAGACCAGTGCCATTTCCGCGGATCAGTCAATGTCAGCGGAAGCAGCAGCAGCGTAAAAACAGCAGCCACCTGATCTCCTCCGTCAAGAGTAACGGCGGAGTTTTGGAAGCTGTACGAAATCCACCAATGAAAAAAACCGGTGAGGCGGGGCCGCCAGCCAATGACAACCAGAATTAAAATACAGATACAAACGGCTTTGACGATCTCAATGTAACGGAAATCGGGAAACAGCAAAAACAAACTGAACGTGTCGGAAAAGCTGAGCATTTGATTTTGCGTTTTGAAGAAGACAGACGCCGGATTGAAAAGCAATGTCAGCAGCGTGCCGAGCGCGATTAAGCTTCTGGCAAGCCCGTACACATTTGTCCAAGGCGGATTCTGCATCATCCATAAAGTGAGCTGCTTTTTTGCATCCTGAATCAATTGACATCCACTCCGATGTATTTTTTAACGGTTCGTTTCGTTTCGGTATGTTTGCTCCATGCCCATGGGGTAATGCGTTCATATGTAATGATCATTTTCCCTTTCAGCCTTGGGGAGGGCGACTCATTTTTCATTTTCAAAAATATGGTATTCTTAAAGTCCTGGCCAGCCGTGAAATCGTGCCACTTCTCTTTGGAAGGCAGCTTTTCCAGCATAAGGCCGAGCTCTATCCCTTGCGTCCGCCCGTATCGGTTTAAGCCGATCACATTTTTCAGTGAATTATTCGGCCATCTGAGCTTTTCATCGCCATCAAGGAGATAGATGTTCAGACTGTCTTCTCTCGGATCTTTACTGAAAAATCCCCAGCTTTGCGGATAAATCATGGAAACGGTTTTGGATTGATGCTTGGTTAATTGGATGGCGGAGCTTGGCAGTGCCGCGATGACGGTTAAAAACAAAACGATGATCCAGGCGGCCATTATAAAAAGAAAGAATGAAAACATGCTGTTTTGTCTCTTGTCAGTCAATTGAAACCCTCCTATCGAATGGACATTTCATTGACATGATTATACACCATTCAACAGGTAAAATATTGAGAAATTAGATTTTTTGGACTAATATACTATTATATGTAAAAAGGAGTGTTCATATGTTTTTGATGAATGATAAAGTGCTGTGGGGAGCGGTGGCACTCGCCTTTATTCTGTCGATTGTGTTTTATCCGTTTCTTCCTGCTGATATGGCTATTCACTATGACGCGTCGAACCGACCGAATACAGCCATCAATAAAACGGCCGGCGTCCTGATTTTTCCCGTGCTTATGATTGTCTGCATGTTATTCAGAAAACGGGTCGTCCAGTTATTCCTCGTCGTTTACTGCCTGCTGATCGTGCACATCGCAGTGATGTGGCTGGCAATGTAAGCATAAATAAAACCGGAGCTTAAAGGGCTCCGGTTTTGCTTATTTATAAAATACTTTCTCAATGTTGTATTTCGACTGAAGGGTATTGATCGCGTACGTTTCGTAAATATCTCTTTCCATCGGATCATTTACGACACATACCTCAATTTTATACACTTCGTCCCTGTGATGTTTAACAGGCGACACATTGTCTTCAAAATGCTTTTTGATTCTTTGTCTTAATTTACGGGCTTTCCCGACAAACAGCAGCTCGTCATGAATGTTATAAAACATAAATATGCCGCCTTTGTCTCTCGGAATTTGGTGAAAATCAATGAAACCGTAAATCGCTTTAATCGCCGGTTCATTTTCCGACGGTGACTGCTGCCGTTCTGTAATGGTTACATCAGGAGCAGGAAGTTTTATTTTTATCAAAATAGGTCACGTCCTCTTATTCATTAAAGCTCCATCCTACCATAAGAATACCCGAAAAGCCATTCTTTCATTCGAGCGCGCCGGCCGGATCATAGAGGCTCAAATCAATTTCGGTCTGCCGGCCGAGTGCGAGTTTCGCCAGTTCAGCTCCGAGATACGGTCCGCTCGTCAGACCCGAGGCGCCGAGCCCGTTGGCCACGAGGAGGCCGCTGATATTCGGCAGGCTGCCGATAACGGGAAGAAAACCGGGAGTAAACGGCCTGAAACCGACTCTTGTCTCCATCACGGTACTGTCTGAAAGCCCCGGCGCGACGGTTAATGCTTTGTCAAAAATCTCGCCGAGACCGCCTGCCGTCACCCGCAAATCCATGCCGGTATCGTTTTCATGAGTCGCGCCCGCTACGATTCTGCCGCTGTCAAATGCGAGGATGTACTGGTCGTTCGGCGGCATAACCACAGGCCATCCGCCCGTATCCTCTCCCTGAAGCTCTAAATGAACGATCTGCGCCTTTTGGTACGATACTGAAAAGCGGATGCCCAGCGGCTGAAGCAGCTCCTTCGCCCAAGCTCCCGCCGTTACGAGAACCTGGTCGGCATGAAGCGTGCGTTCTTCCGTTTTCACACCGGTGACGGCACCGTCCTCTGTCAGTATTGACGCCTCTTCATGATAAACTGCCGCACCGTGCTTTATGGCCGCGTTTAACAGTGCCTTACGAAGCGCCCTCCCGTTCACCCGGGCCGCACCGCTGATATGAACCGCTCCGTATTCCTCCGACAGCGCGGGAAACAATGCCTTCGTTTCTGCCGGAGTCAGTCTTGTGATGCCGCCGATCTCAGGAGCGTCCTCTCTTCTTTTATAAGCTCTTTCTTCCATCTGGCTGAGCTTTTTTTCATCCGTATGGAGACTGACGGCACCGACCTTTTGATAACCGGTGTCCGTTTCTCCGTCGGCTTCCAGCTGCTGGATCAATTGTTCATAATAACGGGCACCGCCTTTTGCGATTGCATACCATGCCTGATTGCGGCGCTGCGACAGCCACGGGCAAACGATCCCCGCCGCTGCGTCAGTCGCCTGACCCGGGTGTTTCCGGTCAATGACCGTTACTTCCGCGCCGGCCTTTGCAAGATGATAAGCCGCTGACGCACCGAGAATGCCGGCCCCGATAATGATATAAGACTTCATGTGTAACACCTTTTCTATCTGTTTTGTCTTATTTATTTTAACAAATGGAGCGCCCGGTTCCTACCGGAGTCCTGACGGCAATGATGAGTTTCGAAAACGGAAACGTATGATAAAAGGAATAAGTCCTCGTCTGAAAGCCGTTTTCCTCAAGAAACTTTCTGTATTGAGACATATTTTTTATATCTGACACGGCCAATGTGCCGCCGGGCCTCAGCACCCTCACCATTTCCGCGATCGCCCGTTCCCGCTCTTTTCTCCCTGAAATGTTGTGTACGACAAAATGTGAAATGACAAGGTCAAACGTTTCATCAGGAAATGGCATGTCTTGCGCCAGTCCGTCATACAGATCAATTCCCGGCGCTCCTTCAGCCAGTCTGTTTTGTTCAAACGCCTCTCGTCCGTTTCCGCCCAGATCCCAGCCAGACCACTTGTCAATCGCTGAGACATCCGCGCCTTTCTGCGCCGCGGCGATGGCTAACAGCCCCCGCCCCGTCCCGACATCAAGCACCTTCATGTTCGGCTTTAAGCCGGAAAGCGCAAGAATGCGATGGCGGTGTGAAAGTTTAATAGTCATTGAATACAGCAGCATCCAAAGACCGAGTAATAAAAACAAGGCGCCCGTCAGCCAGCCCCAGAAAGGAGAATAATTCCCCATAAAGTACCTGCGCCATAAAGGAACGCAACAAAGATAAATCCAAACGCCCCGTAAGGCGCATCAATGCCGTATCGTGTTGTCATATCGTCCAGCCCTTTCAATATTTATCCAAATAGTATACCATATGATTCTGGCAGCAGCAGAAAGGAGAAACGACAATATGAAACGAGGCCTTACGTTTGACATCCCGAACACATTCGGACAGTTTGCGGCAGACATATTAAAACCATTCCCCATTTCCGCCTATACGTGGTTTATCGGCGATGGGGAGGCATATACCGACTTCAAAGAAGACACCGATACAGACCTGTTTCCGCAAAATCAGCGCATCATTGAGGGCCATGAGCTCCGTCAGCGTCTTGAAGGAAACTCTTATTATATGATTTTTGCTGAATTGAAGGCTTTCCCAAGCGGGATGGTAACGGAAATCAATACGTACGAAGAATATTTAAAGAGTCCCTGTGAGCTTGTGCTTCTCATCGCAGATTGCTCATATGTATCCTTATACTGCAAAGATCCGGACATGCTGGAAGCTCTTTATCAGCAGGCTGTACAATGCGGATTTCTCCATGTTGACTATGTCACAGATGAGAATGATGCGAGAACGCGTTTATCTGTCTGGTGAAAGTGCGTTCTTTTTATGAATCGCTAAATAGGGCTTAGGATTCAAAATATTGACAAATTCGTGTGTTTTCAACAATAAGACATCCCCCTCATGTATACTGATGGCGTAATAAGACATGTGAAAGGGGTATGACAATGAGAAGCGGTTTGAAGAAAAAAGCAGGTTTTTGGAAGAAGACGGCGGTTTCATCACTTATTTTCACCATGTTTTTTACCCTGATGATGAGCGGAACGGTTTTGGCGGCCGGGCTGAATAAGGATCAGAAGCGCCGGGCGGAACAGCTGACCAGCATCTTTGAAAACGGAAAGACGGAAATTCAATACGGATATGTTGAAGAGTTGGATGACGGAAGAGGTTACACTTGCGGGCGGGCCGGTTTTACAACGGCTACCGGGGATGCGCTGGAAGTAGTGGAAGTATACACGAAAGCGGTCCCGAATAACAAATTGAAAAAGTATTTGCCTGAATTGCGCCGTCTTGCGAAGGACGAAAGCGATGACACAAGCAATCTGAAAGGATTCGCTTCTGCCTGGCGTTCGCTTGGCAATGATAAGGCTTTCCGAGCTGCCCAGGATGAAGTAAATGACCGCTTATATTATCAGCCGGCGATGAAACGTTCAGATCAAGCCGGATTGAAAACGGCACTGGCAAAAGCAGTGATGTACGATACAGTGATTCAGCATGGCGACGGCGATGATCCAGACTCCTTTTATGCCCTGATTAAACGCACGAACAAAAAAATGGGCGGGTCACCGAAAGACGGGACAGACGAGAAAAAATGGCTGAATAAATTTTTGGATGTGCGCTATGACGATCTGATGAATCCGTCAGATGAGGATACCCAGGATGAATGGAGAGAATCAGTAGCCCGTGTCGACGTTTTCCGTGATATCGTAAAAGCGAAGAACTATAATTTAGACGGGCCGATTCATGTCCGGTCAAGCGAATACGGAAATTTCACAATTCAATAAACAAAAAAACCCCGCCATGTGGCGGGGTTTTACTATTAACCGATTGAGCCTTCCATTTCGAATTTGATTATTTTTTAACATCTTAGCATATCACTGCTTGTCTTGATTACTGGTTTCATGGTATTTCCTGCTTTTCCTTCTCTCTTCAAATCATAATTTATCATAACTTTGTGGGTGTTGTGTGGGTGACGCCCACTATTCTTTTCTAAAATTCTAATGTATGCTGAAATAAATCTATAGTAAGGGACGATGGGGATGAACTTAAATAAAATAAGATCGGCGCTGTACAAGTCCGCGAGAATTTTGGGGGATGTCAACGCAGCCATGAAAACTTGACACAAATACGAAAAAACCATAAGCCCACGTATGTTAGACGGAGCCAAGAAAAAATGGTTTCAAAAAAATTTCTAGCTTTTAAAAAAATATATATTTAAGCTATAAATAAAAGAGGGGGATTCCATGAACTTAAATAAAATAAGATCAGCGCTCTACAAGTCGGCTAAAATTTTAGGGGATGTTAATGCTGCTAAAAAAGGGACTTTAGGTAAACGTGTAGCAAGACGTGCAGCAGGTAAAGCAACGGGTAAAATAATGAGAAGTATATTCAAATAAAGAACCAGCCATTAGATAGGCTGGTTCTTCTTTTACTTAAAGAAATGATTATGCAGTGCTTTGGAAAACCCAAATCCATCAGCTGGGCCTTTAAGCCAGATGGAAATAAACTTATCAAAATCAACTTCTTTTTCTGTATCTTTAAGTATGTTTTTAAATTCTTTGGAAAATTCCTCTAGTGAAACCTGTTCACCATTTTTCAGCTTTTCAGCTTGTTCACTCGTTAATTTGCGAAGTCCCTGATACTGATCTTCATTCAAATCGTAAGCAATAACCTGATCAAATAGTCCGAATCTGTCATAATCTGCTGCTAATTGTTGAACTAACCTTAGTTGAAAAGCCTGCTTCTCGACTTTTTTCTCTAAGTTGTCAAGCCTTTCTTCTACTGTTGCCAATTCAAATCACCTCAATTAAAAAGCTAAGAAAGTAAATACATTTGCAATAGTTCTTGCTGTAGAAGATTTTACTCCTGCATCCATTAGATACGATGACACAGTGTCAATAATTGCATCTTCCACAACATCGCCTCGTTTAACCAACTCGTCCAAAGCATCTGCTACATCATCAGTATGTTTTGCGAATGTTTTTCCTGCTGTTCCACCTAACTCATCGACTACCTCACCAACAATTCTCCCTCCACTACGAAGTGCCGCGGCTGTTGTTTGCATTGCTTTTTTAGCAATCCATTTTTTAAAACCATTTGTGTGAAATTCACCAGATTGTTCAGTTGAATTCGTTGGTAATTCGGATAGTTTAGCAGGAGTTTGATAAGTGACTTCTTGCTGTGCCTGTAATGTTACCTCTTGAGCTTTTGCATGTCCATCCAACGGAAGAACTAATGATAAAGAGAAAGTTAATGCGGATGTTGCTAAAAGTATTTTCTTAAACATGAAATCAATCCCTTTCTTTTAAATTATTCACATGTAAATGATAGCATTATATTTCGACTAGAAAAATAATGTTTTTTACTCAAAAATTAGAATAATATTGAACTATCTGGACAAAATAAACAAAAGAATTCCCTCGAAAATTTCAAGGGTACGATTTATTTACTTAAACTTGTTTACCGAATTGACCGGAAATGTATCTCCGTTTGCCGTCGTGGATGACTTCCCAGTAACCCTTAGCATTGTTTGACCCTTTTACAGAACCTGAGATATTAATTGTCTTACCGAGACCAATTGTATCCACATTCTTGGCGTTTTTACGGTCTGGTTTGTCCATAATAATGGCTGCACTTTTAACACCTACAATTTTAATTTTGCCTACAGATTTAATACCCCCGCTTGTCTTGTTTGAAGGTTTAGCAGGAGCAGATTTTGAAGGGGTTTTCCCTAACTCCGCATCGCTCTTGATATATCTTACATTAACGTAACCGCTGTATGTGGCTCCTTTAGAATTGGTATATTTAATGTAACCCCAACCATTTTGAGTCGATCCTTTTTTATATTGGACAGTCGAACCTTTAGGAAGAGCAAGCACAATAGACGAGTTGGCATTGCGTTGAGTTCTCACATTAAGGCTGTCAGCAACAACTGTATTTTTAATATAAGATTCTTTTGTATTATCAACAGGAGAATTTTCCGTTTTAGACGGGGCGCCGCTGATCCCGGCTTTAAAGGAGTCCCATCTATCAAGGAGCTTGCGTGGACAATACTTGCCGGACCAATGTTGGTGAGGGACCACGTTTGCAAGGGAAATGCCCTGCTCCTTCATGAGCTTTTTAATTAGCCATTGAGCATTCGCCACGGCTTTCTCAAAATCCCCATCGCTATTCTCACAAATTTCAATGCCGATAGATTTTCGGTTGCCAGTTCCGCTGTTTCCGTCTCCCGCGTGCCAGCCGTTCTCATTTAATGGCAGATGCTGATAAATCTCTTTGTCGTCTACTGTAAAGTGCCAGCTGGTGGGAGTTTCCGGATTTTTCTCATAACGGGCGTGCATGGCTGCGCCTGCCCCTTTTGCCGTGTTCGCCGTGTTGTGAACGGTGATATATGCCGGGTCCATTGCGTATCCCGGTCTGTTATTGTGTCCTACTGGAATAAAGTCCTTTGTGATTTTCACCATGTTTCATCGTCTCCTATTCTCTTTTTGGAATTTAAAAAGCCGCTGGATTTACTCAGCAGCTTTGTCCTCTTTTTCTGTTTTCTGATCGTTGTCACTTTCAATTACATGGAGCCGGTCAGTGATGACGGCCGGAATTTTAACGCCGATCTGTGCCAAGTTTTCCGTGATGGATAGGCCCTCATTTGCGATATAAAAAAGAACGGTTCCGAAGGTCAGAACACCGTTCAAATTTGTTATCGTATCAATAATGTTTGCGACGATGACCACCATAAAACTGAGCATCTTCCGCACATATCCAAACCACGCGCTACGGCTCCGGAGCTGCTTCATTTTCCACGCTTTGATAATACCGGTGATGACATCCAAGATGCTGAGGATCAGAAGCAAGTCAAGATATTTCACCTCCCCAAAAAGATATGTTCTTGCGATCTGTAAGCTTTCAAAATTCATCCACACGTATATTCCCTCCATTTGTTAATCACCTCCTTCGAGGCAAAATAAAAACACCACTGGGGTGTCGATCAGTTTGCGGCGCTGCCTAAATCCACACTGACAGGCTGTTTTGTCATTGGATAGGTCAAGCCGGTTATTTGTTTGTATTGATCTTCTGTAATTCTTCCCCACTCAACAAAACGGGCCACGTCTGCATTACTGTAATACTGCGGCCCCCATCCGTAGATGGTTTTAACGCTTGTAAACCAATCCATCATTCCCCTTTCCCTCCCTCCGCCAGCATTAGATAAAGATTGGCAATCATTTGCGCTTGTGACTCGGCAAGGCTTTGCGCTTCCGCAAGTTGTTCTGTAATGGCCGCGTTCTGAGCTTTCAATTCATCAACAGTAAAAGGCACCCGCCCGCTTTCAATTTGCTTTTCCAGGGCTTTTTTCTCTTCCTGGGTGGCGGCTTCCGTCCATGTCTTCTCAGCGGGGTGATACATCGCCTTTATGAAAGGCGGGGGCTGGACGGTTGTACAATTCTCAGGGATTATATAATTACCGTCTTCGTCAGGCTCAATCGGAACGGGTTTAGTCAAAATGAAATTTTCATCGTATTCATAAACCTGAATCATGCTGTCCCTCCTTCCTGAAAGCCCACGACCACATCCAGATAGTAGCCTCCGCCCATCTTACTTGAGTCCGCCGGGTCCGGGTATTTTATTTTTAAATCCCCATTATCATAAATGATCAAATTTGCCGTGCCGCCTGTCCCACTCAACGGAACTGTATAAACGCCTCCGCCAGCTGGTGTGTATTCTTCGGGGACGGAGCCGAATATGATTTCGGGGTCTGTTTTCACGTGCCCCCGTAAGATTAAAAACGCCCCCCATTTTGCATACATCGGTGTCCGCGTCCCTGCGGTGGCTCCGTTCTTAAGCATAATGTTGGCATAGGTGGCAGCCCCGTTCCATGTTTTCCGCTCAGCTGCAGAGATGTGCCGTTCTTGGTTGTAATTATGAGCTTTGAACTGCCGGGTCATATCATCCCAATACGCCTGATCTTCGGCCGTAACGTGAATGTCCGTATTGTTGGCGTGTAGGTTTACTTTATCCTGAGCGCCGGAAGGGGTTTCCTTGGCATCCCAAGCCTCTCGATCAGCTGCAGAAACATGCTTTTCTTGATCGTTCACATGTTTAGCCGTATAAGACTTGGCGTTCTCCTCTGCCGCATCCGCCTTCTCCTGCGCGCCCTCTTTCGTTTCAATCGCTTCAAGATCAGCGAATTTCTTCTGTAATTCCTCGACGGTCCGGCTGATCTCTTCGACGGTATGGTTTATCCCGTCTTTCAGCGTTTCAAAATCGTCAATGTAATAGTCAGCTGTCGGAACGATATTCTGATCTTCTAGCGTTTTGGCGATAGAGAAGGTAAAAAGTGAAGTCGCCAGCGCCTGCCCGTTTGTATAATATAGTTTGATTTCAGCCTTAACGGTCCCGTAATGCTTAAGCTCTTCATCTGAAAGCACATATTCCGCCTTCCCGTTCATCTTATCAGTGATGGTAAGGCTCTTCTTGTAAAATGACCCATCAGCATACAATAGAACAATTTTCGCGTCTACGGCAGACAGAGGCAACGGCGTACCGTCTTTTGTAAAAGAAAAAGACAGCTTTGCGCTGCCCGTATCCTGCGTCATGAATTGGATGCTCGTGGTTCGCCCGTTTGTCCGGTTCGCATTAATATCAAATGCGACGCCCCCCGTTTTGTACATTCCTTTTCCTCCTTAGTGCTGCGGCGTAACGATCATTTGAGCTACTCCGTATCCTTTTTCCGCATTATACGGGGACTTGATTCTCATAACAGTTCCATAGCCTCCGCTTTCTGCTTTAGTCGCGATGCCGCCAATTGCTGATACGCTGTCCCCTACGGCCACTGTTTCGTCAATCCTGACAAAGACTTGGCCAATCAGGCCGATGACATGCCATTCGTCCCGAGAGTCACGCGGCACATATTCGAGAGAAGGGTCGTAGTCTGGATTAAGCTTAGGGATGCGGATTTCTTCGCCGCCGTGGAAAACTGTTTCGTAAACTGTGCCCCCGAATTCGTTTCTTACGTACTGATCGTTCCAATAAAACGCAGCACCGCCGAGCACCAGGCCCGCAGTTTCGGAAACAACTCCGAGAATCTTGTCCCCTTTTTCCGCTTTTCGAATCTTTTCGCCTTCTAGCGCAACGAGATAACTAGAATCAATCTTCTTACCGTCAACAGACTCAAAATACTCCGCGAAGTCTTTGAAGTCTGAGACGCTCTCCACTCGCCCTGTGCCGCGAATATGGCCGCCTGACGAATCAAGTTCCCATCTCGTATTTTTTGTTGAGGCGCTTCCTGTCCCATAACCGCCCCTGACACAGTATCTGTTATCGTTGATAACCCCCTGAGATGCAAGAATAGCCCTTGAGTTGCCGTCACCTTTTGTGTGGCAGTTATTGACGGCTATTAGCGCTTGACGTGACCCCTCGGTTGTTGAGCCGCCCCTGACACCCAGCAGGACGTTGGCGGGACCTTTAGCGACATTGTCGCCTGTGCTTCCCAAAATGGCGCTTGCTTCATGCAGAGCTGATCCGGAAGTATTGCCGCCCATAAATCCACCTTTAACTCTTGTCGGGATAGTGCTGTACTCTCTGCCGGCCAATCTTGCGGACACCTTATAACCGGCCGTCTCTACACCTACAATGGTTGTCTGATTGTTCGGGGATTCAATCCCGGCAGAGCCGTTTTTCCCGATCAGGGATCCATTTATGAGATTCGTATGATACACACCGCCGCCCAGACCAATGCCCACAGGAGCAGAGTCGAGAATGTCAAAGTTTGAGATTTTCACATAATCGGATTTTTGCGGGCCGCCGATCACTCGGATGTCATGCGAAGCCTTTCTGAACCCTCTCATTTTAATCCCATTAACTGTGATGTACCTGCTGCGATACTGAAACGCAACCATTGGGCCGTTTTTATAATCATAGTCAGGGTCTCCGATCGCGGTAAAATTGACAATCTGAACGTTTTTATAAGCAGACACAACCAAAGCCCGCGGGCTTATCCCTTCATATAGATCGTTGAAGACCGGCTCTATTGCGGTACAGTCTGTCAGCGTCACGTCATATGCTGTGGTGCTCTCCGGGTCTTCGGCTTTATGGTGGCCGATATGCCGCAGATCATAGGCCCGCACGTCCCGATATGAAACGTGGCCGAGAATATGAACATTCTGAGAAGCCGGCCACTCAGTATGCGCCTTAACTTCAACGCCTCGGATATTTCCTTCTGTGTAGTTGTTGAGCAACCACACATGTTTAGAACCGTCGTCAATCTCAATACCATTTGAATTAGCCTTTCCCGCGGCATGTGCGAGGCCTGTCGGGTTTGTGCAATGGCAGTTTGAGATGAAAATATATTCACTGTAATGGGTTGTTATCCCGTCATCCCCATACCCTGAGTTAACGCAGCCATCAATCCAAACATATTTGCAGCCGTCTTTTGTATACTTGGTATCCGGCAGATGGTCATAGGTTGGCGCTGTTATATCAATGCCGTGAAGTGCCGGGTTCATGTTTTCTATATTTTTAATCCAAATGAACTTTGAATTTGCAAAGGCAACACATGTGGAATGCTGCCCGCCTGTCGCCCTTAAACCTCCCTGCCGCTCTCGGTTCCAGTCTGTTGAAAATCCTTCAACGTGAATGTTTCGATTGCCTTTTTCATAGTCAGCATTCGTGATGACCCATTCTGAGGCCGGTGTTTCATCATTCAAAATCAAGAATGTAACGCCGATTCCCTGGCCGACCAAACGAACCCAGGAAGGGATTTTCAAACCTTTCACGACGTAAATGCCAGCTGACATAACAACCTGCACCTTACCCGTTCCGAATGCCTTCTTAAATGCTTCCGTGCTGTCTGTTTTTCCGGTTGGGTCAGCCCCGAAGTCATCAACGTTTACAACGCGTTTGATTTTCCTGTCGAGCTTGCTGAATTCCCTATCGAGCCTGTCTTTCAATGTTGCGGCAATTTCTCCATCCGTCGTTACGCGGGAATCCACGACTTCTTTTACATCTTTGCCGTCGTGATTCAGCACAAGGTTAGCAAAGCGCGCAAACAGATTTTTCAAACGGTTTTCGACGGTGTACCCATCATGTGTAACTTGTGAAGAATCATGAACAGCAACCCCTGTCCGATGGCGCTTCATGTCGTCATCCACTTTATTTAATACATTTTCAATATTTTGCATATCGCTCCGCAGTTGGGCCGAATATGTTGAGTTGCGCGTCGTGTTGTAATCTTTAATGAGTTGAACCATGTCACTCACTCCCTCCATAATAAAAAGACGCCTCAAATGAGCGTCTTATATAATGCATCCATATATCTTTTTTGATCTCGTATTTGCTTCGCTTGGCTGACTGCTATGTCCTGGATGTCTTTTCTGAAATTCGCAAACGTGAGTTCAGGGCTTCCGTACGGGTTAAGAGGATCATATTTGATAGACAGTACCCGAACATCATCCTCGTAGGTGATGCCCTCGGCGGTGTCCGCTATCACATGGATGGTGTCACCTTTCCAGAAGTCCTGCTGAATGTCTAAAAGCTTCGGCTCATAAATGTATTGGAAATTCGCCTCAACGGTCATTTCCGGATACGGGTTCACATGCTTTTTCAAAGCCGAAACCATGCGGCTGGACTTTTTATACCGCTCGTCCTTTATGGGCTCGGCCCAGCGTGGCTTTCCATCAAGCAGGAACTTCTCTTCATCAGGATGAATGTATAAGATGGGCTCGAATTCATATTTCGGGTTTTTGTCATCGGCACTACTGCCCTTTTTTAACGCCCCATATCCCCATGCCCGCGTGGTGCTGTTTTGAGAATTAGTCTTGATCTTAATGCCCGGCATATTATAGCGTGAGTCCAAGGTAAAGTTGATACGGGACCCCATTTTTTTATAGACATGAATTTTGTAATTATCTACGTCAAGCTCTGGCCCGTAATCCTCTATGATTTCATCCACCAACTCGGTGGAATTTTTATCCCCAAAGCCCTCCTGTTCCGCGCTTGGGAACTCACTTTCAGGCGTTTCAAAGATGTATTGAAAATCAGTCCCTTTAAGAGCGATATCAAAAGCCTCTTTAATCGTTAATTTCTTTGTGACTGAATCATCCACCCGATTATTGACCAGCAGAACGGAAAAGACATGACTTGCACTTACTGTCTTTGTTAACACCCCATTTTGTTGATCGAGTTCCACATCTGTAATGTAATATTTTTGGTGGCGGAACTTTTTTTCATCAAGATAAAGTATGTTATCAGTAGTCAATAAATCGAATTCAATGCCGTTATCCGGCGTTCTCCCTATCGTAAAGGTAAAAGACTTCTTCCCTGTCCTATCGTCTGTCAGATCGACTGACACGCCCGTTATTTCTACTACCTGCCCCCCATCTTTTGAAGATACATGCAATTGTGGGAAATAGACATCTGCTGGCAGCTT
Source organism: Bacillus amyloliquefaciens DSM 7 = ATCC 23350 (assembly GCF_000196735.1). Classification (GTDB taxonomy): domain Bacteria; phylum Bacillota; class Bacilli; order Bacillales; family Bacillaceae; genus Bacillus; species Bacillus amyloliquefaciens. The sequence continues at coordinate 3,137,761 of NC_014551.1, forward strand.
TTTGTTGAGCGTGACATCCTTCCCCGCATACTCTTTACTAGGGAAAGAAGGGCTCGGCTCCGGGTCAGGATTGTCCGGGTTATCCGGCTCATCTGGTAAGCCGTCTATATTATCGTATTGAGTTAGCTTATACGTTAAAATGATGCTGTTTAGCTTTGTTGCGTAATTGGGGTCCGTCGCATAACCCGCTTTCTGAACAGCCGCAGTTGCCTTTTTATAATCCGTCTCCCCAATGACTGCTTTATATAGGTTAGGGTCCCAGCTGGTCCCGTTTATATAAATCTTGGCTAAATCCTGCAGCGACTCATACCAGGAAGGATATTTTCTGAATTTCGCTTTAACACGAGTGGGGGTGCCGCTGTTATCATACTCCGTTGTCCACATCAGGACATACTTTCCGTTATATGTGCCCTTAATCCCGAAAAGGTTCTTTCCCTCTTGAGCCAATGCACTTTGACCCCAGGCACTTTCCAGACATCCTTGCGCGATGATTAGAGAGGCAAGAATATTGTATTTCTTATAAATCCGCTGTGCATCTACTGCGATCTCATTTATAAAATCTGCGTTTGCCATCTTTCCTCCACCTTATGGATAGTAAAATCTTGTGTCAAATGTGATTTTAAAATCACTTGTATTCTGTATTTCGAACTCATTCCAACCGATCTCAAGCCCCGGAAGCCGCCCGGAGGTTTTGAGCGTCTTTTTATCAATGACAGTATATTGCTTGATAAATGAAACCTTCTGCGACTTCTTCAACGTTTCTTCAATGGTGAGCTTTTCGCCATTAGTGTGGTTGATAATGGAAACATTTTTCCCAGCAGCATACAAATAGACGTTATAATCATGCTCCATAGGATTGATCATAACGCCGCCCGTATTGTATACGCTGAATGTCTTTTGATTGGCAAATGAATATTGAAGGCTGTCCACCTCCTGGATATTCATGCCCGGGCTCCAATGCTCGCCGCTGAAATTTTGAGCCGTCAAAGACGTGGTTTTCGATTCCGCGACACCATTTACATTTAAGAAAGGAACCTCGAACGTGTTGAAGTTCTTTTCCTTTTCTTTCGGCACACTGAAATTGCCGTCACAAGTAACCTTAAAACGTCGATTGGGCAGCAGGTCAGTGGAAATATAATAAGGGAACGGCTTTACAAGAGCCGCATACAGTTCATGCCGATACTGATAGAAATTTTCTGCAATTATTGAGTCGATATGGATTTCAACCTTTATATCACGCTCTTTATACGTAACGTCTCTGGGATGCTGCGGCAAGACAACACCGTTTATTCTGTGGACCTTGGCCGTTTCCCGCTCAATGTTTGGCGACTCAGGTAAAAAGCTCACCAATTTAAAATAGGGAAGCAAATTAGATAAACTTTGCTCCCCCAACCCATTGTCATAATCTATATATAACTCCATTTACCTCACTCCATTATGAAATGCCGCCCGAGCATACCGATCAGCTGACACCTGGTCCACTTTTCGACCGTCCATATAGTTATTATTATCCTTTGCTAAAAGACGCGTTAACAACGTAATCATGGCGTCCAGCTTCGTGTTGAGCGTTTCGTTCTGTTCTTTCAGCAGCTTTATTTCCTCGGCATTATCATTTTGAACAATCGTCTGCTGAGGCGCAGGGTTGTATCCGACCATTGCGCTGGCCTGGCTTAATACCTTATGCGCCTGGCTTCTCCTGAATTGCCGCAACGGCAGCAGCATTTCCCCTTTATGGACCTCAGCCATGTGGTCCTGCTTAATCAGACCGCCTGTGTCATATCCCACATAACGGCCGCCGCGCTTCATGGATTTCAGCCCGGGATGGTTTAAAATGCCCCCATATCTGCTGTTGAGGTAATTGATTGACGCTAAAATCTGATGGACAGGATTTTTGATATTCCCATAGCCTTTTTCCTTGTGAGCATTGAAGGTGCTGGGAATGAACTGCATTAAACCTTGAGACGGATGGCCGGCTTTCCAGTTTGAATCCCATCTATTTACGACGTTCGGATTCCCGCCTGATTCTTTCATCGCTATTGCTTCAAGAGCTCCTGCGAACTCTGAGCCCAGCCCTTTGATTTTTAGCGCCTGGGCAACCCACTTTTTAACGGCAGCCGTCCCGCCTTCACCAAAGTTGCTAGCATCGCCCATCTTGTCTTTAATAAAATCAACAAACTTGTTTTTGACAAATTTAAATGACCCTTTGACAAAATCCCCGGCAAAGCCCGCAAAATTAGGCATCTTTAAGCCGAGTTTCTCAATAACCTTGTTAATGAGCTTTGATGGGTTACTGATATAGCTGAACACATCAAGCGCCAGGTCTTTCACTTTACTGGCGGCCGCCTTGGCGCCGTTCCAGACCGTTGACAAAATGCCTTGTTTTTTCTTTTTCTTTGTTCCGTTTGCGTAAGCAGGAATGCCGGACATAAATGCTTTTGTATCAAGCGCTGATAAGACCTGAGTCCCTTTTGGCAAGTTCATGAGCGTATCTGTAGCTGGGCTTATCCCCATGTGTCCGGACGGTGTAAAGAATGCTTCTGGACCTGCATTTCTCCCCTTACCATCTCCCAGGATAGCCGGACCGCCTGGGTGCCCGCCTGTTCCATTGGCATATTGGGGAACATCCCATTTTGGTATTTTCGTATCAACACCGATCTTTCCAAGAATCCAGTTGATGCCCTGCTGGGTGAATCCGTTGATAATTTTACCGAAGCCCCGGAGCGTTCTGTTTCCAAAGGCTTTGATTCCGTCCCAGGCTTTACCTCCCATGCTCTTTATTCCATCGCCCATTTTTTTCGGCAGGGCCTTGGCGGCATCCACGATGTCCCAAAACTTTTTAGTGATACCTGATTTCATATCACTTACAAGCTTTAGGGCTTTGTCTTTCATGAAAGAAAACATTCCTCCGGCCTTTGAAGCTCCGTCTTTAAACAAGCTTTTAATCCAGCCCCACATTTTTGGGAATATTCCTTTCAGTCCAACACCTAACGCTTTAGCGCCGCTCAAAATCTTGCCAAAGAACATTAATTGAAGGCCGTTCCAGATCATTTTAATAGCGCCAGAAAAAATCTGCTTTATTCCTTCCCACATCTTACCGAAATCACCCGTCAATAAGCCGGCGAATACTTTAATAACGCCTTGAATGACGGAAATAGCGCCAGTTATTACGCCCTTTATGTTCCCCCATACAGAACTTATGATCGCGAGCACGGCCGGCATCACAAACTGAACCACCGACCACACATTTTGAAGAGCTTGAGAGATAACCGTTCCGTTCTCTTTCCAAAACGTCCCCCATTGTGCTGATAGCTGGCCCACAAAAGACATAATTCCGCCAAGGGCCTGTTTAATAATGGGGCCTAACGCTCCAAAAACTTGGGATGCAATTGAGCCGAGAGTAGAAAAGACCGGCTGCATGGCTGACAGACCGTTTTTAACGTTGGTTATGATGGGCTGCGCCTGCTGTTTAAACCCTGAAAAAGCTGTCTTAATACTGTTAATGCCGTCAATGATAGATTGAACTGTTAAGACCGGGAAAAAGTCCATAAGCTTGTCAGCGCCCTTGGACGTATCACCGTTGAAAATATCCATAATCCCGGTAAATACTGTTTTCAAATGGCCGCCTGCGCTAGAAATGCTGTTCATGACCGGCTGCAGGCCCTTCATACCTGATTCCAGTCCGGACATGGCCGGCTCCAATACATCTAAAAGGCCGTTGCCGATCGGAAGAAGAGCAGATAAGGCGGAACGACCTATCTTTTTCAGCCGTGCCCCGAAGTTATCTTGGAGCGCTTTTCCCGCCTCTTTCGTTTTCCCGTTCACATCGCCAATCTTTCCATTGATGCCGCCAAGGGCGTACATCGCGTCAGCTTCAAGGTCTTCCCATTTCGTGCCGTACAAAGCAACCCCGATATTATTCGCCTTGACCTGGTTTTTCATCCCTTTCAGCTCACCCAAAACCGCGTTAGAAACGTCTTTAACCGTCCCTTTTCCTTTTAGGAATTGGCTCCACACTTTTTGAGTGCTGCCGGAAAGCTGCGCCATCGCTCCGGATGTCGAATCGGAGCCGTCTTTCACTCTGATCTGAAATTCTTTCATGACATCATTAATATAGTCGAGATTATAAACCCCTGCTTGGCTGCCCTTTGTTAAGAGCTGGAAGTATTCTTCCGCAGAAAAACCCATTTTGCCGAATAAGGGCGCGTACTCGCTCAGGTTGTCAAACATTTCATTTGAAAAGTTTAAGCCCTTTTGAGCGCCGTACGTCATCAAATCAAAAGCCTTTTGGCTCTCAACACCGAAGCCTTTCATGATATTGTTGCCGGCTCGGGTGACTTCATTTACATCAGCGTCAAAGGTTTCTGAAAGAGTAATTGCCCCTTTGGTTACATCCTTTAAATCTTTTTCGCTGAGCCCCCTGATATTCTGGCGAACTTGTTTCAGGGCGTCTTTGACTACGTCCATATTTTCGCCGAAACCGTCTTTCCAGATGCTTGAGGCTGTTTGTGTCAGCGCTTTGGCTTCGTTCTTCGTCAGCCCCAATTGTGCCCGGAATTCCCCTTGGCTTTTCTGTGCGTCAAGCGCCATTTTGGTACCCATCGCCCCGACCGCTACTGTTAATCCGGTTACGGCTGCCACTCCTGCAGTCAGTGCCCCGACCAGGCCGACTTCAATAAAAGAAGAGAATTTCCCGACCTTGCCTTTTGCTGTCTCTGTTGCCTCTCCAATATCCTTCTGGCTGTCTGATAAGGAATCAGCGCTTTTCCCTGCTTCCCGCTGTGCCTGCTCAAGCTGCTCGTATTGCATTTGCGCGCGCCGAAGAGAGCCCTGTAAAGAATGATAAGATTGAATCTGAGTATTAAGCCGCTGGGCGTATTTCTGCGCCTGTTCAGAGCCGTCGCCGTATTTCTCCACCTGTTTCTCATATGACTTACGGTATTCGTTGACGATCTTTTCTTGAATAGAAAGCTCATTTGACAAGCCTTCAACTTTTTTCTTGCTGGCCGTCAATTCGTCGCCCATCGCTTTGAATTCCTGAACGGTCGCTTTTGTCGCAGTGCGGGCAACCTTTAGATTGTTTCTCAGGCCGGTAATTCCTTTGTTTACCCCTGCGTCATTCAGCGTCGTATTAATGACTAAATTCCCTATCGGTCTGCCTTCTGTAGCCACCTTTTACCTCCTTTCTTTAGAAATTGACAAAACAAAAAGAGCATCTGATCAGATACCCTTCTACAAAGTCACTCCGAAAATCTTATATGCCGGCACCAGCTTGTTTTCTTCCTCATGCTGATGATCGACAAGAGCAAAGAAACGGTTTATGTCCATTTCGTCTATTTCATGAAGCTTGTATCCATTTTTCATCAAATCAATGTACATTTCTTTCATTTTGTTAAAGTAATCCTGATAGCTCAGGGGCTTGCCCGTTACTTTTGAGCCGCCTCGGCCTTCTTCTTCAGTTGGGCCTTTTTTTTATCTTTAACCATAACCTGATCCATAATATCTCTAAGCCAGTCAAATAATTCATCAGATTGAACACCGTCTAAAATATCATCAAAGGTAAATTGCCCTTTGAATATGTCCAAGACAAGAGTCATCATCTCATCCATTACATCACGCTCAGTCTTTCCGAATTCTTCGTCCGTTGCATCTGCGTGTATTTCTAAAGCTCTATACGTATATCTTGCTGTAACAAATGGCTGAATAAATGTTTTTTCTGGAACAGATACAATATCGCCGCTCTCATCTACTTCTGCAAGAGCATAGTCTTTCAATACCGCTTTAATCATGTAGAAAACCACCTTTTTATTTTTTAAAAAACAAAAGCAGCCGCACCGGGCTGCCTATTATTTTCCTAGTTCTACTGTCTGGCCCTCTTCTGTTGGGTGCTCCAATTCATAAGCCAGCTTATAAAACTTGTCAAGTGAAAAACCTTCATTTTGGTCATAGCCAACAAGGAATACAAGACCGTCCTCTTTCCGTGGTAAAAACTGTCCTTCGATTGAGTCCGTTTGATAATCCACTTTATCTTCTTTTGTCTTACCTTCTGCAGAAGGGATACCGAATTTACCTTTTAGCAGAGCATAATACACGTATCCTTTTTCATGATGTTTTTGCCGCCAAGTGATGCAAACATAAGGCGGTTCCAAATCCTTATGATATAATTCAATGCCAGAAACAACTGGAACGCCTAAAAGTGTTCTCTTCATTTCAGTTGTTAGATCTGCCAAATTTAATTCTAATTTTGTTTCACTCACTCCTGAGCTCTTCACTGCGTATATACCGTCATCCGCATAAAGAGGTGTCAGTTCTGAAGAAACGTCCAATTTTGCCTCAATGGCTCCCGGCATCTTCATCCTGTTTTCTGCTTTTTCATTCTCATCAAGTACGCCGTACTGAATCCCGTCTAAACCTGTTCGCGCCATTTACGTCACCTTTTTCTTTTTAAATTTGTTGTATGTCAATCATTTTTGTTGCTCTGTATCTCCGGGCATATCGGTAAAGTGCAATATCCGGGTCCCGGTCAAATGCAGAGGCATATTGTTGGAAGTCGTTTTTTGCCATAAGATCATCAATGATGGGCTGAATCTGATGCGCTTCCTTGAGCGTTTTCGTCCATAAATCTATTTGAATATCAACCTCAAATGTCAATGCTGCGTCATCGGCATAATCTTTTCTGTGGCTCTCAAGCTCATTTATTCGAATCATCGGGGCCTTTTCTGTATCCTGATCGGCTTCCGGGACAAAGACCAAAAATATACGGCCGGGGTCCACAAAGGAAGAAAGGACTTCATTTTCACTCAGAATCATTTCAACTTCCTGAATTGGCAGCATCATAATCCCAGCTCCCTTCTATAAACTTCCTGCACTTTCTGCAGCACCGCGGCCGTGTACTCGTTTACCGTCCTCTCCACAAAGTGCTGAGGTCGCTGTTTGATTGTCCCGAAGTTTGAAAAGTGCAGCCTTGCCGCTGTTTCCTTTCCGTATCCCACATTTGAATAGATTTCTCCGTCTTCTCTTGGCTTCAAATAAACGACATTGTCCTTCATGTGCGTTTTGTGAGGGTCCTGATCGCCTCGGCCCCGGGGTGTATTTTTTTCTAATCCAGCAGCGTATATTTGCGCTCCTGCACTGACCGCCGACTTAGCAGCACGAACATTTTTTCGAGCCAGCTTGTTCAGCTCTTTTTCTATGTTTTTTATCCCGTCATTTTCTCGGGCCATCAGCTCACCTTCTCCGCAAGAACATTTATCAGGTCTTTATCCTGAGAGTTTGGGAGAATGTCTTTGATCTCGTAAAGGGTTTCATCATGCAGAATGTGCATGCTGTTCGTAACTGTCTTAACCTGCTGATAGCGAATGATGAATGTAATACTGTTTTCTAAAAAGGTGCCAGCTGTTGAAAGCTTCTCCCTTAATTTCTGATCTCTGATCTCCGCCCAGCAAGAAAACAAAGGATCATTCACCACAATGTTTTCTCGGCTTTCCGGGTCCTTCTGATTCTTTCGAGTCACAAAAGTGATACGGGTATTGAGCCGGCTAAACTGCATCTGTGTAAGCTCCTCTGAATTGTTGGATAATGTTTGTTACGCCGAACGGTATTTCTTGTAGTGCTTTGTCCATTGAGGACACCCGCTGCTCATACCAGGCACCTACAAGGAATTTAACGGCCATGTTAAACCTGGGGTTGTTTTCAAAAAATGCATCCCGGTTTGGCGAAAGTGTGACAGCATCCTTGATATAATCTTCTGCCGACCCTTTCAGCTCCATGATCCAGTCATCGTCAAAATTATGATCTATTCGCAACGCGTGCTTTATTTCTTCGAGCGTCATCCCATCACTCCTTACATACAAAAAGGAGCGCCGGAGCGCCCCTTCACGTCATTATTCTGTTGGTGTTTCTTTCAATTCATCAATTTGTTTTTGCAGGCCGGTTAAGATGTCTTTGACCTCGCTGTTCAGATGCTCCAGCATAATACTGCCTGTGCCGACATTCTTGCTTCGAACTGATTTTTCACCGAGCATTTCATTTACAATGCTGCCCGGTTCAATAACTGCCGGGTCGCCTTTTTCACCTTTTGGGCCTGGTTCGCCCGGTTCGCCTTTTTCGCCTTGTGGACCTGGTTCGCCTGGCTCACCTTGAGGGCCGGGTTCACCTTGAGGACCTTGTTTCCCTTGAGGGCCGGGTTCACCTTGAAGACCTTTTACATAGAGAGGATTTTTTTCGCTGTTATCCGCGATAGAAACATCTGTGATTGGCTCCCCTGAACCGTTGTCCCTTGCTGATGTTTTCGCTCCGTTACTTTCATTTAAAAACTCTGCCATGTTCAATCATCCTTTTCTATTATTATTTTATTTCCCTAAATCTTTACTTGTATCGTTTGGCTGCTCCGCGCCCGTATCAATGGTCACAAAATAGCCGGCTTTTTCATCAGCTTTTTTAACGTCGAAACGAACAGCAAGAGAGAGGACTTGTCCATAAACTTCATTTTCCACCCACTTGGCCGTGGCATCTACACGGTTTGCAAAGAACGCAGCTTTTTTCAAATCGCCGATAAACATAACCGCATCGCCGGATTTTTCACCTAAAACAGTATCGTCCACAACATTGACCTTGCTGCCCAGCAACACTTTCCCTGTTTCTGTGGAAATATCTTGCCGTAAAATGTACTGCCCGTTTTTATCCTTCAGGGTATCCAGGGATTGAAATGCGGAAGAAGTAGCGACAATGTCCCGGTTATACGCCTGCATCAGATCGACGTTCAGAATGTGTTTAATGTCATCTGTTCCCTTTACCGTTTTAGCCGGGAAAGAGCGCAAGACTTCGGCCACTTTTGTATTTTTCGTAATCCGTTTTACCTGCTGCAGGTGGTTGGCCACAATCGCGGACAGGTCTACCCCGGAATCGTCAATAGCTTCTTGAGAGATTGGCAGTTGACCGCGGTAAGTCTCTACCGCCCAAGCCACTTTATTAAACTTCGGCTTCGCTAATTCTGGGTTCTTTTCCAGTTCAGCGACTGATACAAGACCTGTGTCTGCGTTAGCAAGAACGGGATACGTGCCGGACGCCGTTGTCACATTTACGTTATTTACAATGGCGGCCAAATCGACAACATTTTCAGGCTCTTGCTGTGGCTTGGTAATTACATCAATCGGGATAATTGCCTCCACCCCGTTTGATTTTAAGCCGTCGCGCTTTTCCCCTTTTGATCGGAGAAATTCTTCAAAAGCTCTTACCTCTTCCTGCTTCCCCGGTTTGATGATTGTACGGAAGCCGCCATGCATTGATCTTTTCTCCTCGTCGTCCTCTTCTTTACCGTCAGCCGGCGTAGGTTCTTCCGGATTCATTCCGGCAATCTCTTCATATTCTGCAAGCTTTTTCTTGAGAGCGTCGAGCTCTTCTTTCAAAGTGGAAATTTCACCTTTCAAAGCTGTAGCTTCGTCCAGCTTGTCTTCTTCGGCCCGCTTCTGCGCCTCTGTGATTTTTGTATTCACCGCCGTTTGTTTTTGAGTAATCTGCGATCTCAATTCCTTAATTTTTTCAGATAGCATGTGTTTTCTCCTTTTCAAATAAAATAAGCACCCGATTTTCGAGTGCTTTTACAATCCCAGTTTTATTAAATCCAGCTGTAACAGCAGCTTTTCTTTTTGCGGATTCAGGTTTCTTTGTTCGTACTGCTTTAAGTTCCGTTGAGCGATCGTCACATCGGTGTCTTCATAAGCTGGATACGTAACCACTGATACATCTGTCAGCTTTGAAATGTTTCTCAGGCTTCGTAACGGCAGCCCCGTTTCTTGGTCACGGGTAAAGCTGTCACCGTTTTTCCCAAGCAAAAAGCCGAAAGAACAGTTTGAGATATTGCCGACGCGTAGATTTTCGTATAAATCCGTGGCGTACTGAGTATTCGGTAAAGTGACATCAAATCTTAGGCCGATGTCATCGACCTCAAGCTTAAGCGTGCCGGCAGACGTGCGGCCGAGAATCTTAGATGGATCATGGTCAATTAAAGCTCGTACATCGCTCATATCTGTTTGGTCAAGAGCCCGTTTATCAATCATTTCAATGAATCCACCCAGGTTATGGCTGCGGGTTCCAAACTTGAGTGCATACCCGCTAATCACCTTCGGCCCATCATCGCTTGAATGGGCTTTTAATGCCCCTTCCTGCGACGTTCTGATTTCCACTTCCTTAGACATTCCCCTCACCTCCTTCACCTGCTGACGAGATCGGCAGGCTCTTTGCCTTCGCTTTCTGAATCTCGTCCATGATTTCAACGTCCACATAATTCAAACTCATGAAACGCTTGTCCCCGTTTGGTATTGGCTCATAACCATACTCTTCCAGGGCATTGTTGAGCGAGAAAATACCGTTTTGCAGCAAGGCAATAACGTTCTCGCGCTTTGTTTTCGCGTCCGTTTCCCTAAACCGCCGCGTATCGAATTGAAATTTCTGCTGTAGGTTTAAAGGATACGGCAACATTTTGAAATTCAGTTCTGAGGCAATAGCCGTGAAATAGTTCGATAATGTATTTGTCAGATAGTCCAGGTTGGCTTGTTCAAGCGATGTGTTGACTTGTTCTATCCCCAGCTTATGGGCGGGCAAGCCAAACGCTTTGGCGATCTGCTTTGTTGAATGCGTGTAATTATTAACGATTTCAAGCACTTTTGTATTAATTTCTAATTGCTTAAACTCCTCATTTTCACTAAGAACAGCAATTCTTTGCTGATTCCGCCCCCCTGAGTTTGCTTTTTCAAATTCATTTCGAATCTTGTCCTTTGCTTCAGGGGACAAATGACCCTTTTTCAAGTTGACAATCCCACTCAAGTTGATGCCTCTTCTAAAAAAGTCAGTAACAAGGCGTTTTCCAAACTCCTGACTTTCAATCTCACGCTTAAGACTGGAAAGAGGACCCATCCCCGTAATGCCGTCCAAGCTGAAAAATTTAATATGCAACACATTTTCAGGCCTCAATACTCTCTCTTTACCGCCAGAAGGATAATACCGGTATAGGATTTCGTTTCGGTTCGGAAGCTGCTCGGCATAGACTTCACTGTTCAGCATATGGATAAGCTCCACGGGTGCCCCCTCTTTGTCCCGGATGATTTCAGCGTACGATTGGCCGTTCAATAGTGCATTGGCTACAAGTATGAATTTGAAAAAGTACCCCGAATAATAATCATTGGGTTTTTCATTCAGCAGCCTGAACAGATCAGAATCCTTTTCTTCGACACCGTTATGCTTAACCATAATTGGCGATGCTGCAATATCAGAGGAAAGGGTATGCACTGCTGTGAACACATCGCTGTTCTTAATTGCACTTGCTGACACGTAAGACAGGCCGTCTAAGCCGACAATAATTTCATTAAACTCCCGCGCCCCCTGGCTTTGTTTATCTAATGATCGAAAGAACGCCACTCAATCACCTCCCTCCCTCTTCTCTCGGATTGAGTAAGAAGGCAATCAGAACAAGAAAAAGGCCGGCCACAATAAGCCCGGCGATCGGGTGGAAAAGGAAAATTCCATAGTCGATTACAAACAGCCCCGCTAAAAAGAAAAGAGTATGCAGGTTCAATCTAATAAACTGGCATACTCCCAATAAAAATTTATTTATTTTTCCTAATTTCATGGTGCTCCCTCCTTCCTTAAAGGGTGAATTCTTCGCTTTCGTAATAAGTGTTCCAGTCAAATTTATCTTGTTTGTAATGAAACATAGCACCCGTGTGCGCGTTCATCATCGCCGCTGCCGGGTCAATTTTTTCCCTGTTTAAATCCTTGTTAATTTGAATTGTATCATTCACTTTTTTCACCATCGCGTTATGTAACGCTGTGTTAAGCAAAGGGTTTATACTATGGATGATTTTTCTGTCAAACACATTTAACCGAAAATCTTTTGTCGGTTCCGACAAAGTCCGCGCCCCTTGCCGGACCTCAATTAGTTTATCTTCGTATCCGTATTTCTCCATCTCATTTAAAAATAAGGAAATGTTATACGGATCATAGAAAATACCTTCTACTTGTAAATCATTTTCCTGAATATGATTGATCATGTAATCAATAACTTGCTGAAGATTAATGATTCCTGATTTTTTGTCGGTTATGGTACAGTACCCGGCTTTCGAAAGAGCCCGATAATCTAATTTGTCGCGCTCAATTTTATTATCCAACCCGCCTTTAGTACCCACAAATGAATGGCTATCCACATAAAACGTTTCGTCTTCATCCTCTAATGGATAGATGAAACTGAGGGCTGATAAATCCTCTGTCCGTGATAAATCTACTCCGATGTACACGGGCTTTCCCATTATTTCCGGGGCAGTATCGACGCCGCAACTTTTCCAATCTCTTCCGTTTACAAAACTTTCAGATGAAGCAGACTGCCATAAATTAAAGTTTTTTACCAATGTGCCATTTAAATCATCTTTATCAAGAGCCTCTTTTAGTTTCTTGCGTAGATTGGTTAGAAGTTTCTTTTGAAGACCCTCCACCTCAAGTAAGGGATTACTTTTTATCCAAGTGCTTTCGTCGTAAATTTCCTCTTCGTCATCTTGCTCGTAGACAATTGCAAAATAGTTTTCGTTTTCCTTACGACCACTAAGAATATCGTCAACATAAGGGTACTCCTGCGAATACATGGGGCCATTCAGCTTAAAGCCGGCTGTGCTAATGATTAAGATAAGGCCCTGGTCCTGCTGACCTTGGGAAGACTCCAGGACTTCCATCATTTTTGTGTTGGACGCTGTGTGGTACTCGTCGAGAATCCCAATCAGAACGTTCAAACTGTCAAGGTTATCAGTATCCCTTGATAAAGGCATAATGACGCAGTCATCTTTCAGGTACCGGATTTCATTTTGTATGATCTTTGTCCATTTCCTAATTGCCTTTGACTGGCTTCTTATCTTTTTCAATTGCATGGAGATCATTTTAAAAACAGTTCTTGCTTGGCCTCTTGAGTTAGCTGTCGCATAAATTTGCCTGTCAAACTTAGGGGATTCCCCGTAGATCAATTCGTACAACGCAAGACCCGCTACAAGGACGGATTTTCCGCCCTTTCTCGCCATGCTTATATAAGCTTTTGTAAAACGGCGAAAACCCGTCTCCTTATTTCTCCAAGCGTAAAGCATGTACACAATGAATTTTTGAAATAAGGCCAGTTTCGTGGGCTTGCCCGTTGATATGTCCGGCAGTATTTCAAGAAACTTGATGACCTTTTTTGCCTTTTCGGGTCTGTACTCATACTCAAAAGACGGGTCAGCCGCTCTTTCTAAATCTCTAAGATGACGCTGACAGGCTTTTATTACTTTTTTGCATGCCGTTATTTCTCCGCTAACAACCTTTTTCGCGTAAAGCGTGCCTGGATCAATTCTCTCAGTCGTCATCGTTCATCATGGCACCTAATAGGTCCTCCTCATCGTCATCCCCGTCAAGCCCTACAATTCGTAGACGTGAATCCAGAGATAGACCGAGCTGACCCGCAATCCCGCGAATTTCCTTTGACATACTGTTCATAATATCAACGGACGGATTTTTCTTTTTTACTTCAAACCCTTTACTATTAATTTCAATAATGGTTTGTCCGTCTGTCATTATGTCTTTGAGAGCCATTCTATATTGAGCGTAGCTGTTGCAATAAATGGCTAGTAACGTCGAATCCAGTTCAGAGATTGGCATTTTAATAATATGCGGGTAGATTCGCCTCCACTCATTTTTAGCCATCGTGGACAGCCAGTATGGTGGGTTTTCTTGCAGAGGCGAAAAATCTTTTAATTTTTCTTCCTGCTGCAGACGCTCTTCCCGCTCTTCGTTAGTAATTTGCCCTTTTAACGTTTCCGTCAATTGCTTTCGTCTCGCCAATCAAAACCACCACCTTTCGTCCAAAATGCGAACTATAAATTTGAGCGAATTCGGCAGATTAAGAAAATGAAGATCGTCCCATACCTGCCAAGGATTCGGCCACCCAGATGAAAGATCAAAAACAAGGCCGAAAAAGTAAAAATCAAAATTTCATTTCAACATTTTTTACAAAGTTAACGGGGCGCCGATGTACAGGAAAATGAAAAAAACCACCCGGTAAATTGAAGGGGGGACTTAAAGCGACAAAATTAATGCTGCAGTGGATAAAATAACGCTGATACCACTTGCAATAATTCCGATTAAATGAAACGTTCTGCTGCTCATCTAATTACCTTCTCCTTTCCCAAACGTGACTTGATTATGATGATACTGACAAAGCACCTCAAGATTATTCAGATCGGTACGCGCTTGAACATCGTTTATGGCGTCTCTAAGCTCTCTGTGCTTATGATGGACTACTAACCGATTAGACTTGTTTAAACGTCCCTGTGAGGCACAGACAGCACAATGATAGTTACTTTCTCTAAGCTTCTGTTCTCGAAGGAGCTTCCACTCTCTCGAATGGTAATAGGAATAGAGCTTGCTGTTCTCCCTGTTGTATCTCACATCTTTGTTATACTGCTTGTCAGCATAGCCCTTGTGCTTCTCACAATAACGTTCTGCCCAATCCACATAGCTGCGGCAGGCAGGCGCGTTACATCTTTTCAGCGGCAGGACTACCACCCCCTATATATTCTTTCTAAACTGCCCCCGCACTCAAGCCGTTAACCGCCAATTGTTTTCCCTGAGAATTACCGGACGCAGTTTACAAAAAATAGCTCCCGATACCAAAGTCGCAAGACTAGCGCGATCCAGCTCAGAATGAAAAGTCATTCCTCAACGCTTTAATTTGAGTATCCGAATTCGCCTTGATAAGGGATAGGCGCTTTTCCCATATTATGTAGGTTGTTTTTACCGGTCCGAAATTCACACCCCTTGGAAGTTGATAGGTAAAGTTTATAGGGATTTCAAACATAAATAGTCTCCTTTTTTGGGCCCCTTTTTGTATCCATAAAAGTCCGTTTTTTGTCCAAAAGAAAAGCACTCAGATGATTCCGAGTGCTGTGGCTAGGCGGTAGATAGCCCTTTTCTTAAGTTCATAATAGGTGTTTTTCTTAATGCCCAAATCTATATAAATGCTTATGTCTTTGACGGTAGATGCTGTAAGGTATTTTTTCTCAATAATCAAGCGCTCCAGGTCGTCCAAGCTGTTTTGTAACGCCCGTTCCATTTGCTTCACCTTCAGCTCGTTTATATTATGTGAATCTCTTAGAGAGGGAAAAAGACTCATGCCGGCGCTTTCGCATTCCCTTTTGTTTTCCATTTGAACTTTTAAGGCCCTGTAATCTTTCAGCTCTTTGATGACTATTTTTCTCACGGCTCTTGCATCCACAGGGTCCATGAATGAAAGCTGCTCTGCTGTCATGCTAATTTCTCCAATCTTGCTTTGACTGCCTCCATTAAGGCATTTTGCCCGACGGCTTTGCCTTCTAATGCCCTCATTACATCCTCGTCCACAGTGCCTTCCGTTACAAGATGGTTCACAATTACACTATGCTTCTGCCCCTGGCGGTCAAGCCTCGCGTTGGCCTGCTGGTAAAGCTCAAGACTCCATGTCATGCCAAACCACACGATCACATGGCCTCCGTCCTGTAAGTTAAGCCCATGCCCCGTAGATGCTGGATGCGCTAAAAGCATTTCAATCTTCCCATTGTTCCAGTCAGCAATCTCTCTGCTACTGTCTAACGGTTTCGCCTTTTTAAATTTCTGCTGGATGCGCTCAAGATCATGTTTATAAGAGTAGAAAACAAGGATAGGCTTTCCGTTGGCTGCGTCCACTATATCCTCTAATGCATTCAGCTTTTCATCATGAAGCTTTTGGATTTCCCCGTTTTCGTCATAAACTGCACCATTCGCCAGCTGTAACAACTTGTTTGATAAAACGGCCGCGGTGTCGGCCACAACATCACCATCTAAAAAAGGGAGAAGTAAATCTTTTTCAAGCTGCTTGTATTTCGCTTTTACTTTGTCCGTCATTCGTACTTTGACAATATTATCAATTCGTTCCGGGAGCTGAAGCCAGTCCCGGGCCTGCATACTGATGCAGATGTCAGACACTTTCTCATGAATGGCTTTCTCGGCTCCTTCTTTCAATTTCCAACTGTAGATAACAGTTCTGTTTCTTTGGTCAGGTTGAAAATATTTTTCCCGGTAACTGGTTACGGTTTTCCCCAGCCGTTCCCCTTGATCTAACAAGTACATCTGTGGCCATAAGTCAATTAAGCTGTTTGGTGCTGGGGTTCCGGTCAGGCCCACAATTCTTTTTATGAAAGGTCTAACTTTTTTCAAAGCCCTAAACCGTTTGGCCTTAGATGATTTAAAGCTAGAAAGCTCATCTATCACGACCATGTCAAAGGGCCACTTCTTACCGTAAAAATTCACCAGCCATTCGACATTCTCCCTGTTAATAACGTAAATATCAGCTTTCATATCTAACGCCATAATTCTGGATGATTCCGGACCCAATACTTTTGAGACTTTTAAATAAGAGGTGTGGTCCCACTTCTCAGACTCTCTTGACCAGGTATCTTCCGCAACTCTCAAAGGCGCAATTACTAAAACATTTGAAACGTCAAAATAATCGTACAGGAGATCTGATACTGCTGTCAGAGTGCTGACTGTTTTCCCCATCCCCATATCCAGGAAGAGGCCTGCAGCATGAGTATCAATTATGTGCTTAATTGCATGTTCTTGGTATTGGTGTGGTTTGAACTTCACGAAATGCCCCCCTGACAAAAGCTGTTATTGAATCTATTGAATCTAAAACGCGGACCTCAAAACCCATTGTTTCTAAATCCTTTTTGCGTTTTAGCTGCAGAGGTCTTGCGGGGCCTTCATTTCTACAAAAACAAGCTTGCCGCCAGGTAAAAGCACAATCCGGTCAGGCACCCCAGATAATCCAGGAGATACAAATTTCATCGCCTTGCCTCCCTGCCTTTCGACCTCTCGTTTTAGTATTCGCTCCAATTGACTTTCCTTCAAAACTGCCTTCACTCCTTTTATCCGGTATCCATAGTGACCATAATTGCCATAATCTATCTATGTTCAGCAAATAAAGAGATTATAGAGATTTTCTTATGCGTATACGCTATATTCTTTTATTTTTATATTTATATGGAAAATATGGATACCATGGATACCAAAGGCCGTTAAACCCTTGATACTGTTGAATTCAAGCCGGTATCCATACCATCTATTTTATGGATACTGCCATGGATACCATGGATACCGAAATTTGATTTTATAGAATTAGTATGGATACCGTTAATTAACTCTTACAAAAGCTCTTTGAACACCATATAAGCGCCCAAACTTCATTCGTCCGCGGCTCTCTGTGTACGGAGCCCAGCCGGGAAGCCTTCTCAAAATATCGTTTATTTCACGGGCTTGGATAGGGGTCATTTGTTTAGGGTCGCCGCCAAATAACTCGACCCATACCTCCATGGCACAAACCCTTGTGCGCTTAACGGACCCTTGCTTTTCTCCTTCAAAGTCATACCCCTGCAGGAAGTTGCGTCTTTCGCTAATATCCTTTTTGTCCCAATCCTCTGGCAGAAGTGTGTTTAAATACTCTTCAATCAAGCCGGCTTTTGCGCTGTCTTCGGTGTGTAGCTCTTGGGCTTCTTTGGCGGCCTCCTCTAATTCGCCTGTTAGATAAAGAGGCTCTTTTTCATGCCAGCAGTCAACGGCTTCAGCCCAAATTTGATCTATCTCATATTGATTAAGGTCCCGCCAGATACTTTTTGATCTTTCTTGCGCTGCCACAACAACGGGCCAAAAGCGCCGGTTCCCCGTGCGGTCCTTCAAAAAAGTCACATCATTTGTTGACCCGAAGAAAACGCACTGACGGGGGAAAACAGAAATTTGTCGGCCATACGCTACCCGATAGCTGTCCTCTTGTTTAGAAATAAAGTGTTTGACGGCTTCCGCCTCAGCTTTCCGGGTTGCGGACAGCTCGGCCAACTCAATCAGCCAGGCCCCTTGCAATTGTTCATAGGCTTCCTTTCCTTGCACAGTAGTGATTGAATCGGAATGCCAGCCCATGCCAAGCTTTTTAATGATGAAGCTTTTTCCGACGCCCTGTGGCCCCACCATGACTAAAACGTTATCGAATTTCAGACCTGGCTTAAGAACGCGGCCGACTGCTGCCGTAAAAATCTTTCTTGTAACTGCCCGGACATATTCCGTATCCTCGGCGCCCAGGTACTCGATAAAAAGAGAATCAAGCCGGGGAAGCCCGTCCCATTCCAGGCTATTGAGATAGTCTTGGACCGGATGAAATTTATTCTTTCCCTGAACTTCCATAAGTGCATCATGGACCTTGCCTTGCCCCGAGATTTTATAAATTGTTTCAAGGTAGTTCCGTAGTGAAGCGTCGTCCCTATCCATCCAGTAATCCCCCTCTGACAGCTTGCGCCAAGGTAAATCCCCTAAGACGGCGGCCCGATGCGAAAAGTCATTCCATGCGATCTTCCCAGCAAGCCGTGGGTCATTCTGCAGAATCAAAATAATGTTCTTGGCCGTTGAGAGGATGTCGCCGTTTTTCTTTACGTCTAAATGTTCCAGCCAGTCCATTGCCGAATCCTCAATAGCTCCGAACTCTTCACTTGCTTGGGATAGTTTTTCCTGTCCGATCGTGCGTTTCACGTTTTTATCTTGCAAAGCAAAATCCGACATCGCAGTGAAGGACGGGAGCCGGACAACGGGTGTGTTTGGGTCGGCTTCTTCATCGTGCATCCCGAATTTATGGATACGAACTAAATCGAAAGCATTGACGAGCAAGCCCCCGACGGGGTCTGTGCCGTGATGCGAAAAAGCAAATTTTTCATCATCATAGAGAATTAACCCCCCATTAGTGGACCCTTCTTTATAAGTGAACCGGCCCGGCCCCGCCTCTTCATAGACATCAGATAGAAACGTTTCAATAGCTTCCGGAATTGAGTACGTTCGGCAGAAAGCTCCGACCATTCCGTTTTTCTCATGCGGGTCGCCTTGCTTATCTGCAAGCTTTTGGCGATTCTTTTGAATCCTGGATGACTCCGGCCAATATGAAGGATCGGTCCAGTCTTCGTAACTGGCTAAAACCTCATCAGGGTCGAGCCAGGCCTCGTCCTGCAGCTTAAAAACATATTCGCCGTCTTGAGAAGTTGACGGCCAGTACATCAATCGGTGTGGCTGATACGTCGTATCATCGAAAAAATCAATGCCGATGTCGGCCGCAAGTTTGCGGGATACTGCCTGGTATTCATCAGGCGTTACCGCCCGCCTTAACGGAATCACTAACCGGAGCCGCGGCGTCTCTTTGCTGTGCTTATGCGTTGAATAAGCCGTACAAGCAAAGTCATACATCATTTCCACCGATGCCCAAAGATCGCCCTTTATAAAATCAGCATCCAAAGTAACAACTTGGCGCCAGGCCACCGTGTCAGTCTTTCGGCGGCCGCCCTTTAATGAGCCGCCTACGAATCCGCCAACGTCTTTTATCTGGTCCTGCTGTGACTTGGACATTTTTTTATACTCTGCATAGGTCTCATTCGTATAGTTTGGCGTTGCTAATTTTTTCAGCAGATCAGACCAAAGCATGTCCTTATTTCTCCAAGCCTTATCCCATCGGTTGCGCCCTATTGCGATGGTGATAGACCCGTCATGCTGTACTCGATTTTTCAAAGCTGTTTCCATCACCGGACACCCCCTCCTTCATTCATAAATCCCCATCATCTTCATCATCTTCATCGAAAGCCATTTCGAACGTTTTCTCGATGAAGTTAATATGCTTTTCAATCTGATCATTTGTCATCTTTTCAAAGTCCGGTCCGTGTCCAGGAACATGAAAAGACCGTGCTTTTATGATCAGATCCCGCCTTTTCTTGTTCACTTCCCGTCCTCCTCCATCCACTTCATATATTCCGACTCCCTTTTTCTTGCAGATAAGCAAAGCCCAATCACTGCTATTAGACTCCTTATAAGTTTCATAATCTCCGCCCTTACTATTAATCTTTTTTATAGTAATCCGTGATAAAGCCGTCCGCAGTCAAAGGCAGGCCCTTTGCCCAGGGGATAGGCTCCCCCATAATGGATTCCACTTTATCAAGCTCATTTTTTCCGCGCGGAACGTCCAGGACAGTTTCGTCATGAACGTGCATGACCGTTTTATAACCGGCATCGTCCAAACGTATAAGGGTGACAGCCAGGCAATCCCGGGCAACTGCCTGAACGATGTTCTCGACAAGTTTGCCTCCGTAAGTGTTCAGGCGGCCCCATTTACCGGACTCAAGCTTCCCTTCATATGTGAGGGCTTCTTTCCCAAAACGATCGTCTATTTCAAGTTTTGGCTTCGCATAGGCCAGGCGCCTACCGGACGGCAGTTGTACAAACAGGATGCCTGACTCGCATAAAAATGTTAGACCGTGCTGAATCTTAACCGGCTTTCTCTCTTTGACAGCCTTGACCGCGGCGGCTTCGACGTCATACCAAAACTGCACTATTTTCTTATTTGCCGTCCGCCATGCTTTCACAAGCCCCGGCAGTTCATCTTCATCCAGACCCATGGTTAAGGCGCCCATTTGTATAAGCGCGCCCTTTCCGCCCTGGTACCCTAGCGCCAATTCTGCCACTTTACCTTTTTGCCTTAACGGACTGCCCTTTGTGATTGACTCAACCGGCACTTTGAACATTTGCGCTGCCGAGGCTTCGTAAATCTTCCCGTGAGTGTTGAATACATCCAGGCGCCATCCTTCCCCGGCAAGCCAGGCAATGACACGGGCTTCAATGGCGGAGAAGTCAGACACATAAAACTCATTACCTTCTGACGGGATGAAAGCTGTTCTGACTAGCTGAGAAAGCACAAAAGGCACCTGCCCATAAAGCAGCTCTATTGCTTCATAGTGACCACCCTTCAAAAGCGTCCTTGCTGTATCCAGGTCCGCGATTTTGTTTTGAGGTAAGTTCTGTACCTGGACCAAGCGCCCGGCCCATCTGCCGGTCCGGCTGGCCCCGTAGAATTGCAGCAACCCACGAACACGACTATCCGGACAAAGGGCTTTTTCCATCGCCAGGTATTTTTTAACTGAGGTTTTCGCCATCTCCTGCCGCAGCCGCAAGACTCTGTGTACGCTCGCATCGTCTGTCTTTTCTATTAACTCCTCGATTTTGTCTTTTGCAAGACTCGAAACAGATAGCCCCTTATCTTCAAGCCATTTTTTTAATTGGGCTGTACTGTTGGGGTTGGGCAGTCCGGTCAGCTCCTTCGCCTCTACCATTAAGCCCGCCTGGTATTGTTCATCGCAGGCTATTGCGTGCTTTACTAAATCGGCATCTATCCGGACGCCCCTGTCATTTATGTCCTGATCTAACGCCCATAACTCTTGTTCAGCTTTCAATGGCTCAAACTTAGAAATGCGGTTTTTAATAGAGCGTTCTACTTCAACGTCCTGGCCGCAGTAGGTTTTGAATTTCTCCCATTTGTCTGGTGCGTGTTCAGGGAGATTCCTGACCCTCTGTCCGTTTGCTTTGGTTGGCTTACAGGGCACCGAAAAATAACGAATGAGGGCTTTCCCTTCCTTGTCCTTCTGTTCCGATAGTTTTAGCGCCTTTGCCACACCGTCAAGATTTCCGGGAAGCCCTAAGGTGGTAGCATGGACCGCCGTACACCTCCATTGCGTCGGCGGTAGCATAGTATTAAAATGCTTCGCAATACAAGTTCTTTCAAAGTTGGCGTTATATGCTGTTTTGATGACCTTTGAGCTTGTCAAAGCCACTAGAACTTCATGAGGTAACGCCTCCCCTTGGGCCAAGTCAATAACTTTTATTGGCTCTTCATCAAAAGCATAAGCAAACAGAAGGATTTCAAAATCCGAGGCTTCTGTGTATGCATAAACTCCACACTTTAAGAGGTCAACACTCGAAAATGTTTCTATATCAATTGACAATGTTTTCAATTAGTAGCCCGCCTTTTCTGAAAAAATAATGTGTGTACATCGCCGTGCTTATCCAGAAAGGCCTGCCGCCCAATGCGCCCAATTTCGGCGCGTGTTTTGAGAGGGGTTACCGCAGCTTCATAAGGGTCCCAGCCAGCGCTGACTCTGAAAGCATAAGTTTTATATTTGATGCCGTTTGATTCGGCCAAAGCGATTAGCTCAGGCGAATGCCTGCGATATTTGCCGTAAGGCGATTTCTGCCGGGCTCTTCTCATACACTCGTCTCTATCAAAGATCGGGGTTGTCGCTGCTCGTTCTTCGTCCCAGCCTCCTGAAGTGACACGCCAGTAAAACGTGGCTTTTGATATGCCATTTTTTTCAGCAACCTCAACCCATTTTGATCTGTCCGTCCTTGGGCGCCGTTTCTTTGGCGGGGTTGCTAGGGCTCTTTCTTTATCCCAACCTGCACCCCGGATTCTTTTCCCGAGAAGACTCCTACTAATACCGTTTTTTGCTGCCCTTTCATATTCCTCAGGCGTGATATACCAATCTGATGGATTAAACATATGTCCAGACTCCTTCCCTATTAAAAAGGGGGAAACTCTCGTCTCCCCTCTTTGTTTTTTAGCCTAAGAAATCGTCGCCATCGTTTTCGAAATCATCCAGGGCGTCGAAATCGTCTTCAGCCCGTGAACGGCCGCCGAGGTAATCCCCGTCCTCAAGTTTTTGAATGTTATTCAGGCCGCACGCAATACCTTTATTTCCGGCTGTGTTAAATGCGTAGAAATTGATTGACACCCGCCCATAGCAACCGCTGTAAAGCTCTTCTGAGTCAATAATGTGATTCAAGTTTCTGTCTACAATGCCGGGCTTAGTTTTGCTTGAGGCGTTCAAGAAATAGCATCCGGCGTATTCCTCTTGGTCCGGTCTTTCTTCGTCCCCATCGCGTAAAGGTGTTTTGAGGTTGGCCGGAATCTTTCCGCCCCATTTGCTTTTTCCAGCTTCTTTTGCAGCTTCAACCGCCGCCTTGATTTTACGCAGTGTATCTTTATCAGTTTTTGGGATAAGGATTGCGGTGCTGTACTTTGGTTCCTGTCCTTCCTCGATCGCGTGCGGTTGGAAGGCATGAAGATATGAGAAACGTACCTTTCCTGTTACTACCTTTGTGTTTGTGTTAGTGTTGTTAACTGCCATTTTGCATGTCTCCTTTTAATTTGAATTTTTATTTAAGCCAGCTAATGCCGACAAGTTAAATGGATTCAGGTAAGCTATAAGTAAAATTGAATTCATCTTTTGGCTTTTGGAGCTGATTAATGATTGAAGTCCAAATTGTACTCTTTCTGATAACATGTTGGAAAAAATCGTCACCGTTTTGAAAACTCTCAATTAGCTTAGTATCTCTGCAATTGAGCCAGTACCAATCACGTTTTTTATACAGAAAGTTAAGGATATTTCTTAGGTAATCATCCTCCATTTCAGTTAAGGGCTTGATTTCACCGTCAGCGTTCATCCAAAAATCAGAATTCAAAGTAGCTTCTGTTTTGCGAAGTTTGGTATTTTCGTATTGATATTTTTCCAAAGTAAAAACCTCCATTATTCGAAGTCAGCGATTGCCGATTCAGTAGAATTTAACTCCGGCCGTTTGTCCGATTCAGGGACAAGAGTCGGTTTTCCAACTGGCTTTATAACCAGGTCTTTCAGTAGCTCATTAAATGCTTTTTTCCCTATGCTTTTTTCCAGGGCTGAGACTCCTAGAACCTCCGGTTTTGACAAGACTTGCTCCGGCTCATAACCTTCAGCCAGAAGAGTATTTTTCACTGCGTCTACATCCGCATATTTGCGGTTGCTTCTTCCCTCAACCAGTTTCCAGCCAGGTATCTTTTCCCCGTGGTGTTCAGCCTGCGCCAAGGTGTACTCTTGAATATCTTTGACCCAGCGTTTCAGCTCTTCTGCTTCATAGAGGATTTTCCCAAGGTCCTCCTTAGACAGAAGTTCAGGCTTCTGGAAATCGAATCGAGCCAGCTCCAAGTTTTTTTTCGCCCTTGCAGAGCAGTTTGCTTTTGCTCTGCAGAATCGGCAGTGATCGCCTGCTTCAAATTCGCCCTCTCCCTGCCAAGCCATTTCCGCCCTTGGCTTGACAAAATCATTTGCCCATGACAAAAGCTCTGATACTGACAGCTCATATGTAGACACGCTATCCAGGCGGGGCTGCACGATCGTCATACGAACGCATTCGATGTCATAAAGGGCCCCAAATTGATTCAATGCCCCTAATGCATAAAGCATCATCTGAGTGTTTTTTTCAGCATCGACGGGAACGCCTTTCCCGTATTTCAGGTCTATCACTTCCATCACTTCATCAGCGATGATCAGCGCATCGCCAGTGCCAAACCCTTCCGGGACCCATTCACTGAAATCTAAACGTTGTTCAAGTAAGATCATCGCATCGCCCTTTTCAGCTTCAAGCGCGTTGAATTTCTCAATAACCAGATCTGAGTAAGTGGACACATATTCAATCATTGAATCTGAATACAGCTCATGCTTTTTCAATTTGTTCAGGCGCCGCGTTCGTGCAGCTTTACTGATCGCACCCGTATGGTATTGAAGCAGCACCTCTGACACTTCGTGTGCCAAGGTCCCTTCTTCTGCAAACTCGCTTGTCGTTTCTTCAAACTGATCTTCTAAACGGGCGCTTGGCGTGCAGGTTAACCAGCGTTTTGAGCCTGACGCCGATAACTTGGCGTGCGCTCTTTCCGCGTGCCCTTGGGTCATAGCTGTTCCGCCTTTTCAAGTAGCTCCGCGTAATGCTCTTTTGGAATCTCTGTCAGCTTTTTAGCGCCGTAGTTTGCGAATAGCTTTTTAATCTCAGCTTGTTTGCCTTCCTGTGACTTTTCAGCAAGCTTCTGGCGGACTACTGTAATATCAATAGCTTGCGTTTCTTCTTTGTCAGCTTTTGGAGCTGGTTCAGATTCAGGCTCAGGTTTCGCAGCCTCTTTTTCAGGCGCCTTTTGTACGGCATCTGCTTTTTGGTCCGCGCCCTTCTGTTTTTCCGGTTTACTATCAGCAACCTTGTTCACGGGTAGAGGCTTGGCGGTCAATGCATCGGCCAGGGCTTGGAGCGATTTAGCAAGTTCCGGCGCTTCAATTTTCAATGTGATATTCATAAGTAAATCCCCCTATTGTTTATTGCGGAAATCCGCAATTTCTTTCTTTTTGGCTTTACGAGTTTTCAGCTTGTAATCTTCTTCCTCGTATTGGCAACCTTCTACTTGAGCCGCTGTAATTTTGCCCTGTTCAACAAGTTCAGCGATTTTGATCGGGTTTAGAACAGCAGCAGACAGTCCCACCAAACTGGCAAGCTTAGCCTTGTCAAATTTGACTGACACCTTTTTGACTGCTTCGATCATCGTCGCTTTGTCTTCCCGGTAGACCAGCACAGGCCCATTCTGTCTAAGGTAGGCGACCAAGCGAGCTGTTTTGGCGCTAATGTGTGAAGCTAAGGCCGAACGGTCTTTCTTTGCTTGGTTAAGTTCTTGAAAAAACGCGTTTACTTGTGAAACAGAGTTAATCTTTTCCATCGTTGAAACCTCCGTTTATTATTTTTAGTCCGCATGGTATAATGGCGGCGTTATTTGTTTTTCAATGAGTCGCCTCTGCCAAGGCGGCTTTTTTATTTGTCATCATCCTGCTCGTCCTCGTCTTCATACTTCAAATATTCCAAAGGATAGCCGTAACGATTGACTTCAGAGATCATCGGATGCTCGATATTCATTGATACGATCGCCTCACAGTCGAAGCGCCTATCCCCTTACGCTTGAGCCCAGATACTATTTCATGAATCTTAACCATCTGTTCCGGGTGCTCCATTCGTTTAAGGTCCTTGCAATTTGAAATGATTGATGCCGCGATTTCAACACACCCATCAAAGTCCTGGTCCTCAATGGCGGCGGGAAGTAATTCGGAAATAAGGTTTTGAGTTGACCTGAGTAACCTTTCCGCATTTTCGCGATCAGATTTAAGAAAATGATTTAAGTTCATGATTGGGCTCCTTTCGATTTTGTAGATGCCTGATGGATTTTTCTAAAACGATCCTCTTCACTTAGTGTGAGCCATTCGCGCGGCTTGATCTTCAATTCCTCACCTTCCTTCTGCTCTAATTTCTTGGCTGCTCTGAGAGCCATTTCAGTAAGAACTCCCCGCACTCTTTTGCGGGAAAAAGCCATTTCTTACCGACGCGATATTTTGGGAACCTCTCGTCATAAAAGAAGGTATCTTTTATAAAGTTCAAACTCATATTTGTTTGCCTGCAGAGCTCCTTCATGTCCCAAAAAGTGTGCCGGCTCTCAATTATGTCTAATCGCTTTTTCAATTCTTCAGTAAAGCGTTGTTCCAGTAGGGACTCGTCAACTTGAACCGACAACACTTTATGAAACCTCCTTCATGTCCAGGATTTTGATGATCTTCTCTCTGACTTTCTTGCCCTTCCTCTTACCAAGCAATATGTCAGAAAGGTATGCATTTGAGATACCCAGCATTTTGGCCAAATCCTTTTGCTGCATGTCGTTTAAAATCAGCCAAGTTTTAACCTGCTTTCCAAAGCTCAGCTCCATAGAAAGCACCTCCTTCATGTTTTTTAGCTAATTATTTAGCTTTCTATTGACACTCTCTATCTTATTAGCTAAAATAAAGGCATAGCTAATAAGACTATACAAATAGCCTGAAATACGTTGGGGGACGTGGTACAGGGCTTTTAATTTGTCATGCCTCAAAGCTAAATAAGTAGCTTATGAACACAGTTTACTATCATATTAGATAGATGTCAACAATTTTATCTAACTAATTTGATAGTGTGTTTTAAGCGGAAAAAGGTGAACTGATATGTCACTATTTGACAGGGTTAAGAAGATTGCAGACAAGAGAAAGATACCCATTGCAGAATTGGAACGGAAATTGGGGATGGGTACAAACACATTGTATAGATGGAAGACCCAAAAACCGTCTATAGACAAGGTGCAGAAAGTTGCTGATTATTTCAACGTCTCTATTGACTACCTACTTGGTCGGACGGAAAACGAAGCAATTGAACCGGAGCTTACAGCCAAGGATGAAAAAGATATACAAAAAGAATTGCAGAAAATCATTCAGGGCTTAGGCGATAAAAACGGGTATGCTGCGTTTGACGGTCAGATAATCGATGATATGGATGATGAAGATAGGGAGCTGCTCATTGCAAGCCTGGAGAATTCTTTACGTCTCGCCAAAAGAATCTCAAAACAAAAATTCACCCCAAAAAAATACCGTAAGTAGGTGCTTCTGTGGAGTCAATTGCAAAAAAAGTAAAAACACTTACAAAAAAATTCGAAACAAACGATCCTTTTGAAATTGCTAAGGCTCTTGGAATTGAGGTGGTTTATGAAGAGTTGGGAAAAACCCTAGGATATTACAGCCGGCATTTTAGAATTAAAGTCATCCACATTAATCAGAATGCCAGCGAGAAGTGCAAGGTGTTTATTTGTGCTCACGAATTAGGGCATGCAGTATGCCACCCCGACGCAAACACGCCTTTTTTAAAAAACCATACTTTTTTCTCAACGGATCGGATTGAGGAGGAGGCGAATTTTTTTGCGATAAATTTGTTGTTCTCCTCCGCCAATGCGTGCATAACTGTGGGAGAAGCAGTTAAGCAGTATGGGGTACCTAAACAATTAGTCTTATCTAATCTTGCTAAAATTTTTTAAACAAAAAAACGAACATACATTCTAAAAATGGGAGGCGCTCAGAAATGGCTAGTTTCCGTAAACATTCAAACGGAACTTGGGAATACAGAATACGATATAAAGATAAAAACTCGAACAGGTACAAGGAAACGTCAAAACGAGGGTTTAAAACAAAAAAAGAAGCGCAATTAGCTGCGGCACAAATAGAGACAGACATCGAATACTATGGTTTCGCTAACGACGGAAAAGAAAGCATAAGAGAGTATTTCAGTAAATGGCTCGAAGTATATAAAAAGCCAAATGTCAAGCCTATTACTTACTCACTCCAAGAGAGGAATGTACGGCTTAACATTTTACCAAGATGGGGAGAAGTTAAGTTAAAAGATATATCTAGGACTGAATATCAGAAATGGATTAACGAACTTAGACTCAATTATAGTGAAGGCACTGTCAGGCGCATTCACAGCCTGATGAACACAGCATTAAATGACGCTGTGCACGAATTTAGGATACTGCGTGAGAACCCTGTTACACGTATCAAAATCCCGAAGGAAACTAAAAACAATAAGGAAATCAAATTTTTTACAGTAGACCAACTAGAAAAATTTCTAAATCAGGTGAAAGAACCTCAGAAAAATTCCAAATACAAACACTCAATACAGTATTATGTTTTATTTTCTCTCATGGCTCGGACCGGTTTACGAATAGGTGAAGCGCTCGCCTTAACCTGGAATGATATAGATTTTGAAGAGGGCACGATAAAAGTGAGTAAAACACTAGTCTACCCGACAAATTCCACACCCTATCTCTCAACCCCTAAATCAAAAGCTGGTTTAAGAATAATCAAACTAGATATACACACCATTCAGCTTTTAAAAAAACATCGAATCAATAGAAACGAGGTTGTGCTCAAATATAAAAATTATAAAAAACCGGGGGCTGATATTGTGTTTTATCAGCATGATGGACGATGGTTGCGCACAAATGTTGTTAGAGAATACTTCAAAGAGATATGTAAAAGAGCTGAGTTACCAATATTGTCCCCTCATGCATTAAGGCATAGCCATGCGGTACATTTAATTGAGGCCAAAGCTGATTTGAAATTTGTATCTGAAAGACTTGGGCATTCGAGCATAAAAATAACCGCAGATACGTACCTCCATGTCACTAAAAAAATTGAAAATGATGCATTAGAGATGTATCTGCGGTATACAAATATATAATCTTGTGGGTGTTTTGTGGGTGGGGCTTCCCTAAAATCAGTCAGGCCCCTGCTGTATCAAGCTTAGCCGATACTACCTTCCATTTCGAATTTGATCAAACGGTTCATTTCAACTGCGTATTCCATCGGAAGTTCTTTTGTGAACGGCTCGATGAAGCCCATAACGATCATTTCTGTCGCTTCTTCTTCAGAAATACCGCGGCTCATCAAGTAGAAAAGCTGTTCCTCAGAAACCTTTGATACTTTCGCTTCGTGCTCCAATGAAATGTTGTCGTTCAGGATTTCATTGTAAGGGATCGTATCAGAAGTTGATTTGTTATCCATGATGAGCGTATCGCACTCGATGTTTGAACGGGCGCCGTCCGCTTTCCGTCCGAAGTGGACGATACCGCGGTATGTTACTTTTCCGCCCTGTTTAGAAATCGATTTTGATACGATTGTGGATGACGTATTCGGTGCAAGGTGAATCATTTTCGCACCTGCGTCCTGATGCTGTCCTTTGCCCGCAAGAGCGATAGAAAGCGTCATGCCGCGCGCGCCTTCACCTTTCAGAATGACAGCCGGATATTTCATCGTCAATTTAGAACCGATGTTTCCGTCTACCCATTCCATCGTCGCGTTTTCTTCACAAACGGTACGTTTCGTAACAAGGTTGTAAACGTTGTTCGCCCAGTTTTGGATCGTTGTATAACGGCAGTAGCCGCCTTTTTTCACGATGATCTCAACAACCGCGCTGTGAAGCGAGTTTGTTGTGTAGACAGGAGCCGTACATCCTTCTACGTAATGAACGCTTGCTTCTTCGTCAACAATGATCAGCGTACGTTCGAACTGACCCATGTTTTCTGAGTTGATGCGGAAGTAAGCTTGAAGCGGTGTTTCAACCTTCACGCCTTTTGGCACGTAGATGAAAGATCCGCCGGACCAAACAGCTGAGTTCAGCGCCGCAAACTTGTTATCAGTCGGCGGAATAACTTTCGCCCAGTGCTCACGGAAAATGTCTTCATTTTCTTTCAGCGCGCTGTCTGTATCTTTGAAGACAATGCCTTGCGCTTCAAGATCTTCTTTCATGTTGTGATAAACAACCTCAGATTCGTACTGTGCGGAAACACCCGCAAGGTATTTTTGCTCAGCTTCAGGAATACCGAGTTTGTCGAATGTCTGTTTAATTTCCTCAGGCACTTCATCCCAAGAACGCTCTGAACGCTCAGACGGTTTTACGTAGTACGTAATCTCGTCAAAGTTTAAAGAGTTTAAATCCCCGCCCCACTGCGGCATCGGCATGTTGTAGAAATGCTCAAGAGATTTCAGGCGGAAATCAAGCATCCATTGAGGCTCTTCTTTCATACGTGAAATTTCTTCTACGATTTCTTTTGTCAATCCGCGCTCTGAACGGAAAATGGAAACGTCCTTATCGTGAAAACCGTACTTGTATTCACCAATTTCAGGCATTTTTTTAGCCATCCATTTTCACTCCAATCTTTTAATTGCCGCCTTTTTCGCCAGCGACTCCTTTTTCAAGTGCTTTCCATGAAAGGGTGGCACATTTAATCCGGGCCGGGAATTTCGAAACGCCTTGAAGGGCTTCAATATCCCCGAGATCTATTGAGTCGTCATACTCTTTCCCTTGCATCATGTCTGAGAAGATCTTAGACATGGAAAGGGCGGTATCAATATCTTTTCCTTTAATCGCCTGCGTCATCATGGAAGCTGAAGCCATGGAGATGGAACAGCCTTCCCCTTCAAATTTCGCTTCCTGAACGGTATCGCCGTCAAGCTTCATTGTCAGTCTGATCCGGTCGCCGCAAGTCGGGTTGTTCATATCGACGACGATGCTGTCATCCAAAACCCCTTTGTTGCGCGGATTTTTGTAATGATCCATGATCACTTGTCTGTACAATGTATCTAAATTTGCATTAAAAGACATTTGTAAAGTACTCCTTTGTCTTTTGGAGAGCTTCCGCGAGCTTATCTATCTCTTCCTCTGTATTATACAGATAAAAGCTCGCTCTCGCAGTAGCAGATACATCCAGCCATTTCATGAGCGGCTGGGCGCAATGATGCCCCGCTCTGACCGCAATGCCCTCTGCATCGAGGACAGTCGCGACATCATGAGGGTGAACATCATCAAGATTAAATGTCACAAGGCCCGCCCGCTCTTTCGGACCGTATACCGTCACGCCGTCAAGCTGTTCGAAACAGTCAAGCGCATAGGCAGCAAGCTTATGCTCATGCCGGGAAATCTCGTCGAGACCGATCTCTTCAAGAAAATCAATCGCGGCTCCCAATCCGATCGCGCCTGCAATAATCGGCGTGCCTGCTTCAAATTTCCACGGAAGCTCTTTCCAAGTTGATTCATAAAGCCCTACAAAGTCGATCATCTCGCCGCCAAATTCGGCTGGCTCCATATTCTCAAGCAGTTCTTTCTTGCCGTACAGCACGCCGATTCCCGTCGGGCCGCACATTTTATGGGAAGAAAGCGCGAAGAAGTCGCAATCCAAGTCTTGGACGTCGATTTTCATGTGAGGCGTGCTCTGGGCTCCGTCGACCACGATGACCGCGCCATTGTCATGAGCGATTTTAGCGATTTCTTTAATCGGGTTGATCGTGCCGAGTACGTTTGACACATGAGCGACCGCCACGATCTTCGTATGGCTTGTGACAGTCTGCCGGACGTCTTCTAACGAAAGCGTGCCGTCTTCCTGCATCGGAATATATTTTAAAGTCGCGCCGGTTGCTTTTACAGCCTGCTGCCACGGAATGATATTCGCATGATGCTCCATTTGGGTGATGACCACTTCATCACCGGGTTTTAAGTTGGCGCGGGCATAGCTCAGCGCCACCATATTCAGTGAAGTTGTCGTGCCTTTTGTGAAAATGACCTCAGTCATTGACTTCGCATTGATAAACTTACGGACTTTTTCACGCGCTCCTTCATAGCCGTCTGTCGCTCTTGTGCCAAGAGTATGGACGCCTCTGTGGACATTGGAATTGTATCGGTTGTAATACTGATCCACTGCCTCAATGACAGCCCGCGGCTTCTGAGAAGTCGCCGCGCTGTCAAGGTACACGAGGTCATGTCCGTTCACTTGCTGATGAAGGATCGGGAACTGTTCACGAATATCGGTGATATTCATTATTTTACTTTCCTTTCGATGACGGAGACGAGCTGTTTCTTAACTCCTTCAATCGGAAGCTCTTTTACCACCGGAGCAAGGAATCCGTAAATGACTAAGCGTTCCGCTTCTTCTTTCGGAATTCCGCGGCTCATTAGGTAGTAAAGCTGAATCGGGTCCACGCGGCCGACAGATGCCGCATGTCCTGCAGTTACATCGTCTTCATCAATTAAAAGAATCGGGTTTGCGTCACCGCGTGCTTTTTCACTCAGCATCAGGACGCGGGATTCCTGTTCAGCGTTTGCTTTAGACGCGCCGTGCTCAATTTTGCCGATCCCGTTAAAGATGGAAGATGCGGCATCTTTCATGACTCCGTGCTTCAGGATATAACCTTCGGAAGCCTTACCGAAGTGGATGATCTGCGTCGTAAAGTTTTCCGTCTGTTCTCCTCTTCCGACAACTACGGTTTTCGTATCGCCGTATGTGCCGTCTCCATAGAGGTTAGTCGTGTTTTCAGAAATCGTGTCGCCGTCGTTCATCAGACCGAGCGCCCACTCGATTCTGCTGTCGCGTCCGCGCGCGGCTCCGCGGCGGTTGACGTATGTTGTGACACCTGCTGACAGGTTGTCAACGGCACCGTACGTCACACTGGCGTTATCACCCGTGATCACTTCACTGATAATGTTGAACACAGCTTCTTTCGGATTCACCGTGCTGATGTAGTTCTCAACGTAAGTGACGGAGCTGTGGTCTTCAGCGACGATCAGCACGTGGTTAAACAATGCCGTGTCATTGCTTTCATGAACATAAACAGCCTGAACAGGCGTTTCCACCTGAACGTTTTTAGGAACATAAAGGAATGCTCCGCCGTTCATTAATGCCGCATGAAGCGCAGTCAATTTATGCTCGTCGACCTTTACGCCGTCTTTCATGAAATATTTCTCAACGAGGTCGCTGTGCTCACGGGCAGCTGTTAAGATGTCCGTGAAAATGACGCCTTTGTCTTTCAGCTCTTTAGACAGAGAAAGGAAAGCAGGCGTTTGGTCACGCTGCACATATAACGTTTTGTCTTCATTTTCGATGTCGATCAGCGCTTTTGCTTCATCAGCTAAATCTTCTAAAGAAGCAAGCGGCGCGTTTTCTACTGTATGCTTGTTGAACTTTGTAAAGTTCCAATTTGTGATTTTTGTTTTATCAGGCTTAGGCAGCGGCAGATCTTCAGCTTTTTCAAGAGCCTGTAAGCGCAGGTTTTTCAGCCAGGCAGGTTCTTGATGCTTTTCGGAAAAGCCTTTGACATATTCCTGATCTACGGATAGTTTCGTTTCCAATGTCATGTTTATCCCCCTAACGCTTACGCTTCTTGGCCTACAGTTTCGTCTTCAATGCCGAGTTCTTGTTTAATCCAGTCATAGCCTTCCGCTTCAAGGCGCTGCGCAAGCTCCGCTCCGCCTGATTTCACTACGCGTCCCTGCATCATAACGTGAACGACATCAGGCGTGATGTAGTTCAGAAGGCGCTGATAGTGAGTGATCATTAAGCAGCCGAAGTTTTCGCTGCGCATTTTGTTGATTCCTTTAGAAACGACTTTAAGCGCATCGATATCAAGACCTGAATCGATTTCGTCAAGAATGGCGATTTTCGGCTCGATCATCATAAGCTGAAGGATTTCGTTGCGTTTTTTCTCCCCGCCGGAGAAGCCTTCGTTCAGGTAACGCTGAGCCATTTCAGGGTCCATTTCAAGGAACTCCATGTTTTCGTCCATTTTGCGGATGAATTTCATAAGAGAAATTTCATCGCCTTCTTCGCGGCGTGCGTTAATCGCAGAGCGAAGGAAATCGGCATTTGTCACACCGCTGATTTCACTTGGGTACTGCATCGCAAGGAAAAGACCCGCCTGAGCGCGCTCGTCCACTTCCATTTCCAGTACATCTTTGCCGTCAAGCGTGATGCTGCCTTTTGTAACTTCGTATTTCGGGTGTCCCATAATCGCTGCTGAAAGCGTGGATTTACCGGTACCGTTCGGCCCCATGACAGCGTGGAATTCGCCGCCTTTTATTTCAAGGTTTACACCTTTTAAGATCTCTTTTCCTTCGATTTCAACGTGAAGATCCTTGATCGTTAATGTTGAAGCAGCCATATCTATACCTCCAAAATATATAATCATTATTCTCAATTTATTCTCATTCTAATTTTATAACAAATGAAAAGTAAATACAACTTTTTATATTACCCGGAACATTCCTAAAGTTTATCAAAGATCCAGGCGTAATTAAAGCTGTTTGAAACAGAAAAAGGGCGGAATTCCGCCCTTTTTTACTGACCGATTTTCTCATTAAGCTGCGCTGCGAGGAACTTGCTTTTTTGGTATTCAAGCTCCCTCTGCCGTTCGACTTCCATCCTTTTTGAAAGACGCCGTCCATATTCCTCGTAGCCGATGCCGTGTGACTTCTGCATCGCTTTTTCCATTTCAGGCGTATAGTCAAGGTCCAGTCTTTCATGGCTGGTGCAGATAATGAATCAATCCCTTCATTTGTTTGTTTCCATTGTAACAATGATCCGCTGCTCCGGCCAAAGAGAGTGTGCCCCTGAATCCTTTCGAATGTGCCGGAAACCGGCGCTGTTTTTATGTGAAAAGCGGTATTCACACGATTGCTCTTTCTAATGCGTCGTATGTCCGAATTCCTGAATGCACTGCTGCACGAGGGTCACTCCCTGACTGAGTGCTGCGCCTCCTCCGAATGCCGCCGCGACGCTGATGACCTCAAGGATGTTTTCCTCTGTCGCGCCCTGGTCAAGGCAGCCCTTCGTATGATAAATCATGCAAAATTCATCTTGAGCATTGATGCTGATGCCGAGAGCGATTAATTGTTTCTCTTTTTCAGTCAATGAATCCGCTGAGAAACACTGTTCAGTAAATTCATTAAACTTCCGTCCCATCATCGGCATTTTCTGCTCGAATATGCCTAAACCTTCTTTGTATTGTTTTAATGCGTCATGCAGGCTTTTGCCGTTATCCTGATATTGAGCCACTGCCATTCCCTCCAATTGTTAACCTTCCCTTTTATTATGGACAGTTCTCCGATTAATACCCGAAAAAAACCCCGGACGATTCATCCGGGGTTTTCGCTTTATTCAGATACAGGAAGTACGGCTCCGTCGTATTTTTTCTCAATAAAGTCTTTGATTTTCTTAGAGTGAAGCACTTCCATAAGCGCTTTGATTTTCGCTGATTTTTCGTCACCTTTACGAACGGCAATGATGTTGGCGTACGGGTTGTTTTTCGTTGATTCCACTTCAATCGCATCTTTTAACGGGTTCAGTTTGTTTTGAATCGCATAGTTGACGTTAATGAAGACTGCGTCGCCTTCTTCTTCATTATATGCTTTCGCCGTTAATTCAGGGGCGATTTTTTTGAATATCAGGTTTTTCGGGTTTTTCGTAATGTTTTTCGTAGTGGCGTCAATCGTTTTCACCTTCGGATCAAGTGTGATCAGTCCGGCTTTTTGAAGCATCGCCAGCATACGGCCTTGTTCTGCGACGTTGTTTGTCATGATGATGGTCGCGCCTTTAGGCAGGTCTTTCAATGATTTGTATTTTTTCGTGTAAATTCCGAAGGGCTCAAGGTGAACGGCTCCGGCATTTACGAGTTTGTAGTCTTTATTTTCTTTCATTTCCTGTTCAAGGTAAGGAACGTGCTGGAAGTAGTTCGCATCCACTTCTTTGTCAGCTAACGCTTTGTTGTACATTTTGTAATCGTTCAGCACTTTTACTGTTAATGTGTAGCCTTTTTCCTTCAGAAGCGGCTCCGCTTCTTTTAAAATTTCAGCATGCGGTGTTTTTGTCGCAGCGACGACGATTTCCTTTTTATTTGAGCCGTTTGATCCGCAGGCAGCCAAAACTCCCGCGAACACAAGCAGCAGCGCACTTAGTACAATCTTTTTCAATGTAAATCCTCCCTTATCTTTTGTCTATTATATTTGTAATCACATCACCGATAATTTGAATGATAAAGACGATGATGAGAATAAATACAGTTGCCACAAACGTTACATCTGTATTATTGGACTGGTATCCTTCTACATATGCAAGGTTTCCGAGTCCGCCTGACCCGATGGCGCCGGCAATGGCGGTAGATCCGATCAGAGCGATGGCCGTAACGGTGAGGCCTGAGATTAACGCAGGCATTGATTCAGGAATCAGCACTTTGAAGATAATCGTCGATGTCTTTGCTCCCATTGATCTGGCAGCTTCGATGACTCCTTTATTAACTTCACGGAGCGCGATTTCAACAAGGCGGGCATAAAACGGCGCAGAGCCGATAATCAGCGCGGGCAATGCAGCGTTCGGCCCTAAAATCGATCCGACCAAAAACTTAGTAAAGCCGAGAAGCAGAATAATTAAAATAAGAAACGGAATAGACCTGAAAATATTGACAACCGCAGCAATCACGGTGTTAATGATTTTATTTTCCCATAAGCTTCCCTTGCCCGTTAAAAAGAGCAGAAGACCGAGAATCGCTCCGATGACAAATGAAAAGGCTAAAGCAATGACCGTCATATAAAGGGTCTCGTATGTGGCCGTCCACAGCTCGGTTATATCAACGTTCGGGAACCATTTTTCAAACATTTGTGATCACCTCTGCTTCTACCTGTTTGTCTTTGATGAACCGGATCACGTTTTCTACTTCTTTTTCCTGACCGTCAATGTGGATGAATAAAGAACCGTAGGCTCCGTCTTTCGTCTGTGAAATTTTCCCCTGCAGAATATTGACGTCCACGTCAAAGTTTCGGATCATCTCCGTAATGAGGGGCTGTTCGGCAGCCTGCCCGACAAATGAAAGCTGAATCGTTTTTCCTGTCGCGGTTTCCTGCAGAAAATGCTGAATGGTTTCTTTCGTCTCCTCCGGTTCTGTCACCTGCTGAACGAAACGCTTTGTCATCGGCTCACGCGGGTTTCTGAAGACTTGGAGCACTTCGCCTTCTTCAACGACTTTCCCGTTTTCCATGACGGCGACTCTGTTGCAGATTTTTCTGATGACGTGCATTTCATGGGTAATGAGCACAATCGTCAGGCCGAGTTTGTCATTTATATCGGATAAAAGATCTAAAATTGAATCGGTCGTCTGCGGGTCTAGCGCTGATGTCGCTTCATCACATAGAAGGACTTTCGGATTATTGGCGAGCGCCCGGGCGATGCCGACACGCTGCTTTTGACCGCCGCTCAGCTGCGACGGATAAGATTTTTCTTTACCCTCTAAACCGACCAGTTTAATCAATTCATCGGCGCGGCGGACCCGTTCGCTTTTTTTCACGCCGGCGATTTCCAGTGGAAACATAATGTTCTCCCGGACGGTGCGCGACCAAAGAAGGTTAAAATGCTGGAAGATCATGCTGATTTCCTGACGCGCTTTTCTCAGTCCGCGGCTGCTTACTTTATTTAATTCCGTCCCCGCGACTTCCACGGTGCCCGACGTCGGCTTTTCAAGGCCGTTCAGGAGACGGATTAAGGAACTTTTACCAGCTCCGCTATATCCTATAATTCCAAATATTTCGCCCTTTTTGATATCAAGAGTGACATCTTGGACAGCATTGACATCCCCATGCTTCGCTTTGTAAATTTTTGAAACATTTTGAAGATGGATCAAAGCAATCACCTGCCTTACACTATTCTAAGAAATCTTCCGGGTTTCTCTGCAAAAGAAAAGCCTTTCTGCAAAAATGAGCAGAAAGGCTTATTGAAAAAGGCCTTTCTCTCATCTTCCAAAGCAGATCGCTTTGAGTGAATTGGCACCATTTCAACATTGTTGATGGTTGCCGGGCTTCATAGGGCACTTCCCTCCACCTCTCTTGATAAGAGAAAACATATTGTATTTTCGTCCGGAAATTCTTACTGTAGAATAGCACGGCGAATGATAAAAAGTCAATAAAATAAATAATGGGAGCTATTGTCACATAGTAGAATGGCAGTTACGGCCGCTTGCTGACCGCCTGAAAAAATCCATTTGTCAGCCAGAGGATGGCCTCCAGCTTCAGCAGGGCCCGGAATGATCCCTTCACTTTGAGTTTTCCGCTTTGGATGAGTTTCTGCAAAGAGACATCACCGTGCAAAAGATGGATAATTTCCGTCTGGTTTCCGTAAAAGGTCAAATTAGATTTTTCCTTTGAAGCCGCCGTTTTTCTCATTTCTCCCTGTCCGTTAATTGAGACCGTTAAGGCTTCTGTTTCTCCTTGGAATGTAATCAGCAGCGTTGAGGCATTTAATAGCGGTTTCAAAAACAGATGCTGTCCGTCATTCTCTAAAACTTCTATTTTCTCCACTCGTATAACCTCCCGTTTTAATGGCCATACATACACATTTCTCTTTTTAACGGACAGAACCCTTTATAAACCGCACGACATTTTCCTGTAAAAATTGTCACATCGGGAACGTTTGCGATGTTTTTTGTTTAATCAGCTCATATAAATAGGAAACGGAGCGGAAGGCGTATCCTTTCTCAACAAGCTCTCCGCCTTTAAACAGCAAAAAGCACGGAACGCTCTCAATCTGATAGGCTTTGGCGAATGCGGGGGAATAATTCACGTTGTTTTTATAGAAGGCGGCTTCGGGCAGCATTTCTTCGACGACGGAAAGCATTTTGGACGCCAGCTGGCATGTGCCGCAAAACGGGGTGTACAAATACAGGAGATAGACGTCATCCTGAATCGATTCGAGTTCATTTTCTTGGAGTTCTTTCATTTTGATTACCACCTCAGGTCGTTCTTTTTCAAAAATACAGGGTCTGCATCAAGGCCGGCTCTGATCAGTACAGATGCAAGATGATGGCCCGGGCACGATTCGACTTGCCTGTATGTTCTGTCTATGCAGATATGGCGCGCTTCGGGCAGCTCCCGTTTCAGCTGTTTTCTTAATTTTTCTCCGGAGTCGTCTGCGTCCGTTAAAATAACACGTCTCTGTCAAACAGGCGGTCCGCCAAATCTTCCAGTTCAGTTTGGCCGATCGTTCCGTTTGTACAGATGATTTCCGCGGGTTCGATGAGCACTTCCCTGACTTTGATTTTATCTGATTTTCCTTCTACGATTATGACCTTTTCATCTCCGTTGAACATAAGCGCATCACCTGCCGATTGTTTTAGGCTCAATTGAAAAAGAAGGCAGTGAAATTCACCGCCAACAGTTAACACCAGCCGTTCTCATAATCGCAATCCACATATTTCGGATCGTTGCCGTTTATGACATCGGCTGTTTTATAAAATTTTTGATTTTCAAATAGAAAGCCCTGTTTGAGCTCGTACTGGTTCATGCCTGTCATCTCGCCGATGGCTTCATTTTCATGAAACAAGGAAAACCGGCCGTTTTGAAAGCGGCCCGTGATGTTCTCCGTGACATCGACCTTTTGTTTATCAAAAGCCATATTGGACACCTCCCGTTACAGATAGAATGTCCAAATGGCCCTTTTGCTATCCGATCAGTCTTCCTGTGTCATTTCGTCATATTGCTCGGAAGTCATGAGGTTTTCGATTTCTTCAGCATCAGCCGGTTCCACGACGAT
This sequence comes from Bacillus amyloliquefaciens DSM 7 = ATCC 23350, assembly GCF_000196735.1. GTDB lineage: Bacteria > Bacillota > Bacilli > Bacillales > Bacillaceae > Bacillus > Bacillus amyloliquefaciens. The sequence continues at coordinate 3,177,224 of NC_014551.1, forward strand.
CATCCACGCTTTTTCATACGGAGACTCGTTTACGAATTCAGGACTGTCATCAAGGTCTTCGTTCACTTCCGTTACGGTTCCGTTAATCGGTGCGTACAGTTCGGATACGGTTTTGACAGATTCTACGCTGCCGAATGGCTCGTCCGCTTTAATTTCAGCGCCGACTTCAGGAAGCTCGACAAATACGATGTCGCCAAGTTCGGATTGCGCGAAGTGTGTAATCCCGATACGGGCTTTTCCGTCCTCAACTTTTACCCATTCGTGCTCTTTGGAATAACGCATATCTTTCGGTGTGCTCATCTAAATCCCTCCATTTTTTTCTTATAATAAGAAGATACCATAATTCTTTGAACCTGGCATTACATCCAATATTTTTCGAATTGGTCTTCTTTAAAGCCGACAGTGACTTTTTCGCCGTCTGTCGTAATCGGGCGCTTCAGGAGCATACCGTCTGATGCCAGGAGTTCAAGCTGTTCATCCTCTGACATGTGGTACAGTTTTTCCTTTAAGTTCAGCTCGCGGTATTTCATGCCGCTCGTGTTGAAAAACTTTCTGAGCTCAAGGCCGCTCTTTTCGTAGAGGTCTTTGATTTCTTCTTTCGTCGGTGTTTCTTCCACAATATGTATTTCGTTTATTTCCTTACCGCGGTCTTCCAGCCATTTTTTCGCATTACGGCACGTTCCGCATTTAGGGTACCAGTAAAAATTTAACGACATCTTCTTCACCCCTCGTAAATGATCGTCGTTATTTTAACACAATCACTGGTAAAAACCTATAACGTTGCTTCATGAAAAAGCGCTCCGGATGAAGGAGCGCTTACAGCATGTGATCAAACCGTATATTTTTCTTCACGGAAGACAGCGGCAGCCGCTTCACGTTTTTTCTGAATGAGATTTTTCGGTGTCAAACGCGTCAGTTTGCGCAGCACAGAAAGCATCATGCGGAGGGAATCTCCTTCCTCCATGGCGATGAGTGATTCTTTGGCGTGCGCTTCAATGTTCTGAAGGGCTTCCTGGGCAAAGATTTCCGTATATAACAGCTTCTGCGCAGCTTTTTCGGCACCGTCCGCCGCAATCGCTTTTTCCGTTCTGAGGACGGCAGATTCCAAAGCGTACAGCGCGCTGACGATATCGGCAATGTTCACCATGATTTCCTGCTCGCCTTCGATCTCTTTTCCGTATTTCTGCGCCGCAAGTCCCGCTGTCAGCAGGGCGATCTTTTTCGCCTGTCTGACAATGTATTTCTCCTGTTCAAGAGGCTCTGAGCCCGGCTCTTCAGGCATCAGCATCATGAGCTCTTCCTGGAGCGCTTTCGCTTTTTCAAAGAGCGGAAGCTGCCCTTTTACGGCTTTTTTCAGGAACGTGCTCGTTACGATCAGGCGGTTGATTTCATTTGTGCCCTCGAAAATTCTGTTGATTCTGGAGTCACGATAAGCGCGCTCCACTTCATATTCCTGCATAAACCCGTAACCGCCGTGAATTTGAACGCCTTCGTCGGCAATGTAGTCAAGTGTTTCAGACCCGCACATTTTGTTGAGCGAGCATTCAATCGCGTACTCGGCGATTGACTTTGCGACTTCGCGTCCGTCTTTTTGCGCTTCTTCCGTCAGTCTGCTCATATTATCTTCGAACAGACCCACTGTTCTGTATACAGAGCTCTCCATCGCGTACAGCCTTGCTGACATCGTCGCAAGCTTTTCCTGAGTGAGCGTGAAGCTTGAGATCGGCGTTTTAAATTGTCGGCGCTGGTTTGCGTAAGCGGCAGACAGCTCAATCACCCGTTTAGAAGCGCCGATTGTGCCGACGGCAAGCTTGTAACGCCCGATATTCAGGATATTAAAGGCGATGACATGGCCTTTTCCGATTTCGCCGAGAAGGTTTTCTTTCGGCACTTCCGCCTGATCTAAAATCAGCGTTCTTGTCGATGAACCCTTAATCCCCATTTTTTTCTCTTCTGGGCCCGTTGACACGCCAGGATAATTTTTTTCTACGATAAATGCGGAAAACTTATCTCCGTCCACTTTAGCATAGACGACAAAGACATCTGCAAAGGCGGAGTTTGTAATCCATTGCTTTTCTCCATTGAGAATATAGTGTGTGCCCGCTTCATTCAAAACGGCCGTTGTTTTCGCGCCGAGGGCATCTGAACCTGAACCCGGCTCAGTTAAGGCGTAGGCCGCGATTCTTTGTCCTGAAGCCAAGTCCGGCAAATATGTTTTCTTCTGCTCTTCCGTGCCGAAGAACACGATCGGCAATGAACCGATACCGACGTGAGCGCCGTAAGAAAGCGAAAAGCTGCCGGCACGTGAAAACTTTTCCGTAATGAAGGCTGAACTGATTTTATCCAGACCGATGCCGCCGTACTCTTCAGGCACATCCGCTCCGAGGAGACCAAGATCTCCGGCTTTTCTCAGCAGTCTGACTGAGTGCTCAAACTGATGGTTTTCAATTTCATCAATATAAGGAAGAACATCGTTTACGACATAGTCTTCTGTCGTTTTGCCGATCATTTTATGTTCGTCTGTAAAATCCTCCGGTGTGAATACTTGATCATATCCCGTTTCTTCAATCAGAAAGCTGCCGCCTTTTTTGACGTTGACCGTTTCCTGTTTCATGTTCGTTTCCCCCTTTTTTTAAATGAGCTCAAATACGCCGGCAGCGCCCATGCCGCCTCCGATGCACATCGTCACCACGCCGAATTGCTCGTTTCTCCGTTTCATTTCATGTATGAGTGAAAGGGTCAGCTTCGCCCCAGTGCATCCGAGCGGATGTCCGAGCGCGATGGCGCCTCCGTTTACGTTCACCTTTTCTTCATCTATTCCGAGCGATCTGATAACTTGAATGGCCTGTGAAGCAAAGGCCTCATTCAATTCAAAAAGCCCGATATCCTGTAATTCGAGTCCGGCAAGCTTGAGCGCCCGCGGAATGGCTTCAATCGGTCCGATCCCCATTACCTCTGGCGGAACGCCGCCTACGGCAAAGGAACGGAATTTGACAAGCGGCGCCAATCCGAGCGACGAAGCTTTTTCGCGATCCATCAGCATGACAGCCGCCGCGCCGTCACTTGTTTGTGAAGAGTTCCCGGCCGTCACGGTTCCCGTTTTAGAAAACGCCGGACGGAGCTTCGCTAAAACGTCAGCCGATGTGCCCGGACGCACGCCTTCATCTTGAGAAAAGATAAATTGTTTTTTCCGAGGCTTATGGTCATCACCGATTTCTGTCAGCGACACTTCAACCGGTACGATTTCGTCATTGAATTTCCCTTCTTTAAGGGCTTTTGCGGCATTCTGATGGCTCCGGACGGCAAATGCATCCTGGTCTTCTCTGGATACGCCGTACGTTTCGGCGACCTGTTCCGCTGTGTGTCCCATGCTCATGTAATACTCAGGCGCATGCTCCGCCAAAGCGATATTCGGGCGGGTCACATGCCCCATCATCGGTACTTGCGACATGGATTCGGCACCGCCCGCAATTACGGTGTCACCAGCGCCGAGCATGATTTTTTCAGCTCCGTAAGCGATGGATTGGAGTCCGGAAGAGCAGTAGCGGTTCACCGTAATAGCCGGCACCGTATGAGGAAGCCCCGCCAGCGCACCGATATTACGTGCCATATTTAATCCTTGTTCGGCTTCAGGTGTTGCACATCCGATAATTAAGTCATCGATATTTCCTTCATAGCCGCCTGCCCGTTTCAGCGTTTCTTTCACACAAAGCGCGCCTAAATCATCAGGACGAACGGCTGCAAGCGACCCTTTTTTCGCTTTACCGACCGGAGTTCTCGCACCGGCCACAATGACTGCTTCTCTCATAAACACCCTCCTAGTTCCGTAAAGGTTTGCCTTTGACCAGCATATGCTGCATTCTTGCTTGAGACTTCGCCTCGCCAGCGAGGCTTAAAAAGGCTTCTCTTTCAATCTCGAGTAAATATTCTTCTGAAACCTCCGTGCCGAACGGAACTCTTCCTCCGGCAATGACATGAGCCAGCTTCTTCGCAATCTTCATATCGTGATCTGATAAATAACCCGACCGTCTCATTTGATCTGCTCCGAGCAGTAACGCCGCACAGCCGGTTTCCCCGGTGACTCTCACTTTTTTGCGGGCTGGCGGGCGGTATCCGCTGTCATATAAGGAAGCGGCCAGCTGTTTCGCATCGTGCAGCAGGTGATCCTGATTCATGCTGACACGGTCAGCCGCGGACAAAATCTGCATATCACGCGCTTCGTGCGCCGAACCGGACACCTTGGCAAGCGCAATGGTTTCAAAGGTTTTAATGGCCGCGTCCATCAGTTCGCTTCCGCTGTTCAAGTAATTCATGTACAGCTCTTTATTTCCTCCGCCGCCCGGAATAAGACCGACGCCGGTTTCAACAAGACCCATATACGATTCGCTCGCCGCCTGAACGCGTGCCGCCGGGAGACAGACTTCCGTTCCCCCGCCGAGTGTCATCCCAAACGGCGCCGCCACAACAGGTTTGGCGCTGTATTTGATGTTCAGCATCGTCTGCTGAAAACGGCGGATGACAAAATCGACTTCCATGAAGTTATCATCCTGAGCTTCCATTAAAATCATCGCAAGGTTTGCCCCCGCGCAGAAATGTCTGCCTTGGTTTCCGATGACAAGTCCTTTATAATTCCGCTCTGTTTCCTCAAGCGCATTGTCAATCATCTGAATAATGTCTAAGCCGATCGCATTGCTTTTCGTATGAAATTCCAGAAGCGCGACATCATCGCCGAGATCAATCAAACTTGCTCCGCTGTTTTTGCTGATCACGCCCTTTGTTTCTTTTAACGTTTGCAGGCTGACGCGTTTCGGATTTTCTTTTACTGCCCTGTATTGGCCGTCTGAATAGTAAAATTGTGTTCCGTTTTCCTTCATATAAAATGTTTCATGACCCTGATCAAGCATTTCTTTCACCCAGCCGGGCAGTTTTGCGCCTTCTTGTTCAAGCCGCTCCGCTGATTTTCTGACACCGATGGCATCCCACACCTCAAACGGGCCGAGCTCCCAACCAAAGCCCCATTTCATGGCGTCGTCAATCGCTTTTATATCATCAGCGATCTCACCAAGAAGCTGAGCTGAGTATAAGAGGGTTTGCGACGTAATATTCCAAAGCAGTCGTCCGGCGCGGTCATCAGCATAAATAAGCGCTTTCATTTTGCCTTTGGCACCCTTTGCCTGTTTGGCGGCTTCTAAAGCGGGTGTTTTCATTTTCGTGCGCTCGCCGTATGTCATGGTTAGCGGATCGAGCTCATATATTGTTTTACCTTCTTTTTTGTAAAAACCTTGACCTGATTTGCTGCCAAGCCAATTGTTTTTCAGCATGTCATTCATAAATTCCGGCAGCTTAAACATGTCTTTTTCAGCGCCGTCGGCTTTATCATAAACATTTTTTGCCACATGAGCGAATGTATCAAGCCCCACAACGTCAAGGGTTCTGAAGGTCGCGCTTTTCGGTCTGCCGATTAAAGGCCCGGTCACCGTATCCACCTCGCCGATGCCGCAGCCGGAAGAAAGCATTTCTCTTACCGTGACTAACAAGCCGTACGTACCGATGCGGTTGGCGATAAAGTTAGGCGTGTCTTTGGCGATAACGACACCTTTCCCGAGCGTGTTTTCTGCAAATGAAGTCATAAACTTCAGCACGTCAGGATCTGTTTCCTGAATCGGAATGATTTCCAGAAGCTTTAAGTAACGGGCCGGATTAAAGAAATGGGTTCCTAAGAAATGAGCTTTAAAATCGGCAGATCTGCCTTCCGCCATCTTTGTTACGGAAATACCGGACGTATTGCTGGACACGATGCTTCCAGGTTTCCGGTATTCATCAACAAGTGAGAAAATCTGTTTTTTCACGTCAAGATTTTCTACAACGACTTCAATAATCCAATCGGCATCCTTCAATTGAGCAGCGTCATCTTCCAAATTCCCCGCCGTTATATAGTCGAGATTGGAAGCTGAAGTCAGCGGCGCCGGTTTTTGCTTCAGCAGTTTTTTCATGGCCGATCGGCTCAGTCTGCTTCGGACCTCCGGGCTTTCTAATGTCAGCCCTTTTTTCACCTCATCCTTTGTCAGCTCGTTTGGCACAATATCAAGCAGCAGGACGGGAATTCCGATGTTAGCCAAGTGCGCGGCAATTCCGGACCCCATGACGCCTGATCCGAGAACGGCTGCCTTCTTTATAAACTTGTGCATGAGTCATCCCCCTTGAACTTTGAATGAATAGTCATTCATTTTTTCGGCAAAAAAAATGAAACCCTTTTCTTCTTTCATCTTAAAAGATTTTCCGGATGACTTCAATAGCAAATATGGAATTTTTTTAAATTTTTCGCCTTCCGCATGTTCTCTGCCGGGGACGGGAAACTTAAACGCGGAGGTGAAGGGAATGGTGAGAGGGAGAAAAGATCCGTCTTCTGGCGCAGTGAGCGCGGCCAGCATGAAAGGAAATGCGGGACCGAAGCAAAAATACGGCGGCGGCAAACGGACGAGCCAAAATCAGCAATATAAAAAAGAAAACATGGAATAACATACTGCGGCTGCTTTTTAAGCAGCCGTTATTTTTTGAAGATTCCTTTCAGCACGAACGCCGCATTTGCCGGGCGCTCGGCAATTCTTCTCATCAGGTAGCCGTACCAATCGGTTCCGTACGGGACGTACACCCTCATCCTGTATCCTTCTTCGGCAAGCTCCTTCTGCCGCTCCGTTCTGATACCGTACAGCATTTGGAATTCGAACTGCCCGCGGGGAATTTGATGGTCGCTGACGAGTGTTTTCGTATAAGAAATGATGTCATCATCATGTGTCGCCACCGCTGTTTCATGGCCGCTCAAAAGCTGCAGCTTAATCAGCTGCTGGAAATGAAGGTCGGTCCCTTTTTTATCGGGAAACGCCACGGCTGCCGATTCTTTATAAGCGCCTTTTACAAGCCTGAGCCGCGGCTTGTATGGCATCAGGCTGCTGATATCTTCAGCGGCGCGGTACAAATAAGCCTGAATGACGGTTCCTAGCATCGGAAAATCCGGCTTGCACCGCTTATATAAATCAAGCGTACGGCCGCATCTGGAATAGTCCTCCATGTCAATCGTTACGGGAACGCGGCGTTCTTTCGCTTCCGTCAATATGTCTCTGACATGCTGTTCCGCGAGTTTCTCGGAAATATCCAGACCGATGGATGTTAATTTAAGAGACAGCTCACAGTCCAATTGATGATCGGCGATCGCCCTGATTGCTTTTTTACATTCTTCGGCCGTCCTTCTTGCATCTTTCTCTGAACCTGCATATTCACCAAGGTAATCAATCGAAGCCGATAACCCGTTTTGGTTCAGCCGCTTTACCGTTTTCACGGCTTCTGTGAGTGTTTCCCCCGCAACAAATCTTCCCGCGCCGAAGCGGAGGCCGTAAGCCTGGGCGAATTTCGTAAGCATTTTATTTTTCGACAAAAATAAACATATGCTCCGCAGCATGGATGAACTCCCTCCTTTTTCTTTTTTTCGTGCATGAAATCCCGATCGCAGAGAAAGCTAAAAAGAACAGAATTGAAGGAGGCGTTTAAATGAACAACCAAGAGCAGCACGGAAACTTGCCGCCTGCCGTCATCTCAACGAAAGACCATTTGTACCTTGAGGACATGCTGAACTGGAATCTGCTTGCCATGAAAAAAGCTCATTTTATGGCGGAACAATGCCAGAATCAGACGTTAAAACAAGAGCTTGAACAAATCGGCCGGATGCATCAGAAGCATTATCAAAACATATTGGGCCACTTGAATCCTGCTCAAGGCGGACAGACAACAACAGGCTATATGCAATAGGAGGACAATACATGGAACAGCAAAATCAAAAAATCACTAACCCGCAAACGCCCGTGCCCAATACGGCGCAAATGAATGACAGAGACTTGGTGAATGAGCTGCTGACGACGGAAAAGTATATAACAACTTCATATTGCACAGCCCTGCATGAGCTCAGCCATGAGTCTCTTTATCAAGATATTCAGGCCATTTTCGATGAGTCACAAAAAGCGCAAAGAAGATTATACGATGTGATGTTTCAGAATGGCTGGTATTCCATTGAAGCAGCCGATACCCAAAAGCTTCAGCAATCGTATCAGAAGTTCCAGCAGACGATTCAGCAGCAGTCACCCTACCAGCAGTAACATGAAGAAAAAGGATTTGATGTTTTCGCCAAACATCAATCCTTTTTTTATTTTTGCACAAAAGGATTGACTTACCATTAATCCTTATTTATATTTAACTAATGTTAATTATTTTTCAAAGGAACCAGATGAGGAGGAATTATGAAAAACGCGGATCAATATGTGTCTGATATCCAAAAATCTCTTCAGACGCTGCTGCAAAACATACAGCCGGAAATGATGGAAAGCATGGCGATGCATGAGGTGACGCCTGCCCAATTATTTGTTTTAGCCAGCCTGAAAAAGCACGGGAGCTGCAAAGTTTCCGAAATCGCGGAACGCATGGAAGTAAAACCGAGCGCAGTGACGCTGATGGCCGACCGCCTCGAGCAAAAAGGACTCATCGTCCGCAAACATAATCAGCAGGACAGACGTGTCATCGACATCAGCCTTACCAAAAAAGGCGAAAAAAAATTCGAAGATGTCGTGGAAGGAAGAAAAGCGATATTAGCGCGAAACCTATCCGTTCTGACTGATGAGGAACTGCTTCAGTCCATGAACATTATCCGCAAAGTAGCGGAAGCCGCTGAGCAATACGCGGCGGATAAAAAAGAAAATGAATAGAAAAGAGGAGCTGCCAAAACATGAGTATTGAACAAAAAGATCCAAAACGCGCATTATTAATAACCGGTTTAATTATCGCCATGTTTTTCTCGGCCCTTGACGGCACCATCGTAGGAACGGCGATTCCTAAAATCGTGGGTGACCTCGGGGGATTAAGCATGATGACGTGGCTGACCACGGCATATCTTTTAACTTCGACGACTATCGTTCCGATTGCGGGGAAACTTGCAGATTTATTGGGGCGCCGCGTCGTATATGTGTCAGGTTTATTGATTTTTATGGGAGCTTCCGCACTGTGCGGAATGGCCAGCAACATGACGGAACTGATTATTTTCCGCGGCCTTCAGGGAATCGGCGGCGGTGTCATGATGCCGATGGCCATGATCGTCATCGGGGATTTGTTCACAGGGAAACAGCGTGCCAAGTTCCAAGGGCTTTTCGGGGCGATTTACGGTCTTGCTTCCGTTATCGGCCCGCAAATCGGGGGCTGGATTGTTGACTCTTTAAATTGGAAATGGGTTTTCTATATCAACCTGCCTGTCGGAATCTTAGCTGTGATCTTTATCGCAAGAGGACTTCAGGGCAGAAAACAGACTGGGCCGATTAACTTTGACATCGCCGGCATCTTCACAATGATCGTCGGAATCGTCAGCCTCCTTCTCGCGCTCAGCTTCGGAGGAAAGGATTACGCATGGGGATCATGGCAGATTATCGGTCTCTTTGTACTTGCGCTTGTCGGAATTGTCGGATTCGTGTTCGCTGAAATCAAAGCAAAAGAGCCGATTCTTCCGATGTATCTGTTTAAAAACAGAACGTTTACCGTACTGAATCTGATCGGCTTTTTCATGAGTATCGGCATGTTCGGCGCCGTCACGTTTGTTCCTTTCTTTATGCAGGGAATTATCGGCGTCAGCGCCACCGCGTCCGGAACGATTATGACGCCGATGATGGTATCTATGATCATCACAAGTATTATCGGAGGCCAGCTGGTTTACAAAATCGGGATTAAACCGCAAATCATGATCGGTATGCTGATCATGGCCGTCGGCTTCTTCTTATTGACAACTTTGCAGCTGGATACCAGCAAACTAGCGGCTACGTGCTATATGGCCGTGATCGGTCTGGGAATGGGACTCGTCATGCCGCTTCTCACGCTCGCTCTGCAAGAAACGTTTTCAAAAGAAGAGCTTGGCGTCGTGACTTCTTCAAGCCAATTTTTCCGGATGATCGGGGGAACGTTCGGCATTACGGTGCTAGGCGCTGTCATGAATGCCAGATCCGGAAGCCTTTTATCCGACAGACTGGTGCCTTACTTAGACTCACTCCCGAAACAGGCAAGTGCCTTTGCCGAGCAGTTTAAAGGTATGATTGACAAGAATCCTGAAGGACTGCTTCAATCCCTGTTCAGTCAGGAATCGATTAAGCAGATTCCGGCCGCGTTTTCTTCCCATATCGTGCCGGTTTTGAAAACGTCACTGATGGATTCGCTTCACAGCGTGTTTTTCACAGGGCTGGCCTTTATCGCAGCCGGATTGGTCCTGACACTGTTTGTCAAATCAATTAAGCTGACAAACAAAAAAACAGGCAAAGAAGAAGAAAAAGCGAAAGCCGTTTAATAGAGAAAAAGCCCGCGAATGCCGCGGGCTTTTTTTATATCATCTGGGCCATCCCGTTTCCGAAAGACCAGTCTTCCGCCGCATTGCCCGAGAGGACGATAAACTCGGTGTATTGACTTGTGAAGATATTCTAGCAGAAAAATCAACGTTTTGAATGCAACATATTTTTAACTATTTCAGTTGCAACGTTGTTAAATTAATCTGTATTTTAGTGAAAGTAAATGTAACTTTTTCTTAATAAGTTACTTTTGAGAAGATCTATTTCTCCCCATCGCTACTTAGGAAATATATGTTTTAATAGAAGAATGAAATAATAGAAATAAAGGAGATTGAAAATGATCAAATAAACCGCAATTTTTTCATAATGGGAACAGCGATTTTTATAACAAAAAAGACTCCAAAAATCGAAGCCTCTTTACCAAAAACTATTTGTTTTCAACTTTATCTTTCCATTTCTTAATTGAGCGTTTTGACATACCGTCAGAACCTTTGGGAATTAAAGGGACATTAGAATTATAAGCCTCAGCATTAAATCCAATAAAAATAAATGGTTGTCCTTCAGTAAGTTCAAAATAAGGTTCTAATTCCTCGAAATTGGTAACACGATCTGTAAGATAATAGGCCAATTGTTTAATAGGCATAAGGATAATAGCCAAATCAATTTCGCCATGTTTTAATCCTAATAGAAGTTTGTTCATTGAACGGTGGGCAGAACTAATATTTCCTGTTTCAAATTCCATACCTACACGTTTAAGTTCACTGTTTTCTATGAACTCTTTATAAACATCAATCGGACCACCTTTTTTCTTTTCAAGTTTAAGTATATCAAGGGGTTTTTCTCTATACCAGTTATATGTATCTTCAAGTAAGGTGTAACATAGTTCTTTAATTGGTACTACACCGTTACAATTCTTTTCGGTGTTGTTAATCGTGAAGGTTTTTGAGGTTGCTGGCCAAATAGGTGAACAAATAGATGTTTTAACTTCATTGTATGCTTGTTGAATTAACTTATCTTTAGATAGTAATTCTTTTGCTTCATCAGTAATAAACTCTTTTTCTACTTCCATTCTAATTTGCCCCCACTTATTTCTTTTGTTCACAGTTGCCGATTGTAGTAAAATCAAGTAAGTCCTTTGGTTGAACACCGAGTGCTTTAGAAATCTTTTCAATATTGTCTAAGGAAACATTTCTTGTTCCTCGTTCAATATCAGAAATGTAGGTTCTGTGTAGGTCACATTCAAAAGCTAGTTTTTCTTGTGACATATTACTTTTGGACAATCTAATTTGACGAACTTTTTGACCAAATAATAATCTGATATTGTTAGTCATAGTACCTCCTGATAACAATTGACGCTTGTTTAAATGGAATGATAAAATCAAGTAGACTATAGGTCTACAGACTATAAGTTACACGAGGTGTATAATATTGCGTTTTTTTTCTGTTTTTGACATTGTTAAAAATAAAGCGAATCAGTTAGGGTATACGGAAACTGAAATGTATGCTGTATTGAAAAATTACAATGTGAATAAGAAGGATTTACTCGCCTATAAAGAAAATGGAGTTATTCCAACAGATAAAGTGTTGAATGGAATACTTAGTTATCTTGGAATGACTAAAGTAGAATTAGAATTAAAATTAGGCAGGATACCGGCTGGGTTAGAGGATGTGTTCTTAAATAACACAAAAGAAATTGCCAAGATCCTCGAAAATAAAAATAGTGTTAAACTAAACGAATTTAATTCTATTCAAGAAATCAAACCTTATTTTTATACTGATCTTGGAAAATTATACAATGGAGATTGTTTAGAACTGTTTAAACAAGTTCCTGATGAAAACGTGGACACTATTTTTGCTGATCCACCATTTAACCTTGATAAAGAGTATGATGAGGGTGTAACAGATAAAAATTCCTTTAGCGGATATTTGGATTGGTATTATAAATGGATAGACGAGTGTATCAGAGTTTTAAAACCAGGCGGTTCTTTATTCATTTATAATATTCCAAAATGGAACACTTACCTTTCTGAGTACTTAAATAGGAAATTGAATTTTAGAAACTGGATAACTGTAGATATGAAATTTGGACTTCCAATTCAGAATAGATTATATCCAGCAAATTACAGCCTTTTATACTATGTAAAAGGTGATAAACCTAAGACATTTAATGTTCAAAGGATACCTCTACAAACTTGCCCTCATTGTGGTAGAGAAATAAAAGACTATGGCGGTTACAAGAATAAAATGAACCCAAAGGGTGTAACTCTTTCTGATGTTTGGTCAGATATTTACCCTGTTAGACATAGTAGTTCAAAAAATAGAAAGTTCAATGAATTATCAGTTAAATTACTTGATCGTATAATAACTATGAGTACAAATGAAGGTGACGTTGTTTTAGACCCGTTTGGAGGAAGCGGTACAACATTTGCTGTAAGTGAAATGTTAGGTCGTAAATGGATTGGTTTTGAGTTGGGGAATTGTGAAATTATCAAAGAGAGACTTAAAAATAAAGACAAAGATAAAAAGCTGTTAGGTAAAGTTTATGAAGAAAAAAACAAGCTGTTCCCTAATAGGGTTAAAGAATTACGTAAAAAAAATGGTTTATGGATTGATGATGATTTTAGACAAGACCATGAGGGAAATTCTAAAGGTGATAAAAAAAACGAAAACAATGACCAAATTTCATTAAGTCTAGAATGATAATTATCTTTTAAAAAAAGTCGATATTTAAATACTCACTGAAAAAAAAATATACTTTTGATAAGGACTTTAGAGAGATTTTTACTGCATTAAAGAATTGGAAAAACCAGATAAAAAATGGTGAATGGACTTCCTAATAGAAGTCCATTTTATATTGTAAGTTAGTCTATATGGATCGATCCTCATGGAAAAAGATGATCTATTCGTAAAAATTCTTCTCTTATTTTTGAATCTTCAAACACTACATAAATGTCATTGGAAATTAATCTTATATTGACCTTGCATTTCCTTGCCGATCTCCACTATCTCAGTATGCATTAAATCGGTATCTTCCGGAATTAAGGAAGCTTCATATTCATTAAGGTTTTTTCTTCTGTTAGGGCTTGCTGAAACAGTGGAGCGTACTCTAATTTTAGTTCTGTTTTAGTCCGCCCAGCTCTTCTAACATGGAATTAACAATCTAAACTTAAGAGTCAATTTCCTTAGCCTAGGCTTTTAAATAAATCCGTTCTGAAAGATCAGCCCCTTCTTGGTCTAAAGGGTTAGCGGTCATAGCTTCCGGCACCTCTCTTTGATGCCGAAAGCTTTTTATTGTTTTTTTCTGTGATCTTCATTGAGCTGTTTAATGTGCTGTATCGCAGCTTTGATGCCCTCTTTGGCGTCCGGGTAGGATTCATTCCAATGTTTTACGAGGGGAGGCATGCTTTTTGCGATATGTGTATACAAAATCCACTGCCTGACTTCTTCCTTTAGATCCGGATTTGTTTCTCCAAGCAATAGTTCTGTGTATTTTTCAAGCAGGCCGTCCAGCTGCTGCTGTAGCTTCTCTTCCATACCGTTCCCTTCCCTTTTCCATGATTATGACAATCGGGCGGTGAGGGCCGCTTCCTGCACGATACATCTGCCGCGTCCGTGCGGAATGCAAAGCGGCGTGCCGAACAGCGGGTCCTGTGTTACCTGGCAGTTCATCGCAAATACATTCTGCACAAGCTCACAAGTAATGACTTCTTCGGGACGCCCCTCTGCGTAAATCTGTTTATCCTTAATGGCTACCAGATAATGAGCATAACGGCATGCCAGATTGAGGTCGTGCAGCACCATGACGATCGTCCGTTTTTCTTTTTCATTTAATTCAAACAGCAAATCAAGTATTTCAATTTGATGCGTCATGTCGAGATAGGTTGTCGGCTCGTCAAGCAGAATGATATCCGTATCCTGAGCGAGTGTCATCGCAATCCATGCGCGCTGCCGCTGTCCGCCTGACAAGGAATCCACCGGGCGGTCGGCCATTTCCTCAAGCTTCGTCGCTTTAAGCGCTTTTGCCACGGCGTCTTCGTCCTCTTTGGACCATTGCTTCAGCCAGCTTTGATAAGGGTATCTTCCCTGCTTCACAAGCTGATGAACCGTCAGGCCTTCGGGAGCTGACGGACTCTGCGGCAAGATAGCCAGTTCTCTTGCGACTTCCTTCGTTGGAAGCTTAGCGATGGCTTTTCCTTCTAGAAGCACAGAACCGCCCCTCGGTTTCATCAGCCGCGCCAATGAACGTAAAAGCGTCGATTTTCCGCAGCCGTTGCTTCCGATCAATACAGTTATTTCGCCTTTTGGAATCGCAACATCCAATTCGTCAATGATAACAGTCTCTCCGTACCCTAAGCTCAGCGTCTCTGTAGAAATTGCACTCATACCGCTAACCGCTCCTTTTTTGTGTTTCCCAACACTATGTATATAAACAAACTGCTTACACATTCAACGTGAGATAATGATTATATTGTAACAGAAATTAATGACTCTGAATATCATTATCAATTAGTTTTGGGCAAAAAAGCTGCGGACGGAGGTTATTTTTTTATTTCCGTCATTTCTCCGTCGCTTTTTTTCAGTTTCAAATAAAAATGGTCATAATGGCTGTCTAAATTAAAAGCCGAGAGCACCTGCCGGACGACTTCACCTTCCTGCATCCGGCTGTTAACGGCAAGTTCTCCGAGGATCATCTTCATTTCATCGAGCGCTTCCTCGCCCTCTCTGTGAACTCCTGAGAGCTTATCCTGGATGTCTGCCTTTTCATGACCGCCTTTTCTTTCATACAAACCCTCATAGCGGTTATGCTCTCCGGCTCCGTAGTTGACGCGCAGGGAAAAGCTGCTGTAAGGAACCGGCTTCGCGGATGACACGGGTGTGCTGTCTTGTTCCGCTTCCCGTTTTTCTTCATTCAATCGGCAGCCGGCAATCAGCATCAGCGTAAGACATAAAACGCCCGCCGTCCTGATCCATTTCATGCGATTCACTCCCATTCAATTCCGATCGTTTTTAGGTATTTCCAAGGGAGGCCGCTGTCATTCATGGAACAAAAAGAACCGGAGCGGTAACAGCTCCGGGCGGTTCAACTATCTATCATCATTCAGTCAGCTCTAAAAACTCCTGCACATCCCGGACCGCAAGGCGTATCGCATCTTCCCAAAACGCCCGTTCCGTCAGATCCGCTCCAAGGTGCTTCATCGCCAAATCCTCAACGGTCATCGAAGCCGTGTCACATAAAAGCGCGATATATTTTTCTTCAAAGTCCGTTTTCTCCCGTAAAGCTCTTGCGTATATTCCAAGGGAAAATAAATAACCGAACGTATACGGAAAGTTGTAGAACGGCACTCCCGTAATATGAAAATGAAGCTTTGACGCCCAGAAATGAGGGTGATATTCCCCTAATGAATCGCAAAATGCTTCTTTCTGCGCCGCTTCCATCAGTTCATTCAGTTTCTCAGCCGGAACGACGCCCTGTTTCCGCTCTTCATAAAACCGCGTTTCAAATAAAAATCTCGCATGGATGTCCATTAACATATCTATGCTTTTTTGAATTTTATCTTCAAGCAAGAACAGCTTTTCATCCTTTGTCTCCGCTTGTTTCAAAGCGGCGTCGGCAACGATCATTTCCGCAAAAGTCGAAGCTGTTTCAGCGACATTCATGGCGTAGGCTCTGTTCAGCTGCCGCACTTGGAGCATGGCCTCCTGGTGAAACGCGTGCCCGAGCTCATGCGCGAGCGTCGATACGTTTGAAGCGCTTCCTGAAAACGTCATGAAAATCCGGGATTCTCCGCTGTCGGGAAAGCTGGTGCAGAAACCGCCGACCCGTTTGCCGCTCCGGTCTTCCGCTTCAATCCACCGATCGCGGAACGCTTTTTCCGTAAATGCGGACAGCTTTTTGCCAAACGTCGAAAATTGGCTGACGATCAGATTGGCCGCTTCATCATATGTGTATTCTTTCGGTGCCTCACTGATCGGCGCATTCACATCATACCAATTCAGCCGCTCAAGCCCTAAAAGAGACGCCTTTCGATTCAGATATTCGGCAAAAGGCTTTTTATGATCAGTAATCACCTGCCACATGACATCTAGCGTTTCTTTTTTCATCCGGTTGATCGCAAGCGGCTCTTTCAAGGCGCTTTCCCAGCCCCGCGCTTTATAGATTTCCGTTCGAAAGCCGGCCAGATGATTGAGCGTACTGCCGAACAGCTCCTCTTCTCCCTTCCACGCTTCGCTAAGCTCCTTAAACACTTGCCGCCTGATGCCGCGGTCCGGGTGCGCCATCATATTTTCCGCTTGGCCGACCGACAGCTCTTTATCCTCGAACGGAATCTTCATTCTGCCGACCGCCGCATTGTACAGGTCGCCCCATGCGTGATAGCCGTCAACCGCCAGACCTTCAATCAGTCTTTCTTCTGAAGCGCTGAGCTTCTCCCGTATCCGGTCTCTTCTTTCATTTAAAACGTATGTGAGTTCCTGAAGTTCCGGTTTTTGCAGCAGCTCCTCCCAAACCCGCTCGTCAATCCGGGCAAGTGTATCATCAAGCGTGACAAGAGCGGATTTAAAATCACTGCTCAGCTGATTGATCCGCGCCCTCCACTCATTCGCTTTCTGATCATCAGTGTTCTGAGCCTGAAGACAGCTGACGAAAGCTCCCGCCTGCCTGATCATGATCGCTGACCGTTCAAACCTATCAATCAGATTGACCAGCTCCCCACCTTCATCAGCATGCGACGGAACTGTAAACGCCTCTGCCGCTTTTTGAAAAGCGCTGAGCTGCTTTTTAAGCTCCTGTATGTATTGCTGAAAATCTTCCGACCTGCTCCCGCCCGCAAAAATGGAGTTTAAATCCCACGTTTCCTTCAATCCCTCTAATGCCATCTTTTTCATTACCCCTTTCTAACGAAGCTGATTCCATTATAAAACAATTCTGACATATTTCCGAACGATTTCTCCTTCTATCCGCAAGATGTTGTACACTAAAGATAGCACAAACGAGGGGGATGATGAGATGAACAGAAAAATTGCCGTTGTAACCGGCGCGACGAGCGGATTCGGGCTGCTGACAGCGCTGAAGCTTGCCCGGTCTTATCACGTCATTGCAACAGCCAGACAGCCGGAGAAAGCTGATGCACTGAAAGAAGCCGCCGCTCAAGCGGGTGCATCCGCCCATATTACGATCGTTGCTTTAGATGTGACGGATGAGCAATCAGTGTCTGACTTCGGTAAAACCGTCAGCGGTTTCGGGCCGGTTGACCTGCTCGTGAACAACGCCGGCACTGCGTACGGGGGATTTATTGAAGATGTGCCGATGGAACATTACAGACAGCAGTTTGAAACGAATGTATTCGGCCTGATTCATGTCACAAAAACCGTCCTCCCTTCTATCAGAAAAAACGGCGGGGCGAAAATCATCAATATCAGCAGCATCAGCGGACTGACCGGCTTTCCGGCGCTTTCTCCGTACGCCTCTTCCAAATTCGCGATTGAAGGGTTTACAGAGTGTCTGCGGCTTGAGCTCCTGCCTTTAGGGATTGATGCCGCTTTAATAGAACCCGGATCCTATAAAACTTCGATTTGGGAGACGTCTCTCTCCAATCAAATTACGGCACCCGGTCAAGACTCGCCCTATTACCGATTTTTTCAGCCCATTGAAGCTAACGTCAAAGCGAATGCATCAAAAAGCGGCGATCCCGATGAGGTGGCAGAGCTGATTTATCAATTGGCACAAAAAAAGCGCCTGAAGAAACTGCGGTATCCGATCGGCAGGGGCATTAAGCTGACATTGGCTTTCCGTTCACTCTTCCCGTGGTCTGCCTGGGAATCTGTTATAAAGAAAAAGCTGTTTACTTAAACCTAAATTATAATTATTATAATTTAGTATTGATTTTTAATTGATACGTGTTATAATTAAATTAACAAATCACAGGGAGGACGATGAATATGAATACACAAAACGCGAAAAAAACTGAAAATCTGGTTGAGAAATCAATGAACACACAATTATCAAACTGGTTTATCCTTTACTCTAAATTGCACCGTTTTCATTGGTATGTAAAAGGCCCTCATTTCTTTACGCTGCATGAAAAGTTTGAAGAACTGTATAACGAAGCGGCAGAAACGGCTGATGCGATCGCCGAACGGCTTCTGGCCATCGGCGGACAGCCTGCAGCGACTTTACACAGCTACCTTGAACAGGCTTCCATTACAGATGAAGGCCAGGAAAAGACAGCTTCTGAAATGGTGGAATCACTGATTCAAGACTACAAACAAATCAGCCGCGAATCCAAATTTGTCATCGGCGTCGCTGAGGAACAAAATGACCCGTCAACTGCCGACCTGTTTGTCGGATTGGCTGAAGTAGCGGACAAGCACGTGTGGATGCTGTCAGCCTACTTGGGAGAATGACGAAAAAAGCTGAACCTCCAATGAAGGTTCAGCTTTTTTTATGCGTTCAGCTTGCGCTTTCAGTTTGTTTCGTTAATGTGATGTTCAGCGTCTTTTTGCTGCCGCCTCTGAGAACTTGAACAGTCGTTTTATCGCCGATTTTCAGCTGGTTATATAGGATCTGTCTGATATCGGCGCTGCTCTCAATATCTTTGCCGTTCAATTTTACAATGACGTCATTTGATTTGATGCCCGCTTTCGCAGCCGGTGAGCCTGACTGCACTTCTTTTACATAAACGCCCTTAGACAGCTGGTCGCCGAACAGTCCGAGCGTGTTTTCCTGATAGGTTTCCGGCACTTGCGACATATCAATCATCTGCACACCTAAAAACGGGCGCTCGACTTTTCCTTTTGCAAGAAGCTGGTCGACAATCGGTTCTACATCGTTGCTCGGAATCGCGAAGCCGAGTGATTCCACGCCGTTTTCACTGACTTTCATGCTGTTGATGCCGATGACCTGGCCGCTGGAATTGATTAACGGCCCGCCGCTGTTTCCGGGGTTAATCGCCGCATCCGTCTGAATCACGTTCATTTCCACCGTGCCTTGGGATGTATCGGCGTCTACCGTTCTGTTCAGCCCGCTGATGACGCCTTGTGTGACGGTGCCGGAAAACTGCTGGCCGAGCGGGTTGCCGATGGCAATCACTTTATCGGCAATGCGAAGCTGCGAAGAATCCCCGAAGCTGGCCGCTTTTTTGACATTGGACGAGCTGATTTCCAGTACGGCCAGGTCACTGATGGCATCCTTTCCGACAAGCTTTGCCGTTTCGGTTTTCCCGTTATAAAGAGTTACCGACAGTTTGTTTGCTCCTTCTACGACATGGTTGTTCGTGATGATGTACGCTTTTCCGCCGTCTTTTTTGAAGATGACGCCGGACCCCGTGCCGCTCTCCGTTTCAGAGCTTGAACTGCCGTCAAATCCGAACTGGCTGCTTTGCGAAGC
Source organism: Bacillus amyloliquefaciens DSM 7 = ATCC 23350 (assembly GCF_000196735.1). Taxonomy (GTDB): domain Bacteria; phylum Bacillota; class Bacilli; order Bacillales; family Bacillaceae; genus Bacillus; species Bacillus amyloliquefaciens. Next base: position 3,196,973 of record NC_014551.1, read on the forward strand.
CTGATAGTTGGACACTCCGACAATCGCAGGCTCCAAATCTTCTACCATATCCGCTACGCTTGAAGTATTTTTTAATGGCGTTGACGTGAAATTCGATGACTGAACTTGTTTCGTATCAGAAACAGCTTCTGTCTTATGCTGCTCACTCGGCAGATTCGGCACAATGCCAAGCACGAGGCCGCCGCCGATGATACCGCCCAAAACCGGGCTCAGCCAAGCGGCTCTCCGTTTTTTTTCTTTTTTCACAGCAGCCGTTTTTTCAAATTCCGTGCCGGCAGCCGTCTCTTTTTCTGCTTCTTTCGAGACGGGGCCTTCGAGCAGCTCCGTCTCCTGATGGCTGATCTGCTGCTGGGCATTTCTGTTTTGCTCCGTATGTGAAAGATCTGACTGATCGCGGTTCATGCCGTCATCTCGCTGATCGTTCATATTCACGCACACTCCTTTAGCATGTTTTCATTCTATTGATTACATATTCATCGCATGTACAAGTTCTATTGTCCCAATTATAAGGAGAAAAGCAAAGCTCCAAAACAAAATGTGTTTGAACATGTTATCTTCCCCGCTTTTTTTCTTCCTTTCTTCCCTTATACACATCATAAACAAACATTGTGGGATAAAAATGAAAAGAATATGTGAAATTATGAAAATGCGGCTTGAGTATGTTAAAACTAGTATAATGACGTTGAAAGGATGTGAAATGCCTTGTCATACACCATTTATCTAGTTGAAGATGAGGATAACCTGAATGAACTGCTCACAAAATATTTAGAGAATGAAGGCTGGAACATTACATCTTTCACAAAAGGCGAAGAGGCCAGAAAACAGATGCAGCCGTCTCCCCACCTGTGGATTCTTGACATCATGCTTCCGGATACGGACGGCTATACATTGATAAAAGAAATAAAAGAAAAAGATCCCGATGTGCCGGTCATTTTTATTTCCGCGCGGGATGCCGATATTGACAGAGTTCTCGGGTTAGAGCTTGGAAGCAATGATTATATCGCCAAGCCTTTTTTGCCGAGAGAACTGATTATACGGGTGCAGAAACTTCTGGAGCTTGTGTATAAAGAACAGCCCGCCCCCAAAAAAAGCGGGATCACCGTTTCCTCCTACAATGTGATCGAAGAGGCCAGAGAGGTTTATGATGAAAACGGCAGCCTTGTCAATTTGACGTCTAAGGAATTTGATCTGCTGATTTTATTTCTTCATCACAAGGGACACCCCTTCTCCAGGGAAGATATTCTGCTGAAAATATGGGGCCATGATTATTTCGGCACTGACCGGGTGGTCGATGATCTTGTGCGGAGGCTGCGGAAAAAAATGCCCGGGTTAAAGGTTGAAACCATTTACGGATTCGGCTACAGGATGATGACGTCATGAAAAATAAGCCGCTTGCTTTTCAAATATGGGTGGTCATCTCAGGCATCCTTTTAGCCATCTCGATTCTGCTTCTCGTGCTGTTCTCAAATACGCTCCGTAATTTTTTCACGGATGAAACGTACACGACCATTGAAAATGAACAGCATGTGCTGACGGAGTATCGGCTGCCCGGGTCGATCGAGCGGGGATATTACAGCGAAGATGCGACCGCTCCGACGACTTTCCGATCCGTTCAGCACGTTCTTTTGCCGGAACGGGAGGAGTCGGCCAGCGACAAGGACTTGAACTATTTTTCTTCTTCTTTTATCCATAAGGTGTACAAGCTCGCGGGCCGCCAGCACAGCGTCACGAAACGATACAGCGCGGACATCAGCGGTGAAAAAGTGTTTTTCGTCATTAAAAAAGGCCTCACCATTAACGGTCAGAATGCCATGATGCTGTCATATGCGCTTGATTCTTATCGTGATGATCTGGCATACACCCTGTTCAAGCAGCTGCTCTTTATCATTGCCGGGGTGATTTTGTTAAGCTGGATTCCGGCGATTTGGCTTGCCAAATATCTTTCGCGCCCGCTCGTTTCCTTAGAAAAGCATGTCAAACGGATTTCGGAACAGGATTGGGATGATCCGGTCATCGTCGACAGAAAAGACGAAATCGGAAAATTAGGCCACACCATTGAAGACATGCGGAGCAAACTGGTGCAAAAGGATGAAACGGAAAGAACGCTCCTGCAAAATATCTCTCATGATTTAAAAACGCCTGTCATGGTAATAAGGGGCTATACTCAATCAATAAAGGACGGGATTTTTCCTAAGGGGGATCTGGAAAACACAATTGATGTAATTGAAGGCGAAGCAGAAAAGCTTGAGAAGAAAATTAAGGATCTATTATATTTAACGAAGCTTGATTACTTAATGAAGCAGCGGGTGCACCATGAGACATTTGACATTGTGAAGGTCACGGAAGAAGTCATTGAACGGCTCAAATGGGCCCGGAAGGAATTAGCGTGGACCGTTGACACAGAAGATGTAATGATGATGCCCGGTGATCCGGAACAATGGAGCAAGCTCCTTGAAAACATTCTTGAAAATCAAATCCGCTACGCAGAAACGGCGATTCACATTCGGATCAGCCAAAATCAGCAGCAGATTGTCATGACGGTTAAAAATGACGGGCCTCCGATTGAGGATGAGATGCTATCCAGCTTGTACGAGCCTTTTAATAAAGGGAAGAAAGGCGAGTTCGGCATAGGACTCAGCATCGTAAAACGGATTTTAACCCTGCATAAAGCATCAATTTCAATTGAAAATGACCAATCGGGTGTAATCTACCGGATTATCGTACCAAAGTAGACTGTAGTTTCATTGCAGTCTTTTTTTATGTGAAGGAGTAGCCGTTAAAATCTCTGTAGTTTGTTTTCAGCGGTTTTTGGCATTGATGAACCCATTTCTTTTCACAAATTGTCTTTTTCGGATATTTCACCTTTTCGACTTTAATTCCTCTGTTTCGCAAGCGGCTGATCATTTCATCTAATTCTTTCATTTTCAGATTCACCCTTTCGCCAGAACTTTGACCATTCGGTCAGCTCACTTTATAATATAAATAAAACAAAACAAAAAAACAAGTTACAATCAGGTTAAATTTATGGAATATCAATATGACCATTTAGTCATACATGAGAAGCACAAGCCAGCCTCCTGGCTCCGAAAGGGTGGAACCATTGAAGGAAAAAGAAAAGCTGATTATTGAAGCAGCGATCAAACTGTTTGCCCGGAAAGGGTACAAATCAACATCGGTTCAGGAAATTGCCGATGAATGCAAAATCTCAAAAGGCGCTTTTTACCTTTACTTTCCTTCCAAAGAAGCACTGCTTTTATCTATGCTGAATTACTACTACGATAAAACGTTTACCCGAATCACGACGATCCAAACGGAGGGCGACAGCCCGAGAGCCGCTTACCAAAAACAGCTTGCGGTTTTTTACGAATCGATTCTCGCGCATCAGGATTTTATTACCGTGCAGATGAAAGACGGCTCACTGCCTTATACCGAAGAAGTAGCGCAGTGCGGAAAGAGAATCCGCCGGTCGATCCTGCAGTTTCATATCGACAGTCTTCTTGCTATTTACGGAGAAAAAGCCGAACCATACACAGCCGAACTTTGCTTTTTAATAGAAGGAATCAGTCAGATGTATCTTGAATATCTCATTCTGACCGGCCGGTCCGTACAGCCTGCGCTTCTTGCAAATACCGTGATTCACAGAATTGATGACATCGTAAACGGAATGGCGGACAGACATGATGAACCGTTTATTTCTCTTGATGAGGCAAGCTCGCTGTTTGGGCCCCTTCATAACGGGCAGCCCGATCCTTTAAGTCAATCGATCTTTGAGACCCTCCGCGCGCGCATCAGCACGATGGACAAGCCGCAAGCATCTGAATTCACCGAGAGCTTGGATATTCTGGAAGCGGAAATGAAGAAAAAGTCGCCGAAACCGGCAATCATCAAAGGAATGATTTTGAATTTGAAGGAATCTGACCTGCTGGCTGAAGATGCAGAACAGCTCAGATTTTTACTGAAACAGCAGTTTATTTAGAAGAACGGCCGCAGTGACTGCAGCCGTTCTTTCTGTTTATGCTTTCGGATGCACCATATCTTCCGGACGCACCATTTCATTAAATTGTTCTTCTGTCAGAAGGTTCAGCTGTAATGCCGCTTCTTTCAGCGTCAAGCCTTCTTTGTGGGCAAGCTTGGCGATTTTTGCGGCGTTTTCATAACCGATGTGCGGGTTAAGCGCCGTAACAAGCATTAATGAGTTAGAGAGATTTTCCTGAATCGTCTCTTGGTTCGGCTCAATACCGACAGCACATTTGTCATGGAAGGAATTCATTCCGTCACTGAGAAGCTGCACTGTCTGCAGGAAGTTATAAATAATAACCGGCTTGAAGACATTCAGCTCGAAGTTTCCTTGGCTGGCCGCAAATCCGATTGTCGCGTCATTTCCCATCACTTGCGCGGCGATCATTGTCAGCGCCTCACTTTGTGTCGGGTTGACTTTGCCAGGCATGATAGAGCTTCCCGGCTCATTTTCAGGAATGACGATTTCGCCGATTCCGCAGCGCGGGCCGCTTGCCAGCCATCTGACATCGTTGGCAATCTTCATCAGGTCGGCAGCCAATGCTTTTAACGCGCCGTGAACGTGAGTGATTTCATCATGGCTTGTCAGCGCATGGAATTTATTAGGCGAGCTCTTGAATGTCTGCCCCGTTACTTTTGTGATTTCTTCAGCGACGAATTCACCGAACTGCGGGTGGGCATTGATGCCCGTGCCGACTGCCGTGCCGCCGATGGCAAGCGCGCGCATTTTTTCCGTTGACTCAAGAATCATTTCTTTAGAACGGTCAAGCATGTATACCCAGCCGCTGATTTCCTGCCCGAGCGTCAGCGGAGTCGCATCCTGCAAATGCGTACGTCCGATTTTCACAATATCCTGATACGCTTTCGCTTTTTCATCAAGTGTCGTACGGAGCTGATCAAGCGCCGGAACAAGCTGTTCATATACGGCAAGAACCGCCGCAACGTGCATCGCCGTCGGGAATGTATCGTTTGAGCTTTGGCTGCGGTTGACGTCATCATTCGGATGAATCTTCAGCTCGGAATTTTGTTCTTTCAGTAAAGCAGTCGCGCGGTTGGCCACCACTTCGTTCATATTCATGTTGCTTTGTGTGCCGCTTCCCGTCTGCCAGACAACGAGCGGAAAGTTATCGTCATATTTGCCGTTTAACACATCGTCACATACAGCGGCAATAGCCTGTGCTTTTTCAGACTCTAAGTTGCCGAGGCGTTCGTTAGCGATCGCCGTGCTTCTTTTTAAAATTGCAAACGCCTTCACAACACGCTGAGGCATTTTTTCTGAACCGATTTTGAAGTTCTCTTTGCTGCGCTGTGTCTGAGCGCCCCAAAATTTATCTGCCGGAACTTTAACTTCTCCCATGGTGTCTTTTTCAATTCTGTAGTCCATTTATGTATCCCTCCATAACAGTTGCTTCACCCTGAGTATTATTCGCCAGTAACAGATGAAACCCTTTTTATTTTTCGGCCTTGGCCGTTTTTAATTTCAGCTCAAGATAGACGCGCGAATCCTTAGAGTATTTGTACTTCGGATTTGTTTTACGGTATTCCTTCGACGTGTAAGCCACTTCGTAATGCGCTTCAAATGATTTGATGAGCTGTTCTATTTCTTCGGCATTCCCTGCCAGTCTGACTTGTGCCACATCTCTCCTCCGCTTTCATAAAAAAACTTGTACCATTAAATACTTTATCATAGTATATCATTTTTTTAACAGGAAAAGATAACCTCAATTAAGGATTGGAAGGCGGGTGACTGTCGATGGCGCAATCGGAATTCAAGGAATACATACACATTAATCTGGCTATGGTACTTCCCCATGTAGAGCAGAACGATGACCTGGTTCAAAATAAAAAGATGCTTCCGAACGGGCTTGTTTTTTATTATATGTATCTGAGTGAAATGAACGATGAAGACAAAATAAAAGAAGCGATTGAAACGCTGCTTCACGAAGAAGACGCCTTAACACTGGAAACGGTGACGAAACGTCTTGATAAGATTGACGCCCGCCCCGTCTTTACGGCGAAGGAAGCCGTCATCTCCATTCTGCGGGGGAAATGTGCCATGTTTATTAACGGCCTTGACCATGTGTACATTCTGTCCACCGGAAAAAGAGAAAAAAGAAGCGTAACAGAACCCACATCTGAAAAGGTCGTAAGAGGGCCTAAAATCGCCTTCATAGAAGATTCTGATACAAACGTCGCCATGATCAGGCAGCGGACGAACCATCCGAAGCTGAAAACGAAAAAGGTTCCGATCGGAGAAAACAAGCTGAAATACGCCACTGTCATGTACATCGATGATGAGGCGGACCCATCTGTCGTCAATGATGTTTTAAAGCGTCTCAGCAAAGTGAAGATGGATGACATTCAGGATTCCGGAACGCTTGAGGAGCTTATTGAGGATAATAAGTATTCGCCGTTTCCGCAAATACAAAATACCGAACGGCCTGATAAAGTCTCTTCCGCCTTGTTTAACGGCCGCGTCGCCATCCTTGTCGACAACTCACCGTTTGCGCTCGTGGTCCCGGCTTCTTTAGGAATTTTAATGCAGTCTCCCGATGATTATTATGAACGGTGGATTTCCGCCTCGCTCATCCGGGCGCTGCGGTTTACATCTATTTTTATCACGCTGTTTTTTTCGTCCATTTATATCGCGCTCGTTTCATTTCACCAAGGGCTTCTGCCGACGTCGCTTGCAGTCACCATCGCGGCGAACAGAGAAAACGTCCCCTTCCCGCCTATCATCGAAGCGATGGTAATGGAAATGACGATAGAGCTGCTGAGAGAGGCGGGCTTGAGACTTCCGAGCCCGCTCGGCCAGACGATCGGATTGGTGGGCGGAGTCGTCATCGGTCAGGCGGCCGTTGAGGCGAAACTTGTCAGCTCTATCATGGTGATCGTGGTCAGTATTGTCGCGCTCGCTTCATTTACGGTGCCGCAGTACGGGATGGGGCTTTCATTCCGTGTGCTCCGTTTCATTTCGATGTTTACTGCCGCGGCTTTCGGGTTGTACGGCATGATTTTATTTATGCTGGCGATCTACACTCATTTATCGAGACAGCGAAGCTTCGGTTCTCCGTATTTCTCGCCGAATGGGTTTTTCAGCTTAAAAAACGCAAACGATTCTATTCTCCGTCTCCCTATTAAAAATCAACCAAAAGAGGCGAAAAACGTAAATGAGCCAGAAAACAACTCACAATAAGCTTACAAGCTATCAAGGGACAGCATTGATTTCCAACACGATGCTCGGTGCGGGCCTCCTCACCATGCCGCGTGCGCTGTCATCAAAGGCGAATTCGCCGGACGGCTGGATCGCATTATGTCTGGAAGGCATCATCTTTATCCTATTGATTTATCTCAACACGCTCATTATGAAAAAGCATCAGTACGAATCATTTTTTGATTATATGAAAGAAGGTCTCGGCAAATGGGCGGGAAATATCGTCAATCTCATGATCTGCCTCTATTTTATAGGAGTCGCCAGCTTCGAAGCCCGGGCGATGGCGGAAATGGTCAAATTCTTTTTATTGGAAAGAACGCCCGTGCCGGTCACGCTGTTTATCTTTATCGCCTGTTCTATTTATTTGATTATCGGCGGCATAAATGATATCGGCAGGCTCTTTCCTTTCTATTTAACGATTACGATTATTATTTTGCTGGTGGTGTTTTCTTTCAGCTTTAAAATATTTGATATCGACAATCTGCGGCCGGTTCTCGGACAGGGGTTTTCTCCCGTTATGGCCTCCTTGACCGTCGTTTCTGTTTCCTTTTTGGGCATTGAGGTTATGCTGTTTCTCCCCGAGTACCTCAAAAATAAAAAGCACACGTTCCGTATGTCGGCTGCGGGTTTCGGCATCCCGATTATTTTATATATTATTACCTTCGTCCTCGTCGTCGGCGCCTTAACCACCCAGGATGTCAAAACAATGATCTGGCCTACAATCGCGCTCTTTCAGTCATTTGAAATTAAAGGGCTTTTTATCGAAAGGTTTGAGTCCTTTTTGCTTGCGGTCTGGATTATCCAATTTTTCACCACCTATGTATCGTACGGATATTTCGCGACGTCAGGCCTTAATAAAATTTTCGGGCTGAAGCAGAAAAAAGGTGTCATCTTCGTAGGCATCGCGACATTCTTCGGGTCCTTGATGCCAAAAGACGCTAACAAGCTGATGCTGTTCAGTGATATTCTCGGCTACATCTTCTTAGGTTTCTTTTTGCTGCCTTTACTGATGTTTGCAGTCGTCGCTGTGAAAAGGAAGGTGAAAAAAGCACAATGAAGAAATATATCGTCATCATCCTTTCTACATTGCTTTTGGCCGGATGCTGGGACAGCCGGAATATAGAAGATTTGAGCCTTGTTATCGGAGTCGGGCTCGATAAACCTGAGGAAGAAAACGTGGAAGTGACTCAGCAGATTCTGATCCCGCAAAAAGCAAGTTCACAGCAGTCGTCATCAAGCAGCCCGACAAAGGTGACTTCCACTTCCGGGGAAACCGTCCATCAAGCCTTAAGGACGGCATCATTAAAAAATCACCCCGCATTCTCCCAGCACTTGCGCATCATGCTGTTTTCTGAAGCGCTGTTAAAAGACGGCATCCCGCTTGACGCATTGATGAACCAATTTGTCAGGGACAATGGAACGAGAAGAAGCTGCAATGTGATGACAGTGCCGGACAAAACGAAAGATATTTTCAATGTCAGTGATCAGGGGGAGCCTGCGTCAAATACGATCTATGACTTAACAGAGAATAACGCGGTCACCATCCGAATGATGAAGCCCGTGACATTGGGGGAAATATCCGAGAAAATCACAAAAGGCGAAACCTTCGTCCTTCCTCAAGTGCGCAAAGTGGGCAGCAGGCTGGAAATCTGGGGCGCATCCATTATAAAAAATAAATTCTGGTATGCGGATTTAACGCCTTTTCAAGTCCAGAATATGAACCTGTTCACAGGCACGGTAAAGGGAGGCGTCACATTTGCAAAGCATGATAATTATTATTTATCGTTCGAGGTATTTTCCAGCAAATATGATGTGAAAACACAATATAAAAACGGGAAATTCAAGTTTATCGTCACCCGGTTTGTTGAAGGCCGTCTGTCTGAGGATTGGAACCCGAAAGAAGATTCCTTTAAGGAGTCCTATATAAATGAAATCAAAAACACGGTAAAACGCAGCATCCATTCAGATGTTATGACATTCATTGATTATCTGCAGCATGATTTAAAAGTCGATATTACCGGTTTGGATAATCAGGTCCGGATTCATTATCCTGACAAGTGGAAAAAGGTGTCGTCAGATTGGGATCATCATTTCAGTGAATCCGATATTGAATACAAAGTCAAAGTCGCCATCAGAGATTTCGGAACAAAGGGAATGTCCCAATAACCTGTCCCTTGGGAGAGTGTGCATAGCGCCGCTCTCCTTTGTTTATGTCACGAGATGATTGCGGTGGGCATATACGGCTGCCTGCGTGCGGTCACTGACATCAAGCTTTGACAATATATTCGTGATGTGGGTTTTCACCGTTTTAATCGTTATGAACAGCTCTTCTCCAATTTCTTTGTTCGTCTTGCCTTCCGCGACGAGACAGAGGATTTCCAGTTCTCTTTTTGTCAGTGTTTCATGCGGAAGCTGATTCTCTGAATGGCGCAGCCTTGACAGCACTTTTCCCGCCACCTTCGATTCAAGCTTCGGTTCGCCCTTGGCAGCCGCTCTGATGGCTTCGGCTATTTCTGCCGCTTTAGATGTTTTCAGCAAATAGCTGAGCGCCCCCGCTTCGATCACCGGATACACTTTGTCGTCATCAATAAAGCTCGTCAGCACGATGATTTTCGGATCATTGAGTTTCGCACAGATCTGTTTTGTCGCTTCGATGCCGTCCATGCCGTCCATGACAAGATCCATTAAAATGACATCCGGCAAAAGCTCTGCGGCCAGATCGACGCCCTGCTGTCCGTCTGACGCTTCACCGGCGACTTCAATGTCCGGCTGTGCTTCTAAAAATGCGGCCAGGCCCATCCTGACCATTTCGTGATCATCAATCAGTAACACTCGAATCACTGTCGTTCTCTCCTTTTGTTTTCTGATAAATCGGGACTTTCACGTCGATCTGCGTGCCTTTTCCCTTCACGGAGATAATTTCCGCTATGCCGCCGATTTCACTCGCTCTTTCCTTGATGGAATGCAGGCCATAAGAGGATGCTTTGACTTGATCCATCGTAAAACCCGCCCCGTTATCAATGACTTTAAGCTGCAGCTTTTGATGTTTCGCGCCGAGCCTGACGGTGACCTTGGTCGCCTTTGAATGCCTGAAAACGTTGGAAAGCGCCTCCTGCACGATTCGGAACAGATGGTCTTCAACGCCTTTTGACACACCCATGTCGCTGATATCCCACTCAATATCAAGCGGCTGCTTCGCTTTGAACTCTTTTAACAGCTCAATCAGCCCTTCTTTCAGACCTTTTCCTTCTAAAGTGACGGGCCGCAAATGCAATAGCAGCGCTCTCATTTCATTTTGCGCTTCGCCCGCCATATGTTCAACCATGCGGATCCGTTTAACGATTTTGTCATCTGCATCTTTCACTTGCTCTAGGACGGCGGATGTCATCATTGAAATGGCAAAGAGCTGCTGGCTGACGGCATCGTGCAGATCGCGCGCCAGCCGCTGGCGTTCTTCAGTGATGACTGATTTTTTCATTTGATCCTGCCATTCCGCCCGCTCGTTGGAGAGCTTTTGGAGCGATGTGACCTGCAGCTCGACCCGCTTGGCCATTTCGTTGAGCTGGTCTGCCGCCAGGCCGATTTCATCATCGCCGAGCGGCGGCACCCGATAGGCGAAATTGCCGTTTTCAAATTTCAAAACCGCTTCAATCAATGTATCCATTCTTGTTTTCAGACGGCCGCCGTATACATAACCGGAGATCAGTCCGGCCGAAAGGGACGCCAAAAGCAGGATGACCACGAACGGAATACCGAACCAGCCGGAAGAAAACAAAAGCATCGGGTCAAGCCCGTAATATAACAGCATCAGCGTAATAAACACAGCGCAAAGAAGCAGACTGAGCCCCGCGGTCATCCTCATGGCGCGCCACTGAATATTGGCGAGTAATTTTTTCCTCATAAATACTTCACATCCACATCGCCGATGAATAACGAAATTGATATTTTAATGCGCCGCGGCGAGTCGCCGTACTCGGGAGACACTTTATACAGGTTCGTGCTCATGCCGCTTTTCTTAGAGCCGAGCAGATTCATATCGCCGATAAAAGCTGACGAACTGACGGACACTTCGATATCGGGCGGGACGTACACATCAACATTGCCGATGACACCGCTGATTGTCATCGTGCTTTCTCCTTCGGGAATCATCGCTTTTGACAGATCGATTTTCACATCTCCGATGAATCCGGAGACATTTAAATCATTCAGCTCAAACGGATCCTTCATCATGCGCAGCTCGCCGATAAAATAGCTGCGGAGATCCGGCTGTCTGCTTTCCGGCTGGGCGGAAGGCTTTGGCTGCTCTTCTTTTTTAAGATTGATTTTCTTCTCTTTATGTTCAAACACGCGCTTTCCTTTAAGAAGCCTGTAGCCCGCGTAAATGAGAAAGGCGGCAAAGGCATAGCCGAACAGGTTGAAGGTGGCGCTGAACAGGTTTCTCAAAAACAAAAAAGCGGCGAAGATATACAGGACGGAGCCGAGCCAGCCGCGGGAATATTTATTAAAAATATAGCCTGTGATCAGAAAAAAGAGCGGCCAAAACAAGAAGTCGCCGATACCGATAATACGTAAAAACATGCTGACGCCAAATAAGGCGATGATAAGTCCGAGAATCTGTTTTTTTGCCATTTCAGCTGCTTGCCCCTCCTTTCCTTTTCTATTGCAGTGCAATATTGCCGCTCGTCACTTTTATATCAATCATTCTTGAGCCGCTGCCTTTAATGCCTGTGAAAGCCCCGCCTTCCTTACTCGTTTTCTCAAAGGAATAGGACGGCTGGATTCTCCCGCTTGCCGTTTCGGCGTTCACCGTAAAACTCCCGTCTTTCGGCAGGCTGATGGCTGCGCTGCCGCTCGCAAGCCTGACGGATACGGGGGCACTTGCCGTCTCAAGCGAGGCATCGACACTGCCGGAAGCGACCCGCACGTCAAGAGGGCCTGACACATGATGAAGACCGACATTTCCGGAGGATAAGCGGACATCCGCCGTTTTTGCCGCAAGACCGGCTGCTGTGAGATCGCCCGACAGCCCTTTCGCTTCAAACACATCCGTCTTTACATGCTTCAGCGACATGTTCCCGCTTACAGTATGGACGCCGAGATGTGAAAGAGACAGCCCCCTGTTTCCGTCAACTGCAATGCTGCCGCTTGATGAACGGACGGTGATGTCCTGATGGTAATCATACGGAATGCGGACAATCAGCAGAGGACGCTGAAAAAGATTCAGAAATTGGAACCCTTTCTCCTTCGCTTTGAGATCGAGGGTTTTCCCCCGGCTGCGGACAAACATTTTTCCCGCCGGTCCCGTCACGTTTGCCGAGATATCATTCCGCGCTTCCGCGATAATTTTCACATCCGTCTGTTCAGATGAAACGGATAAGCTTTTAACGGCACGGGGCGGTACGCTTACCGATTCTGTTTCTGTTTCGTACAGCGGAAAAAAACGCCCGGCAACCACTTCTTTCACCAAAAACAGACAGCAGATCAGAACGGACGCCGCCATCAGCCCTTTGGCAATCTTACGCTTCATTACGTTCCATCCTTTTTCATTCATTTTATTATAAAGGAAAAGCCTGATAATTGATACGTGCGTATAGGGAAGAGGCGTAAAAGCGCCGATCTTCCCTTGTGCACATTATTCATGAGCCGCTTTTTGATACTCCGTTTTTTCCAGAGAAAGCGAGCGCATTTTTTCAAGCTCAGCTTCGACCTCGTCCGAATATTGCGAACGGCTGACTTCTGTGTTCGCCTCAGCCGAAGTGCCGTATTTGACGCGAACTTCCATTTCTTCAATGCGGTTTTCCATTCGAAGGAACTCTCTGTAGGCGCTTTCGCTGTCAATTTTGTCAAAAGAAGCGTTCATATGTTCCTTCGCTTTCGCCGCGTTGGCACGGGCGATGAGCGCCTGTTTTTTATCCTTTACGTCGCGAAGACGCGTTTCCAGAGTCTCCAGCTGCTCTTTCAGCTCTGCCAGCTGTGTTTTCGCCTGGTCATACGCTTTTTCATGTTCGGCCGCTTTTCCCTCAAGGTACTTCATTTCAGTCAGAGCCTTTTTCGCAAGCTCCTCTTCCCCTGCGTCAAAGGCAAGCTGAGCTTGATTTTTCCGCTTGGCCGCCGTTTCTGAGGCGTCCTCTTGTTTTTTCTTAAACTGATGGACGATTGTGTGCTGTTTGACAATCGTTTGTTTCGCCTTGGCGATGTCACTTTCCATGTCACGCACATATTGATTCAGCATGACTTTCGGATTTTCTAATTTATCAAGCCCTTCATTAACAGATGCGACGAACATATCTCTTATTCTTTTTAAGACCATTTTGTTTTCCTCCTTATTTTTTCTTCAAAAATTCTTCCCATTCAGAATCAAAGCCGGATTGATAGCCCGGTGATGCCGCTTCCGGTTCATACTGCCGGGAATCAGCGTCTGAGCCGCCCTGCTTCATCATCTTCCACCCGAAATACACCATGGCGCCAGCCAGTCCGATAGCTACGATAAACGGAAGAGAGCCGACGAGAATCATAGCCCCGATGACGCCCGCGATGATACCGGATACGGCGCGGCCTTTTGAAAACCGTTTTATTCCCCAGTAAAGCATCAGGCCTCCGATCGCCAGCGGGATGATAAATGCGAAGTGGCCCCCTCCGAAAAAGACAGAAAGTCCGAACACAATCAGCAGGAAGCCGCCTGCCGTTTTTACATTTATATTCATGCAGATCCTCCTTTCGTTTTCCTTGTCTTTACTATAAACAAATCCCGCGGACGGCAAAACGAGTCAGAGATTGATTTTCATATCAGACCGGAGTCGTATAAGCCCCCGGACCCTTACATAAAAAAACGCCGCTGCGCCAGACGGCGCAGGGCGTTTTACGGAAATGCTAGATTCTGACGCTCGCTTCTTTTTCCCTGATGAGATCGGAGCGTTCCGCTTTGGCCAGCTTCGTAAAAAACAATATTCCGAGACCGGACAGGACTTCGACGAGACCGCCGGCGGCGATGACTTTTCCGGAACCGAAAGCGTTAGCCGCGTATCCGCATAGAACCGCACCGAGCGGAATGGATATGTTTGAGATCATATGGATGACGGCATAAACTTGCGGCTGGTCATCATTGTCCACAGACGTCTGAATAATGGTATATTCCGGCACATTAATAGCACTGACGGCAGATCCGAACGCAAACGCGGCGAGGAAGACGAGCGGCAGAAAAGTGTTGATGCCCGTGATGAAAAATGCCGCCCCTTCTATGATTCCCGCCGACACAAACAGGAGACCGTATTTGTTCACCTTCACTTTTGCCAAAATAAAACCCATTAAAAAGGCTCCGCCCGTGCCTGTCGCTTTCAGAAGCGAGTAGATGATCGGCGGCATGTGTAAATCTTCAGCGACATAAACGGCAGAGAGCGCCTCCCATGGAGCGGCCGCAAAATTCATGAAGATACAGTAGATAGCGAGCGGGTATAAAATCTGGTGTTTTCTGACAAGCACAAAACCCCGTTTGAGTCTTCCGAAATACGTTCCGCGCTGTTTAACGGCGACGGTCTTCTGTTTATCCTGATGAACTTGGTATGCAATAAAGAGTACGAGAAAACCTGATAGAAGATAGAATATAAGTGCGATAAACAAAGAATAGGCGGGACTGATAAAAGTTAGAAACACCCCGCTCAGCGTAATAGCGGCAAGCCTGACGATCTGGCCGGATGACTGGATGACCGCATTCGCTTTCTGCAGGCTGTTTTCTCCGACAATATTGGGGATTAACGAGATGGATGCAGGATTATAAGCGGCTCCCGTGGCTGAATGCACGATCATGAGGAGCATGACAAACCATAAAGGAGAGAAACCGTTAAAATAACAGACCGGAATGATTAACACGACCGCCGCGCGCGTGAGGTCGGAAAAATACATCCAGAATTTCAGCGTATGCTGCTTCATAAAAGGCCCGGTAATCGGCGCCAGCATCGCCTCCGGAAGGAACGTGACCGCAATCAGCAGAGCCGTGCCGATCGCGCCTTCTCCGTCAAAAATCAAAAACCATAGAATGGAATTAAAGGCAAAACCGTCTCCCGACAATTTGACAAGCCTTGAGATAAACAGAAAGGTGAAATTTTTATTCCAGATGCTCTCGCTCTTATTATATGTATCCATCTATCAAATCCCCCATTATTTTACAGCATTTCTTATAATATCTCATTTTTTAATTTTTCAGTCAATAATGCATAAGATACATTTTCCTACTGGCAATAAGGGTTCAAATGATGGGTATCTCCACAAAAAAACAGCCGGCATGCTGCCGCCGGCTGAATGAAACGTTATTCATCCTCACGGAATACTGCGGCGCTTCTCTCATACTCTATATCCTTAACGCCTTGTCTTGTGTTGATTGCTCTTGCCGCCGCAAAAAAATAATCAGACAGGCGGTTCAAGTAACGCAGCACCGTATCGTTTATCTCTTCTGTTTTGCCCAGTTTCACGGTGAGACGCTCCGCCCGTCTTGTGACGGTCCGCGCGATGTGAAGTTGAGCAGCCGCCTTATGCCCGCCCGGAAGAATAAATTTCTCAAGCGGGGGCGCTTCAGCCGTATAACGGTCTATGCAGTCTTCCAATACGGAAATAGATTTCTCTCTCAATTTATAGTTCTTATGCTCAGTGACAGTCGCCAAATCGCCGCCGCAGTCAAACAGCTCGTGCTGAATGTTTCGGAGTTCGGCTTTCAGATCACCGCAATTCTCACAATCAGCAAGCTCCGCAAGCGCAAGCCCGATAAAACTGTTCAGCTCATCAATCGTCCCGTAGCTCTCAACCCGCAGACTGTCTTTATCCGTTCTGCCGCCGATCAGGCTTGTCTGTCCTTTATCGCCGGTTTTCGTATAGAGCTTCATCGATCTATTCCTCCTTCTTCCTCCGCTTTTACACATGCCGCGATCCCGCTTCTGACGGCTTTTTCCGCATGACGGGCGTCCACTGCCTCTCCCGTCTGCAAAGCGGCGATGACAATATCACCATTTGCCTGCATTCCGGAAAGAGCCTGCATTCTCGCTTCTGCCGCTGCCGTTAAGAGCCGTACAAATCCCTGTTCATATAAACGTCCGCTGACGAGTGCCCAAACGGTGTGCCGCGCCGTCACGGCAATCGTAACCGAATCAAACGTCCGGCAGACCAAACCAGCGGCCGCTGAGCCGGAAAGCCGGCGGCTCCATGAAAAACCAGATCCGTCAGATGCGGTTGACAACATTCTAAACGGCCGGTCTGTATGAAGCGTTACGGTATTTCCGCTTTTGTTTATCAGAGAGGCGAACGGAACGGTGACGGATTCTCTTTCTTCCCGCACTTCCGGCTTGAAGGCGATCAGCGGTTTCGGCGACGCTTGTTGGTCAACAGCGCTGACGGTGATGCCGTAAATATCTTCAATCGTCTCTTGTTTCAAAGCCTGCTCCGGCGGCTGCTTCGAAAAAGCGCGTCCGTCCTTCATCATCAGGAGCTGATCACAGTATTGTCCCGCGGCGTTGAGGTCGTGAAAAATACTGATGACCGTAAGACCCCTTTCTCTCGTCAGCCGCTTTACCGTATCGAGCAGGTCTTTTTGATATTTGAGATCAAGAAATGTCGTCGGCTCATCCAGACAAAGCACCTCGGGCTGCTGAGCCAGCGCCTGCGCCAAATAGACGCGCTGCCTTTCTCCGCCGCTCAGATTGCGGACGGATTGCTGCGCATATCGGGCGATGCCCGCCATTTCCATCGCTTCCCGGATAATGTCTTCGTCGTTTTGGTCCGTCTGTCTGAAGAGTCCTTTTTGAAACGGATATCTGCCGAAGGACACCGTTTCTTTGACGGTAAATGTAAAGGCTTGTTCCGTATGCTGCGGCAAAACGGCCATGATTTTCGCAAGCTCCCGCGGCTTGTATCTGCCGATGGGCTTGCCTGCTGCGAGCACCTCGCCTTTTGAGGGAGGGAGCACCCCCGTCAGCAGTTTCATCAGTGTTGTTTTTCCTGAGCCGTTCGGACCGAGTATGCCGACAAATTCACCCTTTTCGGCGGTAAAGCTGACATCCTCTACAATCATCCGCCCTCCGTACCCGCCGGACAGGCTGCTCACCCTGATCATAAGCGTTTCCCTCCATGGTGCTGACGAAGCAGAATCAAGGCAAATACAGGCGCTCCCGCCAATGCCGTCATAATGCCGATCGGCAATTCGACAGGTTCAATAACGGTGCGGGAAAACAAATCCGCCAAAATGAGAAAACCGGCGCCCGTCAGTGCTGACAGCGGCAGTAAATGGCGATGATCCGTTCCCCATAAAAGCCGCGTCACATGAGGAATGACAAGGCCGACAAACCCGATCGTCCCCGATACGGCAACCGCTCCTCCCGTCAGCAGAGATCCGGCGGTAATCATCAGCAGTTTTCTCTTTCCCGTACTGACGCCTAAAAGCCTTGCCTTTTCTTCTCCATAGGTCATAATGTTTAATTCTCTGCCGTTGATAAGCAGAAGCGCCGTCCCGGCCAGAAAAAAAGGCAGAAACAGCGCGACATAGCCCCAGCCCCTCATTGACACACTGCCTAACAGCCAGCGGACAATCGGGAGCAGATCATTTCCCGTTAAAGCGATCACAAGCGAAATGAGGGCTCCGAGAAAAGAATTCATGATGATGCCTGTCAAAATGAGCGTCGAAACCGACATGGACGCATGAACGAGGCGGCTGAAAAAAAGAACCGCCGCCATGACCGCAATGGCTGCGGCAATGCTGACGACCGGAAGTGTGAACCGGCCGATGACGGGAATCTGAATGCCGAAAAACAAAGTGATAACGGCTCCCGCCGAGGCTCCTGAAGATACCCCGAGTGTATAAGGGTCGGCGAGCGGATTTTTCAGAAGCCCCTGAAACGCCGCTCCCGCAATGGATAACGCGGCACCGACAAGGGCTGCCAGAACGACTCTCGGCAGACGGATATTCATCATAATATTTACATTCATGGGATCAACAGAGGAGGTCCGGCCGATCCCGATCAAAAAAACGTCGGATAAAGGGATATGCAGACTGCCGATTGAAATGCCGAGTGCCGTACAAACGGCTAAAAACAGCAGACTGATCGTGTAGGCCAGCGGGCGGTTACTTTTTAAACGTTTCAGGATAAACGCTTTCTGCAAGCTTCTCGACCCCTTTTACCAGACGCGGGCCAGAGCGTGTGACAAGGTCAGGATCAACAGAATAGACGTTGTGGTGTTTGACCGCATTGACGGCACCCCAGCCGGCGCGTTTTTCCACTTCAGCGGCCTTTACGCCGTCTGTCGTAATGATGACATCCGGATTCATTTTGACAATCGCTTCATCCGTCAGCTGCACCCAGCCGGTCTGGCTGCCGGCGGCGTTTTTCGCATGTATATCTTCAAGCATTTCGTTCATAAACGTGCCTTTTCCCGTCGTGTATCCGTCAGGAGAAACTTCGACGAATACTTTCTTTTCATCTTTTTCAGAAATGGCCGCCGCTTTCTTTTCTATGGCGGAAAGGTCGGATTTCATCGATTTGATCAGCTTGTCCGCCTGCTTTTCTTTGCCGGCCGCTTTTCCGATCATGCTGATTGATTTGTACACTTCTTGGAACGATTGAGCGTCATTGACCGTTAATACGGTGATGCCCGCATCTTTTAATTGCTTCATCGCATCGGCGGAAGCGGACATAGAGGACGCGTGGGCAAGCACGAGATCCGGCTTCAGCGCGATGACTTTCTCAGCGTTCACATTCATATCTCCGACTTTCGGTTTTTTTACCGCTTCTTTCGGATATGTATCATTTGTCGTGACGCCTGCGACCTTATCTCCGAGCCCCAGCGCGTATGTAATTTCCGTATTGCTCGGCATGAGGGAAACGATTTTTTCCGGCGCCTGCTTTATGGTTACTTTTTCGTTTGCGGCATCCTTAATGGTTACCGGAAATGCTTCGGCTGAGACGGCTTTTTGTTTTGCCGCGCTTCCTTCTTCTTGTGCGCCGGAACAGCCGGCGACCATAAAGGCGGTGACAAAGAGCGCCGCCCAGACGGCAGTGATTTTCTTCATTCTTTTAACTCCCCCTGGTTATGGTAAACGATTGTCTCTTTGACATTCGTATCCTTTTTTCGCAGTAATTATACTATAAGTCTGTCAGGCTTGTATATCCGGCCTTTTTTGCATTAAAGCAAATTGTTCGTAAACACTAAAACCCATCATGTATACTGTTACACAATCATGTTAAGAGGAGGATCATCATGGAATTACAGCTTGAACGAAAGCTCATTTTGATTACAGGATCAACTTCAGGCATCGGAAAAGCCGCGGCAAAAAGCTTTTTAGCCGAAGGCGCCGAGGTGATTGTAAACGGAAGAAAAAAAGAAACCGTGGAACGGACGGTTGAGGAGCTTTCCGCTTACGGAACGGTTCACGGCATCGCCGCTGATTTATCGCGTCAGGATGAAGCGGATGACCTGATGAAGCGCGCCGGCGGAATCGGAGAAGTCGATATTCTCGTCAATAACCTCGGATTTTTTGAAGTAAAAGACTTCGCTGAGGTGACTGATGATGAATGGACCCGGTATTTTGAAGTGAATGTCATGAGCGCCGTGCGCCTGTGCCGGCGTTTTCTGCCGCAAATGCTCGAAAGAAACAGCGGTCGGATTCTGAACATCTCTAGTGAAGCCGGTGTCAAACCGCTTGCGCAAATGATTCCGTATTCAATGACGAAAACGGCGTTAATCAGCTTGTCTCGGGGAATGGCGGAAATGACGAAAGGCACAAATGTCACGGTAAACTCCGTGCTGCCCGGACCGACATGGACCGAAGGCGTCGCTTCTTACATGGAAGGAGCCGCTAAGGCTGCCGGAGAAGATACGGACAGCTTCGTCCGGGATTATTTTAAAGTGAATGAACCGACGTCCTTGATTCAGCGCTACGCAACGCCGGAAGAAGTCGCCAATACGATTGTATTTCTCGCTTCAGATGCGGCATCTGCCATTAACGGCATCGCACAGCGGGTTGAAGGCGGCATCATCCGCTCCATTTAACCAAAAAAAGCCCGGCACAATGGGAACTCCCATATATGCCAGGGCTTTTTTTATATCATGCCTGCAAACGGAACCGGCTCCCAGCCGCCCGTCTCAAGCTCTGCGGAAAACAGGCCGCCCGCATGCGGCTGCTCAAGTCTTTCGGCTTCCGTCAATTTTTCCGTCGCGGTCGTAATGTATAATGTGTTAAGCTCTTTGCCTCCGAACGCGCAGCAGGTGACGTATTTTGCGGGAACTTCAATAGATGCGATTTCCTTATGCGAAAACGGGTCAATCCGGACGGCACGGCCGCCTCCGAACAGAGCCACCCACAGCATTCCGTCCCGGTCAATGGTCATTCCGTCGGGAGATCCTTGCGACTTCGGAAATCGGTAAACCGTTTTCGGATCTGATACGGCTCCGGTTTCCGGATCGTATGAATAACGGACGATTTCCTGCGTCGGAGTATCGATATAATACATCAGGTTTCGGTCTCGATCCCAATCCAGACCGTTCGAAGTAGAGACCTGGTCTTTTATTTTGGCAAGGCTGCCGTCCGTATTCAGACGGTACAGCGAAGCCTCCTCTTCTTTGCCTTCCATGCTCGTCGTTCCCGCCCATAATCTTCCGGACGGGTCGCACTTGGCGTCATTGAAACGGATATCTTCCCGCATGTCTTTCGGCTGCTTCATCTTCGTCAACGTATCTTCCTGCAGATTGTACAGGTAAAAACCGTCTTTCATCGTCATCACCAGCTCTTCCTTTGAATACAAAGCCAGAGCCGTTACGAATGATTTGAATTTAACGGAACGGTTGATTCCGTCAGCCGGAGTAAAGATATGGAGCTGGCTGCCCAGTATATCCACCCAGTACAGGCATTCCTTGTCCTTATCCCATAAGGGGCCTTCTCCGATCACCGCTCTCGTATCTGCTCGTAATGCTGCTTCCATGTGTGAACACCTCTTTTGCTTGTCAGTCTCCTATTGTTATTCCCGACAAAGCGGCGTCCAAACTCAATCTTTTTTAAAAAGAATCGTAATAACCGTTCCGGCGCTGATTCTGCTGTTGACATGAATGGTTCCGTTATGAAGATGCACCAGTTCCTTGGCAATGGCGAGTCCGAGCCCCGTTCCTTCTGACGGCCCCTTCGTATTCGTTCCCCGGTAATAACGGTTAAACAGCTGGTGAATCGTTTCTTCGTCCATTCCTCTTCCGTTATCTTTCACCTTCAGAATCAGCTGTTCGGCTGATTCCTCGAGCACGACCCGAATGGCGGTCCCTTTCTTATTATGCTTTACGGCGTTTGCCAGCAGATTCTCCAGAATACGGCGGAACCATGCTTCATCAATGGCGAAAAGAATGTCTTCCTTTTTGGTTTCAAAGGCGATGTCATAGCCTTCCGAGAACGTGTTTTTCGTGAAATCGTTCGTGACGTTTCTGATAAACGGAACGACGTTGATCAGCCGCCGTTCAATCGGGAGGGCGGCGTTTTTCAGCCGGTATGTCAAGTTTAAGTCCTCAATCAGCTTCGACATATATTCTGATTTTTCCCGGACGATCTGCCCCATTTCTTTGACTTCCTCCGGGGTCCAGTCGTATTGCTTCGATTCAAGCATCATGCTGTAGCCGTAAATCGTGCTCAGCGGTGTTTTTAAATCATGGCTGAGTCCGGCGATCCATTCTTCCCTAGTCGCCTGGATTTTTTCTCTGTTTTTCTTATCCCGCTTCAGCGTATCGGTCAGCTGGTCCATCGATTCGAAAATCTCGGCGAAAAAGCGGAACGGCTGCTTTGTTTTGCCTTTTTTGTTTTTGCTGACCGGCTGTCCTTTGCGGTTCTTCGGCTCTTCAAGCCGGCCCTTTGATAAATTGACAAGCCATTTGATGGTATGAAAAAGCGGCCATCCGAAACGGAAAGAGTACCAGATTGTCAGAATACAGATCATTAATACCAAGATTCCGATCAGCAAAAAGAGGGTTTTCATCACATTTCTCAAAAATGACTTATTAAACTCATGATCGGGGATGTACACGGGGTTCGGCACCGACGCGACCATCCATTTCGTTTTATCGAGTCTTTTAAAAGAAATTTCCCTCTTATAATTCCACGGCTTGGAATTGTATTTCAGCAATTCAAGCTCATTGACGGTGTTCCGCTCTTTTTTGGTGCTGTTGATATCTCCGAGCAGTCTGCCGCTGTCCTCGAGAAGATAGACCGCCCCTTTTTCCCGTTTAATATAATCAACCGTGCTTTTTTTATATTGAGAAAGGGAAGCGAGGGACGGCTCCTGTGATTCGATGTAAGTGAGAAGCTGCTCGCTGGCGGATTTCCAGCCGAACAGAATCAAATAGGTCTCATTATTAATCGTGACCGTCCAGTAGTTCAGCTTGTAGTTGTCAAAATTCCGGTACTGATAAATGGATAAGAGATCTTTTCTGCTGTAATGGCTCGGGACGTCTTTCGGCACTCTGTACGCGTAGTCCGTTTTTTCATTGTCATTAATGATCTGCAGCCAGCCCTTCTGCTTTCTGACTGACATCTTTAAAAATTCATCGACATCCCATGTGCCGTCTTCATTTTTATCAAGCCACGCTTCAAACGAGTCAGCCGTCGCTTTCGTCAGTCCCGCATTGGCTTCCGCTTCGCTGAAACGCCAATCCAAATAGAAAAAAGAAGCGACGGCCAAAACAGAGATCAGCAGGATGACAAGCAGCAGCTGCCCGAAAAAGTGGAGCAGAAATTTTCCGCGCATTCTCATGGGCGGGTTCCTTTTTCTCCTTGATCGGGAATAAACCGATAGCCGAGGCCGCGCACCGTTACAATATAGGACGGATCGCTTGGGTCTTTTTCAATCTTTTCTCTGAGCTTGCGGATGTGCACCATGACGGTGTTGTTGTCGCCGTAAGACGGATATCCCCACACTTTTTCATAGATCTGGTCTTTTGAGAGCACCACATCAGGGTGTTCGCAGAAATATTGCAGCAATTGCAAAAGCTGTGCGGAGCAGCTGACGGGCTCGCCCCCGACAATCAGCTCGGCGTTTTGCGGCGAATAGGAAAAATGGCTGTATGAATACGTCTTCACCGCCGTTTTCTCTTCGCGCTTATAGGTTCTTTTTAACGTCGCCCTGATCCGCGCCGCCAATTCGAGCGGATTAAACGGCTTTGTTATATAATCATCAGCTCCCAATGCAAATCCTGACAGCTTATCCGCATCAGAAGACCGGGCAGTCAGAAAAAAGATCGGAGCATCGGTATAGTTCCGGATTTCGGTGCATGCTTCAAAACCGGACATGCCTTCCATCATCACATCCAGCACGAGCAGATCCGCGGTTTCATGTTTAACAAATTCAATCGCTTCCTCGGCGCTGCCGGCTGTCTTAATGTTGTGATAGCCTTCTTTGACGAGAACGCGTTTGACCATATCAACGATCGCCTTCTCATCGTCTACAATTAAAATTGACGCATTTTCCACCTTGGACGTTCCTTTCTCTTTGTTTTTTTCATCATATCATTATATGGTTAAGATTTGGTACTTTTTTAGTGCGGAGGTCTTGCGGGGAGACAGAAAAGAAAAACGAGACCGGATATCTTCTCTCGTTTTTCTCGCGGTGGGCAGAGCGGTATATCAGTCATCCCGCCCTTTTGTCAGGAGTTTTCATTTATAAGATGTAGAATAAATTCCCAAAATCCAGGCACTTCCTGGCATAACAGCATGTCCGCTTTTTCAACTATTTTAATCTTTAATTCTTGTTCCAAATCTTCTCTTTCCTGGTAAGACGTATTGCTCAGTTTTTTTTTTATCATTGGCGAAAAACGTGATATCAAGAGTTCCATTTCGTCGATATCTGTTTTCTCTTTGTTGAAATCAAATGGCCCGTTCACTGCTTATTTTCCCCCTTTTTTTGCTTGTCCAGCTGCTTTCTCAGATTGCCGAGCCCTTTTTTATGAATATTGGAAATGTTCTGCCGGGATTCCCCCAGCGACTCGGCAATCTCCTTCATCGTCGCTCCGTGAAGGTAAATATTCGTCAGCACACTTTTTTGTTTATCGGTTAATGTCTGAAGCGCTTCATATAAATCCCGGTTTTGGACATGCTGGCTCAAATCTCCCTGCTGCCGCAGAAACTCTTCATACGCGTCTTTTCCCATTTCATAGGGAAGCGTTTCACCTCCTTCCGGCTGATCAACCGTCAGCGGATAGCGCTTCTGATTTTTGCGGATGCGCTTGTCAAAGTCGATGGAGAAAATCCGGATCATAGAGTTCATATATTTGATGATCCGGATTTCCTTATAAAACTGCTTAAAATGTTCGTCCAGTGATTTTGCATCTTTCTCGTCTGAATGTTCCAGCACATTTTTAAATTTCTCGTAATGCTTGGGGTCACTTAAAAAATGTTTGACGATCGGATGTTTCATGATTTCCTTGCATTTTGACCGTAAAAGAACTTGATAGTCCATAAAACCGCCTCCTATTTAAATTAAATGAAAGAAAGCAAAAAAAAGTAAACTACTCCTTTCCGACTAAGGTTTTACACTCCTTATGTCCCGGTTTTTCCGGAACAAAAAAAGACTCTCAGCCCGGATATCAGGTTTACAAGAGCCGCTCTTTCTTTCACTTATATACATGACTGCAGGTCAAGTCAGGAGGTGGCTGATAATGGATCAGGTTTTTATAGAAGAAGCAGTCAGACAGATCGGCAATCTCGGCTTTCCGGCTCTGATTGCCATGTACCTTCTCACCCGGTTTGAGAAGAAATTTGACGCCCTGATCGAGCTGATGACGGAACTGAAAGACCAGAAGATGAAAAATTAATTTTCAAACGAAGTTGACTTTTCATCGGAACGCATCACTTAACAAAGCAGAAGGGAAAACGAAAGGCCTTTCACATTCTCTTTCTGAAAAAAACAAAGCTTGAGAGGAGACGATTTACATGTCAAAAGAAAACAACTGCAATATCCCGCAGCCGATCAGAGGAGATAAAGGGGCGACCGTCACGATTCCGCGCAACCTTGAAAGAGACCGCCAAAATCCGGATATGCTGGTGCCGCCGGAAACGGATCACGGCACAGTGGATAATATGAAATTCTCTTTCTCAGATGTGCACAACCGGCTGGAAAAGGGCGGATACGCGCGTGAGGTGACCGTTCGCGAGCTGCCGATTTCTAAAAATCTCGCATCTGTCAACATGCGTTTAAAACCGGGCGCCATCCGTGAGCTGCACTGGCATAAAGAAGCGGAATGGGCTTATATGCTGACGGGCAAAGCGCGGATCACGATTGTCGATGAGCAGGGGCGCAGTTTTATCGATGACGTGAAGGAAGGAGATCTGTGGTACTTCCCGTCAGGTCTGCCGCACTCCATTCAGGCGCTGAAAGAAGGCTGTGAATTCCTCTTAGTCTTTGATGACGGCTCATTCTCAGAAAACAGCACATTCCAAGTGACTGACTGGCTTGCCCACACGCCGCTTGATGTCATCGCCAACAACTTCGGGGTTTCAGAAAAAGACCTTGCCGGCCTGCCGCGGAAAGAAAAATATATCTTTGAAGAGCCTGTTCCCGGAAAGCTGAAAGATGACATTGTGGAAGGGCCGAACGGCGAAGTGCCTTACCCGTTCACTTACCGTCTGCTGGATGAAGGCCCGACTGCTGAGACGGACGGCGGCAAAGTATATATCGCGGATTCCACAAACTTCAAAGTGTCCAAAACGATCGCTTCAGCGCTTGTCGTGGTCGAACCGGGCGCAATGAGAGAGCTGCACTGGCATCCGAATACGCATGAATGGCAGTATTATATTTCCGGGAAAGGCCGGATGACGGTTTTTGCTTCGGACGGCCATGCGAGAACATTTAACTATCAGGCCGGGGATGTCGGTTACGTTCCGTTCGCAATGGGCCACTATGTGGAGAACCTGGGAGATGAGCCGCTCGTCTTCTTGGAAATCTTCAAAGATGACCATTATGCCGATGTGTCTCTGAACCAATGGCTCGCCATGCTTCCTGAGAAATTCGTCCAGCAGCATCTTGAACTGGGCAAAGACTTTACCGACATTCTTTCGAAAGAGAAACATCCAGTCGTCAAAAAGAAATGCTGAAGACACACATTGACTTGCAGAGTTCATCTCTGCAAGTCTCCTCTATGTGAAAAGGAGCTGAGCAGATGATCAATCAAAACGGGCCGAAATTGTTTTTTTTCCGGGTGCTCACGTATGCCCTGGCAGCGGCCGCTGTATTATTCGGGTATTTCATCGTGATGATGACCGTATTTTCATTAGCCGGGACGAGCTACGGATCGATGGCGTACGTCCTGCTTTTTTCTGTGCTTTTTATTCTTCTCGGGTTATGTTTTGAACCGCTTGAGCGGCTGATGGTACATAGTTTTACCTTTTTCAGGACGGGCAGGCTGCCTTTTCTTCTTTTAGCCAGCACCGTTCAGCTGCTGTTTCTTTGGATGACCGCGTATACGACGGATAAACTGATTGAAAAGATTTGGCTGTCAACGACCGAGGAGCTGATTGTGGCTGGGGTTTTTTTCGTGTTGGATAAATGCGTCTCCGTGCAGAAACAAACTCAGGCGCAATAAAAAAACGCAGGCCGAAATGGCTCTGCGTTTTTACCGTCATACCGAGGCGTTTTCATGCTGGATTAAATCGTAGGTTAAGCAGACGGGTTTGTTCGTGCGCGGGTCTTTTACGATCTGTGCGTCAATCTGAAACACGTCTTCCAATATGCCGGGCGTCATGACTTCCTCCGCCGTCCCTTCCTTGATGACGCGTCCTTTTTTCAGCGCGATCATATAATGGGAAAAACGGGCGGCATGGTTCAGATCATGAATGACCATTAAAATGGTTCGTCCCTGCTCTTTGTTTAATTTGTCCAGCAGCTGCAGAATTTCCAGCTGATGGGCAAGATCTAAGTAAGTAGTCGGTTCATCAAGAAGCAGCAGCTCCGTTTCTTGAGCGAGCGCCATTGCGATCCACACACGCTGCCGCTGCCCGCCGGAAAGCGCTTCGATCGGCCGGTCGTAAAATTCGGCCATCCCCGTCTCTTCAAGCGCCCATTTGACCATGTCACGATCTTTATCACTCAAGCGGCCCATTCCGGACTGATGCGGAAATCTGCCGTAAGAAACAAGTTCGTATACAGTCAGCCCGCTCGGCGCTTCAGGCGTCTGCGGAAGGATTGCCATTTCCTTGGCGATGTCCTTCGTTGATTTTTTCATGATCGCCTGTCCGTTTAAATAGACGGCGCCGGATTTCGGTTTCATGATTCTTGACATCGTCTTAAGAACCGTCGATTTTCCGCAGCCGTTTGGACCGATCAGCGTTGTAATTTTCCCTTTCGGTATGGCGATATCCAATTCTTTCGCTATCAGACGGTCACCATAACCGACAGTAAGCTGTTCCGCCGATAATGAGTTCATCGCGGCAGTCTCCCTCCTTTATTTCGCTTTCATCAGCAAATATATAAAATACGGCGCGCCGAGTACGGAAATCACCAAGCCGACGGGAACTTCGAACGTCACAAGGACATTTCTCGCCAGCGTATCGGCAAGGAGAAATAAAAATGCGCCGATCAAAGCTGAAACCGGAATAAGCGTCTGGTGGCGCGGCCCGGTAAGCCTTCTGGCCAAATGCGGCGCAATCAGTCCGAGAAAAGCGATTCCGCCGGCTGCCGCAACACATGACGCCGTCAGGGCGACAGCGGAAATCAGCAGAACGCGCCGCTCCTTTTCAACCCGGGTGCCAAGTCCCACAGCCAGCTGGTCACCAAGCTGCAGCACATTTAAATACCTCGCTTTATACAGACTGAACGGCAGAAGAACCAGCAGCCACGGCAAAATCGACAGCACCATTTTCCAATTGGCGTTCCAAATCGAACCGGAAATCCATACAAGCGCCTGCATGAAATCCCGCGGGTCCATTTTCAGCTGAAAAATCAAGAGCAGCGCATTAAACCCCGCATTAACGCCAATCCCGACCAAAATGAGCCGGACGGGTGAGACACCTTTTTTCCAAGCCAGCACGTAGATGAGAAACGCAGCCAGAAAAGCTCCCGCCAAAGCGCTCACTGGAAGCAGCCATGTACTGAACATGCTTAAATCAACAGCGGACCCTTGGAAAAAGAAAATAAACAGAACGACCGCCAATGATGCTCCGGCGTTAATACCGAGAATGCCCGGCTCCGCCAAGTCATTTTGAGACACGCTTTGAAAAATCGCGCCTGCAACCGCGATCCCGGCGCCGACCAGCAATGACAGCACCATGCGCGGGAGTCTGAATTCAAATAAAACAAGCTGATCCCGGGCATCGCCTTGTCCGAAAAAGACTCGTAACGTATCGAGAGGCGCAATCCGGATCACACCCATATTTAAGCTGATAAAAAAGACGATGCATATGAGCAATAACGTAACGGCCGCGACCGCCAGCGGTTTTTTCGATTTCACATTCATTACAGCCCTCTCCTTTCCCTGCGCGCCAAATAAAAGAAAAAGGGAACGCCGATAAGGGCGGTTAAAGCGCCGACCGGTGTTTCAAACGGCGCATTGACGAGTCTTGCGGCAATATCACTGAAGACTAACAGAACGGCGCCGAATACCGCGGAACAAGGAATAATCCACCTATAATCGACCCCGACTAAAAATCGGGTGATATGCGGAATCACCAAGCCGATAAAAGAAATGGCTCCGGCGACTGAGACTGAAGCCCCTGTCAGCAGGACAACGACAAACATTCCGATTACTTTCACAAGCGCCGTATACTGCCCGAGCCCTTTGGCCAGCTCCTCACCCAAGCTCAGCACTGTCACTGAGCGCGCAATCAAAAAGGCAAGCAAAAGGCCGATGACCCCGACTGCCAATAGCAGCTGCACGCCTTCCCATTTCACGGACGCGACTCCCCCGGCATACCAGAACTTCACATCCTGGGCGACGTCAAACCGGATCGCAATCGCGCTTGAAAGCCCAGTCAAGAAATAGCCGACTGCCGTACCGGCCAGCGCGAGCTTCACAGGTGTCAGCCCGCCTTTTGAAAACAGGCCGATGCCAAAAACAATAAGCGCCCCGATTCCCGCTCCCGCAAAGGACCACAAGACAAGCCCCGCTGCAGACAGCCCCGGAAAAAAAGCAAATGCACAAGCGATCGCAAAGCCGGACCCCGAAGTCACCCCCATAATGGAAGGCTCAGCAAGCGGGTTCCGCGTCAGCCCCTGCATGATTGCCCCGGACACAGCTAAAAAAGCCCCGACGAGCGCTGCGGCGGCGGTTCTCGGCAGCCTCAGATCGCGTATGATTTGATGAGATGTATTTTGCGGCTGAAAGTGAAAGAGAGCGTTCCACACCGTCCGCAGATGAATATCAGCGGCTCCGATGGAAACAGACAAAACTGCGCCGATCAATAAAACCGCAATACCGGCAAAAAGCAGCACAGCCGCTCTGAATGAACGCGCCGTCCACTGGATTTCGCTCCCTGACGCTCCTTGAGCCGTCATTGTCTGTTTCTTTTTTAATAGACCCAACACTCGTTCTTCCTTTCTCCAAGACAAGAATGTTAATGATAATGATTATCAATGACTTGTTTCAGTATAGCACTATTTTCTTCTCTTTTAATAGACCTAATTTCATATAAAAAAGAAAGTTTTTCTTAAAAAAGAGCGTGCTTCTCTATGAAAGCAGTGATATAATCACACTGATAATGATTCTCTTTATCACTATTTTTTATGAAAGAAGGAATGCCAGATGTTCCATACATACAAGAAAATCGGCGCAGCGCTGATTGCCGTACTGCTCATTGCCGCTTTGGCCGCATGCGGAAATTCTTCAGACACGAAAGGTTCTTCTGAAAAAGAAGAAACCGTCACGTATAAAGCCGAAAACGGCAATATTAAAATTCCGAAGCACCCGAAACGGGTCGTCGTTATGGCTGACGGCTACTACGGCGACTTCAAACAGCTCGGCATCAATGTTGTCGGCGCGCCGCAAAACGTATTTAAAAACCCTTATTACAAAGGGAAAACAAAAGGTGTGACAAACATCGGCGACGGCACATCCGTTGAAAAAATCATTGACCTGAAGCCTGATTTAATCGTTGTCTGGACGACACAAGGGGCCGATATTGAAAAACTGGAGAAAATCGCGCCGACAATCGCTATTAAATATGACAAGCTCAGCAACATTGAGCAATTCAAAGAGTTTGCGAAAATGACAGGCACTGAAGATAAAGCAGACAAATGGCTTGCCGAATGGGATAAGAAAACAGCTGCCGCTAAAACAAAAGTTCAAAAAGCAGTCGGCTCAAAAACCATCTCCATCATGCAGACAAACGGTAAAGACATCTATGTATTCGGTAAAGACTTCGGTCGCGGGGGAAGCATCATTTATGACAAACTCGGGCTGAAAGCCACAAAACTAACGCAGGAAAAAGCCATTAATCAAGGCGCGGGCTATGCCAGCATTTCACTTGAAAAACTGCCTGACTTCGCAGGAGACTATATTTTTATGGGACCATGGCAGGCCGGCGGTGACGACAAAGGCGTCCTTGACAGTTCAATCTGGAAAAACCTCGATGCCGTCAAGCAAAACCATGTCTACCGCATTGATCCGATCGGCTTCTATTTCTCAGACCCGATCTCACTTGAAGGCCAGCTGGACTATATTACAAAAAGCTTAACGAAGTAACCCTGAAGCCGCTGACACAGCGGCTTTTATGATTCCTAAAACTTGACAAAAAAATTTATTTATGCTAAAATTTACAATTTTGGATTAGCGTGTATAATAAGATTCTCCCGGCCGGAGATTGATGTGAATGACGGAGGATTCTTAATATGAAAGAAAACAAGGCAAGTATGACTTCCCTGCTGTCCGCTTTCGGAAGAGCGTACCACAGTAAATACGGCAAGCCGGTTATGTTTGATGATTTTCTGGCACAAGATCTTATTTCTGAAAAAGAGCATTCAGACATTTGTGATCATTTGATTCAAGGTATATCATTCTTCAGCAAAGACATGGCTCAGGAACTTCAAGATAAACCGGATGATATCTTAAAATGGGTGATTCAAGTCCAGCTGTCTCCTACACCGTTAGCGCGTGCCGCGTATTGTGAAAAAGTGCTTCTGAATGAAATGATGCTCGGGGTTAAACAATATGTCATCCTTGGGGCGGGGCTGGATACTTTCTGTTTCAGGCATCCTGAGGTAACAAATGGCTTAGATATCTTTGAAATCGATCATTACGCTTCACAGGAAGACAAAATAAACAGATTGAAACGCCTGGATTTCGATATTCCGAGTCATCTTCATTTTGTACCGATGGACTTTGCCGCTTCACTTTCTTTCAGCCGTCTGTACCAAGAAGGTTTTTCCCGCCAAAAAACCTTTTTCAGTCTGCTCGGCGTTTCATACTATCTTACGAAAAAGCATCTTGCCCGCCTGCTTACTCAATTATTTGACCAAGTCCCTCCAGGAAGCTCTATCGTCTTTGATTATGCAGATCAGTCGCTCTTTGAAGATAAAGGACTGTCAAACAGAGTGGAAAACATGGTGAAAATGGCTGCAGCCAGCGGAGAGCCGATGCTATCGTGTTTCAGCTATGAAGAAATTGAAAAGGTGTTAGAATCATCAGGTCTGCTTATTTATGAACACTTATCTCCAGCGGCCGTCAATGAGCGTTTTTTCAGCGGACGCACTGACTATTTAACCGCTTTCGAGACCATTCATTTTATACACGCCGTCAAAAAGTAATCCGCTGCCGCAAACAAAAAAGACATCTCACAGTCGTGAGATGTCTTTTTTTCAAACCGATTGTCTGTTGTTTGCAAATTTCTTTGAGACGAAAGGATATAACAGCAAACCGACGAAAAACAGCCCGATACCGAGAATAAAGGTCGTTAAATCGGCCGTTCCGGTGATAATGACGTAAAAAGAATAAATGCAGGCTAAGATGGCGATGAAACCGTCCCGCACTCTTGAACCCTTGATCTCGTCATATGTTTCACCCGTCCAAACAAGCTTCAGACTGTAAAATGCTGATACGAGATACGGAATCAGATAAGCGAGCGTCGCCGCTGTTGTTAAAAACGTAAACGCGTCACTGATCGTCCGGGAAATAACCGAAAAGATAAAGATTTGTGACATGACGTTCGTGACGATTAACGACACAACCGGACTGCCCTGT
The DNA here is from genome assembly GCF_000196735.1 of Bacillus amyloliquefaciens DSM 7 = ATCC 23350. GTDB lineage: Bacteria > Bacillota > Bacilli > Bacillales > Bacillaceae > Bacillus > Bacillus amyloliquefaciens. The sequence goes on from NC_014551.1 coordinate 3,229,374, forward strand.
TTATTCGTTTTTGCAAAAGCAGCGGGAAAGTCCCCTGATTTCGCCGCTTGATACGGAACTTCAGAGCCGAGAAGAATCCAGCCGAGCATCGTTCCGAACAGACACAGGATCGCCAGAATCGCCATGATGATGCTTCCCGCATTGCCGACAATCGCGTACAAGACGTCAACAAACGGTTTCTCCGAGCCGACAAGCTTATCATGTGGAAGCACGCCCATCGTAATCAATGTCACGATAATATAAATGCTGAGCGCGATCAATAAGCCGGTAATGGTGGCGCGTTTCACATCGCGCTGCGAACGGGCGCGCCCGGATAAAATGACCGCAGATTCAATTCCGACGAACGCCCATAATGTTGAAATCGCCGCATTGTGGATCTGCCCGCCGATTCCCTCAACTGTGTGAGGCCCAGTTTGAACCGGAAAATAAAAATGATCGAAAAACGACGTTTGAAACACAAACAAACCTGCAATGATAAAAAAGATAAATCCTAATACTTTTGAAAACGTCGTGACGAAATTTAATTTACTCGCACCGTTAATGCTGGAGACGAGAATCGTGTGAGTGCCCCATAATAAAACCGTACATACGGCAAACGTCAGCAGCTGGCCGAGCGTAACCGCCTGACCGCCGATCGAAAACATTTCACGCTTATCCGTTAAAATCGGGAAAAATGATGTTAAATATCCGGCAAGGCTTGTGATGATCGCCACGTTGCTGATCCAGCTCGCCACCCAGTAGCCCCACACCATCGTGAATCCGGCTGCATTCCCTTTCTTCCGATCGCTGAACAGCGCTCTCGCATAGCTTTGCGGCCCCGCCGTCAGCTCAGGCTTACGGATGGATAAGTGGCCGAAAACAAGCGCGATCATTAAAACACCGGCTCCCGTTAAAAGCCATGCCGATGTAGCGCCGAACGGACTCGCGATTTTTGCGAGCGTGCTCGGAAGGGAAAAGATGCCCGATCCTACCATATTTCCTACGACAAATGCCGTCAGTAACCAAAAACCCCATTTTTTCGTCTGTTCCATTCCTGTACCTCCTGGTTGTTCATTCGTACGGACCAGACCCCGAGACCATATTTACACACAAAAAAAGCCTGAACAAAAGTCCATGCTTAAAGAAACACACACCCTTGATCTCCGGATAGCCCTCCGCGAAAAAGCACGCGGCAGTCCTGCACTTATTCAGATACAGTCCCAGCATAAAGAAGGATCGGCTTTCTTTACACTTCGGCGCTGATGCCTTTAACACATGTTTTGCGGCCCCTGTCAGCCTGGCATGTGCGACTCATCATCAAGCGCAACCTCTACCTCACCGAGAAAGAGTGAGGATTTTTATCATTCAATTCTACTCAGAGGTTATCAGAGATAAAAAGATCTGTCAAAGGGAAAAATTAGACGGAAAACGGATAGAGCATTCGCCCTACCCGTTTTATATGGTCAGCGGTTGTTTTTTTTCTTTTGAACAGCTTCTTGAAGCGGATCGTCTTTCAGAGCTGCACTGGCGTCGTCAAGCGCACCTTGAATGACGTTTTTGTTTTTATCGCTGTTTTTTCCTTTTTCTTTGTTAAAGAAAGCCATCTGTATCACCTCTTTATCAAATATAGGTACACCTATAATGTGTCTTTTTACGCGGCAGAATATGCGGAATCCGCGTCTCCTTCCTTTTGGTGTTACAGGTAAAGTTTGTTGATCAAACATGCATTCTCTTGATATATTTGTAATTCAGGGGATTTTGGCAAAAATAAAAAGGAGAAGCGAAAAATGACAGGAAAAACACACATCATGGGAGGCATCGCTTCTTGTTCCGCAATTGCTTATTACTACGGGTATGATCCGGTTCTGATGACCTCAGCCGGTGCCATCGGGGCGCTGATTCCCGATATATGCCATACGAAAAGCAAAATCGGCAGGACGCTGCCCGTTCTGTCCAAAATCGTAAGCACGGTGTTCGGACACAGAACATTTACACACAGCCTGCTGTTTATGCTTATTATGTTTTTCATCACGGCAACCTACATTCCGAATCCAAGCATTTCCGCCGGACTGATGATCGGAATGGCAAGCCATCTTGTGCTTGACGCATGGACCGTCAACGGGATTAAACTGCTGTTTCCGTCCGCGATCCGCTTCCGTCTTCCCCTTTATATGAGGACGGGGAGCTTTTCGGAGCAGCTTGTGCTGGCCGGCTTAACGATTGTATCCTGCTATTATTTATACGAACTGGTTCACGGCCGCATCTCTTAAACAAAAAGCGTCTTTTCGCTTTTAGGGTGAGGAGTCATACATATGAAGAAATCCTTTTTCAAAAATCATCGGTTTTTATGCTTGTCCATTCTGTTCATGTGGATAAAAACATATGTCGTTTATAAGCTCGGTTTTGATCTGCAGAACAATTCTGTTCTTGAGGAATGTCTGCTTCTCATTAATCCGCTGAGCTTCATTGTGCCGCTGTTCGGCATCGCCCTGCTCCTGACGGAAAAAAAACAGCGGATCTTTTTGCTTTCGGCGAATGTGATATTGACGGGGATTTTAATCGCAAACACGGTGTTTTACGGGTTTTATATTGATTTTATCACCATACCGGTTTTGTTTCAGGCGAGCAATATGGGCGATATGGGAAGCAGCGTCCAAGAGCTGTTTCACCCGCTTTATATCGCTTTATTCTTGGATATTGCGGTTCTGTTTTATCTTGCGAAAAGGGATACAGCCGGTAAGGGAAAAGCAGGCGCACGAACCGTTAAAGCGTATGCGTGGGCATCAGCCGGCCTCATGCTGTGCAACCTTGCGCTGTCTGAGGCCGAGCAGCCGAAGCTGTTCAAGCATCCTTTTGATCGTGAAGCGCTCGTAAAAGGAATCGGCCTGTTCCACTTTCATTTGTATGACACCATTTCGCAGACGCTGAATGCAGGGGCTAAAGCGTTTGCAGATGAAGACAGCCTTGCGGCGGTGGCGAATTACACTCAAGCCGACTACAGCAGCCCGTCCGATTCAAAGTTCGGGCTTGCAAAGGGGCGCAATGTGATTTTTGTGACGCTCGAATCAACACAGCGTTTTGTGATGGACGAACGGGTCAACGGGCGGGAGATTACCCCGTTTATGAATAAGCTGCGGAAAAAAAGTTATGATTTCACTCATTTTTATCAGCAGACCGAACAGGGTAAAACCTCAGATTCAGAATTCATCACCGCGAATTCGCTGTACCCGTCTTCCAGCGGCGCCGTTTTTTTTTACAAAAAGCGGCCACCGGTTCAATACGATGTACCATACGTTAAAAGACCATCAATACTATTCAGCCGTTCTGCATGCCAACCATAAGGCCTTTTGGAACCGGGATGAGATGTACGGCGCCTTCGGAATCGACCGTTTTTTTGACGCCGATGAATTTCAGGTGACACAGGAAAATTCAACGGGCTGGGGCCTGAAGGACAAAGAGTTTCTCGAGCAGTCAGCGGAAAAATTAAAGAAGCTGCCGCAGCCGTTTTACGCAAGCCTGCTGACCTTGACCAACCATTTTCCTTTTGAAATTGAAAAACAAGATCAGCTCATTGATGAACCGGACACAAGCAGCGATTTATTAAACCGCTATGTGACAACGGTCCGCTATGAAGATGAGGCCTTAAAACACTTTTTCAAGAAGCTGAAAAAAGCAGGACTGTATGACAACTCGATGATCGTCCTGATGGGAGATCATTACGGCATATCCGAAGCCCATAATAAAGGACTTGCCGAGTTCTTAGGAAAAGAGGAAATCACTCCGTTTGATACGGTTCAGCTCCAGCGCGTGCCGTTTATCATTCATATTCCCGGGGTGACCGACCGTGCGCCGGAAACGGTTGCTTCCGCTGCGGGACAGGTTGATGTAAAACCGACGCTGCTTCACCTTCTCGGCATTGAAACGAAAGGCAGCATTCAGTTCGGCAATGATCTGTTTTCCAAAGAGCGGACTCCGTTTGCTGTACTGAGAAACGGCAGCTTTATCACGGACGATCATATCTATACGAAAAATACGTGTTACAGCCGCAAAACGGGCGAACCGCTTTCTGACGTGAGCGCGTGCAGTGATGAGAAAGAAAAAGCGGAACAAGAGCTGATGCTCTCCGATAAAATATTAAACGGCGACCTGCTGCGGTTTTATAAGCAATAAAAAAATCCCTCCGTTTTATGGAGGGGTTTTTTATGTTTCATATATCAGCCGTCCGGTCATTTTCGTATCATATCCGGATAATTGAGAAAGCTGAGACTTGAATTCCTCGGAATTGAGAATGTCCCGCACGCTTTGAACAAGCTCCGGGTTTTGTTTTAAGACGACAACATCGTACTGCTCACTGATCACCGGGATAAAATCCGTGCCTGCCATATGCGCCGCATGCTGCGACCCGACTCCTATATCCGCTTTTCCGCCGGATACTTGTGAAGCCGCTGACAGATGATCCGTGACAATGTCATGGTAGCCGGCGACATCAGACGGCGTGATGCCGAATGATCTGAGCTGTTCATCCAGCAGCACCCTCGCGCCTGATCCTTTTTCGCGATTGACGATGCGGACGTCCTTTCTGCTCACGTCCTGAAAGCCCTGAATGTTCAGCGGATTGCCTTTTTTCACATATAATCCGGCCTGCCGAAGCACGACATGAAAAAGCGCAAACGGCTCTCCTGAAAGAATGCGCTTCACATACGGAATGTTATACTGCCCCGTCTCCCCATCGTACAAATGAAGACTGACGATATCGCAAGCCCCCCGGTACATCTCGATCAGGCTGTTTAAACTGCCGCTGTACTTGCGAAGCGGAGCCGCCTGTATCGTTCGTTCCAGCTGTTTGCTGAGGAGGTCCATCGACACATCCTGCCCGCTGATGATAACGGACTCCCTTTTTTCCGGGTCCCGCCTGCGGGGCGAGTCAGCCGCATCGGCTGCGGATGGCTTTTTTGACATCCTCATGTTTGCTTTATATTGTTTTAAGTCTTCTTCATCGACTCTCATCTGTCTCCCGACCTTGTACGCAGGAATGAGCCCTTTTTTTATCAAATCATATACCGTCAGTTTTGAGACCTTCAAAAGGCCCGCAACTTCTTCTATTGTATAGGAAGTGGCTTCTGCCATAATATCACGCTCCGTTTTTATTATAACTGTTAAGTTATTGAAAAAAAACCGCACCACAACGTACAATTACGTTATAATTAGTATGATCTAATGATATTTAGCTATAAGGGGTGCACCATTTTGAAAAAGAAAGCGACACTAATCACAACTGCGGCCATGGCCGTTTTCCTGGCAACGGCGGGCTGCTCATCCGGGCAATCGTCCAAAGGCGGACAAAACGAAAAAGTGACGCTGACCGTTTCCGCGGCTGCCAGCGCTCAGGATGCGCTTGAAGAAATCCAAACCAACTATGAAAAGTCCCATTCAAACGTGACCATTCAAGACAACTTCGGATCATCGGGCACATTGCAAAAACAAATCTCACAAGGCGCGGGAGCTGATTTATTCTTCTCGGCAGCCGAAGATAAATTCCAAAAGCTCGTTGATGACGGAGATATCGACAAAAAGGACAGCACGGATCTTTTGAAAAACGACCTCGTCATGATCGTGCCTGAGAAAAACAGCGCACACCTTACACATCTGAATGACCTGAAAAAAGACAGTACAGATAAAATCGCGCTCGGCACGCCTGAATCCGTTCCGGCCGGACAATACGCCAAACAGTCATTGACGAAATTAGACCTATGGGACAAGGTAAAAGATAAAGTCGTCTATGCAAAAGACGTCCGCCAGGTGCTTTCTTATGTTGAAACCGGAAATGTTGATGCCGGGCTTGTCTATAAAACAGACGCGCTGATTTCAAAGAAGGTGAAAATCACCGATGAAGCGCCTGCGAAAACCCACGATCCGATCGTGTATCCGCTCGGCATCGTCAAGGATACAAAGCACCGTAAAGAAGCGGAAGCGTTTTATCAGTATCTGCAGTCAGATGAAGCGATGAAAGTGTTTAAGAAATATGGATTTACTGCCAAGTAATATTACGGCTTCGGAGTTTTTCACTCCCGTCGTACTGTCTTTTGAGGTGGCTTTGGCATCGGGCATCGCCGTCATCATTCTCGGGACGCTCGCCGGCGCCTGGATGGCGAAAGCGAGATTTCCCGGAAAAACGGCCGTGGAAACCCTGTTTATGCTCCCGCTCGTTCTTCCTCCTACCGTTGTCGGTTTCATTCTGATTATCATTTTCGGGAAACACAGCGTTATCGGCCGGGCGATTGAACAGGTTTTTCACCAGTCCGTCATCTTCACGTGGTGGGCCGCGGTGATCGCTTCGGCCATCGTCGCTTTCCCGCTTATGTATCAGTCCGCCAAAACGGGTTTCGCCGCGGTTGATTCTGACATCGAGGGGGCGGCGAAAGTAGACGGGGCCGGCAGATGGCAGGTATTTACCCGCATTTCCGTGCCGCTTGCCTTTCCCTCCCTCTTGACCGGAAGCATTCTCAGTATCGCAAGAGCGCTCGGTGAATTCGGGGCGACTTTAATGTTTGCGGGAAATATCCCGGGCGTCACCCAAACGCTGCCGACAGCGATTTACGTCGCGATGGATTCCGGCAATGAAACACTCGCCTGGGTATGGGTGATCTGTATTATGATCATTTCTTTTCTGATGCTGTTTTTCATCCAATTGAAAAAACCAGCTTGACCATCCGCCTTCCGCGCAGATTTCGCCGGGAGGCTTTTTGATTTAAAATCGGATGGTATATAATGAACACACAAAGGGTGCGGCTATGAAGATTAATGTCATTATCGCGGATGATAATTCTTTCATCAGAGAAGGAATGAAAATCATTTTGCATACATATGAGGAATTTACTGTATCGGCAACTTTGGAAAACGGACTTGAGGCGGCAGAGTATTGTAAAAACAATCCCGTCGATATCGCCTTATTGGACGTCCGCATGCCGGTAATGAACGGCGTCGAAGCCGCAAAGCGGATCGCGGAGGAAACGGATACGAAGCCGATGATCCTGACGACATTTGACGACGATGAGTATATTTTAGAAGCGATTAAAAACGGCGCGAAAGGATATTTATTAAAAAATACCGAACCGGAACGGATCCGCGATGCGATCAAAAGCGTCTTCAACGGGCACAGCATCCTTCAGGACACCGTGCTGGATAAAATAAAAGACAGCCTTTTCCGTCCGGCGGAAGCAGCGCATCAGATTGATGAAAGCCAGTTTACTGAAAGAGAGCTCAGCATCATGTCGCTCATTGCGAAAGGGTTCTCAAACAGGGAAATTTCAAAACAGCTTTTCATTTCTGAAGGGACGACGGCCAATTATATTTCATCTATTTTAGGGAAAACGGGACTTGAGCACAGAACGCAGATCGCGATTTATTATATTACCGGGAAGGTGGATAACGGGCGTTGAACGGTATGGATTTCTGGATGCTGATAAGCAGACTGATCGTCATTTTTTACACGGCCTTTTTGTTCGTATCGGCAGACCGCCTTTACACGCCGTACGCCGTCTTGTTTCTGCTGCTTTATCTGTCTTTGGGCATTGCGGTCTGCATGATCAGGCCGCCCGCCTGGAGACGCGGAATCACCCTGCTCGCGCTGGCATTGACCGTCTGGCTTTCCGTACGGGGCCATCCGGCGTTTCTGTTTCTTTTGCCGCCCGCCATTTTCGCCGTCCTTGCCGAATACCCGGTTCACCGCTATATGTTCTGCCTGTTTGTGTTTTTGCCGTTTTTATTTATTCCGTACGGCGATCTTCCCGCCTATACCGTCATAACCCTGTTCTGCCTGGCGATTTTCGTATTGGCCGCCCGGTCAAACGATCGGCTGAAGAAATATGAGGAGCAGTCAGACAGTATGCGGTCGAGCATCGAAAAGCTGACGAAACAGCTGCACAGCAGCACCGAATACATCAAACAATCGGAGTACACCGGCAAACTCGAAGAAAGAAACAGATTGTCCCAGGCCATCCATGACAAAATCGGCCATTCCATGACCGGCGCGCTCATTCAGATGGAAGCGGCAAAGCGGATGCTCAGCTCCCATCCTGAAAAAGCGGCAGACCTGCTTCAAAACGCCATTACCATTTCTAAAGAAGGCATAGAGGATATCCGGATTACGCTGAAAAATATGAAACCGCCCGCTGAACAAATGGGCATTCACAGATTAAGAACATTTATTGATGAATTTTCGGCCAAAAACGGCCTGCCGGTTCCGTTTACGTACAGAGGTGATTTGGACAGGCTGACGCAAATGCATTGGAGAGTCATTCAGGAAAACGTAACCGAAGCCCTGACCAACACGATGAAATACGCCGATGCCACGCAGATCTCCATTGATATTCACGTTTTGAATAAAGCCGTGAAAGCGGAAGTGAAAGATAACGGAAACGGCGCCGTCCGCTTTAAAAAAGGCCTCGGGATGCTCGGTATGGAAGAACGGGCCGCCGTTCTCCGCGGAACCGTCATTTTTGACGGCACGGCGGGTTTTTCCGTCACAACCTTGCTGCCGATTGAATAAGTGAATGTTTTCATGTGAAAAATATGAAGATTCTCATGTCAAAGGAATGAACAGCTGCACTAACGGCCGTTCATTCTTTTTTTTATAATAAGAGCATCATAAGACATAGAGGTGGAAACATGAACATTTTGGAGCTCAAACAGCTGAGTAAGAAATTCGGCGATTACGCCGCCGTTGACCAGATGTCACTTGCCGTAAAAGAAGGTGAGATTTTCGGGTTTCTCGGCGCAAACGGAGCCGGAAAAAGCACAACCATCAACATGATTTCAGGCCTTTTAAAACCCTCAGACGGAGACATTTTGTTTCTCGGCAAAGATATTTTCAAGCACAGCAAAGCAACGAAAATGAATATCGGCATCGTCCCGCAGGACCTCGCCATTTATGAAGAATTAAACGCCTATGAAAATGTGAAATTCTTCGCCGGGTTATACGGCCTGAGAGGGGCGGCTCTGAAAGAACGGGTCGAGGAAGCACTGACATTCGTCGGTTTGAGCGATAAACACAAATATTTGCCGAAGCATTTTTCCGGCGGAATGAAACGCCGGCTCAATATTGCCTGCGCCCTTGCCCATCGGCCGAAACTGATCATCATGGATGAACCGACGGTCGGCATTGACCCGCAATCAAGAAATTATATTCTGCAATCAGTGAAAAAACTGAATGAAATGGGCTGCACGATCATCTATACGAGCCATTACATGGAGGAAGTTGAAGAAATATGCACGCGCATCGCTATCATTGACCACGGAAAAGTCATCGCGGAAGGCACAAAGGAACAGCTGACCTCCATCATTACCGACACAAAAGATGTCGTGATTGAGCTGTCATCCGGAAACGGCATCAGTCTCGGCGATATTCAGGAGATTCCCGGCGTCAGAGCCGCGGCACTGGAAGAAAACAGCGTAAAAATCAGCTCTGACACAGGGGTCAACAATTTAAACCGCCTGATCCGATACTTCATGGACAAAGGAATTGAGATCCGCTCCTTACAGGAACAGGCCCCTGACTTAGAAACGGTATTTCTCACTCTGACAGGCAGAAGCCTGCGCGACTGACCAAACTGAAAGGAGGATTGCAAATGCGTATTCTGCACATCGCCGGGAAAGAAATCAAAATCAGTTTCCGTGACAGACGGACCTTTATTTTCATGCTTGCTTTTCCGATCGTCTTTATGCTGATTTTCACTGCGGCATTATCAAACGCCTTTGACTCAGAGGTGACGGTCGGGAACATCAAGGTGGTTTATACGGACCAGTCAAACGGCCCTCTTTCTCATTATTTTACTGAGTTTATGAAAGCGGCCAAAAAAGAGCATGTCTATTTTCAAAAAGCGGACACTGAGGCAAAAGGCAAAAACGATGTTCGTGAAAATCAGGCGGATGCTTTCGTCACTGTAAAAAACAGCGGTTTTCAAGTCTATACAAATGACCGGAGCGGCATGAACGGCACGATCGTCCAAGGCATGCTGACCGCTTTTACCAACCAATACAAAGCAGGCGCCGCCGCTTACAAGGCACATAAGGCACCTGCCGCCGGCGAAATAAAAAGTGATTATATTAAGCAGACGTCTTTAAACAAAGCGAAAGAACCGAAAGCGAAAGATTTTTACGCGGTTTCCATGACGACAATGATCGGGCTGTACGCCTCAATTTTTGCAAGCACCTTGTTCCGCGGGGAACGAATACGGCACACTGCGGATCGCCTGATCGCCGCGCCCCTTTCGAAAAGCGATATCTTTCTTGGAAAAATGCTCGGCATTTTGGCTGTGAACTTTCTGACGATCCTTGCCGTTGTCGCCTTCAGCAAATTTATCTTAAAAGCGAATTGGGGCAGCCATATGGGACTTGTGCTTTTGATTCTCGTCTCTGAAATTCTTTTGGCCGTCAGCTTCGGTCTCAGCATGAGCTATTTGACCAGAAAACCCGAAAGCGCCAGATTAATCACTGTCATCATCGTTCAGGTGATGGCCATTATCGGCGGCGCCTATTATAAATATGAAGACGGAGGAATTTCCGTCCTGTCGCCATTAACTTGGATCAATAAGGCGATTAATAAAATTATATACGCCAATGACGTATCAGCCGCCTGGCCTGCAATTGGTTTAAATACAGCATTAGCGGCGCTCTTTTTGCTGATCGCCGCGGTTACGTTTCAAAGACGGGAGGGACTGTAATATGAAAAACTTCTGGTGGCTGTTTACACATGCTCTCAAAGGGATTACAAAAAGCAAAAAACAGCTCATCCTTTATATCGGCGCACCGCTGATCGGCGTCTTTCTCTCCTTCATGACCAATGCCAATGGCGGAGCCGAAACGCTCAATATCGGCATTCTCAACCAAGACGGAGGAGAAGTGTCCCAGGATACGGTATCGTTTTTAAAAGGGCTGGATCATGTGAGGATTTCGGAGGAAACGGCTGCGTCTGCCTCATCAAAGATCGCGTCAGGGAAAATGGAGGCGCTGATTACGTTTGAAAAAGGCTTTTCGCAAAGCGTAAAAGACGGGAGACCGTCTCATATCGGCATGACCTCGCTGAAAGGCGCCCAGGTCACCGGGTATGTCAGCTCTTATCTGTACAATTATATTAACAGCGCCGCCTCAATCGGCAAATCTTCCGGCGGAGACGCGAAAGCTTTTCAGGCGATGTACGCCGATTTCAAGCATTCTCCCATTCAAACGGAATCCGCTGTTTTACAAGATACATCGAACCATAAAGAAATGACTTACTCAGTCATTGGATATCTCATCATTATTATGCTCTATTCCGCCGGCAACCTGACAGAACTGATGATTAAAGAGAGAGAAAACAGAACGTACTACAGGCTGCTGTCAACGCCGATCACGTCAAAACAGTATGTATTGGCGAACGCGGCGGTGAATATGATTATCATGGCCGTCCAAATTATATTCGCCGTTCTCTTTATGGGCGCAGCTTTTCATATTCAGCCGTCATTCCCGCTGTGGCAGCTGTTCGCCCTGATGATGCTGTTTGCCTTAAGCGCGATCGGGATCGCCTTTATTACCGTCGGTTTTTCCAACAGCAGCGCTTCGGCGTCGGCGCTTTTGAATTTAATCGTCGTACCGACATGTTTGCTGGCAGGCTGCTTCTTTCCCGGCAATATTATGCCGAAAACGGTGCAGACAATCGCCGAATTTCTGCCTCAGCATTGGGTGCTCGATACGGTGGATCAACTGCAGCACGGCCGTTCGCTCCAAAGCCTGACACTGAATATCACTATTTTAGGAGCCTTCGCCGCCGCCTTTTTATTAATTGCCGCATACAGGTTCAGTGTAAAACGGCAGTCACAGACATTTATGTAAAAGAAAAACAGCCCCGTAAAGGGCTGTTTTTTCTTAGAACAGAAGCTCGTCCGGATTCGGGCCGACACGCTCGTCTTTGTTTAATGCGCTGATCTTTTCCATTTCTTCCTGTGACAGTTCGAAATCAAAAATATCGGCATTTTCTATGATGCGGTGCTCTTTAATGGATTTCGGAATGGTAACGACTTCGTTTTGAAGATCCCAGCGCAAAATCACTTGAGCGACCGATTTGTTATGTTTTTCCGCAATTTGTGACAGCACTTCGTTATCCAAGAGCTGTCCCTGCATCAATGGAGACCATGCTTCCACTTGAATGCCCTGCGCTTTGCAGAAATCTCTTACTTCTTTTTGAGTCAGGCGCGGGTGGAATTCTATCTGGTTGACCATCGGCTTGATCTCAGCATCTTTCAGCAGTTCTTCTAAGTGATGCACTTGGAAGTTGCTGACGCCGATCGCGCGGATTTTGCCGTCTTTGTACAGCTTTTCAAGAGCGCGCCATGTGTCTTTATATTTATCCTTGCCCGGCCAATGAATCAGGTATAGGTCAAGGTAATCGAGGCCGAGGCGCTCAAGGCTTTTCTCAAATGCGTCAAGTGTCGTTTCGTATCCTTGATCTTCATTCCACACTTTTGACGTGATGAACAGCTCTTCTCTGGCAACGCCCGCAGCTCTGATGCCTTCGCCGACGCCCTCTTCATTTTTATAAATTGCCGCCGTATCAATGCTGCGGTAGCCATTTCTGATTGCCGCTTCGACAGAATCCGCCGCTACGCTTCCGTTTTCCACCTTAAATACGCCAAGGCCGAACCACGGCATTTCAACGCCATTATGAAGCTTTACAGTATCTTTTAAGCTTTTTGCCACGTTGAACCATCCTTTCTAGTCATTATGTAAACGGTTATTATTATCTCACATTTCCGCCGTAAGAAACCAATTATACGCTCATCGTTATAACAGAAACCCTCTTTAGTACTCCGGCACCACTAACGTTATTATTTTCCTATTTTTCAAAAAATCCGGTTAGCCCGGTAACTGACCGGGTAAATCGCTAATGTAGCCACCAAACAATTGAAGGAGGAAATACGATGAAACGTATACGCATCCCAATGTCCGTTGCCCTTGGCGCCGCTTTGTCCCTGACTCCTCTGTCCTTTGTATCCGCAAAAGAAAAGCCAGTCCCTCAAAACATGGCACAGCAAAAGTCAGATGTCTCCGCAAAAGATGTCGGTTTAAACATTGATGTTGACCTGCTCGGCATCGGCAATTCGATTGCTGACGCGATTAAGTCGGCGCAAAACCGTGACGGCTTCGTCAAAAACTTAATGGAATCTTCATTCTACGCTTCAGGACAAAAATATAATGTCATGGTGTTTAATTTAAGCCAGGAATATGAAGATCATTTTAACGGCGTTCAGTTTTACGGTTCCGCCGTTTATGACGGCATCACATACGGCATTTGGGTGTTTGAAGACGGAAGCTTCACCAACAAAGGCGATGGCGGCTGGATCAACTGGGCCTTCAGAGGCTGGTTTGACCGCGACGGCGATCACTTCGAATTTCATCGTCCGTAATCAAAAAAAGTCCGGCACACAGATGCCGGACTTTTTTCATTTATTCATCTCCGTCAAGCATCGCCGCTTCCACATCATTGATGTATTGGCGAAGCTCATGTGACATGTCGCGGGAGATTTCCCGCTCTTCGAATAATGTTTGGATTTCGTTGCGGATGGCCTGCACGGCCCGCAGTTTGATCTCAAGTTTTTGATTTTCAAAACGGCGGCTCGGATTCTGTTCGTGATACGAGTGCCCCAGCCTGAAAATCAAGTGATTGTAAAAGGAAATGACGGCAAGCGTCACATCTTTATTTTCTTCGGTCATCTGTTTTTTCAGGCTTTCAATTGCCGCTTTTGCCGTTTTAACCCTTGTGGCGCGAATGAGGCCTTCTTCATTTAAAATCGACATTTCCGGCTTTTTTTGTTCACCGAAAAAGATCCAGTACATCAGGCGTTTCAGCTTTTTCTTAGATAGGCCGACTTTAAACGGATTCGTATAAAGCACTTCCAGCTCATCGAACCGTTCCTGGAGGCTGTCAGCCGTTTCTTCCGGGATGTCGCCCCGCTCAATCAGCCGGAGCAGTTCTTCCTGTTCAGCCTGTATCCCTTGGGCGCGGACTTTCCGCTCATCTTTTTTCGTGCGGTTTTTTACGGTGAACTGCTGAAACCTGAGATTTTTCATTTTCTCATTGTATTCGGCAATGACCGCAAAAGAAGCCGTTTTGTTTGTCTCATTCATATTTTCTTTGATGGACGATAAAGCAGCCTTTATCAGCTTCCGTCTCGCTGTCAGCAATTTGACTTTCTTCTCTTTCGCATTGTCTTCCGGCTTATCAGTCAGAATCGGCAGTACGATTGTCGCCAGCACCAATGTGCACAAAATAACACCTGCGGCTAAAAAGAGAATCAAATTCCGTTCAGGAAACGGCGAGCCGTCGGAGAGCACGTACGGAATGGAAAAGGAACCCGCAAGCGTGACCGCTCCCCTGACGCCTGAAACCGAAATCAGCAGCGTGGAGCGCAGGCCGGGCTTATAAATGCTCTGATCCTTGTTAAAAAACCACTTGCCGTTCCAAAAAAACAACACCCACAAAAATCTGAGAATCATTAACGTCAGCGTAATGACGATAATGTACCCGATGACCATCATATTGTTAAACGCGGTATCATTAAAAATAACAGAAACCACATCCGGTATTTGCGTTCCTAATATGACGAAAACAAGACCGTTAAGAATGAACAAAATAATATTCCACGTACTTGCAGAGACGATTTGCAGTTTGACCATCGTTGATTCAAGACGATCCTGCTCCACCGCATGCGTGATGCCGCCGGCCACAACCGCTAAAATGCCGGAAACGCCGATTTCTTCAGCCGCCAGATAAATGACAAACGGCGTCAGAATTTGAATCAGCATATGCATCGTGACATCCTGCATGCCGAGGCGGCGCAAAAACAGCCGGAAACGGATAATCAAAAAAGAAATGACGACACCGCTGAGTAAACCGCCGGCTGAAATCAAAACAAAGCTGAACGCGGCTTGCGCCAGCGAAAATGCGCCCGTCACGGCAGCCGCAATCGCAAATTTAAAAGCGACCAGGCCGGATGCGTCATTCATCAGCCCTTCTCCTTCAAGGAGACGCAGAATGCCTTTTGGCATCTTCACACGCCCTGACAGCGCGCTGACCGCAACAACATCAGTCGGTGACAGGATCGCCGCCAGCCCGAACGCGGCGGCCAGCGGAATGCTCGGAATCATCCAATGAATGGTGTAACCGCCGACAATGACCGTGGCAAACACGAGCCCGAGTGCGAGAAGCAGAATCGGCGCTCTTAAATTCCAAAGTTCCGCACGCGGCGTCCGTTTTCCATCGTTAAAAAGCAGCGGAGCGATAAACAAAACAAAAAACAATTCGGTATTCAGTTCAAAATGAAGCCCCTGCGGAAATGACGCCGCAATGATACCGAGCGCCACCTGAATCAGAGGCACCGGGATAAAGGGGACAAACCGATTTATAATATTGGAGATCGCAATGATGGTTAAAAGTACGAGTACGACTAAAAATATGTCCAAAGCATGACCTCCTTCATCTGCTGCATTGAATCATCATTGCCTGTTCTCACGGCACCTGTCAAAGGCCGGAGCCAATTACCGGGCTGGCCCGGTATATTTTCCGCACACAACCTTTCTTCTCTTATATTACCCGTTTTTATTTAAAATTTCTCATAACGTGCTCACGGGGAACTTTTTTTGCCTTCGGCTACTTTTTTTCTAAAAAAAGAAAAAGCCTGTTTTCTATGAAAACAGGCTTTTCGCACGGCTGCGTTCCTACTGTTCAGTAAATTGTTTCAGCAGCTCATCTTATTCGTGAAAATTCGTTCCGTCTGTTGTCGCTTTAATAATGCCCGCACGGATGACGAAATCTCCAAAGTGTTCGCCTTCCTCGCGCTCTTTCGCATAACGCGGCAGAATGGTGCGGAGCTCACTGAGAATCTCCTCTTCACCGATATTTTCCCGGTACATTTTGCTTAAACGGCTGCCGTCAAATGCAGCTCCTAAATACATATTATATTTTCCCGGCGCTTTTCCGATAAATCCGATTTCACCGAGCGCATGGCGGGCGCAGCCATTCGGGCAGCCAGTCATACGGATGGTGATCTCTTCATCCCGCAGACCGTTTTCGTCAACAATGGCTTCAATTTTATCAATCAGCTTTGGCAGATACCGCTCCGCTTCGGCCATCGCGAGCCCGCATGTCGGAAGCGCGACGCAAGCCATTGAACTGCGGCGCAGGGCGGAATGCTGCCGGCCGTCTGTCAGACCGTATTGTTCGATTAATGCGCTGATTTGTTTCTTTTTCTCGCTCGTCACATTGCCGATAATCAGGTTTTGATTAGAGGTGAGACGGAAATCTCCCGTATGGACTTTGGCGATTTCACGTAATCCCGTCATCAGCTTATAATCCTCATAGTCCGTGACACGGCCGCCTTCGATGAACATCGTAAAATGCCATGTTCCTTTTACGCCTTTCACCCATCCGTAACGGTCGCCGTTATGGTCAAAATGATAAGGTTTCGCCTCATCCAGCTGCCAGCCGAGGCGGTTTTCCAGCTCGGCTTTTACATTTTCCAGACCGAGACGGTCAACAGTATATTTAAATCTGGCATTCTTTCTGACGGAACGATTTCCGTAATCACGCTGAATCGTAATGGTTTTTTCCGCTACATCATACAGCTGCTCCGGTTTGCAGAAGCCGATGACTTTTGAAAGCTGCGGATAAGTGGCCGTATCACCGTGCGTCATTCCCATACCGCCGCCGATCGCCACGTTGAATCCGATAAGTCTGCCTTCTTCTACAATCGCAATGAAGCCGAGATCTTGAGAAAAGACATCGATATCATTGGACGGAGGCACGGCGATTCCGATTTTGAATTTCCGCGGCAAATACAGCGGCCCGTACATCGGTTCCGTTTCCGTATCAGGAGTGCCCGCCACACGTTCCTCATCAAGCCAGATTTCATGATAGGCTCTCGTGCGCGGAAGAAGGTCATCACTCAGTTTTTTCGACCATTCGTACACTTCCGCATGGATTTCAGACTGATACGGATTTGAAGCGCACATGACGTTTCGGTTGACATCTCCGCAGGCCGCAATGGTATCAAGCAGCGCCTCATTGATTTTCTGAATCGTTTTTTTCATGTTCCATTTTAAAATTCCGTGCATTTGGAACGTTTCGCGCGTTGTCAGCTTTAATGTATTGTTTCCGTATTTTTGCGCCAGTTCATCCATGACAAGCCATTGCTCCGGAGTTGACACGCCGCCTGGCATCCGGACGCGCAGCATGAATTGATAAGCCGGTTCAAGCTTTTGTTTCTGACGTTCATTGCGGAGATCGCGGTCATCCTGCAGGTAGCTGCCGTGATGCTTCATCAGCCGGTTGTCATCGTCCGGGATGCCGGCTGAAATCCGGTCAAGCATGACTTCTTTCAATGTGCCGCGCAAATAATCACTTTTTTCTTTAATTTCCTCAACATCACTTGGAGGGCCTTCCGGCGCTTTTAAAATGTTGTTCACCATGCTGAATAAGCTCCTTTCAAACCAAAATCAATATACGTCACGCTGATAGCGTTTTTTCTGCTGCATGTCTGCCAGGAAGCTTTCCGCTTTTTCACGGCTCATGCCGCCTTCTTCCTGAATGATATCGAGAAGCGCCTGGTGCACGTCATGCGCCATATGCTGTTCATCACCGCAGATGTATACGGCGGCTCCCTGCTGCAGCCATTCATACAGCTCTTTGCTTTGTTCTTTCATACGGTGCTGCACATATACTTTTTCCTCCGAATCCCGGGAAAAAGCGACGTCCATTTTTGTAAGTACACCGTTTTGCAGCCATTTTTGCCATTCCGTCTGATACAGAAAATCAGTGACAAAGTGCTGATCTCCGAAAAACAGCCATGTTTTCCCTTCAGCACCGGTTTCTTCACGTTCCTGCATAAAGGAACGGAACGGCGCGATGCCTGTCCCCGGCCCGACCATAATAATCGGTGTATCCGGGTTTTCCGGCAGCTTGAAGTTTTGGTTGTGCTGAATGTAAACCGGAAGCGTATCTCCCGGCTGGAGTCTTTCCGCACACAGAATGCTGCAGACGCCTTTTCGTTCTCTGCCGTGCGCGTCATATCTGACCGCTCCGATTGTCAGATGCACTTCTTCCGGATTCGCTTCTAAACTGCTTGCGATCGAATAGAGCCGGGCCGGCATTTTACGCAGGATGGAAAGAAAGTCTTCCGCGGACGCTTCCCACGGACCGAAATCCCGGACGAGATCAAGCAGGTCACGGCCGTTGATGTATGCTTTCACCTGCTCTTCATTTCCTTCGGCCAGAAGTTCACTCAGCTTTTTGTCAGTCGTAAACTGTGCGGCCTTTTGCAAGAGCGGTTTTGTTAACACTGTAATTTCAAAATGAGAAGTGAGCGCGTCTTTCAGCGGACGGGTCTCTCCTTGCTTATTCACCGCCACTTCCTGTTTTGGGTCCCATTTCAGCTCATTGATCAGCTCATCCACGAGCGCCGGATCATTTTCCGGATAGATGCCGAGGCTGTCCCCGGGCTGATACGCGAGACCGGAACCTTCAAGCGAAAGCTCCAGATGGCGTGTTTCTTTATTCGAACCGCGCCCGTTCAGATTGATGTTCTCAAGAACCTCCGCCCGAAACGGGTTCGTTCTGGAATAAACGGATTCACCGAGAGCAGGCGTCTCGGCAGGCGCTTCGGCTGTTTGGTTTCCCGCACCTTCGTTCAGGCCGCCGATAACCGCATCAAGCCATTCTGAAAACGGTTCATCATAATCAAGATCGCAATCAACCCGGGGCGCAAGCTGCGTGCCGCCGAGCTCTTTAAGACGCTCGTCAAACTCTTTGCCGGTCTGGCAGAAAAATTCATACGAGCTGTCCCCGAGCGCCAAAACGGAAAAACGGAGCGCTTCAAGCTTCGGCGCGCGTCTGCCGTGAAGAAATTCATGAAAAGCCAGCGCGTTATCCGGCGGATCGCCCTCTCCGTGCGTGCTCACCAAGATCAGTAAATTGTTTATTTTTTTCAGATTATTCGGCTTAAAATCGTTCATCGACGCGACGGTGACTTGGAATCCCCGTTCCTCAAGCGTCTTTACCGTCTGTTTCGCAAGACCTTCCGCATTTCCCGTTTGCGATCCGTATAATACGGTCACTTCTTTCGAGACTGCCGGGCTTTCTGCCGCAGCCTGGGGAGCGGGTGCGGCTGCTTCACCGGACTCGGGCCGGGCCGCAGCCAAGTAACCGCTCAGCCAGATTTTCTGTGATTCTGTCAAGGTCGGCAGAAGGCGGTTAAGGAGCTCTGCCTGCTCCTGATTAAACGGACTGTTCATGACCTGAAGTTGCAACGATATCCACCTCACAAGGAATTAAACGTAACGTACGTTATTTCTATAGGAATTGTCAAAATAATATTCTAATTGAAACTTTACCGAAAATTTGTATGTAAGTAAAATATATAATCGTGATGATAATGATTAAGATTACTAATGATAAAAAGCCCTTTGCACTCGGCAAAGGGCTTACACGAATAAGCCGGCGGGCACTTCTTTTATAAAAGGAGAAGTTTCTCCGGGAGACAGCACGGTCAGATGATGCATCGCCCGCGTGCAGGCCGTATATAACAGCTTGCGGTCATGCTGGCTATTGTACTGGGTAACAGAGGCGTCAGCAACAATGACGGCGTCAAACTCAATGCCTTTTGCCAAATACACGGGAATGACGCATACCCCTTTTTGGAAAGGCTGATTTTCTTTATTGATCAAACGGACATCGCTTGCGACGCTGACCGCCTGAAATACTTTTTTTGCTTCCGCGGCAGTTTTGCAGATGACGGCGATCGTCTCCCAGCCTTTTTGCCTGAGCTCCCGTATTGTTTCCGTCAATTGCTCCTGCCGCGCTTTTTCTGTATCCGCCCGCAGGAGACGCGGTTTTTCTCCGTTCCGGTTAAAAGGCTCAATGTCATCACCGTCATCGAGCAGCGCTTTCGTAAATTCAACAATCTGCCGCGTCGACCTGTAAGTCCGCTTCAGGCTGACATACTTTTCTGCGCCGTTGCGAAAGCAGCCGGCAAGTGAAGAAGGGCCCGTGATGGTGTGGGCATAAATCGACTGGCTGACATCACCGAGCACCGTCATCTTCGCGGCTGGGAAGATGTTTTGAATATACGTCAGCTGAAATGGGGAATAATCCTGCGCTTCATCAATGAATACGTGCTTCATTTGTGTGTTTTTTCTTTTTCCTTCTATTAGATCCTGCAAATAAAGATACGGAGCTGCATCTTCATATGGGAGTGACTGCTCTGCGAACGCTTTCCGGGTCAAAGCGCCGATGCTCTGCCATTGATCAGGCGTTTCATATGATCCCCAGTCTGAAAACAGCCGGAGATACATCCGTTTTATATCGAGAAAGCCAAGCTGTCTGACGGCCTGCTTAATCGGCTTAAAAGCTTTTCCCACAATGATGGCGCCAAGCAGCCGCTGTTCGCGCTGATGGTCGTCAAAAGCAGGTTCATCATCCGCCGCTTGCTTCTTGAGTTTTTGATAAACCTGAGCATAGTCTTCCTTATCGAGCAGCTCACTCTCCTGCAGAACCCATTCCTTCTTACGTTCCTTTTTTTCGAGTGCGCTGATTTCCGCAAGAAGCCATTCCGCCGTCAGCTCCGCTCTGTTCGGAATCGGCAGCTGCTGATCAAGTGAGTAAAAGTAATCTTCAATCCGCTCTTTTGAAATCAGTATTTCTCCCCGGAAGCTGATCTGTTTACACATCAGGCCGGAGACGGAAAGCGATCCGGCGTAACGGTCAATCATGGTCCGGAAAGCTGATGACGCTTTGTAGGCGATGGCTGTGAGCCTTACGGAAAGCGCGTCCTGATTCTGCTCGGTCAGGCAATATTCGAGCTGTTCGTACGGGCTTTCACATTCAAACTTTCGTCCGAGCCGGCGGGCGATATATTCCTGAAACGTGGCCTGTTCCATATTTTCTTCTCCCAGTTCCGGCAATACGGCGGAAACGTAACTGTTGAACAAAATGTTCGGAGAAAACAGCACTATCTGACGGGCGTCAAGCACACCGCGCCCGCGGTACAGCAAGTAAGCGGCCCGCTGAAGCGCCGCGGATGTTTTCCCGCTTCCGGCGGCTCCCTGAACGATGAGATATTTGCTTTTTTCATCACGAATTATTTCATTCTGTTCTTTTTGGATGGTTGACACGATGTTTTTCATCTGCTGGCCGGAATGGCCGCTCAGCACCTCTTGCAGCATTTCGTCACCAATCGTCATATCCGTGTTAAACATCGCTTTAAGCGTCCCGTTTTTAATGATAAACTGCCGCTTCAGTGTGATGTCCCCTTCTATCGTTTCTTCCGGAACTTCATAGCGGGCTTTTCCCGGGGAATATTGATAGTAAAGAGATGAAATGGGCGCACGCCAATCGTAAATGAGAAAATGCTCATTGGTTTCATCCATTAAAGAAGTCAGCCCGATATAAATCTGCTCGGCAGAGGACTCCCCTTTTTCCGTAAAATCGACACGGCCGAAGTAAGGAGAGGCTTTCAGCTTTTGGATTTTTTGAAGCTGCCGGTATTGAAGCCGATGCGTCCGTTCACGTTCTGAAAGCATTTCAGCCTGCTGTTTAATGCTTGAAAATGTTTCCGCCGCTTCATGGGCATCATCCAAATTAACCGTGACATCATCCCAAAACGTTTTTCTCAAACCGACAATATCCTGCTTCAATCCGGCCCGATGATGCTTCAAGACGCGTTTGTTTCTGATCCAGTTCCTTCATGACAAAATTGATTCTTTCCTGCTCTTCTTTCCATTCTTCATCACGTTTTGCCATCAGCGGCACCTCCGACATCAAGCTGACAAATCCGGCTTTCTTTACACAAACATATTATTCATCATTATAGTCAAATACCCTTTTTCTTATCATATCGGGCGTCTTTTTTATCCGTTATGCAAAAAAACCGATTTCTTTTATGAAATCGGTTTTTTACTGATCTATATGATAGGAACGAATCGGCAGGCGCCACCTGAAAACATAACTGCAGATGCGGCATGCCACAAGCACTAGGAACAGCACATACAAACCTGCGGCATTCCCGGCCCAGCCGAGGCCCACGATTAATCCTCCGAGTGCGGCCCAGACTGCATAAATTTCCGACTTGAGCACAAGGGGCTTCCTGCCCGCGAGCAGATCCCGTATGATGCCGCCCCCGCTTCCGGTCAGCACCGCGGCCGCAACCACTGCACTGAGCGGATGGCCCATTTTTACGGCATACAAAGCGCCTTGGATGGCAAACGCCGAAAGCCCGATGGCATCGGATACGTTTCCCCATTTACTCCAATGTCTTAACAGCAGCTTCGGAAATAAAAAGACAATCGTAACTGATGCGAGAGCGATTTGAAAAAACGCGCCTTGCTCCCACAAGGCGGAGACCGGAACACCGATCAGCAGGTTTCGGATGGCTCCGCCGCCGAACGCTGTTACAATCCCCAAGATATACACGCCTAAAATATCATACTCCTCTTCCATCGCAACAATCGCTCCGCTGACCGCAAACGCAATGATGCCGATTACACTAAGCAGCTCCCAGGCCATTCCATATGCTCCTTTTTATTTGTTAAATTTTCTGACGACCATTAGATTTTATAATCGCTTTCTCTTAAAATCAACCTTATTTTTGAAAGATTCTGATTCCAAAATCGGGACAACTGCATTCATCATATCTGGAGGCGAGAATATTTTCCTATTTTATACTATATTAGGAGGTTTATTGGAAGTTACATTGAATACTTTCTCTTAACAAAAAAGGGGGGTTATAAGATGAAAATCAGTTCACTTGTTTTTCCAGTTTTATTGGCCGCCGGATTAATTCCCGGCCTGCCGTCAGCCGAAAACCATACGCATTCGCACACTCATGCGGAGCCGGCCAAAACGGTGTATACGGACCCGCTTCCGAAAGCCGATCATTTTAAAGATCTGAAAGGCCCGGTTCAGATTGAACAGACGGTTGATACAAAAATTCTGGATGAAAACGGTAAGCAGGTCGGCACGAAACGATTCGATGCCAATGTCAATCAGGATAAAGCCTCAACTAAAGCCAGCACGGGCTCTCAGAAGGTCAGAGTACTGGCGGTGGCGGACGCTGAATACCGCGCCAAATACAGCGACTGGCAAACGCGAATCGTCCAGATCGTGGAGCAGGCTGATGTCGCCTTCAACCGTGATCATAACATTGATTTTGTCGTACAGGCCGTGCAAGCCTGGAATTCCTCCGGCTCAAACAGTTCTCAGATTTTATCGAATCTCCAAAGCAGCTTCAGAAATCAAAATTATCATTTTGTCGTCGGTTTTACCGCAAAATCGAGTTTTGACGCCGGCGGTATCGCGTATGTATATAACGGCAAACCGAGCGGCCCGGCCTTCAGCGTGAACCTAGATCAAGGAACGGCCAACACGGCGAAAGCGGCCCAGCACGAGTTTTCCCATAATTTCGGACTTCAGCATGACGCCCAAGGCAGCGGCATCCGCTGCGTCATGAATTATGATTATGCCTATTCCGTAGATATTTGGGACAGTTCCCATAACAGACAGATTGAGACAAACAAAGCTTGGTACAGATAATAGAAAAAGAGCCGCTCCCATGGAGCAGGCTCTTTATTTTGCCGTGCGTTCCGCTTTGACAAAACACATGCAGACAATAATGAGAATAAATGCCGTCAATGCTAAGAATGGAATGGTAATAAAACCGAACCAGTTAATATATTCAGATGAGCAAGGTACGCCGTAGACGCATGGCTTGATGCCGCTGAAACCGGGCACCTTCTGCTCAAGGTAATGCATGATCGATATAAACGCACCGATGACGGCCATCGGGAGCACATATTTTTTCACGCGCGTGTCACCCTGAAAGGTGGCGATTCCTAAAATCAGGACAAGCGGGTACATGAGAATTCTTTGATACCAGCACAGCTCGCACGGTATGAATTTTCTGATCTCGCTGAAATATAGGCTGCCGAGCATGGCAACAAGAGCTATTACCCAAGAAGCATATAAAAATACGATTCTATTTTTCATTTTTCAGCTCTTTCTTAATCGTTTTTGAAATCTCCTCATAATTAGCGAAGTCTTTAATCACTTTGTCATTTACGTAAATCGTCGGTGTCGCCGTGATATTTAATTTATCATTCAGGTCAGTGTCAGCTTTCAGCTCTGTTGCGAAGGTTTCTTTATCAAGGTTTTCCTTCAGCTTGTCAGGATCAACCTTTTTCGCGGTGCTTTTGACCGTCTTTTCAAGCAATGCAGGCGTGACCCATTCCTGTTCGCTTGACGGCTGCTCTTCAAACAGCTTTTCATGGAAAGCCCAGAATGATGCCGGGTCTTCCTTCCACACCTCTTCTGAAGCAAGTGCCGCCAGACGCGAGCCGGTTCCGTGGAACATGACGTTCACAAATGAAAATTTCACGTCGCCTTTATCGATAAAATCTTTTTTGATTTTCGGAAAGATATCGCTGTTAAATACTTTGCATGACGGACATTTGTAATCTCCGAATTCAACTACCGTCACAGGCGCGCTGTCTTTGCCAAGCACGGGCTGTCCTTTAATGGAAGGCTGTTCGGCGACTGTTTCGCCCGCTTTTTCCGTTTGGTTGTTAATAATTACGATGGCCGCAAATAAAACGACAACGATTAACGTCAGAATCACCGCAAATTTCGCAGACGATTGTTTCTTTTTCACTCAGACACCTCATTGTTTTTAAAATAAAAAAGAAGCGGATGCCGGATGGCCCGCTTCTCTATTTTACCAAGACAACCTTGTTTAAGAAAACCCTGAAAAACGAATTATCTTTGACAATTATTCCGCTTTCACTCTCATGACGCGCATCGCGTTGGCAACGGCGATCAGCGTGACGCCTACATCTGAAAAGACCGCTTCCCACATGGTGGCGAATCCGAATGCGCCAAGCAGGAGAAAAATGATTTTTACGCCTAAAGCAAATCCAATATTCTGCCAGACGATCCGGCGTGTGCGGCGTGCAATCCGGATGGCTTCGGCTGCTTTTGACGGCTGGTCTGTCATCAGGACGACATCGGCCGCTTCGACGGCGGCATCAGAACCGAGAGCCCCCATGGCAGCTCCGATGTCAGCTCTGGCAAGCACAGGCGTATCGTTAATCCCATCACCGACAAACATCAGTTTTTCATTCGGTGCAAGCGCCGCTTCGAGTTCTTCGACTCGGTCTACTTTGTCTCCCGGCAGCAGTTCTGTATACACGTCATCAATACCGAGCTCGCGGCCGACCGCTTCACCGGTCTGCTTTGAATCACCCGTCAGCATCACTGTCCGTTTGACGCCGAGCGCTTTTAAACGGGCAATGGCCTGTTTGGCGTCCTCTTTGATTTCATCGGCGATCACGATCGCCCCCGCATATTGCTGATCAACGGCAACGTAAACGACGGTTCCGTTGTTTTCAGCTGTGCCGAAAGCGATTTGTTCTTTTGCCATCAGTTTTTGATTTCCGGCCAAAATCGTTGATCCGCCGGTTTTCACCCGAATGCCGTGTCCGGGTATTTCTTCATATTCTTCAATCTCCTCAGCCGCGAGCGGTTGATTGTAAGCCTCACGGATGGATGAAGCAATCGGATGATTGGAATGGACTTCGGCAAGCGCAGCCGCATGAAGCAGGCTGTCTTGCGTAAATCCTGCCGCCGGTTTGATATCAGTAACGGCGAAATTGCCTTTCGTTAAGGTTCCCGTTTTATCAAACACGGCGTATGCCACCTGATTGAGCGCTTCTAAATAGTTGCTGCCTTTCACGAGCACCCCTGCTTTAGACGCGGCTCCAATACCGCCGAAAAACCCGAGCGGAATGGAGACGACGAGTGCGCACGGACAAGAAATCACAAGGAAAATCAGCGCCCGGTACACCCAGTCGGACAGCGCGGCTGACGGCACGAAAAGCGGCGGTAAAAAGGCGAGAAGCACCGCGACAATGACAACGGCCGGTGTATAGTACTTGGCAAACTTCGTAATAAAGTTTTCCGTTTTCGCTTTGCGTCCGGCCGCATTTTCGACCAGATCCAATATTTTTGATACGGCGGAGTCTTCATATCCTTTAGAGGTTTCAATATGAAGCACGCCGTTCTGGTTCATAAATCCGGCCATCACATCTTGGCCCGGCTCCGCTTTTCTCGGCACGGATTCGCCCGTTAAAGCGGATGTATCAACCATCGATGAGCCGCTCAGCACCTTTCCGTCCAGCGGAATCCGTTCTCCGGGATTCACGACGATGACCTGTCCGACTTTGACCTCCTGCGGCGGAACGGCAGTCATGCCGTTTTCCGTTTTCACATTGGCGTACTCAGGACGGATGTCCAATAACGCGCTGATCGATTTTCTGGATCGGCTGACGGCCGCCCCCTGAAACAATTCACCGATTTGGTAGAACAGCATGACCGCGACGCCTTCCGGATACTGATGAATGATAAATGCGCCGATTGTCGCAAGCGCCATCAGAAAATGCTCATCAAATACCTGGCCGCGGACAATATTTTTCCCCGCTCTGGCTACGATATCGCCGCCGATGATCAAATATGAAGCAAAAAAGAGCAGAAACTCAAGGACGGCGCCTGTGTGCGCGAAGTAAGCGATGACGGCCAAAACGGCGCCCGCCGCCAATCTCACTAGCATCAGCTGCAGCTTTTTGCGGTATTCATCCTCGCCAGGTTTGTCTTCATGCTTCGAACGGACGGTCACATGAGGATCAATGGACTTTACTTTTTTTGCAACTTCATCTTTCATCCATTGCTCATCTTTGCCCCCGGCCGAAACTGTAATGGTGCTTGCCGCAAAATTGACAGCACAGCCGTCGATGCC
Organism: Bacillus amyloliquefaciens DSM 7 = ATCC 23350; assembly: GCF_000196735.1. Taxonomy (GTDB): domain Bacteria; phylum Bacillota; class Bacilli; order Bacillales; family Bacillaceae; genus Bacillus; species Bacillus amyloliquefaciens. The sequence continues at coordinate 3,256,220 of NC_014551.1, forward strand.
GTCAATGGCTTTTACGCCGTTTTCTATTTTTTTTGCACAGTTGCTGCAATCAAGTCCGTCTAACACAAATTCACCTTTTGCCGCTTTCATTTTCGACTCACCCTACTTTCCGTAATAGGATTCCCATAATATCAATGCAGCTAAACGAAATTATATATATGAGCATATGTTCATATAGTTGTTTTCTATATTATATGCAAGTTTTGAATAAAGTGTCAATAAAAAAGACAAAACCGGCATCAGCCGATTTTGTCTTTTTTCACCTTCTGTAAACGCAAAGCATTAAGGACGACCGATACCGAGCTGAACGCCATGGCGGCGCCTGCCACCCACGGAGCCAGAAAGCCGGCTGCCGCAATCGGAATGCCTATGGTGTTGTAGCCCAATGCCCATCCTAAATTCTGCTTGATGTTTCTCATAGTCAGCCTGCTCATGCCGATGGCGTCGGCAATGCCGTTCAGGTCTCCGCGAATCAGCGTAATGTCCGCTGCTTCCATTGCGATATCGGTGCCGGTGCCGATGGCCATCCCGATATCGGCCACAGCCAGCGCCGGAGCATCATTGATGCCGTCGCCGACCATTGCCACGCGCCGGCCTTCTTTTTGCAGCCGGGAAATCTCCGCTGCCTTTTGTTCGGGAAGCACTTCGGCAATCACGCTGCCGATGCCTGCGGCTTTAGCAATGGCTTCCGCCGTCTTTTGGTTGTCACCGGTCATCATGATGACGTCAAGGCCCATATCCTTCAGGCGTTTCACCGCAGCCTGAGATGTTTCTTTGATCGTATCGGCGACTGCGATAAGCCCCGCCGCTTTGCCGTCTGCCTTAATGAGCATCACCGTTTTTCCTTCCGCCTCCAAGCGGGTCATGTGCGGAAGCAATGCTTCATGTTCAATGTGTTCCGATTCCATCAGCCGTCTTGATCCGGCAAGAATCGTTTTCCCGTCAGCCTCTGCATAGATTCCGGAACCGATCCGGGCTTGGAAACGGGTTAGTTTCGGAATGGAAATCCCGCGTTTTTCGGCTCCTGAAACGATGGCTTCTCCAAGCGGGTGCTCCGATCCCGCTTCAGCGGCGGCCGCAAGCCGCAGGAGCTCCTCTTCGTTCATTCCCGCTGCCGGTACGGCGTCTGTCAGCACCGGTCTGCCGTTTGTCACCGTTCCGGTTTTATCCAGTACGATTGTCGTCAGACGCTGGGTCTTTTCTAAGTGCTCTCCGCCTTTAAAGAGAATGCCGAATTCAGCTGCGCGGCCGGAGCCCGCCATAATGCTCGTCGGAGTGGCGAGCCCGAGTGCGCACGGACAGGCAATGACAAGCACGGCGATGAATTTGCCGATCGCTTCAGAAAACTGTCCCGGAGACGCCCATACATACCAAATGAGAAAAGTCATCACGGCCAATCCCAGCACAATCGGGACGAAAATGCCTGAAATGTGATCCGCGAGCCGCTGAATGGGCGCTTTTGATCCTTGGGCTTCTTCCACGATTTTAATAATGTGTGCAAGCGCGGTATCTTTCCCGACATTCACCGCTCTGATTTTGAGAAAGCCATTTGCATTGATCGTCGCCCCAGTGACGGTGCTCCCCGGAGACTTATCTGCAGGCATGCTTTCTCCCGTAATCATCGATTCATCAATCGCGGAATGGCCTTCAATCACTTCGCCATCGACAGGAACGCGTTCTCCCGGTTTCACGTATACGATGTCCCCCGTCCGGACCTCGTCAATCGGAATCACCTGTACCTTCCCTTCCCGCTCGACCGCCGCCGTCCTCGCCTGAAGCTTCATTAACTTTTTAATCGCTTCTGATGAGCGGCCTTTTGCTTTCATCTCTAAAAGCTTTCCAAGCAAAATCAAAGTCAGCAAAATGGCGCTCGTTTCATAATAAAGCCCCTCGGCATGGCCGTTTCGCCCGAGAGACGCAATCGTCATGTACAGGCTGTACGCGTAAGCGGCCGTCGTTCCGAGGGCAACGAGAACATCCATATTGGCGCTTTTATTTCTAAGCGCCTTGTACGCTCCCGTATAAAAAGGCCAGCCGATGACGAGCTGCACCGGGGTGGCAAGCGCGAATTGCAGCCACGGATTCATCAGGATATCCGGCATCCAGATAAAAGAAGTAAAAGAAAAATGGCTGACCATCGACCATAGAAGCGGAAAGGAGAGAACGGCAGAAAATATCAGCCTGATCAGCTGTTTACGCTGTTCTTTTTCCTTTTGAGATAATCCGCCGTCTTGGCCGTCCGCTTCCTTATCTTCTAATCGATAGCCGAGTTTTGCCACGGTCTCTTTCAGTTCTTTCGGTGTCACTTCTTTAGGGTTGTATTCAACGGAGACCGTTTCAAGGGCGAAATTCACCGGCGCGCCCACAACGCCCTCTATTTTGTTCAGGCGCTTTTCAATCCGATTGGCGCAGGCGGCGCACGTCATGCCTTCAATCTGAAAATCGGCTTTTTCCGTCACGACGTGATAGCCGAGTTTTCCAATTTTATCCTTTACGGCGCCAGCTTCGATTTTGTCAGGCTGATAGGAAATATTTGAGGTCTCAAGCGCAAGATTGACGGAAGCGTCATTGACGCCGTCCATCCGTTTCAGTCCTTTTTCAATTCTTGAAGCGCAGGCGGCGCATGTCATGCCTCCCACTTGAATAGTCATTTCTTTTGGTTCACTCAATGCCCTCACCTCTTCTCACAAACCCCCAGGGGGTATCATTTTCATAAAAGAAAACCGCGCCCGTTCCCGAAGCGCGATAAACCTTATACGACGTCATAACCTTGATCTTCAATCGCGTCTTTTATATCTGATACGGAGACTTTGTTCTCATCAAACGTCACATCCACCTGTCCGGCTTCCAATTTCACCTGAACCTCCGTCACTCCGTTCAGTTCTCCTACTCCGGTCTCTACTGCTTTGACGCAGTGCTGACAGGACATGCCTTCGACTTGCAGTGTTTTTTGTTCCATGATGATTCCCTCCACGTCTTGTTTTTTCTTCTTCATGTTACCATACCCCTGTAGGGTATTTCAAAACATTTTATTTCATGATTTCGCGATTTTTTTCACGACATCCAGCAGCTCGGCAATCGCCTGCTCCCCGTTTCCGCTCTCAATGGCGCCGGCTACGCAGTGATGGGCGTGATCTTCCAGCAGATGAAACGCGACTTTTTGCATGGCCGCCTGAACGGCTGAAATCTGCACGAGAATATCCACGCAATATCGTTCGTTTTCCACCATGTTCTGAATGCCCCTGACTTGGCCTTCAATCCGTTTCAGCCGGTTCAGAATCTGGTCTTTTTCCTTGGCGCTTTTATGATTTAACGATTGATGTTCGGTATGTTTGTCCATTTTCCACCTCGTTTTTTTCTTCGTTATCTTTATTATACAGACTTGAAAAACCGGTGTAAAAAATTTTCAACACACAAGTTTTACCAGTACACCCGCGGGGTATATATTGTTATCACATATCAAGAGGGGGAAGTTCATTGAAAACGATACAGGTTGGCATATTGGGATATGGTCTGTCGGGGAAAGTCTTTCATGCGCCGCTTTTGGACGTCCTTGATGATTATCAGATCAAAAAAGTCATGACCTCCAGAACGGATGAGGTCAAACGTGATCTGCCGGGGGCTGAAGCCGTGCGCAAGATTGAAGACATCACCGGTGACCCTGATATTGATCTCGTCATCGTTACGACACCGAGCGGAATGCATTATGAATCAGCGATGAAATGTCTCCTTGCGGGGAAACACACCGTCGTGGAAAAGCCGATGACGGCGACTTCAGCAGAAGCGGAGGAGCTGAGAAGAACGGCTGAAAATAAAGGCGTCTTGCTTAGCGTGTATCACAACCGGCGCTGGGACAATGACTTTTTAACGATTCAAAAGCTGATTCGGGACGGGGCGCTTCAAGACATTCATACATATCAAGTCAACTACGATCTATACAACCCGGTTGTACAAGAAAGATGGCGCGAAAAAAGCGGACCCGCCACGGGAACACTGTATGATCTCGGTTCACATATTATTGACCAGACACTCCTGCTTTTCGGAATGCCGGAATCCGTCACCGCACATGTGATGAAACAGCGGGACAACAGTGAAACGGCCGATTGGTTTCTGGCCGCCCTCCATTACGGCAAGCTTCAGGTTATTCTTCAATCCGGCTCCATGAATGCGGCAAGCGGCCCGCGCTATCAGATTCACGGACGGAATGCAAGCTTTATCAAATACGGAAAGGACGGACAGGAAGCTGCGCTTTCAGCCGGCCAAAAGCCGATTGACGAGAACTGGGGCGCCGATGACCCTGACAGCTTCGGTGAGCTGACAACCGCAGCGGATGAAAAAAGACATACAGAAACAATCCCCTCTGAGAACGGATCTTACCTTACGTACTACAAACGGCTGGCAGACAGCATCTTAAACGGAAAACCGCTTCCTGTTACGGCGGAAGAAGGCATCGATGTCATCCGTGTCATTGAAGCGGTGATGAAAAGCAGCGAACAAAAACGGACGATTGCCCTTTAATATAAAAAACCCCCCAGCCGTATCAGCTGGGAGGTTTTTTTAGATTAGAATGATTTTCCGGCTTCTTTCGCGCGGGCAATCGCATCTTCTTTAATTTGCTGTGCTTTATTCGGTTCAGCATTATGGCCTTCAACGATTAAACCGTCAAAAGAAGGAACGCCGAAGAAGTTCATCATGATGCCGATGTAACGGTGGCCCATTTCCATGTCAGCCGCCGGGCCTTCAGAGTAATAGCCTCCGCGCGCCTGAATGTGGAGCGCTTTTTTGTCTGTCAACAGACCGATCGGGCCTTGTTCTGTATATTTGAATGATTTTCCGGCTACAGCTACAGAATCAAGGTACGCTTTCATAACAGGCGGGAATGAGAAGTTCCAAAGCGGTGTAACGAATACGTATTTGTCAGCAGATGCGAATTGATCGCTCAGCTCGTTCAGACGGCCGACTTTCGCTTTTTCATTTTCAGAAAGCTCTTCAAAACCTGTGCCGGATTGAAGTTTTCCCCAGCCGCTGAATACATCCGCGTCGATATGAGGAATGTTTTCTTTGTAAAGGTCGATATGTACAACCTCATCATTCGGGTTTGATTCTTTATAAGAATCGATAAACGCTTTTCCTGTCGCCATGCTGTAAGATGTCTTTTCATCATGAGGATGAGCAGTGATATAAAGTACTTTTGCCATTGTAAACAGCCCTTTCGTTTTCAGATTACACACATATTTATTATGAAATATGAATGTTTTTTATACTGATCAGTTCTGTAATAATTATAGTTACAAAAAAATCTTTTAGCAACAATAATATCTCGAAATCAGTATATTTTTTTTGAAATGCTTTAATGACGGGGGTTGGAAGCAGCAGAAAAAGCAGAAACATTTAGTTTCTGCTCAAAATCGGATTTGGTTTGCAGACCGGAATATCCAATCCGAGATTCCCCCGCAGTGTATCCGCCGGATAGCTTTTTCGGTACAGCCCCTTTTCCTGAAGGATCGGTATGACATGATCCACAAAGGCTTCAAGTGTGCCCGGGATGTCAGATTGAATGATAAAGCCGTCCGCGGCCTCTGCCTGAAACCATGTTTCAATTAACGACGCCACCCCTTCCGGTGTGCCGATAAAGAGGGTTCGCGGAAACGCGGCTTCGCGCGCCACTTGACGCAGCGTAAGATTCCGGGCTTTCGCATCTCTTTTGATGCGGTCTGTCGTGCTTTGAAACGCGTTTTTCCCGATGTCGCCCAAATCAGGGAACGGCTCATCCAGCGGAAAACGGCTCAGATCATAATCGTCAAAAAATCTGGCCACATATTTAACGGCGTTCTCTATCGGAATCAGCTCGGCGAATTCCTGATATTTCGCTTCCGCTTCTTCTTGTGAGCCGGCTATAATCGGACTGATTCCCGGAAAGATCCGCAGTTTGGAAGCGTCCCGGCCGTAATCCGCCGCCCGCTTCTTCACATCATCATAAAAAGCTTTCGTTTCCTCAAGTGAATTGGAGTGCGTAAAGACTGCATCGGCATTCCGCGCGGCAAACGACCGGCCGGTTTCTGAAGACCCCGCTTGGAAAACGACCGGCTCTCCCTGTTTGGACCGGCCGATATTCAGCGGGCCCTCCACTTGAAAATACTCGCCTTTGTGATACAGACGATGCAGTTTGTCAGGATCAAAAAACTGTCCGGTTTCTTTGTTGCGGACGAAGGCATCTTCTTCCCAGGAATTCCACAGACCGCGCACCACGTCCACATGTTCTTGGGCGATGGCGTAACGCCGGCTGTGGTCGGGAAGGCTTTCCTTGCTGTGATTGCGCGCAGCCCCCGCCTGCGGAGAAGTGACGAGATTCCAGCCCGCCCGGCCGCCGCTGATATGGTCAAGAGACATGAGCTGTCTTGCGATGGTGAACGGCTCAGTGAACGATGTGGAAAATGTGCCGATTAAACCAAGATGGGTTGTAGAAGCGGCAAGCGCCGATAAAATGGTGATCGGCTCAAACCGATTTAAGAAATGCGGGATGGACTTTTCAGAAATGAACAAGCCGTCCGCAATAAAAGCAAAGCTGAACAGCCCTCTTTCAGCGGTCTGCGCTTTTTGCCTGTAAAACGCCGCATTCGTGCTTGCTGACGGATCGACGTCGGGATGACGCCACCCGTCCGTTGTACCGCCGACACCGTGAATCATGGCTCCGAATTGAATAAGATCCGTCCGGCTCATTTTCTCTCCCCCTTTTTCCCCTCGTAATCGGCAAGCGCCCGTTCTACGTGTTCAATGCCGACTTGAGTAACGGCCTGATACACCCGCCTGTCACCGCTGCCGATTTCAACGACGGGGACATGGCGGATGCCGTACTTAGTCTGAAGCACGTCACGCAATTCATCCCGCTCCGTCACATCAATTGTTTCGTACGCAATGGCCTTTTCCCGCAAATATCCTTTCACTTCATCGCAATACGCACAGCCCTTTTTGCTCCAAACCACTACATTTGCTTCATGACTCATGTTCATCCCTCCTGTAATTGTGCGGCCGGCTGCACCGCTTCACTTAACAGCCGATAAGACAGCCGTTTTTCTTCAGCATTTTTGATAGGCGACAAAATCACAAAATCGGTAATGCTGTATTGAACCGATAACCGTCTCAGCTCGGAAGCGATCTCTTGTTTTGTCCCGGCAATCACACCCGTCTTTTGTGTGATCAGCTTATATGGCTGCGTAACTTGTTCAAGAAACGCATCCGCTTGTTTTCGGGAAGCGACATTCACCTTTTTGCCGTCTTCGAGAATGATTTTGACCGATTCACGCGATACGACGTGTTTTTCCGCTTCCGCTTTTGTATGCGCGGTAAAGACCATCGGCGCAAGGTGGAATTCCGCTTTTGCCCCTTTCGGCAGATGTTCGTCAAAGGCTTGGCGCGCTTTTTCTAACGCAGCGTCTTCACCGTTTATGAAATAGGCGAAAACGAAGGAAATGCCGAGTTTGGCCGCTGTGATCGCGCTTTCTGTGCTGCCGCCGAGCAAAAAGATGTCAGGCGCATACTCAGTATGCGGAGCCGGCCGCAATGACGCGTAGCGATGCGAGTCCGGAAAATCATTGCGGATGAAATGAGTCAGCTCCTCAAGCTTTTCTTCAAATAAACGGGCGGGCTGAATAAGCTCGCGCTGCAGCGCATCGGTTGACAGCTGAAATCCGCCGGGCGCTTTGCCGACACCGAGCGCTATACGGCCGGGGGCAAGGGCGGACAAAACCCGGAACTGCTCCGCCACTTTATAAGGGCTGTAATGCTGCAGCATCACCCCGCCGGATGCGAGGCGGATTTTTTTCGTACTGGAGGCCAGATACCCCAGGACAATTTCCGGTGCTGATCCCGCTATCTCTTCATTGTTATGATGCTCCGCCGCCCAGAAACGGTCATATCCGTATTGTTCGGCCTCTTGAGCCAATCTCACCGTTTGCCGCAAAGCTTCTTCTGCGGTTTGGTTTTCCGCGGTGACACTTTGGTCTAAAATGCTTAAACGAATCATACGACAGGCTCCTTTATGTGTTCTTTTATGTCATAACCGTAATCAGGAAGAACGCGGCGGAGGAACTTCTTCGTTCTTTCTTTTTTCGTCTTGTAAAAGACCTCTTCAGGCGTTCCTTGTTCCACGATTGCTCCTTCTTCCATAAACACAATTTGGTCGGACACTCTTCTGGCGAATTCCATTTCATGAGTAACAATGATCATGGTGGCGCGGGTCCGCACAATGTTAAGCATCACCTCAAGCACTTCGCCGACAAGCTCCGGATCGAGGGCTGCGGTCGGTTCATCAAACAGCATCACATCAGGATGAATGGCAAGCGCCCTGGCAATTCCGACCCGCTGCTTTTGGCCTCCCGACAGCTGATTCGGATAGGCGTGCAATTTGTCCTGAAGCCCCACCTTGGCCAGTTCACGCTCCGCAATGGCGTACGCATCTGTTTTTTTCATTTTCCTTGCGACCGTCAGGCCTTCCATGACTTTTTGAATTGCCGTTTTATGCGAAAACAAATGATATTGCTGAAAAACCATCGCCGTCTGTTTCCTCAATCTAAGAATGTCTTTTTTGGCCGGCTTTTTGCAGTTAATGACTTCACCATGTACGGAAATGGCGCCCTCATCCGGCCGCTCAAGTAAATTAAGGCAGCGCAGAAACGTTGTTTTCCCCGAGCCGCTCGGACCGATGATGGTCACGACTTCCCCTTTCCGGACACTTAAATTGATCCCTTTTAGCACGTGATGACTGCCAAAGTGTTTCTGAATGTTTCGGATTTCGATCATACTGCGCCTCCTTGATATCTGGCCGCTCTTTTTTCCGCCAAAGTGTTTACGGCCTCGAGAATCAGCGTTAATCCCCAATAGATGACGGCCGCCCCGATAAATGCTTCCAAAAACGCATAGTTATCGGATGCCGCAATCGTCGCCGTTCCTGTAATTTCAGGCACTGCAACGATTGCCGCGATTGAAGTGGTATGCAAAAAACCGATGCCTATGTTGGTGAAATTCGGCAGTGATATCATGAACGCCTGCGGCAGAATCACGCGCCGAATCATCTGGCCCCGTGTCAGGCCGATTGAATAAGCCGCTTCCGCCTGCCCCGTATCGACGGCCATGATCCCTGATCGGAGAATTTCCGTCATATAGGCGCCTGCCGTTAATGACAGTGCCATGATGACAAACACGGCGACCGGAATCTGATTGGCCGACCAGCCGAGATGAAAGGTGCGGCTGAAATGATCGGCAATCAGCGGAACGCCTAAATAAATCAGCATAATATGGAGAATCGCCGGGGTGCTTCGAAAAAAAGACACGTAAAACGCTGAGAAGGCAAGCAGCCATTTGATGCGGAATATACGCACCGTGATATTGCCGAGAGCTATGAAAAATCCGGCAATAATCGGAATGACCGTCATTGCCAGTGTAAGCGGAACGGTTTTCATCATTTGTTTTATCGCAGTGCCGATAAACGGAATGTCCAGCTCCAATGTTCTCCCTCCTTTTCAGCTGTGCGCGCTCATGTCAAAAACCGTCACAAGGCGCGTCTCATCTTTCTTGATTCGTTTTTCACACCATCTGAAGACACATTCAAATAAAAGGGCGGCCGCGTAATACAAAACAGAAAGCGAGATATACACTTCAAGAGAATGATTGCTCGACGTTATCAATGTCTGACCTCTGCCCGACATATCCATCACTCCGATTGAAAAAGCGAGTGACGTATCTTTTAAAAAACCGATCACCATATTCCCGATGTTAGGAAAAGCCTGCACGAGCGCCTGCGGCAGAATGATGCGCCGGAATGTCTGCACCCCGTTCAGCCCGATGCTGAACGCCGCCTCCGCCTGTCCGCGGTCGACACTGTTCACACCTCCCCTGATGATTTCCGCCGCTCTAGCCGCGCTGCTCAGCACGTACGTGGCGATGGCCGCATACAAAGGGTCCATTTTGGAAGTGTCAATTCCGGCGAGCGCCGTGAGCGCCGGAATGCCGTAAAATACAATAAACAACTGCACCATAATGGGCGTTCCTCTGAAAAAAGAGATATACAGCTTCGCGATCTGATTCAGCACGGGAATGCGATAGATGCGGGGCAGGGCCAAAAGCAGCCCCAATAGAAAGCCGAACAGCAAAGACACCGCCAATATATACAGCGTGATGGGCAAATACCCGAGCAATGTCGGCACAAAGGATTCGATCATACTGATATCAAACGCTTTTTCCATTGCCGATCCCTCTCTTTTTCACTTAATATTGCTCCTTTGAATAATCCGCGCCGAGCCACTTTTCACTCAGCTTTTTGAGCGTGCCGTCATCAATGATTTCCTTGAGCGCTTTATCAATGTCATCACTCAGCGTTTGCTCATTTTTGTTAAACATAAAGAACACTTTGGCATTTGACAGCACCCCGCCGACCGTTTTTTCTTTGACCGTGCTCGTTTTGTTTTGGAAATCGACAGCAAACGGCGTGGAAATCGTTGCATCGGCGCGGCCGGATTTCAGCTGGTTGGCCGCATCGTTTGAACCTTGGCCGGCATAGGCGATTTCAAACGGACTGCCGTGTTTTTCATTCCATTTCTTCAGCACAAGCGCGCCGTTTGACGTCGGACTCGTAATGACCCGCTTTCCTTTCAAGTCATCAATGCCGTGAATGTTCCCGTTCTCTTGGAGCACCGTGATTTTCAGCGGGAAGTTGTTATACGCGACTTGATTGAACAGAAACTTTTTCTCCCGTTCGGCGCTTTTCTCCATTTGATGAGCCACGATATCGACTTTATGCTGGCCGAGGCTGACAAGCAAATTGGAGAAATCCATCGTTTTAAAAGTGAAACGATAGTCCGGCAGGCGCCTGTCAAGCTCTTTCACCAGCTCAACATCATAGCCCGTCAATTTTCCTTTATCATCAATAAAGCAAATATTCGGAAATTGAGTTCCAGTGCCGACCGTGATGTTCTTCACGTTTTTCTGATTGCCTGATGCCGCCTCTCCGCCCGCGCCGCAGGCTGATAACGCCGCCATTGCGGCAATTGTTAATGACATGACCGCCAGTTTTATTTTCATGTGATCGCCCCGTTTTCTGCTTCAATTATTTCGTGAAACTTGATTTTGAATAATCCGCGCCGAGCCATTTTTCACTCAGCCTTTTCAATGTACCGTCCTTCTCAAGCTTTTGAATCGCCCGATCCGTATCGTCCGCCAGGGTTTGGCTGTTTTTATTGAACATAAAATACACTTCTGTATCCAGCAGCACATCACCGACCGTCTTTTGTTTGAACGCGTGCGTCTTATTTTGAAAATCGACGGCAAACGGCGTAGATACGGTGGCGTCAGCGCGTCCTGTCTCAATTTGGTTCGCTGTATCATTGCTGCCCTGCCCGGCGTATTTCAAATGTATCGGGCTGCCGTGGGCTTTGTTGTATGCCGTCATATAATCCGCCGCGTTTGACGTCGCGCCGACGATGACGGTTTTTCCTTTTAAATCCCGGAGCGTGTGTATCGCGGCATTATCCGCCTTCACCGTGATGTACATCGGCGAGTAGTTATACGGGATTTTGTGATACAAAAAGCGTTTCTCCCGTTCCTTGTTTTTCGCCATATTGTGCGCGATCACGTCAATTTTCCGGTTTCCGAGACTTGTGAGCAGATTCGAAAAATCCATCGTCTTAAAGACAAATTTGTATTGCGGCAGCTGTTTATCAATGGCTTTCATCACTTCAATGTCATAGCCGGTCAGTTCGCCTTTTTCATCCATAAAAGCAATGTTCGGAAAATCAGTTCCCGTGCCGACAATGACGGTCTGCACGCCGCTCCCCGCTTTCGTGCTTTCTCCTTGTCCGCACCCGGCCAGCGCGCCGAGCAGCAGAAGCAGACAGCCGGCTCTGATCCGCTTTTTCATTATTGCGCCCAGGTCGGTGTGCCTAACAGCGACGCGTCAAACCGCTCCGGTATGAGCACCTTTCTCATCATGACCCCGATGTCTCCGTCTTTCTCCTGCTCAAAATACACTTCATAGCCCCTCCGTCTGTACATATCCAATAGCCAGGGATGCTTGCGCGCCGAGGTGCCGAGCGTGATGGCCGGGGCCTTCAGCGTATCCCGCAGCACGTGTTCCTCCACATAAGTCAAAAGTTTGCTGCCGATGCCCTGCCCCTTCAGCTCAGGAAGCGTCGCAAACCACCAGACAAACGGATATTTTGACGGAGGTGTGTCACTCTCCCACGGAAAACGGATCGTAATGGTTGAAAGAAGCCGTCCGTCCCGTTCCAGCACGACGGCTGAATGATTTTCAATATTTTCTGTTACCATATCAAGGTCAGCCCGCGCCGACGGCCAGTCAATCTCCAAATTGCGGATCGGCTGAAACGCGCTGTACAGCAGTTCTAAAAACTCGGGCGCATCCTTTTTCTCAGCCAATCGAAATATGTCTTCACTCATTCCGTTCACTCTCCCCCGCAAATATATATAATTCCAATTTGTTTACTGAGCTTTGATTGTTTATACTATAAAGCAAACTGATTTGTTTGACTAATCAAAAAAATTAAAGGGAAAGTTCAAGAAAATTAATGAACAGCCGGGAGGGGATTTCGTTGGAATTACGCACCATTAAAACGTTTCATACCATCGTACAGTCAGGCAGCTTTTATAAGGCCGCCGAAATTCTGAACTATTCACAGCCGACGATTTCAATGCGGATTAAACAGCTGGAGCAGGATGTAGGCGCGCAGCTTTTTGAACGGGGAAAGAAGCTGAAACTGACAAGAGCGGGACGGCTGTTTCATGAGCGGGCCGGGCAGCTTCTCGCACAGTATGAGGTGCTTGACCATACTCTGGCCGATATCAGACAGGGCCAGGCCGGCCTTATTCAGATCGGCATATCCGAACCGACGGCAAGCCTGATCTTCCCTGCCGTGCTGCGGGGTTTCTTAAATGATTATCCGGACATGTCGGTCAATGTCAGCGTGGACGACGCCAATACATGCAGCCGCAAACTGCTGGAGGGTACCATTGATTTTGCAGTATGCGGCGAGCCGGAGCTGATTCTGGAAAATTACTTCGATCCGTTTTTCCATGACTCGCTCAATGTCATCGTGTCCGACAGACATCCCCTTGCAGCCAAAACAAGTATCAATCTCGAAGACTTAGAAAATGAATGCCTGATTTTCACGCCCGCCAACTGCCCGATCCGGATTCAAATTGAACAGCACCTGCAGCGGGCCATCGGCAGCCGCTATCGAAAAATGGAGCTGACCAGCAGCATGGCTCACCAATATTATGTCAGGGAAAATATCGGCGTCTCGATCTTTACGGCGACGGCGCACTCAGAGCCGATCGGAGGCACGAAGGTCATTCCGATCCGTAACTTAACGATTTCACCGCCGGTCGGGCTGTTGACAAACCAAAAAGAAGAGCATTTTGACTCCGCCACAAAAGATTTAATCAGCAGGATCATCAGCCGGTTTCAACGTGATCCGCATTAAAAAACCCCCGCCACTTTGCGGGGGTTTTTGTATATTCATCTTATATAATGCTCCGCACTAAGCCGCCGTCGATCCGCAAAGCAGATCCGTTAATGGCTGACGACAGCGGGCTGCTTAAAAAGGCGACAAAATGGGCGATCTCCTCCGGACGGATCAATCGCTGAATGATCGACGTCGGACGATTTTCCTTCATAAATCGTCTCTCCGCTTCAGCCACTGTCAGGTTTTCACCGGGATAAAGCGACTCCAGCATCGTTTCGACGCCCTCTGTTTTCGTGGAGCCCGGCATGACCGTATTCACCGTCACATTCGTCCCTTCCGTGAGCTCGGCCAGACTGCGTGACAGCGACAGCTGCGTCGTTTTCGTGGCGCTGTAATGGGCCATTTCCTGAGAAGGCATGACGGCCGCTTCACTCGCGATAAAAATCACCCGCCCTTCCTTCCGTTCAATCATCCGCTTTGCATACCGGCGTGTCAGCCGCACGCCGCTCATGATATTCACCTCGAAAAACCGGAGCCACTCCTCGTCAGGAATATCAAAATATTCCGCGGGTTCAAAGATTCCTAAATTGTTCACGAGAATATCCACATCAGGATACTGCTGAAAAATCTCGCCGCATCCTTCCGCCGTGCCTAAATCGAAGGCGGCCGGGTAGAGACGGGCATCCGGCGTCTGTTTCTCTAATTCCCGAATTGTTTCGTTTACCTTTTCTTCACGGCGGCCGTTAATGATCACCGCCGCACCTTCCGCAATCAGAGAAGCCGCAATCGCCTTCCCGATGCCTGACGTCGATCCCGTCACAAGCGCCGTCTTCCCTTTCAACTGCAAATCCATCATCCATTCCTCCCTATCACAAGTTCTTCTTATATATGGTCAGAAATCGAAAGCCTGAAACCTTCCGTCCCTATTATCGGATAGAAAAATGGATGAGGGGAAGTACGCACTTTTTAGTGCCTGTCCGTTGTCCCGGCTGACGGCTGCTCAATTTGAATGAAAAATTCACCATCTAACTCTTCCTGAGCCTTTTTTAATATCCTTAATACATCATCAGCATCCGAACCCAATTCCTTCTGACTGGTCTCAAAATTCTTCCACACCAAAGTCAGTGGAAATTCTATCCAGCCTGTCAGACAATCCCATAAGGCATTCAGATTTTCACCATAATAGTCCGGGAAATCTAATTCATCTTTTAAGATTCGGTGTAAAACTTCTATACTTGTAACATCTTTTCCGTCTATGATAACTTTCATATCAATTGCTCCTTTATTTCAGCATGAAAAAACCGCAGTGCGGTCATATGACGGCACTGCGGTTTTTGTGTTATGTATGGAGACGGTGGGAGTCGAACCCACGTCCAGAAACATCGATTACTTAAGCGTCTACGAGCGTAGCCTGCATATTTCGTGTTTCACTCGTCTTCGTGCCTGCGGGCGGGCCTTCCGAGAGCTAGTCTGTCAGTCTCTTCTTACGTTCTCAGACGGGAACGCAAGCGTAGCCTACTTAGATGTGCTCTTCACGGACACATAGGCAATGTCAGGAAGAGCTCGCTGCGTTTATTAGGCAGCTAGTGCTAAGTTTTGGTTAAAACTTTTAGTTTTGCCAGTTATATTTAGGTGCGTGTTAACGAGATCGCCTCTCGGCTCGCAGCTCAAGCTCGATCCATCCCTGTCGAATCCGTAACGTCCCCTTGTTAAGGGTATACGGGAGATCTATCAAGCTCTTGCGCAACTGGCTGTACTGTTATTATATCATGACCACAGACAAATTCAATTGGGAATTACTTCAATAAACAGCCTGTGAATCTGATGTGTGAACAGTATAGCATAGGGCAGTCATCACATCAAGGCTCACGCATCAGAAGCCTTTTTGTCTGTCTCTGAACGCTCTTTCGATTTCTCTTTTAGCGTCTTTTCGTTTTAAATCTTCGCGTTTATCGTATGTTTTCTTCCCTTTACCGAGGCCGATTAATACTTTGGCAAAGCCGTTTTTCAAGTACAGCTTCAGTGGCACGAGGGAATAGCCCTTCTCTTTAGTCAGGCCGATCAGCTTATTGATTTCTTTCCGGTGCATCAAAAGCTTTCTCGTCCGGAGCGGGTCGTGGTTATAGCGGTTTCCCTGCTCGTACGGGCTGATGTGCATATTGTGGAGGAACACTTCGCCGCGCTCGATTTTCGCAAAGGAATCCTTCATGTTCACGCGGCCGGCGCGGATGGACTTAATCTCCGTCCCCTGCAGCACGATGCCTGTTTCATAGGTTTCTTCTATAAAGTAATCATGATTTGCTTTTTTGTTTTGTGATAATACTTTGCCTGATCCTTTTGGCATGCCTTATCCTCCTCTCTCCGCAAAAACCGTTCTGTGTGCGATACGCTTTATTTTAGCAAATGGAGCGTTCCGCGACAATGAAAATGCGGCTTGCGAAAGAAAGCAAACAGAGCATTTTGCCCCATTTGCTTTTCGCATTTACTTCTTCTTTTTGCGTTTTTGTTTCGGCGCGTTTTGGAAACCGCGTTTTTTCTTTTTCTTCTTCGGTTTTGTAAACCATTCCCCTTTTTCCTCCGATTTCGGCGGTGAAGCCGGGGTATAGCTGTTTAATACACGTTTCCGCGCCGGTCTGCCGCGTTTTCTGCGGTCGCCTGTTGTTTCTCTCGGACGGCGGGTGCCTTTCATGCCGACAATTTCAAAGTCGATGTTTCTCTCATCTTTATTGACGTCCACGACCTTGACCGTGATTTCATCCCCGATCCGGTAAACGTTGCCCGTGCGTTCGCCGATCATGGCGAAATGCTGTTCATCAAAACGGTAATAATCATCCGTCATAAAGCTGACGTGCACAAGCCCTTCAATCGTATTCGGCAGCTCGACGAACATTCCGAAATTCGTGACGGAACTGATCATGCCGTCAAACTCCTCGCCGATTTTATCAAGCATATATTCCGCTTTTTTCAGATCGTCCGTTTCCCGCTCTGCGTCAACGGCGCGCCGTTCCATCGTTGACGTATGGTCAGCGATTTCCGGGAGGCGTTCGGCCCATTTTTCTTGAGTTGCTTCGTCCGATTGTCCGTTGATCAAATACGTTCTGATCAGTCTGTGAACGATTAAGTCAGGATAACGGCGGATCGGCGATGTGAAGTGTGTATAAAATTCAGTCGCCAGCCCGAAATGGCCCAAGCTTTGCGGGTCGTATTTCGCCTGCTTCATGGAACGGAGCATGACTGTTGAGATCACTGTTTCTTCCGGACGGTCCCGGACTTCGTCAAGAATGCTTTGCAATGCGCGCGGATGAATGTCTCCGGCTGTCCCTTTGACGATATAACCGAATGTCGTGACGAACTCCAGGAACTTTTGCAGTTTTTCAGCGTTCGGCTCTTCGTGAATCCGGTAAATAAACGGCACGTTCATCCAATGGAAGTGTTCGGCCACCGTTTCGTTTGCGACAAGCATGAATTCCTCAATCAGCTTTTCGGCTACTGAGCGTTCTCTGATGACGACGTCCTTTACGGCGCCTTCCTCATCGACGAGCACCTTCGCTTCTTTAAAATCAAAATCCACGGCGCCGCGGTTCATCCGTTTCGCCCGGAGAATTTCCGCCAGGCGTTCCATGTCTTTAAACATCGGGACGAGCGGCTCATATCTTTCTTTCAGCTCAGCGTCGTCTTCTGTGAGGATTCGGTTGACATCTGAATAGGTCATTCTTTCCGTCGTTTTGATGACGCTTTGGAAGATCTCGTGCTCCGTCACCTGTCCCTGCTGGTTGATTGTCATTTCGCAGGAAAGCGTCAGGCGGTCGACCTTCGGATTTAAAGAACAGATTCCGTTAGACAGCCTGTGCGGGATCATCGGGATGACCCGGTCTACCAAGTACACGCTTGTCCCTCTTTCCAGCGCTTCTTTATCAATCGGGGAATTCTCCGTGACGTAATGGCTGACGTCGGCAATATGGACGCCGAGCTTGTAGCTGCCGTTATCAAGCTTTGTCACGGTGACGGCGTCATCGAGATCCTTCGCATCCGCGCCGTCAATGGTGACAATGACCTGATCACGGAGATCACGGCGGTCTTTTATGTCTTTTTCATCGATGGTGTCGGGCGTACTTGTTGCCTGCTCCATCGCTTCGGCCGGAAAGTCTCCCGGCAGGCCGTGCTTATGGATGATTGATAAAATATCAATGCCCGGGTCATTTTTATGGCCGAGTATTTCAACGATTTCTCCTTCGGCGTTCATTCTGCCTTCAGGATAGCTTGTCAGTTTCACGACGACTTTATGGCCTTCCGCAGCGCCGTTATTGGCATGTTTCGGAATAAAAATATCGCTCGTGATTTTTTTATCATCCGGAATGACAAAGCCGAAGCTTTTCGTTTCTGTGTATGTGCCCACGACGCGGTCTATGCTTCTTTCCAGAATTCGGATGACAGTGCCTTCCTGTCTCGATCCGCTTGACTGGGAGTTGAGCCGCACCATGACGATATCGCCGTTCATGGCCGTATTCAGCTCATTCGGCGGAATAAACACGTCGCTTAATGAGGTATCTTCCGGCAGCAGAAACGCGAAGCCCTTGGCATGCGCGGAAATTTTTCCTTTTACTAAATTCATTTTTTCCGGAAGCCCGTAGCGGTTGCTTCTGGTGCGGACGATCTGACCCGTCTCCTCGAGCGCCACCAGCGCTTTTACCAGCTCTTTAAATTCTTCGGCTTCCGTGATGTTCAGCATCTCCTCAAGTTCCTGAACGGTAAGGGGCTTGTACGCCTCTTCCTTCATGAACGAGAGAAGACGGTCCATAAACGCTTCTTTTTCCATTATCCGACCTCCTGTTTGTTACCAATCGAGTTTCTCTAAAAATTCGTACACATCCTGATGAACGAGGTCCCGTTCTTTGTCCAGCGTAATGACATGTCCTGACTCTTCATACCATTTCAGCTGTTTGTCGTCCGTTTCCACCTCGTTGTAAATGATGTTTGCACTTTCTGTATTAATCATATGGTCATGCCGTGCCTGAACCACAAATGTCGGGGAATAGATCATGTCGACGTTTTTGCGCACATCGGCAATCAGCTCCTGAAGCGATTTGAGCGTATTCATCGGCGTTTTTTCAAACTCCTTCATTTCTTTTTCAATCTGCTCCGGCTGTTTTCCTTCGAATTTCTTATAATTGCGCGCGTAGGAGAGAACTCCTTCGTACATAACCTCTTCACTTTTAATGTGCATTGGCGCACACATAGGTACAATTCCCTTTATGGGTACAGTGTAACCCAATTTCAATGAAAAAACCCCGCCAAGCGACAGTCCGCAGGCCGCAATGTTTTCATAGCCTTCAGACCGTAAATACTCATAACCGTCCATGACGTCTTTCCACCAATCTTTTGGTCCCGTATGTACCAGCTCTTCCGGCGGAACGCCGTGCCCTTTATATTGAGGCGCGTGGCAAGTGTAGCCGCGCTCATTCAAGTAGCGGCCAAGCATTCTGACATCTGCCGTATTTCCCGTAAATCCGTGCAGCAGAAGCACCGCTTTGTCTCCGCCTTTAAATGTAAATGGTTTTGGTGTCACAATTTTCATGCTCATAACCCCTTTTTTGCACATTCAATTTAGTTTTCCACAGTTTTGCGAGAAACAAACGCGGTCTCTCAACAAGAAAAAGGCCTGATATTAATCAGACCTTATACAAACATTGCCTTATACGATATACGCAAGCGAAATCGTTAACACGAAAAACAAGACTGCCAGCACAACGGTTGTGCGGTGAAGAATCAGATCAAGGCCCCTTGCTTTCTGTTTTCCGAAAAGCTGCTCCGCCCCGCCTGAAATCGCACCCGATAAACCGGCGCTTTTGCTGGATTGAAGCAATACGACAATAATAAGTGCAATACTGACGATAACCAATAAAGTAATCAATAATGTGTGCATCCCATACACCTCCAGACTGACTGGCCTACATTGCTTCTATTTTACATGAAAAGCAAAGGCATGTCACGCCGTATCGGTACACATCATGTCAGAAAAAACGGAAATGTGTTTGTCTTTCAATTGTTATTGACTTTTGTCAACAAAGTCGTAGTAAAAAAGATCTTCAAATTTCATGTCAAAGTAATAGAGCATTTTTCCGATGACCAGCTGGCCCGGCCTCCGCTCTCCATTCAGTACACGGCTCAGTGTGGCGGGAGATATTCCGATCTCCAGGGCGAGCTGGTTTAACGAGTAGTCATTATTGACCATATATTGCAGCACATAATCTCTTCTGATCTGTATCTTTTCGACCACTTTCTTCACCTTCCGTTCTGTCAAATACTTTCTTTCTTATACATAACCATACGGCTTTTGTTAACTTTTGTCAATACTTTTCCAGCCTTCCTATTCCCTTTAGTCAATAAACATACTAGAATATAAATAGACCGCGGGAGGGGGAGAGATTGTGGAAAGCTTCGGGAAACAATTACGGACATTGCGGGAAAAACGGCATCTGACAGTGAACCAGCTGGCAACGTATTCAGGCGTCAGTGCCGCGGGAATCTCGCGGATTGAAAACGGCAAACGCGGGGTGCCGAAACCTGCAACCATTAAAAAGCTCGCAGATGCGTTAAAAATCCCGTACGAGGAACTGATGCAGACGGCGGGATACATAGAGACCGTTCAGGAAACGGGAGTCTCGTACGACACGGGCTGCACCTTGCTGGAAAAAGCCGAAACGTATGAGTTGCATGATTTATCCCTTTTGGAGCGGGAGAACTGGCGGCACCTGTCGAAAGAAGACCTGGTTCTGCTAGATAAATACTTTGCGTTCTTATCCGCGGAAGCCAAAAAAAGAACAAATGAAGACTCATGACTTTGCACATGTGAGGCGATCCTAATGAACACATTCGGAAAGCAATTAAGAGAGCTGCGCCGCGCCCGGAAGCTTACCGTTAATCAGCTTGCCGTCTATTCCGGCGTCAGCTCGGCGACCATTTCAAGAATTGAGAACGGGCACCGCGGCATTCCTAAACCCGCGACCATTAAAAAATTGGCGGACACATTAAAAATTCCGTACGAGGAGTTAATGGCGCGGGCCGGACACATCAAGTCATTTCAGGAGGAAATCCGCGAGGCCCCTGAGAGCTATCAATCCATATACGCAATCTATCAGACGGCCGTTGCCAGAGGCGCGGAGCATCTGCCGCTGTTTGATAGCAAAAAATGGCAGCACTTCACAAAAGAAGATATTGAAAGCGTCAGCAAATACTTTGATTTTATTGCGGCTGAAGCGAAAAAGCGCTCCCCGGATTCCTCATCCTCTTTTTGAAACCCTCCCCAACTTAACAAACGCCAGACATACGTTCCCTCGGATTTTGCGGTATAATAGCAGAAGACGAGGTGAAAAAGCATGAAGCAATCAGAAATGTGCCCCAGATTTGAAAAGGCAGTCGACATCTTGAGTAAACGCTGGGTCGCTCTTATCGTCTTTCAGCTATTGAACGGACAGCAGCGCTTCAGTGAGATTGAGGCAGCGCTTCCGAATTTAAGCGGCAGAGTTCTGTCAGAAAGGCTGAAAGAACTTGAAACAGAAGGTGTGATCAAACGGGAAGTCATTCCGGAAACGCCTGTCCGCATTGAGTATTCTTTAACGGAAAAAGGCTGCGCATTAGCCCCTATTTTAGAGGAAATTTCCAAGTGGTCTTCACAATGGATTGATCCTTCCTGATAAAATCTTTTCCGCATAAGCGGCTGGTCTCTCAAACGGACAGCCGTTTTTATTTTTTCCTTTCTTAAACAGGAAAACAAGCCCTCATGCGTGCAGGGCTTGTTTTTGTCTGATGCCTTCCAGCGGAATTCGGATCTCCGCCCGGGCACCTCCAGACTTCTTATTTTCAAGTATCAATTCCCCGTGATGAAGATGTACGACATGATGGGCGAATGTAAGCCCCATGCCGTGATGCCCCGCCGAATGTCTGCTTTTATCTTCCGTGTAAAAAAGCTGTGTCGCTTTTTTCAGCGCTTCCTGCGAGAACCCGCTTCCGCTGTCGGATACGGCAATACTGAGTGCGTTATCGGTGCATAGGACGTCCACACGGATTTCTCCTCTTTCCGGCGTGTAGTCGACGGCATTCGCCGCGATATTCATGACCGCCCTGCGGAGCAGTTCTTGATCAATCGGCGCTTCTTTTCGGTCAATGCCCCGCTCACTGAGGACGAGATCAATCTGTTTCGGCCCCGCAAGCGCCGCCGCGTCACGATATATGTTTTTAGCCCACTCTTTGAGATCGGTATATTCCAGATGAACAGCAACTGCCTCCTCCGCTTTGGAAAGCTGAATCAGCTGCCCGACATATTGCTCGATTTTGTTTCCGGCATCAAGGATATACTGCGTGTATTCCGTCTGCTCCTCATCAGGTTCTGTTAACTGAAGCAGCTCGGCATTTCCTTTAATAATCGTTGCCGGAATTTTAATATCATGCGCAAGCGCGCCGATCTGTTCCTTTTTTATCCGCTCCGCCTCCCATTGTGCCGCCAGAGATGCCTGAAGCGCGTCTTTCATTTTCAGCAGAGAGTCAATGACATCGTCAAATTCCTTTATCCGCGGCCTTTTTGGATTGATATTTAAATTCTGTTTTTGAATGCTTGCCGTGATGGAACTGAGTGTGCTGAAATGCCGTCTCAGCTGATTGGCGAATCGCGTCGTCACGATAAATACGGTTAACAGAAGCAAAGTGATCAGAATGGCAAGACCCGTCCATTCATAATTCGGCAGATAGCGCCTTAGTAGCGGCGACTGAAATTCCGACCTGAGTGAATATTGGAGAACGCAATATTCATTTTTCCGATCAACCACCATGAATCCTTTTTGAGCATAATTAAAATACGGCTGATGCTGGATCTTTTTTCTGGCGTTGGCCGCGTCTTTTTCCGTCATCGTTCCTTTCGTCATCCGCTTTGTTTTTTTATCAAAAACGGCGTATGTCATACCTTCAGGGATCATGTCTTCTGTTATCTTTTCCGCCGATTTCAGGCGGGGCTTGATTTGTTCCGCCTCATGCTCGCTGTAATTTGCCGGCAGGATCGCTCCGGCATTCAGGGCAATGGCATTTAAGGCGACGCATAATGCCGCCACTCCCATCGTGCTCAGACACAGCGTGATGGTAAATTTGACAAGCTCTTTGCGGATGCTGGATTTTCCTTTTGCTATTCCCATTTGTATCCGACACCCCACACCGTTTTGATCGGATCAGCCCCGTGTTCTTTACATTTTTTCCGGATGGTTCTGATAAACTCCGTAATGGTTGAATAGAGCGCATCGCCGTCCAAGCCGTACACTTCCTCGTAAATCTGCTCCCGTGAGAATGTTCTGTTTTTATGCTGTGCCAGAAATTCTACGATTTTATATTCGTTTTTCGTAAGAGGCAGTTTCCGGTCATCCAACCATACTTCTTTATTGTCAAAATCAAACATGAAGCCTGATATCAGACGTTTCGTCTGACGCTTTTCCCGACTTTCCCTTCTGACATGCGCGTTTACCCTTGCCATCAATTCTTTTACGCCGAACGGCTTTGTGATGTAATCATCAGCGCCTGTCATGAGTCCTTTCACAATGGATTCTTCGTCAGACTTTGCCGTTAAAAACAGGATCGGGCTGTCCACCAGCGGCCGAATCCTCCGGCAGAGTTCGATACCATCCGTTCCGGGCATCATGACATCAAGAAGAATCAAATCATAGCCTTGAAAAAAATCCAATGACTGATCTTCCGCTTTTTCCAGAATCGTTACTGTATGCTGATCACGCTGTAAAATGTTTCTGATCAGAACGAGAATATCTTTTTCATCATCTACCGCTAAAATGTTTGCCACCGGCCGAATCGCTCCTTGCCTTTATTCATATGAACGCCGCCCTTCCCATCTTCTGCACCAATGGAGGCCGGCCAGACATAATATCACTATAGAAAAATATAACATTATTTCTCCGAATCTCATATCGTATCTCACATAAGGGAGGAACTCTTTTTTGACTTTGTCAAAATGCAGCAGTCCTTCAAGGCCCGACAGCCGCACGCTCCATGCCCACGGGAAAAAACGCCAGATGACATCGCCCAATCCCGTATTCATCAGCGCCGCCATTAATAAACCCGCTCCCCCCAAGAGCCCGGACGGTCCCATGCCGTACTTTATGCCGACAAAAAAAGACATCATATAAAGCGGAATACTGCCGGCAATCAGCCACGCCCCTCCCTTTAAAAAGAGAAAGTACGGAAGGTCATTGATGTGAAGAACAAATTTCATCCCCGCCAAATAAAGACAGATGGCAAGACCTATCGATAACACATTCAACAGCAGCAATAGAAGCAGCTTGCCCGCAAAACTGACGATTTTCGAATACGGAACCGCCAGCATCATCTGAAAATGACCCGCCTGTTCCTCGACGGAGGCAGACATGCCGCAGACAATACTGATGATTAAAGGGTATAAAACGGCAATCGCGCTGAAGAAGACGCTATACAGCACATAAGGCTCCTGAATCCTTCCATACATCATATATAACAGGAAAAATCCCGCGCATACGGCCGGCGCCGCAACATGCATCCATATGAGCGGCGTGCGCTTCATTTTTAATACATCGGCCCACATATATCGTAAAAGCACGGTCATGACCGGTTTCCCCCTTTTGCAAAAGACACGGCGGAAATCAAACTTATTGCGATAAAAGAAAGGATAGAAAGAATAATAGCCGGAAAGATCACATTTCCGTTTAATAAGCCGCTGTCTGCGGGAAGCGGAATTCCGTTCGGATGGATCCCAAGAATCGGTGACATCACCCGGACTGACCAGCTCCATGGACTCAGCCACCACAATGAACCGGACGCCGGCACAATACCCAAAACAAAAGCGGCGATCATATTCACGAGAATGACTGCCGTAAACCCGAACTGTCTGGCAATCCATAAGCACAATGGGATTTCCCAAAGCGTCGTCAGCCATAAAAGGGAGCCCGCTTCAACGCCTTTCAGCTGCAGCGCAGCAATTCCCGGAAACACAAGTCCAAGTAAAAACATGATGATGAAAAAGACGATTTGCGACAGGAGTGAATACAGCGCGATCAAGCTTATTTTTGAGAGCCATATGCTTTTTAAGTCTGCCGGCAATGAGTACACCGCGCGGTCATTCGCAGATTTTTTCTCTTTTTTAACAGATAAACCGCACATTAGAGCAATCATGAGCGGCATGAAAATAACCGCCCACCAATTGAACGTGCCCGTCATAAAATAGGCCGGATTCAGCAGAAAAGAAAAAGCCGTGTTCAGAAGGGGAATCAGAATGATCAGTTTTTTGATAAATGTTCTTTTAGATGTAAGGTGTTCCGCCTGCATGTACTGAATCATTTTCCTGTCCCCGCTTTCTCCCGTGTTGATTTGACTACCTCCAGAAACAGCCGCTCCAGATCGTCTTCCCGGCTGATTTCTCCCTGATATCCCAAAATACCGTCACTGATGATTCCGATATGGTCTGCGATCTGCTCGACTTCAGATAACAGGTGGCTTGATAAAATCACCGTCATTCCCTGTCCGGGCAAGGAGCGGATAAATTCCCGCATATCCTGAATCCCCATCGGGTCCAATCCGTTTGTCGGCTCGTCAAGAATTAAGAGCGACGGACGGTTGACTAATGCCAACGCAATGCCGAGACGCTGTTTCATTCCCATGGAAAATTGGCCGGCGCGCTTTTTTCCGGTTCCCGTTAATCCCGTGATTTCCAGCACCTCCGCAATTCTTGAATCAGGAAGCCCGAGCATCACGCAGCGGACTTTCAGATTTTCAGCGGCTGTCAGGTTGCTGTAAAGCGGCGGCGCTTCAATCAGGGAACCGATCTTTTTCAAATCTTCGCGCTTCCATGGATGCCCGTCGAACAGAACCTCGCCGGATGTTTGCTGCAAGATGCCGGTCAATATTTTAAGAGTCGTTGATTTTCCGGCGCCGTTCGGACCGAGCAGGCCGTATATACTGTTGCGCTTAACCGATAGAGACACATCAGCCACTGCCTGTTGTCTGCCGAATGATTTTTGCAGCTGTCTCGTTTCTAAGATGTTGCTCATATGATTACCCCTCTGCTTTGTTATTTGATATGTAAGACTTTACATCGCAGTTATCAAAATTTAATCAAGAAATCAAAAAAAGCATCCTTCACGCGGAAGAATGCTTTTTTTCATGAGGCTGAGCGTACGATCAGCTTTCTTTTTTGTTTTTTCACAGGGCTGAGGGCTCGTTCCAGCCATGCCATCAGCAGGTCTGCGGCCACCGCCATCAGCGCGGTCGGAATGGCGCCCGAAAGAATAATGGCGGTTCCGTTTGTCGCGTTCGAGCCTCTGACGATCATATCCCCGAGGCCGCCTGCGCCGACGAAGGTGCCGATTGCCGTAATGCCGATGGCAATGACGAGCGCCGTTCGGAGACCCGCCATAATGACGGAAAGCGCAAGCGGCAGCTCCACCATGCGAAGTACTTGATATTTCGTCATACCCATCGCTTTTCCCGACTCAAGATAAGCGTGCTCAATATTGATAATGCCCGTGTGCGTATTTCTGAGAATCGGCAGAAGGGAATACAAAAACAAGGCCGTAATGACCGTATTGGCGCCGAGTCCCATGACAAGCATCAGAACTGCGAGCATCGCCAGCGCCGGAACGGTTTGAATCACGTTTGCCACAGCAAACACCCAGCCGGAGAGACGCCTGTGCCTGGCTGTCACAATTCCCGCCGGAATGGCGAAAACGGCGGCGAAAACGACGCCGTACGCTGACATGAGAAAATGCCTCCAGCACTCATACAGAACATAGCTGCCGTTTTGAGAGTAATACGTAAACAGCTCTTTCAGCGTGTCCACCCGCATATCTCCTTTCCGTTATTCAAAGTAATGATGTTTTTCTAAATATTCCTTGGCCACGACGGACGGCTCTTTTAATTGGCCGTCAACTTCGTAATTCATTTTCTGCATCATCTTTGTATCAATCGCGCCGATCATTTGATTGATCACGCCTTCCAGTTCGGGATGCTCTTTTAATACACGATCCGGTACGACGGGTGAACAGTCATACGGAGGAAAGAACCGCTTATCATCCTTCAGCGTTTTCAGTCCGTAAGCAATGATTCTTCCGTCGGTGGAATAAGCGAGCGCGATATCCATTTTCCTGCTTTTCAGCGCATCATACACGAGGCCGATCTGCATCGGATACGTGCCTTCAAATGCCATTCCGTATGTTTTCATAAAATCCTGATATCCGTTGCCTCTCAGCTTCATCCAATAGTTATCAACCCCGAATTTCAGATGAGACGCCTCTTTTTTGACATCGGATACCGTTTCTAAATGGTATTTGCGGGCAAGCTGTCCGGAAACGGTAAAGACGTATGTATTATCAAAGCCGTAGGAATCAAACCATTTCATGTCATATCTGTTCTGAAATTCACGCTGAACGAGCCGCAAAGCTTTGTCCGGGTCTTTTTCCGGCTCCATGCGAAGTGTGCCCGTCAGCGCGTCTCCCGTATAGCGCGTCGCGGCGATATCAATATCACCGTTTATCAAAGATTGCTGCTGTACGGCGTTGGAGCCGAGATTTTTAATAACGGTTGTTTTCAAATCGCTGTGATGTTCAATCATCTGTCCGAGCATGCTCGCGATGATTTCTGATTCGGTCATGCTTTGCGCCCCGATTTTGATGGTATCCTCCGATGCGGCGCTCAATCCCGGTAGCGAACAGCCGCCAAGGAGCAGTATGCCGATACAGGCGAATGCGAGCAGCCGTTTTTTGCATCTATTCCCCACGAGAGACTTCCTCCTTATGAAGCATTTTTTATGTCCTTCAGCCCGTCAGGCGTGACTTTCCGTTCTGTCATCCCGAGCAAGCAGTCGACGGCGGCCGCTAACATCGTGACCGGAACGGCGCCGGCGATAATATACTCCGGCTGATAAAGGTTCAAGCCGATAAAAATGTAATCCCCGAGTCCGCCTCCGCCGATAAAGGAGGCGAGCGTCGCCCAGCCGATCAAATAAATCGCGGACGTCCGGATGCCCGCCATGATGACCGGGGCGGCAAGCGGAAGCTCTACAAGCCTGATCTGCTCCCATGCGGTCATGCCGATCCCTTTTCCCGATTCAAGAAGATGCCGATTGACGCCGAGAATCCCCGTATACGTGTTTCTGAGAATCGGCAGCACTGAATAGAAAAACAGCGCCGCAACGGCCGGGACCTTTCCTACCCCTAAAAGCGGAATAAAAAACGCGAGAATGGCCAGACTCGGCAAGGTTTGAATGATGTTGACGATGCCGATGACGGCGCCGGCGCCTCTTTTCATCCTCGTCAGCAGTACGCCGAGCGGCACGGCGGCGAGAATGCCCGCCATGACGGCGATTAATGAGATGTACAGGTGCTCCCATGTTTTATAAAGCAGCTCTCCGCCGTTTGCCTGTAAAAATTGCACGGTCTCATTCATAAAAATTAATCCTCCTCATGACATTACCGCAAGCTGATTCTCTTCTCCCCAAATGGAGTCATAGACGATGTCAACGAGGCTGGCCCTTGTCACGATTCCCGTTAAACGGCCGGCGTCATCAATGACGGGCACAAATTTCATGCCTCTTTTTAAAATTTTATGAACGGCGTCGCGAAGCAGGGTGCCGCTTCTGACCGTGTACAGGTCCCGCTCAAGCACTTCCGCGACGAGTGCCGCCTGTTTTCGTTTGCGGTCAATCATTTCCACATCGACATAACCTTGGAGAACGTTCTTCTCATCAATGACGAGCAGCGAATCCACCCGCTCGGCGCGCATCAGCTGAATGGCGGCTGACAGCGTTTTCTCAGGTGTTATCGTTACAGGATCGGGATTCATGATCTGCTCCACCCGTTCAATATCAGGGCTGGATGATTGGATCAGCCGTTCCTTGCCGATAAACTCCTCTACAAATTCATTCGCCGGAAATCTGAGAATTTCATCGGGCGTTCCGGCCTGGACGATTTCTCCCGCTTTCAAAATGACGATTCTATCCGCAAGCTTGATGGCTTCGTCCATATCATGGGTAACAAATACGATGGTTTTATGTAAGGTTTTTTGCAGTTTTTTAAATTCTTCCTGAAGGGAATCCCTCGTAATCGGGTCAAGCGCCCCGAACGGTTCATCCATTAAGATAAGCGGCGGCTCTGCGGCAAGTGCCCGTAATACACCTATTCGCTGCTGCTGTCCTCCGCTCAGTTCATGAGGGTAACGGTCTAAATATTCAGGCCCCATATCAACGAGCTTTAGAAGCTCCCGCGCCCGTTCCTTCCGTTTGTCGGCAGGATGCTTTAAAAGCTTCGGAACGAGAGTAATGTTCTGCTGAATGGTCATATGCGGAAACAGCCCGATCTGCTGAATGACATAGCCGATGCTTCTTCTGAGTTCCACCGGGTCTTGTTCCATAATGTTCCGGCCTTCAATCAAGATTCTGCCTTCGGACGGTTCAATTAAGCGGTTAATCATTTTCATCGTCGTCGTTTTGCCGCAGCCGCTCGGTCCGATAAAACAAATAAATTCGCCCTTATCGATATTCAGATTGATGCTGTTGACTGCTTTTTTTCCGCCTTTATACGTTTTGGAGACATTTTCTAATGTCAGCAAATACCCACACCTCCACAATTAAGTTTATTCAATTTGTTAAATTCGTATTTAACTTTTCAGACAATTGAACGTTTCCCATTATAAATTAAACTTTATAAAATAAAAAGTTTACAATTTGTCCATATTATATATAAAGTATGTGTAAGCGCTGATTTACCCGTATTGACCGGCAAAGTTCTTCTTATTGCTTCGAATTACTTCCAAATTCTCTCGTAAGAGCATTTCCGCCGGTTTAAAAATATGGTATATTGACATCGGAATTGCTGACTGAAAGGATTGAAACTGTTGGAGAAAGATCCGTTACATGTAATCGAACAAGCTGAAGATCATTTGATCGAACGAATCGCTGAAAATATGCATACATTCGGGATGCCCGCGACAGTGGGGCGCATTTTAGGCATTATTTATATGAACCGCAAGCCGATGACCTTAACTGAATTATCAGAAGCGACCGGCATGAGCAAAACGAGAATGAGCCAGGCAGTCCGAGAAATGCTTGATGTCAATCTGGCGGAAAAAGTGTTTGAAAAAGGCGTCCGCAAAGATTTATACGATGTCGAGCAGGATTATTACCAAACCTTTATTACGCTGTTTACGGCCACATGGAGCAAGGTCGTCAGCAAAAATAAAATGATGCATAAAAAGCTGAACCGCGAACTGACAGCCGCCCTTGAAAACGGCGTGCCGGAAGAAGCTGAGGAAAAAATCAACGAACTGCTGAAAGAATTAAAGGATTGGCTTGATTACTACAATTGGATCAGCCGTCTGATCGAGTTTTTCGAAAGCGAAGAAATTTTCAAGCACGTTCCGAAGCCATAAGAAAAAACGCCCTGACCCGCAAGGCGTTTTTTTCTTATGCCGCATTCGGCGCTTTGGTTCGTTTTTTCTTCTTCACCGGGCTAAGCGACCGCTCCAGCCACGCCATCACAAGATCTGCGATAACGGCCATCAGCGCCGTCGGAATGGCGCCGGCTAAAATAATCGCGGTGCCGTTCGTGGCGTTTGATCCCCTGACAATGATGTCACCGAGTCCGCCCGCGCCGACAAACGTTCCGATTGCCGTAATGCCGATCGCGATCACAAGCGCCGTCCGCAGCCCCGCCATAATGACGGAAAGCGCAAGGGGAAGCTCCACCATGCGGAGCACTTGAAATTTGGTCATGCCCATCGCTTTTCCCGATTCAAGATAAGCGTGTTCAATGCTGGCGATTCCCGTGTACGTATTCCGGATGATCGGAAGAAGCGAATATAAAAACAGCGACAAAATCACCGTATTGGCACCTAGCCCCATGACGAGCATCAGCACCGCAAGCATCGCAAGCGCCGGCACGGTCTGAATCACGTTTGTCACCGCGAATACCCAGCCGCTTAATTTTCTGTATCTGGCAATGAAGATGCCAAGCGGAATCCCAACGATCGCCGCAAATAAAACGCCGTATACCGACATGAGAAAATGGCGGTAAAACTCCTGAAGCACATAGGCGCCGTTTTGAGAATAATAAGTGCCGAGCTGCTGCAGCACTTCCATTTGCCCCACCTCATTTCTTATTCAAAATAATGATGTTTCTCCAAAAATTCTTTAGCCACGACGGACGGTTCTTTCAGCTTGCCGTCCACCTCGTAATTCAATTCCTGCATCGTTTCCGTATCGATTTTGCCGATCAGTTTATTCACAATGCCCTTCAGTTCCGGATGCTGTTTCAGCACGCTGTCGGGAATGACCGGCGAACAGTCATACGGCGGGAAAAATTGCTTGTCGTCTTTTAAAATTTTCAGATCGTACGCTTTAATCCGTCCGTCCGTTGAATAGGCGAGGACGGCGTCCATTTTTCCGTTTTTCACGGCATCGTATACAAGTCCGATCTGCATCGGATAGGTTGTGCCGAATTCGAAGCCGTACGTGTCGGTAAAGCCCTTATAGCCGTCGCCCTTCCGTTTCAGCCACGCATTGTCTACGCCGAGCTTAAATTGATCCGCATACTTTTTAATGTCAGACACTTTGTCTAAATGGTCTTTTTCCGCAAGCTCTTTCGAGACGGTAAAAGCGTATGTGTTTTCAAATCCGTAAGAATCAAACCATTTGTAATGGAAGCGTTTCTCAAATTCTTTCTGAACGATGGATAACGCTTTTTTCGGGTCTTTTTCCGCTTCCATGCCGAGGGTGCTTGTCAAATCTGTTCCTGAGTAGCGCGTCGCAGCGATATCGATTTCACCGCCGAGCATCGCCTGCTGCTGGACATAGTTCGATCCGAGGTTTTTAATTAATGCCGTATTTAAGTCTGTATTATGCTCAATCATCTGTGCAAGCATATTGGCGATAATTTCGGATTCCGTTATGCTTTGCGCCCCGATTTTGATCGTATCATCGGAGGCTCCGCTAAGCCCCGGCAGAGAACAGCCGCCTAAAAGCAGAGCAGCCGAAAGCGCCAGCGCGCACATCCATCTCGTTTGTTTTCTTTTCAAAACAGCCAACTCCTTATGATACTTCCTTCAATCCTTTCAGCCCTTTCGGCGTCACCTTCCGTTCCGTCACCGCAAGCAGATAATCAATGATAATGGCTAAAATGGTGACAGGCACGGCGCCGCCTATAATATATTCAGGCTGATAGAGGTTCAGGCCGATAAAAATATAGTCTCCGAGTCCGCCGCCTCCGATAAAAGAAGCAAGCGTCGCCCAGCCGATCAGATAAATGGTGGATGTGCGGATGCCCGCCATGATCACCGGAATGGCAAGAGGCAGTTCCACAAGCCTGATCTGCTCCCAGACGGTCATCCCAATGCCCTTTCCCGATTCTAATAGATTTTTGTTTACGCCTTGAATGCCGGTGTATGTGTTTCGGAGAATCGGCAGCACCGAATAGAAAAACAGCGCGACGATCGCCGGCATCTTTCCCACCCCTAACAGCGGGATAAAAAACGCCAGTATCGCAAGACTCGGCAAGGTCTGCACAATGTTGACGGCGCCGATGACGGCGCCTGCGCCCTTTTTCATCCTCGTCAGCGCCACTCCGAGCGGTACGGCGACGAGAATGCCTAATATGACGGCGATGATCGAAATGTATAAATGCTCCCACGTTTTATATAACAGTTCTCCGCCGTTCGTCTGCAAAAACTTGATCATTTCATTCATTGTAAGAGTTCCTCCCCTGTCAGCCTGTCACCAGCTGGTCTTCCTCGCCCCAGATTGAATCGTAAACGATGTCGACAAGGCTCGCTCTCGTGACAATCCCGACTAAATGCCTTTGTTCATCAACAACGGGTACATATTTCATTCCCCGCTTTAAAATTTTGCGTACGGTATCGCGAAGCAGTGTACCCTGCTCGACCGTATACAGATCAGAGCGGAGCACGTCGCCGACGAGGCTCGCTTTTTTCCGGTTCTGATCGATGATTTCGACATCAACATATCCTTGCAGCACATTCAGGTCATCAACGACAAGCAGGGAATCGACACGGTGTTCCCGCATCACCTGTATCGCGTGCGAAAGCGTTTTGTCCGCCGTAACGGTGACAGGCTTTTTGTTCATCATCTGCTCGACGCGTTCAATGTCCGGTCTTGATTGCAATAACCGTTCTTTGCCGATAAATTCTTCGACAAACTCATTAGCCGGATTTCTGAGAATGTCATCAGGCGTGCCGGCCTGAACGATCTCTCCCGCTTTTAAAATGACAATCCGGTCAGCCAGCTTAATCGCTTCATCCATATCGTGGGTCACAAACACAATCGTTTTATTCAACGTTCTTTGCAGTTTTTTGAATTCTTCCTGAAGCGAATCACGCGTAATCGGATCAAGCGCTCCGAACGGTTCATCCATGAGAATAAGAGGCGGTTCCGCCGCCAGGGCGCGCAGCACGCCGATTCTCTGCTGCTGTCCGCCGCTCAGTTCGTGAGGATAGCGGTCTAAATATTCCGGGCCCATATCGACGAGCTTCAATAGCTCACGCGCCCGTTCCTTCCGCTTTTGTTCCGGCCATTTCAGCAGTTTCGGCACGAGGGAAATGTTCTGCTGAATGGTCATATGGGGGAAAAGTCCGATCTGCTGAATGACGTAGCCGATTTTCCGTCTCAGCTCCACAGGATCTTGCTCCATGATATTTTCGCCATCGATGAAAATCTTTCCTGATGACGGCTCAATCAGTCTGTTAATCATTTTCATCGTCGTTGTTTTACCGCAGCCGCTCGGCCCGATAAAACAAATAAACTCGCCTTTTTCGATCGTTAAATCAATGCTGTTGACAGCTTTTTTACCGCCTTTATAGACTTTTGAAACATTTTCTAATCTCAGCAATCCGTGCACCTCCGAAGGGTTCCGTTATTTTTCTGAAAAGTATAATCTTTATTATAAGATGAAATTTATAAAATAAAAAGTTTACAATGTGTTGAAATTATATATAATATACGTATTATTTCATGTTATCCCGCTGACAATGCGGACGTTCTTACAATCTCTCCCGATAGCTCGCATATCCTGCCGCATTGTCTTTTTCAACAACTGTAAAAAATATGATATATTGTCTCCATGAAAAGCCAGTGAAGGGATGATCAGCTGTGGAAAAAAACGCTCTTGATATCATCAGGCATGCTGAAGAGCATCTCATTGAGAGAATCGCCGAGAATATGCATACATTCGGAATGCCGGCCACCCTCGGGCGTGTGCTCGGTATTATTTATATGAACCGCAAGCCGATGACGTTAAATGAGCTGTCAGAGGCGACCGGAATGAGCAAAACGAGAATGAGCCAGGTAGTCCGTGAGATGACCGATGCCAATCTGGCTGAAAAAGTGTTTGAAAAAGGCGTTCGGAAAGATCTTTACGACGTGGAGCGTGATTATTACCAGACGTTTATCTCCCTGTTTACGGCAAATTGGACAAAGACGGTCAGCAAAAACAAAATGCTGTATAAAAAGCTGAACCGCGAACTGACTGAGCTTCTGGAATCGGAAAACCTCAGTCCCGGCGTTGAAGAAAAAGCCCGTCAGCTGTTGGACGAACTGACGGACTGGCTCCATTATTATGACTGGCTGAGCCGTTTGATAGAATTTTTTGAGAGTGAAGAAGTGTTTCAGCATGTGCCGAAAATAGAAAAAAGCAGCCCCCGAACATAACCGGGCGCTGCTTTTTTCAGTTCAGGAAACCAATATCGGAAACATGCCTTTCAGGCCGGCGCCGATCATGCCGATCGCCACCACCGCCAAAATCAGTCCCATCAGCCGGGTAATGACGTTCATTTCGGTTTTCCCGAGCTTGTTGCTGATGAAGGATGAATAGTGAAAGAATATGAACGTCATCGCGATGACGGCCGCAATGCCGATAAGCACGCTGATGTAATGGAAGATGCCGCCATGGCCGGCCGACAGGCTCATGACCGTTGCGATCGTACCGGGACCGGCAATAATCGGAATCGACAATGGCGTCACGGAAATATCGGCTTTCTCCTTGCTTTCCCCTTTCTCTTCATGGTGAAGGGACTGGACATGGGATTGTTTCGCGTTCAAAAGATTATAAGCGATGCCGAAAATAAAAATGCCGCCCGCGATACGTAAAGCATGAATGTTAATGTCGAACAGTTTAAAGATCAGATGGCCGAAGATTAAAAAGGCCGCCAAGATGATAAACGACAGCACGGAAGCCTTGCGTGCGATCGCTGTCCGTTCTTTCTCCGGGTACCCCTCTGTCAGCGAAAGAAAGATCGGCACGTTTCCGATGGGATTGGACACTGCAAACAGGGAAATGAAGACATGAATGATAAATGAAAACATGCGTACCTCCTTATGGCTTGCCATTATTGGTTTATGTTTTGTTTTCCGCTGTTTCTTATGCATGATTCTTACCCGGAGGTCTGATTTTTGTAACCTCAGCCGGCCGATCCGGAAAAAGAAAAAAACCGCCCTGATCAGGACGGTTTTTTTCCATGTGCTATCTCCATAAATGTTTGCCGAATTTCAACAGCCGATAAAGCATTTTTAATTTTTTAAGCATCTGTTAATTTCCTCTATCACTCCGAATCAATAGTTCCATTAAAATTCTACCATAATGGGCACTTTTTCTCTATTATCAAATAACAAAGACATTGAATTGTATATCTTTAGAAATCTCCGTTACATCCGTCCTATTTTCTTTTATAATGTAAATATTGAACAAAATCCCTATATTTCATGTAAAAGGAGTTTTATAATGTATTGTCCTCAATGCGGCCATCAAACGGATGGCGGAAAGTTTTGTGAAAAGTGCGGGGCGCCCCAGCCCGGACAGGGAGGCGCAGGCCAGATGCAGGGCCAGGGCGCGCAGGCCGGGGCCGCCGCTAAGCAGGCTTCAAAGCAATTTGCCTTATTCGTGCTTGATGTTTTAAAGAAACCGTATCAGACATGTAAAACGACAGGCGGCGAACAGCTTGTCAGCAGCATCATCAACATGGTGCTTTTCTGCCTGGTGCCGCCGATTATGCTGTATATTCTTTTATCAGACGGCTTTCGTGACGTCAGTTTTACCGCAGTTGTGATCAAACCGGCGCTTACCTTTGCATTATGCGTTTTCTGCTTATATCTTTTGATTTTTATCGCTTTAAAAGCAGGCGGCGCGCAGGTGTCGTTTAAAGATTCGCTGTCCAGATTCGGAGCATTTTTGATTCCGTTTACAGCTATTTTGCTTCTCGCACTCATTTTTATGCTGCTGCACACAACCGTTTGCTTTACCATTCTGGTCGTCGGTCTTTTAGGAGCGGCGTTTGCCGTGCCCCCGCTCATGCTGGCGAGCTATCAGCATCAGCTTACGGCTAAGGCGGATATCACTTATTTTGTTATCGTCATCTATTTGATCATTTGCGTAACCTTTCAATTCACGATCAAGCATTATATAAAAGAACTCATGAATTATTTTTTCTTTTAAAAACGGAAATCCCCGCTGCCTGAGTGGCGCGGGGATTTTTTTATTGAATGGATGTTAAATAAATTCTTCCGTCTTTCACAACGCCGCCATACGTCCAATTGTATGTTCTGAGCTTTGGACTGCCGCCGGTTTTCGTAATATAAAACTCCTCGTACGTATGAATCGTCAGATGGGAACCGTTCTGCGAAAAGCTTTTTACATTTACTTCATTAAATACTTCTGTCGTTCCCTCGCTGTGCAGTTTTTTGACGAGTTTCTGCTGATCAGCATACAAAGGGCTTCCCTCTTCTAAATTACCCGCCATGATGGCAAAATTGTTAAGGCTGACAGCGCTTGATTGGTTTGTCAGGTAATCAACCATAAACGATGTGACTTGTTCATTTGTGAGGCTGCCTGAAGCTGTGTTTCCTTTGGATGATGCCCATGCGGATGTGTAGGTCTTCGGCTGGTCGTTTTTTATTTTTTTCACATTTGTCCCAGAAGAATCTGAGGCTGGATCAGCTTTTTCAAAAACCCATTTTTTATGTTTTGTATCATATGAGAGTACATAATGAAAGCTCGGTTCCGCCTCTTCCATATCAGGTTTCGTATTCCCGTCGAAATACGCCGACTGATGGAGCTCTTTACCTGTAACGGTTACTTGCCAGCGGCCGTTCTCTTGAGAAATCGCAAATGAATCAAGATCAAAGCTTGTCTCTTTATACTGATCTTTCAAAAAAGTGCCGGAACTCTTCATGCCTGAAACCACTTCTTTCGTCTGCTCTTTCCACGCTGAACCGGCCTCGGTCATCTGATCAGTATTTCCGTCTGCCATGGCTTTCGTATACTGCTTCGTTGTTTTGACAATCGTGTCCATGATTGTTTTTTGTGTATCTTGATCCGGGATAAGCGTTAATTCCATATCAGTACTGTTGATCGGAACATCGGCGGTTTTCGTTTGCCCCCAAGGAAAATCAGCCTCCACGGCTGCTGTCATGGAACCGTCAGTTAAGAGCGGGCCGTATGTAACCGATGTAAAAGGATCTTTATGAACGGATTTGCCATTTATCAGCAGATCGCCTTTTGCGTTTTTGAAGCTGTCTGCCGGAGTAAACGTCACATCCTCGGCGTCCAGCGGCAGGTTAAACTCAACATTCCGGCTGCCGGCTGCCTCCGCCTCTTGCTTTTTGACAACATCAACTGTATCATTTTTCAGCTTGGCTTCCGCCGTATAGACACCCGGTGCGTAGGGGCCGAATGTTTGGGTGTCATCGGCTTTTTTGACCGTGCCTGTTTTCTCGCTGTTGATATAAAGATCGGCGCCTTTATAATTGCTTGTGATGCGGAAATAAACCGGGTCTACTTTCAGCTCGTAATGGTCAAACAAGAGAAGGGTTTTTCCCTCCTTTTTGACGTATACGGCATCTTTTTCCGACGAATCGCCGCGAAGCGATGCCAGCAGTTCATCGTGTTTCTTTGCGTATGCAAGGAGCGGTTTGACATTGGTCTCATTCAGCTTCAGTTTTTTGTCTGAAGGGGTGAGAAGGGCTGCGAGCTTTTTCGTGTCTCCGTCATGAACCGCCTGTTCGAATTGATCCGTGAGCCTTTTTTCAGATGTCAGCCAGGCTC
Organism: Bacillus amyloliquefaciens DSM 7 = ATCC 23350; assembly: GCF_000196735.1. GTDB lineage: Bacteria > Bacillota > Bacilli > Bacillales > Bacillaceae > Bacillus > Bacillus amyloliquefaciens. Next base: position 3,293,814 of record NC_014551.1, read on the forward strand.
CGGTTTTATATGCGGCAATCAATAAGATCAGCGCTGCAGCGATGCCTCCCCATAGGAAGAGCGTTTTTTTAGGAATGGGCTTTCTCGGCTGTGATGCAGGTTCAGCCGCTTTTTCAGCCGTCTGTCGGCTTCCTTTCCCGATCGGCTTTCCGCATTCTTTACAGAAACGCGCCTCTTCATTGTTCTGCTGGCCGCAATACTTACAAAAAAACATGACTTTCCTCCTATTCAATCTGCAAAACTTGTATAACTTTTCCTATGTTTCATATTTTATAATAAAGTAGAATGATTTTGGAGTTATTTTGAAAAAATAGCTGTCGATCACAATGAAGGAGGAGAAACAGACATGCAAAAATTGAGCATCCGAAAAGCCGGAGAGCCGGATGAAGCACTGTATGAATTACTGCTGCTGGCCGATCCGTCGCGGGAGATTGTCGATGATTATCTTGCAAGAGGCGAGTGCTATACGGCTTGGGCATCAGACGAGCTTGCAGGGGTTTATGTCTTATTGCAAACAAGGCCTAAAACGATAGAAATCGTAAACATCGCAGTAAAAGAATCGCTGCAGAACAGGGGATTCGGAAAGCTTCTGGTGCGGGATGCCATTGAAAAAGCAAGACAATCGGGAGCTGACACGATTGAAATCGGCACTGGAAATTCGAGTATTCATCAGCTGTCACTCTATCAAAAATGCGGATTCCGCATTCAGGCTGTCGACCATGATTTTTTTATCAGACATTATGATGAAGACATTTTTGAAAACGGCATTCAATGCCGGGATATGATAAGGCTTTATATGGACTTATGATAAAAAGGGGCGCCGGCTGATATCGGCGCCCCTTCGTATAAAGTTCAGACAGATTGATCCGCTTGTTTCTCTGTATTTCTTTGACTCCCTTGCCTGACTGATAAAATAGCAAAAACGACTATAAGGGTCAGTCCGACCGCTGCGTAAACATAGTCCGCATTCATCAACAGCAGAAGCCCTGTGTAGACAGCGGCCGACAGCGGTTCTCCCATTTTTACAATTGAAAAAATCAGTGCAAAGACTCTTCCGAAATATGCGGCCGGAACCGTCTTTTGGAAATACAGCACCGTTTGCACATCAATATACGAGATGATGATGCCAAGCACCAGGAAGATGATGCACTCAAACCCATGAAGGGGGAAAAACAGGAGCATAATGAGCAGCCCCGCTGCCGTTAACGTCCGCGGGTACAGCCGGTTCAAGCGTTTTGTATTCCATTTGAAAAATACGGCCAGATTGCCCAAAAGCATTCCCGCCTGAAACATTGAATACATGACGGCAAACCATACAGAATAGTTCTGCTGAAAACGCTCCACAGCAAGAATCGGCCCCATTACTGAAATGAAACCGGCAATGACGAGGTTCACGACGAAAAAGTATCCGACCGATGTCAGCCATGCCGTATTTCCTTTCAGCATTCTGTATCCGGCTTTTAGATCTTCAGCGCCGCTGCTTTTTTCACCGGGCTGTTCTGAAATACGAATGAATGTGATCAATACCGCGGAGATAAAAAAAGCAGTTCCGTTTATGGCAAACAGAAGTCCGAACGGAACAGCCGCAATCATGATACCGCTGATCAATTTTCCGACAATCAGTCCGATCAAGTCACTCGTATTGATCAGAGATGTCGCCTGATCAAGATGCTGTTTGCGGACGAGCAGCGGAATGATGGCGACTTTCGCCGGAGCAAACAGCATCGATTGCAGTGATAAACAAAATGCGCACACCCCGGCAATCCACACGGTTAATAAATCGTTCGCGCTGAGCACCGCCAAGAGGATCATAATGACGGCACGGCCCGTGTTGCACAAATACAAGATCGACTTTTTTCGGAATAAATCAATCAGCGGTCCGGCCAGCACTCCGAATGTCAACGGCACGAGTTCGATAAAAGAGATAACACCGACAAGAATTTTGCTGCCGGTCAATTCTAATACTAACAGCGGCAGGGCAATGAGCCAGACACCGTCCGCCGCTGAAGAAAACACCTGGGCACACCAAAGCTTTGCATAGTTCGGTGTTCGATACGTCATATCAGGCCCTTTTTTGATCCTCATCAGAAACACCGCCGAACCATTCCAGCGTTCTCCATGATTCACGTCTTTTTGTATAATCCTTTTCCATTACCTCAAATACAATGCCGGTATCTTGATCCCGATAAAGCTCCTGCAAAGTATCGGCAGCCCGTCTGAGCAGCTCTTCAGCGATTGTCCCTTCACGCGGATGGCGGCCCTCCAAGCAGCGGACATCACCATGCGGGAACGCCAGCTGGCGAAATGAGCTGAAGTGATAATGCTTAATGCTCTCTTTTATCGAAAGAAACTGAAAGAAATCCGGGTATCTCAGCTGGTCATTTCTGAACATAAGCGCTGAAGACAAGTGAGTCTGATAGGTAATCGCCCAGTGGCACAGATCCCACGTAATACCGACATGCTTCAGATCCAGCTGAACCAGTTCTGTAAAATCTTCAGGATAAATGAAAATCGGATCAAAATCCTCTCCCAGATTCCCGATGATCGGAAGGTTTTCCACACCGATCCAAATGTCCGTTCCTTTCAGCTGCTCATCAAACTCTGCGAAAAATTCAACAATTTTTTTGCGGTTGCCCTCCAGGTCATAGACTTGAAATTCTTCAACCGTCATAAATTGATTCGCATGGACGGTTATGCCTTTGGCGCCGTATTTAACAGCAAGCTCCGCAAAGTGATAAAGCTGTTTTTTAATTTGCTCTTCATGCACATAATCGGCGTGATCTGTCGGGAAATGCAGCGTCAATAATGAAGGATCAAGCTGTTTTGCATATTCCAGCGTCTGATTGAATGTTTTGCTGTAATCCGCTTCCTCAAAGGAATGGCCGTCAAAAATATTCGCTTCCAGACCGTATCCCGCTTCCACCCATTTTTCATCGATTTGCTTCGGATCAAGTCCGAAAAACGGAATTTGAGCAATCATAGGACAGTCACCATGTCCCTCTCACAAGCATAAATGCTTCCGCAGCGGAAAAACCCGATTTTGCTCCCCACACATGGGCATTATGTTCTATCGCCTGCAAAGAACGGGGATGAGGGAAGTCTCTGAGCTCCGAGCCGTAACACGCCATCGATTTCAATTTCGTTTCAAGCTCGTCTTCAATATTAACGAAGAAATTGGCATGAAACTGATCCTTCTGACAATAATTCCATTCTGTCGAAGACAATGTTTCATAGGCGAAAACCCGTTTTACCGTATGGCCGGGAAGCGGGCGGGTTGCCGTCATGACCGCTCTGAATACGACGGAGTGGTCAATATTAATATCACCCCCGTACTGGGTATACACAATGTCAGGCTGAAAACGGCTGATTTGTTTCTCCGCTTCCTTCACGACATCCAGCAAATCCATTGAATCCATTCTGTTATCAGGAAGGTTCAGCCTGACAAAATCATGGATGCCCAGAGTGCTGAGCGCCTGTTCCGTTTCTTGATGGGAATGCTCCATAACGGACTCTTCCGGCTTTTCATAATCGGTTTTTCTTGATGATTTGCCTTCCGCCATAATGACCGCCGACACGCTGTCACCCTGGCGGACATGTTTGGCGAGCGTGCCGCCGACGCCGATAATTTCATCGTCGGGATGCGCTGCAAATACCATTACTTTCATCATATTGCCCTCCTTTGACTAACATTTCAGCTGTATCCGCACCGCAGTTCATCAGCATATCAAGCACGGAGAGGTGAGGGATATGCTCCCCGAATAATTGAGGATAGCCAAAATGTCTGATCTGCTGATACTCAATGACAATACCGTTTCTTTCAAAATCGCTTTCTATTAAATAGTCGGAACCCTGACTGCCTGAATAATAACGATCCGCCCCAAGCTCCTGACAAAGCGCTAAAACAAAATCGCTTTTTTTCTCCTTCCGGCATTCAAGCTCTGAAACATAACACATCGGCGTTTCAATACGGAGCTCTTTTCGGAAAAATTCAATAATGTGCATATTCAGATCATGGAGATATTCCCACTCCCGCTGATAGACATCCTGAAAAAAATGCTGGTAGCGCTCAAAATAGGGGGCTTTCGCATAATTCATTTTAATTGCCATCCAATGTTTTTTCTGCCAATCCTGTGTCTGATCGATTTTCATGTTCCGAAGCTCTATGTCTTTATACTGTTTCATCTGTAAAGGCACCGTCAGCCATCTGGGGCCTTGCGGCGTTTTGATTCTGTTGCGGTTGAGAAATCCTTTTTTTTCAAATTGAGCTGTGTCATGAATGGCAAACAGATCCGACTTATACATTTTTTCAAAAAAACCGTACCATGGCAGATAACTGGATTGATGGCCGCTTATTGTTTTCATTCCGTTTTCGCAAAAAGTCGGCATTGTTTTTCTTCAGCTCCCCAATATCGTTTCGGTCTCGCGATTTCTTTACTGTGTGAATAGCCAAAATCAGCCCATTGAAGCTTGCGGCAAATGGCGAATTGCAGGGCGTCGCGCATCAATAAGTAAGAGGCCTGCGCTTTTTTTCCCGCCGGGCTGTTTACATTCTGCCAATAATAGAAATGGGAGCGGTCATAGAGAAAAATACTGCTGCTGATCAGTGTTTCCTCCTGATATGCCCCTATCCAAAACATCCGGTCTGAAAATAGGTCAAGCAGCTTTTGGAAAAAGCCTTCACTCAGGACATAAGCCGCGCCGATTGCCGCCGTATGTTCTTTGTAGAGTTCATAAAACGCTCCAAGTTCTTTTCGCCCGATCAGACGGGTGACCGTGTTCTCTTTTTCAGCGTACCTGACTGCCGTCCGGGCTTTTCCGGAAATGCCCGTCCAAAGTTCGTCAAACGTGTCCGGAAGCGTAAGGATCTGTGTCGCCTTCTCCGTCCACGCTTCTCCGCTTTCTTCTGTAAAAGAAGTCTGACCGTACGGAAGCAGCATCCGGGATATGTTCCGGCCGAATATGGCCTTGATTTCACTTTGAAGCCATGCAAATGAGATGGGGCGGTCTGAAATAACGCCGCCGTATCCGATCATATTGCCGGATAATACGCCCTTCTGTTCAAAAAGCGGAAGATAGATGACTTGTCCACCGTCCGTTGTCAGTCTGACAGGGTGAAATGACGTGCCGGGAAGCTCTTCCATGAGAATTCCCCAATCATAGCTTTGAAACAATCCCGCCTGATACATGTCAGCGGCTCGATCCCATGCCTCGCGGGTCGTGCATACTGCTGTTTTTTGCATAGTTATCACCACTATTCAGTCTTATTCTTTTGTTCACAATATGATAAAACGGATTCGGCTATATATCTGATTTGCTCTTGGCGCAGAGGCGGTTTAAACGGCAGAGAAAGAACTCTTTTCCAAAGCGGATCTTCCTCTCCATCTCCCGCATATGTTTCATAAATCGGAATACGTTCGAGAGGAAGATAGTTCCAGCATGTTTGGATGCCTCTTTCAGCTAAATAAACGGAACACCCATACCGCTCTTCATCCCGGGGAAATACGATCGTTAAATAATTCAGATGTTCTCCTTCTTGAGGCTGGATCATTCTTATGCCGTATGTCTCTTCCGCCTTTGCAAAGATTTCTCCTGCCGCCTCCACGTTTTGGAGTGAAGCTGTTACGAGCTGATCCATACGTGAAAGCTGATCGTCAATTATGGCTTCCCTTGCCGGATGCATGCGCAGCACCGGTACAACAGCCGGTTTATCCGGCAGTGCTTCGAGCTTTGTGGCTTTCATGGAAGGCATCACGCCCGCTTTTCTATAAAGATATGAAATGGGATGATGCCGTTTCCGTTTCATAACAGCTTGTATTCTTTGATTTCTGATATAGAAGCGATAGTCAGCCGTCACTTGGCTGCGCCGTTCCATCGGGGGATTTGCGTTTTGCTGCAGCAATTCTTTCGGCGCAATTAACGCGCCGCCTCCGATACTCGCAAGCGGCTTTGACGGACCAAAGCTTAAAACGCCGAAATCACCCAGACCGCCGGCAAATGTATCCGATTGTTTTGTAAACATGGCTTGAGCGGCATCATCAATGACAACAATTCCGTTTTCCTTCGCCCAGTCAATGATTGCGGTATTTTCTCTCCGGCCGTATACATGCGTGAGGATAATCGCACAAGTCTGTCGCGTCGCTTTTTTTTTGACATCCTCGAACGATAAGGAAAGATGCTCATCCAGCTGCGCAAAAACAGGCGCCGCACCGGATTGCAGCACGGCATCAATGACATTCGGGCAGCTGAAGGATGAGAAAATCACTTCTTTTCCCCGCCCAGCTCCCGAATAAGTTAATGCGAGCACCAGTGCCGCACTCCCGCTGGAGGTCAGCACAACCCCTTTTCCGTAACGTTTTTCCAGTTTTTCAGTCAGTCCGCTTTGTTCAGCCCAAAGCAAGTGTTTCACTGCGCGCAGACGGCTCCTGACTGAAAACTGGCCCGGATAAATTGGATATTTGACCTCTTCCGGGTTTTTAGGAAAGTGAAAGTTTGTGCTTTTGTCTTTCATCTTTAATGATCTCCAGGCCTTCATTCAGACTTACTTTCGGAGAATATCCAAGCAAACGTTTCGCCTTCTCGATTGACGGCGCCCGTTTAAAAATCTCGATGTCTTTTCCTCTTACGCCGTCTTCACCGAGCTTCTTAAACAGATAGTTATCCTTCTCTCTGCCTGAGAGCACATTGACTTTCTCAGCCAGTTCTTTTATCGTGATCGGCTGGTCGTTCCCGATATTGAAGTCTTCAAAGACGGCTCCTTCATGAACGAGCGCGAGATAAGTTCCGTTGACGATATCACTGATATAGCTGAAGCAGCGTATTTGTCCGCCGTCTCCGTAAAGAGGCAGCTCTGAGCCATTCTCGGCCAGACTGAAAAACTTGTTTATGACAAAATCCTCGCGCTGTTTCGGTCCGTATACATTAAAGTACCGGACGACCCGAATATGAAGTTTATCGGAAGCTTGTTCTCTTAAATATTCCTCTGATTGCAGTTTGGCTTTTCCGTAAGCCGATTTCGGAAGCTTTCTGCTTGTCTCGGTATAAGGAAAATCAGGTGAATCTCCGAACACTTCTGAGCTCGATGAGAAAAGAAGTGTGCTGATTCCCAATTCACCGCATACCTCGGCGACGTTTTTCGTTCCTTCAAAATTGACCCGTATGACGTCTTCTTCATTGCTTCGGCAGCTGTCCACTCCGACCATTGCCGCCAAATGGACAACCGCATCCGCTCCCCTCAGTGATTCGCGCAGCGACGTCCGGTCAAGAATATCCGTGTGGCGGTATTCAGTGTCAAAAGCCGGCTTCTTTTGGTCTGCAATAATGGTGTGATACCCTTTAGTCTGTAATAACGCCGCCAGTTCGCTTCCGATAAAACCGGCCCCTCCGATAATCGCAATATTCTTCATGATCCAACCTCCTGGCTGATAGTCAAAACTTCTTTTATAGACTTAACAATATAGCTGCAATCCTCATCTGATAACTGGCTGTAAAGAGGCAGTGATACGATCTCCCGGAAAACACGTTCAGTTACCGGAAGCTCAGCAGGAAAATGTTTTTTATAGTAAGGATGCATATGCACGGGAATAAAGTGCACGCTCAGCCCGATTTGTTTTTCTTTCATTTTCTCAATAAACAGATCTCTGTCCATGCCGCCGTTTTCTCGAATCCGTAAAATAAATAAATGCCATGAGTGCGTTATGCCGTTTGGAATGTCAGAAAGCGGAAGCGCTGCTTTGTCAGCTTGGCCTGACAGTTCACGGACATAAAATTGAGCGATCTGTTCCCGTTTTTCTTGAATTTCATTTGCGCGTTTCAATTGAACCAGACCGAGTGCGGCCTGAATATCCGTCATATTATATTTAAAACCCGGCAGTAAAACGTCGTATCTCCAGCTGCCTTTTTCACCGTACCGGTTCCAGGCATTTTTTGTGATGCCGTGCCAGCCGTACAGCCTCGCTCTTTCTGCGGCCTGTTCGTCTTTCATGACGAGGGCTCCGCCTTCCCCCGTCGTAATATTTTTGGTAGCGTAAAAGCTGAAGCACACCGCATCGCCGTGGGTGCCGATCATACTTCCGTTATATTTTGTACCGAGCGCATGAGCGGCGTCTTCAATCAGGTATAATCCGTGTTCTTTACAAATGGACTGCAAGTTTTCCAGATCAGCCGGATAGCCGGCAAAATGAACCGCAATTACCGCTTTTGTGCGCGGCGTTATTTTCTTCCTGACATCTTCAGGATCTGCACACAGACTTTTCTCGCATATATCCGCAAACACAGGAACGGCTCCGGCGTGCAGGATGACATTGACACTGGAACAGAACGTGAAGCTCGGCACGATGACTTCATCGCCTTCTCCCACACCGAGCGCCAATAAAGCCATGTGTAATGCAGCGGTTCCTGAATTACAGCTGATGACGTGTTCGGCTCCTATACATTCTCCCAGCTTTTTTTCAAAATCTATTACCTTCGGGCCTTTCGAAATCCATCCCGATTGAATTGTTTCGGTGACGCTTGCGATTTCTTCGCTTGTCATATCAGGTCTGTGAAAAGAGATAAATCGATTACTAATGACCGTTCACTCCTATAAAGTGACAACTCTGCAATTGTCGGCTGATTTTTCCCTGCATACATTTCTTGTGTCAAAGATAATCGGTGAGGCATCCTTCAAAATACTGTAGTCAATCACATCGTGGTCTGTATGAATGATGATGACGTCGTATTGATTGATTTGTTCTTTTGTGAAAGGGACAGATTGTTTGCGGCTTCCGTCATTCAAGCTGATCTTGCTGATAAACGGATCATGATAATCAATCGTGCATCCCTTGCCCATCAATTCTTCCATTATCGTAAACACTGAGGATTCACGCGGATCATTTGTATTTTTTTTATAGGCGGCTCCTATTATTAAAATGCTGCATTTGTCTTTGCCCGCCAGTTTCAGGGCATAGTCAGAGACAGAAATCGGCATGTTAGAATTGATTTCGTCTGCCAGATCAATTAATTTTGTCTGCAGCCCTTTTTCATTCGCAATCCATTTGAAGTAAAAAGGATCAATCGGGATACAATGGCCTCCGACCCCGGGGCCCGGGATAAATTTTTGAAAGCCGAACGGCTTCGTGTCCGCCGCGCAGATGACTTCCCATATATCAATGTCGAGTTCACGGCAATTAAGCGCCATTTCATTGATGAGAGCTATATTGACATAACGATAGGTATTCTCTAGGAGTTTAGCTGTTTCAGCTACTTCGGGTGAGGTGACCGGGTGAATGCTGGTAACGATGGTGCTGTAAAACGCTGAGGCGAGTTCTGTGCAAGTCTGTGTAATCCCGCCGACTACTTTAGGAATATCTGATACTTCATATTGACTGTTGCCCGGATCGATTCTTTCCGGTGAATAAGCCGTAAAAAAGTCTGTTCCTATTTCCATGCGGCGGCTTGATGCCATTCTTTCGGCAATCTTTTTTTTCGTTGTTCCAGGGTAGGTGGTGCTTTCTAAAATTAAAAGCTGATGCTGTCGTCCATAAGCGATCATGCTGTCAACTGCACTGTCGATGTAGGATAAATCGGGGATCTTGTCTTTTTTGTCCAGGGGTGTCGGCACACATATCACAATGATGTCACATTTTTGGATAAGCGACATGTCGGCACTGACTTGAAATCGTTTTGTTTGTAAAGCAGAGTTCAGTCTGTCGTCCTCTATATCTTGAATATGGCTGCTTCCGGCGGCTAACAAGGAAACCTTTTCACTGTTTTTGTCGAATCCGATAACATTGTATCCTTTATCAACACATTCCAGTGCAAGAGGAAATCCCACATATCCCATGCCTAACACGCCTACAATCGCCTGCTTCGTTTCAATCAGATGTAACAGCCGTTTTTGACCAAGGTTGCTGGCTTCTTTTGTGACAGTATTCATTTTTCGCCCCCTAATAGATAGAAAAGAGTATTATTTTTTACAATTTAATACAAATATCGATCGATATCGCAATTATAACAAAAGTTAAAATTTGTTGAATGGGTTTTACATCCTTTTATAAATTAAGTATTATATATTTATTTTTCCTTTATTCATAAAATAAAATCCTATTAAATGGTACATATTTGGTAACAAGTGAGAAAATCTCCCCTAATTGAGAGAATATACAGAAAACAATATAAAAAAACAGGCCGCAGCCTGTTTTTTTATTCTTTCACAGCCTCAGTTACAGCTCCGGTAACGAGTGCTCCCGCTTTCTCTAATCGTTCTTTGCTGATATGTTTCATATTATCATTCTCGGTGTGATACCAGGGCCCCGGCTCATGTGTATCGGGGCTGAGCCAAATCCAGTTAGCCGACGGAATTCCCGCTTCATAAAAAGAGACGTGGTCTGAGTAACCGAGCTGAATCAGGCTTGGCTTGACCAGCCGGGATTGTTCAGCGGCTTTTTCAGCATACCGGACACTCGGATTTTCCCTGCCGTCAGGAGTGGTGACACACATTTGGCTCGCTTCTTTCCAGTCAGTCGCAATCATATCGGCATTAAAATTGGCCTGGCTGTGCTTTCTTTCATCTTTCGTAAGTGTACTGACGTAATAAGATGAACCCGCAGACCATAATTCTTCTGCACCGAACAGGATAAAGCGGATTTCTTTATCTTTCGGTATGTGTGTAAACTGCTTGCTTATTTCCAGAACGGCAGATGTGCCTGAGGCGTTATCGTCCGCTCCGGGCGCTCCTTTTACGCTGTCATAATGCGCTGTGACATAAATAATATCAGCATCAGAAGGGTTGGCCTGTGCCGCTTTGCGAGTTCCTATGATATTTTGTGAGGTACGGTTTTTATAATTCTTAAATTGAATGACTGCCTGCTTTTCCCGCAGCAATGCTTCACCGTCTTCTTTTTTCATACCGGCCGCCGGTATTGTTATTCCTTTCCCGCTATGCGGGCGGACAGCAAGCGGTTTTGTTGCCTGATTATAAATAATAACTGCATTGGCTCCCGCTTGTTCGGCATGTTTTATCTTTTGCGAAATGGGGATCTTCCCCTCACGGATTACTGCAATCTTTCCTTTTGCTCCCGTTACGTCATCGCGTAATCCGAGGCCGCCGTCAAAGATCGCGCCCTCTATTCTCAGCTCTTTTTCAACAGCAGATTGATCAGCGGAGCGAAGCGGGAATTCATGCTCTCCTGCTGTGACTGAACCTGAAAAATACTTTTTCAATTGAAATGTCTGTACTTGGACAGCGGCGCCTTGAGCCCTCAGGCGATTCGATATGTATTCAGCCGCTTCCTTTTCTTTCGCAGTTCCCGTTTCCCTCGGCCCGATGGTTTCACTCAGAGCATGCATGGTGTCCAATGCCTCGTCAGTATCAAAAACCGGCGCCTTCACTGTTGAATGAGCATGGGTTTCGGACAGCGGTCCGGCAGACGCGCCCCATATAACACTTGCTGCCACCGCAGCTGATATAAATGAAAATTTCATCAAAATCCCTCCTCTTATTACACCTCTTCCTTTCGATTGATGGACAATGATTCCTTTAAAAAGGAAAAAAATGAATATTATTAACCAAATGAAAATGATGAAAAAGGAGGGAAAAGTCCGAAGGCATAAAAAAAGCCGGGAGAATATCTCCCGGCATTCTTTCATTACTTATTCAAGTTATAGAAAGAGTTGATACCGTGGTATTGAGCAGTTTCAGCCAACTGATCTTCGATGCGAAGAAGCTGGTTGTATTTCGCAACACGGTCCGTACGTGACGGAGCACCTGTTTTGATTTGTCCTGCGTTTGTTGCCACAGCGATGTCAGCGATTGTGCTGTCTTCAGTTTCACCAGAACGGTGAGAGATAACGGCAGTGTAGCCCGCGCGTTTCGCCATTTCGATCGCATCGAATGTTTCAGTCAATGTACCGATTTGGTTTACTTTGATCAGGATAGAGTTGCCTACGCCGTTTTTGATACCTTCAGCAAGCTTTTTCGTGTTTGTAACGAAAAGGTCGTCACCGACAAGCTGAACTTTTTTGCCAAGACGCTCTGTAAGAAGTTTATGTCCTTCCCAGTCGTTTTCGTCAAGTCCGTCTTCGATAGAGATGATTGGGTATTTAGAAACCATTTCTTCATACCAGTCAACCATTTCAGCAGATGTTTTCACAACGCCTTCGCCAGACAGATGGTATTTGCCGTCTTCTTTGTTGTAGAACTCAGAAGATGCAGCATCCATAGCAAGTTTCACTTCTTCGCCAGGTTTGAAGCCGGCTTTTTCGATTGCTTCAACGATTGTTTGAAGCGCTTCTTCGTTAGAACCAAGGTTCGGAGCGAATCCGCCTTCGTCACCTACAGCTGTGTTCATTCCTTTAGCAGAAAGAACTGATTTCAGGCTGTGGAAGATTTGAGCGCCCATGCGAAGCGCTTCACGGAAGTTAGGCGCGCCTACAGGCATAATCATGAATTCTTGAATGTCTACGTTGTTGTCAGCATGCTCTCCGCCGTTTACGATGTTCATCATCGGTACAGGAAGCGTTTTTGAGTTGAAGCCTCCAAGGTACTGATAAAGAGGAATCTGTAAGAAATCAGCAGCAGCGCGCGCACAAGCCATAGATACGCCAAGGATTGCGTTCGCACCGAGTTTGCCTTTGTTTTCAGTTCCGTCAAGCTCGATCAAAAGCTGATCGATTGCGTTTTGTTCTGTTACGTCAAAGCCGAGAAGCTCTGGAGAAATGATTTCGTTTACGTTGTTAACAGCAGTTAACACGCCTTTTCCAAGGTAACGGTCTTTGTCGCCGTCACGAAGCTCAACCGCTTCGTATTCACCTGTAGAAGCTCCGCTTGGCACTAATGCGCGGCCAAAAGCTCCTGTTTCTGTATATACTTCAACTTCAACTGTCGGGTTGCCGCGGGAGTCAAGGACTTCGCGTGCATAAACATCAACAATGTATGGCATGAGTTTGTCTCTCCTTTTGATTTACGCTTATTTTTGAATTAAAGATGTTCCGGTCATTTCTTTCGGTTTTTCAACACCGAGAAGGTCTAATAACGTTGGTGCGAGGTCGCCTAGGATTCCGCCTTCGCGCAGCGTCACGCCTTCTTTCGTCACAATGACAGGGACTGGGTTTGTCGTATGGGCAGTGTGCGGTTCGCCTGTTTCTGTAATCAGAATGTCTGCATTACCGTGATCAGCGGTAATGATGGCGTGGCCGCCTTTAGCGATGATGGCGTCAACCACTTCGCCTAAGCATTCGTCCACTGCTTCAATTGCTTTAATTGTCGGTTCGACCATTCCGGAGTGGCCGACCATGTCAGGGTTTGCAAAGTTCAGGATGATCGCGTCGTGCTTGTCAGCCGCGATTTCTTTTACAAGAGCATCCTTCACTTCATACGCGCTCATTTCAGGCTTCAGGTCATATGTTGCGACCTTCGGCGAGTTAATGAGGATGCGCTCTTCGCCCGGGAATTCTTCTTCGCGGCCGCCGCTCATAAAGAACGTAACGTGCGGATACTTTTCAGTTTCCGCAATGCGAAGCTGTTTTAACCCGTGCTGTGCTAATACTTCACCGACCGTATTATCAAGGTTTACCGGTTTAAAAGCCACATATCCGTCAACAGATTCACTGAAGTGAGTCAGGCAGACGAAATGCAGGTTTTTCGGATGATTTTCACCGCGGTCGAAATCGCGGAAATCTTTGTTGGTAAACGTGTTCGAAATCTGGATGGCGCGGTCAGGTCTGAAATTATAGAAAATTACAGAATCGCCGTCATGAATTTTCGCAACAGGTTCGCCGTTTTCTTTTGTGATGACGGACGGAATGACGAATTCATCATGAATGCCGTTCGCATAAGAATCGTCCACTACATCCATTGCGCTCTTGTAAGACGGGCCTTCGCCGTAAGCCATTGCGCGGTACGCTTTTTCCACACGGTCCCAGCGTTTGTCGCGGTCCATGGAGTAGTAGCGTCCGGAAATGCTGGCGATTTCGCCGACACCGATTTCTTCGATTTGCTCATTCAGCTGCTGAATGTAAGTTTTCGCTGTTTGCGGACCTACATCGCGGCCGTCGAGGAAACCGTGAATATACACCTTCGTCAGCCCTTCACTTTTCGCAAGCTTCAGCAGCGCGAATAAATGATTGATATGACTGTGTACGCCTCCGTCAGAAAGAAGACCGAACAGGTGCAGCGCTTTGTCGTTGTCCTTCGCGTTTTTGATGGCGTCAAGGAACGTTTGATTGCGTTCGAATTCACCTTCGCGGATGGCAACGTTCACGCGTGTTAAGCTTTGGTACACAATACGTCCGGCGCCGATATTCAAATGTCCGACTTCAGAGTTCCCCATCTGTCCTTCAGGCAGTCCGACTGCTTCGCCTGATGCCGTCAGCGTCTGATGAGGGTATTGGTTCCAATAACGGTCGAAATTCGGTTTTTTCGCTTGTGCGACTGCGTTTCCGACTGTTTCATTGCGTAATCCGAACCCATCAAGAATGATGAGTGCAGCTGGTTTTTTACTCATATTGACCTTCCTCCAATAATTGAACGAATGACTGCGGTTCAAGGCTTGCGCCGCCGACCAAAGCACCGTCAATATCGGACTCTGCCATATATTCTTTAATATTTGCAGGTTTTACGCTGCCGCCGTATTGAATGCGGAGCTTGTCAGCAGCTTCTTGGCTGAAGCTTTCAGCAACAACTTTGCGGATATGCGCGCAGACGTCGTTTGCATCTTTCGCTGTAGAAGATTTGCCTGTTCCGATTGCCCAGATTGGCTCGTACGCAATAACGGAAGCTGCAACTTGCTCTTCAGAAAGACCCGCAAGACCTTTTTTCACTTGATCGGCAACAAGATCATTTGTTTTTCCGGCTTCGCGCTCTTCAAGCGTTTCACCTACGCAAATGATCGGCACAATGCCGTGTTTGAAAGCGGCATGCGCTTTTTTGTTAACTGTTTCATCAGTTTCAGCGAACATTTCACGGCGCTCAGAGTGGCCGATGACGCAGTAATCCACGCCAAGGTCTTTCAGAGCGACCGGGCTGATTTCGCCTGTGAACGCACCG
Organism: Bacillus amyloliquefaciens DSM 7 = ATCC 23350; assembly: GCF_000196735.1. GTDB lineage: Bacteria > Bacillota > Bacilli > Bacillales > Bacillaceae > Bacillus > Bacillus amyloliquefaciens. The sequence continues at coordinate 3,308,836 of NC_014551.1, forward strand.
TTTTCTTCAAAATGCATGTTTTGGGCGCCGACTTTTAAGTCAGTTCCTTTAACAGCAGAAGTCAGCTTTTCTAAGAAAAGAGCTGGTGCGCAAACAACGGCTTCCGCTTTGTCTGCTGCTGGAATGGAATTTTTCACTTCTTCAACGAAGCTGACAGCCTCGCCGAGAGTTTTGTTCATTTTCCAGTTACCGGCTATAATTGGTTTTCTCATCTGTTCCACTTCCTTATAGCAGTTTTTATTTATCGTTCAGTGCAGCTACACCAGGAAGCTCTTTGCCTTCCATGAATTCAAGAGATGCGCCGCCGCCTGTAGAGATATGGCTCATTTTATCAGCAAGGCCGAATTTTTCAACGGCTGCCGCAGAGTCTCCTCCGCCGATGACAGAGTATGTATCTTTCGCCTCTGCCAATGCTTCCGCAACCGCTTTTGTTCCTTGAGCGAACAAGTCGATTTCGAATACGCCCATCGGTCCGTTCCACACGACAAGTTTGCTGTTTTTGATAACGTCAGCATACGTTTCGCGTGTTTTCGTACCAATGTCGATTGCTTCTAAATCACTAGGGATTTCAGAGATCGGCACCATTTTCACGTTTGCATCGTTAGAGAAATCGTCTGCAACGAGCACATCTTCAGGCATATAGAATTTCACGCCTTTTTCTTTCGCGCGGTCCATGAATGATTTTGCAAGCTCGATTTTATCTTCTTCAAGCAAAGATTTACCGATTTCGTATCCAAGGGCTTTTACGAATGTGTAAGCAAGACCTCCGCCGATAATCAGGTTGTCCACTTTATCAAGCAGACTTTCGATTACGCCGATTTTGTCTTTTACTTTCGCTCCGCCGATGATCGCCGTAAACGGGCGCTCAGGATTTGTCACGGCTTTGCCGAGAACGTCAAGCTCTTTTTCCATCAGGAATCCTGCAACCGCCGGCAGATGCTCGGCAATTCCGGCTGTAGATGCGTGAGCACGGTGGGCAGCACCGAATGCGTCATTGACATATACATCCGCAAGCTCAGCAAATGCTTTTGCAAGCTCAGGATCATTTTTCTCTTCACCAGGGTAGAAACGTACGTTTTCCAATACAAGAACGTCTCCGTCCTTCATATCGGAAATTTGTGCTTTTACAGCATCTCCGTAAGCTTCATCCGCTTTTTTCACTTCTTTGCCAAGCAGTTCGCCTAAGCGCGCAGCGACAGGAGTTAAACGAAGCTCCTCAACCACTTCACCTTTCGGGCGGCCTAGGTGGCTCGCAAGAAGGACTTTCGCGCCTTGGTCTGCAAGGTGTTTGATTGTTGGAAGCGCAGCGCGGATACGAGTATCGTCTGTTACTTCCCCGTCTTTCATTGGAACGTTAAAGTCAACGCGGCAGAATACGACTTTGCCTTTTACGTCGATGTCTTTTACTGTTTTCTTATTCATGCCTTAGGAGATCCTCCTTCAAAATGGTTTGCATAGCACGAAAAACGTGAAACGTGAAACCGCCTCATGATGCTTCCGCCGCGGGGCAGATTGCAGCTTCTCGGCACGGGGCAGATCGTCTTCTGAGCCAGGGCAGGCGGCCCCGAAAACGAAAGTGCCGCGGAAACTGCAAAACGCGGACGTTCTGCAGCAATCCGGCGCTTTCTGAAAGCCGGTCCTCATGGAAAAAGGGAAAGGGAGTCCGTCCCCTTCCCTTGTCCGCTTTCATTATAGCGTTTCTGTCCGAAAGAACCAAGTCCGGCCCTTTCCGGGAGCTATGAATTAAAGACCTTGTTTTGCGATGTAAGCTGCAAGGTCAACAACGCGGTTAGAATAGCCGCTTTCGTTATCGTACCAAGAGATTACTTTTACCATGCTGCCTTCCATAACCATTGTAGAAAGAGCATCGATTGTAGAAGAGTTAGCATTGCCGTTGTAGTCTCCGGATACTAATGGCTCTTCGCTGTAGCCAAGGATTCCTTTAAGGTCGCCTTCAGCCGCTTCTTTAAGAGCTGCGTTTACGTCTTCAGCCGTTACGTCTTTGTTCAGTTCAGCAACTAAGTCAACAAGAGAAACGTTTGGAGTCGGCACACGCATAGCTCCGCCGTTCAGTTTGCCTTTCAGTTCAGGAAGAACGAGGGAAACTGCTTTAGCAGCACCAGTTGATGTAGGAATGATGTTTTCAGCTGCTGCACGCGCACGACGGTAGTCTTTGTGCGGAAGATCAAGAATTTGCTGATCGTTTGTGTAAGAGTGAACAGTTGTCATCATACCGCGTTTGATGCCGAATTTGTCGTTAAGTACTTTTGCAAACGGCGCAAGGCAGTTTGTTGTGCAAGATGCGTTAGAGATAACATGGTGGTTAGCCGCATCGTATTTGTCTTCGTTAACACCCATAACGATTGTGATATCTTCTTCGTTAGCAGGTGCAGAGATGATAACTTTTTTCGCGCCAGCTTCTAAATGTTTCGCAGCGTCTGCGCGTTTTGTGAAGAAACCAGTAGATTCAACTACGATTTCAACGCCTTGTTTGCCCCAGCTGAGTTTCGCAGGATCGCGCTCAGCAGAAACTTCGATTGTTTTGCCGTTAACAACAAGGTTGCTGCCGTCAACTTTAACTTCTGCGTCTAATTTTCCGTGTACGGAATCATATTGTAAAAGATGAGCAAGCATGTTAGCGTCTGTTAAATCGTTAACCGCTACTACCTCAACTTCAGGATTGTTTAATGCTGCGCGGAATACGTTACGTCCAATACGACCAAAACCGTTAATACCGACTTTTACTGCCATGATTGTTTCCTCCTTTAAATAAGTGAGAGATATTTATATTGAGGGACTTTTATCCCTTAATAACTTCTTTGCGGCTCCTTCGTCCGTGACGAGAACCGTGTTTCGCTGCTTTTTAAAATAAGCTTCAATTGCTTCTGCTTTTGATGATCCGCCCGCTACTGCGATAATGTCGGGAATGGCGCCGAGATCATCGAGCTGCATTCCGACTGAATGCACTTTGTGAACGACTTCTCCGTCCGCATTAAAGTAGTAGCCGAATGCCTCTGTCACCGCATGATTGTCATCTATTTTCTTCAAATCTTCCAAAGGCGTGTTTCTTCGTTCCGCCATTGTTCTAGCTTCGCCGATTCCGTGAACGAGCATACTCGCTGATTTAATCGTGTGAAGCACCTCTTTTACGGAAGGCTCTTCAATAATAGATGAGTAGGCGCCTTGTGACAGCTGTCCGGGAACAAACAAAAGCCGGTAAGTGCCTGAAGCTTTTTCCGCCATATGCGCGCATATGGTGTTCGCCTGATTTTTGACGTTTTCACCTAAACCGCCTCTTGCAGGCACAAACAGGAGCTCGCGGTTTTTTGAATCCGGCGTCATCATATCGGCGACAGCTTCAATTGTCGTACCGCCGGTTACAGCGACGATATTTTTGCCTGAAAATCTCTTTTTCATACATGCGACGGCCGCTCTCCCTAATTCTTTTTTGACCCAAGGAGATTGGTCGCTGTCTCCGGAAACGATAATGGCGTCTTTCAGATTAAGACGTTCCTTTAATGTCTTTTCCAAAAGCGTCAATCCTAAAACATCCTTCATCGTATCTTCCAGAATCGAAAGCAGTGAATAGCCCTCTTCCGTCAGTGTCATGCCGTTTGTTTTTATATCGATGAGATTCTGTTCTTTCAAAAACTGAACCTCGCTTCTGAGAACGCGCTCGGTCAATCCGAGACTGGCTGCAAGGCTTCTGCGGCCGATCGGTTCAGTAAGCCTGATATACTGCAAGATTTCAAATCTTTTCTGCATCACAAGCAAAAGATCAGGCAATAATTTTTTTTGAGCTTGTATTAACTGGTTCATGACTCAAACGTTCCTTCCTATTCATACTGGACAGAAAATGTCCCGCTATGACAAAAAACGTCCCATCATAGCCAAAAAAAATTATGTCTGCTTTCTTTAATTATTTTAACAGGCTGACATTGTTAATTCAACTGTTAAAGGTCAATTCCTCGACATTCTTCGCAACATTTACCAGTATCTCCTTGATACAGTCATTATATACAGAAACGGAATGAAGGTGACAGACAAAAGCCCGCCGGAGCGGGATTTTGTCGTAAAACGCTTTCATTTTATCCAGAGCTTTTCTATTTCTTCTAATGATTTATTTTTCGTCTCAGGGCAGATCGTCACGACGAACAAGAAACAGAGAATATTAATGACGGCGAATATCCAGAAGGTGTACGCAAGACCCAGCCCGCTGATCATCATCGGCACAAACTGGCCGATCGCCCAATTCGCCCCCCATAAGAATATTGTTGCAATACCGGCGAGGCGCGTGCACGGAGGTGATTCGGGAAGATTTCTGAAATCATGATCCACGTAATCGGCCCGACTGAAACGCAGAAAGCGGCGACGAATCCCAATATAATGACGACTAAAGCCGGACCGCTTGCCAGCTGAAAATAAAAGGATGCCCCGATTAAGATCATGAACAGCGCCATAAAGGCTGATCCGACCCCCATCAGCTTTTTCCGGCCAACTTTATCGACTAAAAGAACCGCGATAATGGTGAAAATCACTTCGACGACACCGACGATGCATGTCGTGACAAACCCCGCATTCTGCCCGAAGCCCATCATTTTGAAGATTTCCGGCCCGTAATACGTAATCGCGTTCATGCCGATGACCTGATTGAACAGAGCCAGCAGAATCCCGATCACAAGCGCTTTTCTCAGCCCCGGTTTAAACAGCTGAGACAACGAACCCATTTTTTCTAATTGTAAAGACGTTTCGATTTGTTTGATTTCTTCTTTCGCGGTCTGCTCGCCGTTAATGCGCGTCAGCACGGCGAGAGCTTCATTCCTGCGCCCCGCTTTTGCAAGCCAGCGCGGACTTTCCGGCACGATAAGCAGCACGATAAAAAAGATGACAGACGGAATCATGCCGTAAGCGAGCATCCACCGCCAGCCGGTGTGCACCCCCCATTCATATGAGCCGGACTGCTGGACGGCGAGGTTAATAAAATAAGTGCCGGAGATCCCTAATATCGTAAACAGCTGATACAGTGAGGACAGACTGCCGCGTATGGCCGGAGGAGCGGCTTCGGTAATATAGGTGACAGAAAGCGAGGAGCCCATTCCGATCTCCAGACCGCCGATGACTCTGGCGATAATTAAGGAAGACACACTTTGAGAAAGCGCAGAGACAACCGCTGACACCGCAAACAAAAGGGCCGCTGCCATCAGAACCTTTCTCCGTCCGAAACGGTCACTCAAAAATCCGGAAATACCGACGCCGAAAACACCGCCGATCATAATGCTTGAAATCACGAGTCCTTCCATAAAAGGACTTAAACGGTACAAGTCTTTCAGAAAACCGATGGCGCCGGAAATAACCGCCGTGTCATAACCGTACAAAAGCCCTCCCAGTCCGGCCGCGCATGAGATAAGAATGACAAACCACTTCGAATGCTCCCGAGTGACAGGTACATTTGAGCCAATTGGTGCCGGGTGATTCTTCATGAATTTTTACCCTCCCGCGAATAATAGAATAAAAACGCTTACAAATCAGAGCACTATTACATTTGTACGTACTTATAAAGAATTTTATCTAAAAATAAGGAAAATTAGTACGTACAAATAAAGAATAAGCAGTTTTTCAGAATCTGTCAATTGTTTTTACGACTTGATGAAAGGGCTTACTATGTTATACTGGAATTTGTCCGTATACATTTTGGAGGAATTGATATGCTACCGAAATATGCTCAAGTAAAAGAAGAAATTTGTTCATGGCTGAATCAAGGGAAAATACAGCCTGACCAAAAGCTGCCTACGGAAAATGAGCTGATGCAGCAGTTCGGCGTCAGCCGCCATACCATCAGAAAAGCGATCGGGGATTTGGTCTCGCAGGGGCTGCTGTACAGCGTTCAGGGCGGAGGCACCTTTGTCGCTTCACGCACGGCGAAATCAGCCATGCATTCAAACAAAACGATCGGCGTCATTACAACGTACATATCAGACTATATTTTCCCGAGCATCATCAGAGGAATCGAATCTTATTTAAGCGAACAAGGCTATTCCATGCTGCTGACGAGCACCAACAACAATACAGAAAGTGAACGACGCGGCCTTGAAAACCTGCTGTCTAAAAATATAGACGGGCTGATTGTCGAGCCTACGAAAAGCGCGCTGCAGACGCCCAACATCGGCTATTATCTCAATCTGGAGAAAAACGGCATTCCGTTTGCCATGATTAACGCTTCTTATGCGGAGCTGGCCGCACCGAGCTTTTCCGTCAATGATGTCAAAGGCGGCATGATGGCTTGCGAATACGTCATGTCCCTCGGCCACACGCACATTATGGGAATTTTTAAAGCGGATGACACGCAGGGCGTCAAACGGATGAACGGCTATCTGCAGGCGCATCGGGAGCGCGGGATCTTCCCGTCTCCGGACATGATCGTAACTTACACGACTGAGGAAAAAGAAACCGTGCTTCTCCAAAAGATTAAGGATACCCTTGAGCAAAACAGCGGATCATACCCGACGGCCATTCTTTGTTATAATGATGAAATTGCGCTGAAGACAATTAATCTTCTCAGAGAATTCAGCTTAAAGGTGCCTGATGACGTGTCAGTCATGGGCTATGATGATTCACATTTCGCCCAGATTTCCGAGGTGAAGCTCACCTCTGTCAAGCACCCGAAATCCATTATGGGGAAAGCGGCGGCAAAATACGTCATCGACTGCTTAGAACATAAAAAACCGAAGCAAGATGACGTCGTGTATGAACCGGAACTCGTCATCCGGAATTCCGTCAGGCGGATCGGCGAATGAAAAAAGCAATGTGCACGGCACATTGCTTTTTTGCTCAGCTGTTTTTTAATTCAGCAATAATTTCAAACGACCGCATTCTGTCGGCATGCTCAAAGCTTTCAGAATTCACCATGATTTCATCCGCCTGTGTTGTCCGGATGAAGCTTTCCAGCTTTTCCTTCACACGATCAGGTCCGCCGACGATCGTTGAACTGAGCTGTTCATTGACCATCGCTTTTTCATACGGCGACCAGATTTGATCCATGTCTTCAACAGGAGGTTTCAGCTGATTCGGTGTACCGCGTACGAGGTCTAAAAATCTTTGATAATGCGATGTCGCCAGATGCTCCGCCTTTTCATCCGTATCCGCGGCAATGACGGTGACGCCGACCATCGCGTACGGTTTATCCAGTACGTCTGACGGGCGGAAGGAGCTTCGGTACATCTCAAGGGCGGGCACGGTGTTTTTCGGTGAGAAGTGAGCCGCAAAGGCGAACGGAAGCCCGAGCTCACCCGCAAGACGCGCGCTGAAGCCGCTTGAGCCCAAAAGCCAGATCGGCACGTCCAGCCCTTCGCCTGGAATGGCGCGGACTTGATTACGCACATTGCCTGACGGTTTAAAGTAATTTCTCAATTCTTCAAGCTGCTCCGGAAAATCTTCTCCGCTGTTTATATTTCTTCTTAAAGCTCTCGCCGTTAATTGGTCGGTTCCCGGAGCGCGTCCGAGCCCGAGGTCAATCCGCCCCGGATATAACGTTTCAAGGGTTCCGAATTGCTCCGCGATCACAAGCGACGAGTGGTTCGGCAGCATAATGCCGCCTGAACCGACGCGGATTTTTTTCGTGCCGCCGGCAATGTGGCCGATCAGCACTGACGTTGCCGAGCTGGCAACTCCTTCTATATTATGATGCTCCGCCAGCCAGTAGCGGTTATAGCCCCACTCCTCGGCGCGGCGCGCTAAATCCATGCTGTTGCGGAACGATTCAGCAACCGTTCCCCCCTGTACGACCGGCGATAAATTCAATACGGAAAACGCAGTATCTTTCAATGTATGTTCAGCCATCGTTTTCTCCTTTATGGTTTAGTGTAAGCAGATCTTAAACAAGGTCTCTACCACACACCTTACCACAGCTTTTCCCGTGAGTTAAACAATTTGATTCGATGATCTTCGAACAATCAGTCAGCGGCGGTTTTCTTACGGATGAACAGCTCCTCGGCAATTTCAATAAAAAGCTTGGCGGCAAGTGAGGCGTCTTTTATAGAAGGAACCGCCAGCTGCACCTCCCTGAATACATCCGGGGTAAACTCTTTAATCACCACTTCTTCCGGAAGAGGATTGCCGGCCATAGACATTTCCGATAAGATTGCCATGCCTAACCCCTCCCGCACCATATTAATGGATGTGCTGACATTAAAAACGGTAAAGGCGCGCAAAGTTCGGCACCGGCTTGTTTAAACAAACCGGAAAAAGGGGACGTGTAACCGCCGTCGCAGACCACCATCGGTTCGCCGTCCAGATCCTTTATTGTTACGGTTGAGCGTGCGGCGAGAGGGTGATCCCTATGCATAACCGCTGCCATTTTGTCTTTTTTCAACAGGAAATAATCCATATCCTCTGTCGGAAAAAGCAAAATGCCCGCATCAATCATCCGGGATTGCAGCCACTCCTTCACTTCGTCCGCCGTTCCTTCATGCAGCACCAGTTCAAGCTTCGGATACCGTTTTTTAAACACGCTGATCAGCTTTGGAATGAAATAAGCGGAAGCGGCCGGAAATGTGCCGATGTGAATCGTTCCCTGTTCAAGCCCTCTTTCCGCGGCCGCCAGCTGCTCCGCTTTTTCTATGCCTTTGAGCACCTCTCTGATATGTACGAGAATTTTTTTGCCCGTGTCCGTGAGCCTTAAGCCGTTGCGGCGTTCCCGGATGATCAGCTTGATGCCGAGCTCCGTCTCAAGCGCCGAGATGGCATGACTGACGGCGGGCTGCGTCATATTCAGCGCCTGCCCTGCTTTTGTAAAACTTCCCGTTTCAGCAATTTGAACAAAAACCCGCAGTTGTGTAATCGTCATAACGTTTTACTTATGCTCCTTATAAAAAAGATTCATTTTATTTATCTTACTGATTACCGTATCATATGATGGAATTGTTCTACAAGGAGTGAACGACGTGAAACAGCTTTCGAGAATACAGACGGCTCTCATGCTGGCGTTTTTAGTCACGGTATGGGGGATTAACTGGCCGCTGACAAAGGCAGCGCTCGCCTATTCGCCGCCCCTTCTGTTTGCCGGAATCCGCACGCTGATCGGCGGACTGCTGCTGTTAATGGTTGCGGTGCCCCGTTTTAAAAAGCTGCGTTTTAAAGAAACGTGGCCGATCTATCTTATTTCTGCTATTTTAAATATCACTTTATTTTACGGCCTGCAAACGGTCGGCTTGAACTACCTGCCCGCCGGCTTATTTTCAGCCATTGTGTTTTTCCAGCCGGTCTTAATGGGCGTTTTTTCTTGGCTGTGGCTCGGGGAACCGATGTTTCCTTTGAAAATAGCCGGTCTTATTCTGGGCTTCGCCGGTGTCGCCGTCATCAGCGCAGCCGGTTTCGGAGGCCATATTTCCATCGCCGGCATTCTTCTGGCATTAGGCTCTGCGGTCAGCTGGGCGCTCGGCACGGTATTTATGAAAAGAACGGGAGGACGCGTGGATTCCATCTGGATGGTCGCTCTTCAGCTTCTGATCGGCGGCGGGCTGCTTGTCAGCTCAGGCAGTTTTTCGGAAAGCTTTTCAGCGATTCAATGGAAAGCTCCGTTCATTCTCAGCCTTCTATTTATTTCGGTATTTGTCATCGCGCTCGGCTGGCTCGTCTTTTTTACGCTTGTCGGTTCAGGGGAAGCAAGCAAGGTTGCCTCTTACACCTTCCTGATCCCGCTCATTTCCATTGTCGTCAGCTCGATTTTCCTGCATGAGCCGCTGACCGTCAGCCTTTTGGCCGGACTGCTTCTGATCGTCACAAGCATCTGTTTTGTGAATATAACACCGAAGAAACTGAAAACACCTGCTTTGGCCGCAGAAAAAAAGGCCGTTCATTAAAAAAACTCTTGCCGCGGGGCAAGAGTTTTTTATTTATTGGCGTCTCCCTTTCACAAGATACGCAGCCGTAATGAGCAGATAGATGGCCGCCGTGATGCATGTAATGACGATTGATGTCGTGGCAATCACGCCGATCAGGATGGCCAAAAGCGCAAGCACCGCGAACCATGTGGTGTACGGGAACCATTTTACGTAATAAGCGGGCTGTTCCGCTGCATGTTTTCTTGATTTCAGATGGGCGAACCCGATAATCAGCCAAATGAACAGCACGGTATAGCCTAGTGACCCCATCAAATAATTAAACGTCTGGCTTCCTGCAAATAAAGAAATCAGAACGCCTACATATAAAAACGACGTACATGTAAGAATCGCATAAACGGGGACCTTTTTCTTTGATAGTTTTGAAAAGACTTTCGGCACCCGGCCGTCAGAAGCCTGCGTAAACAAGACGCGGGATGATCCGTACAGTCCCGAGTTCATGGACGAGATAATCGCAAGAAGAATGACGGCGTTCATAATATGGTCGGCACCCGGAATTCCGATCATCTTAAATACGATGACAAACGGGCTTTCGGGAACGCTGTTAACTTGATTCCAAGGAATCAGGCTGACGATGATGAAAAACGGCAGCAAGTAAAAAGCGACAATCCGCGTTAACGTGCTGCGGACAGCTTTCGGAATCACCTTTTCAGGATTTTTTGTCTCCGCCAGCGTGACGCCGATGATTTCCGTTCCGCCGTATGAGTAGATCACAACGAGCATCGCCGTAATGACGCCCCCCGCTCCATGCGGGAAAAACCCGCCGTGGTTCGTTAGATGAGACAGCCCCGGTGCCGTGTGATTGCCGAATGAGAAAAATAACAGCAGAATACCGCATAAAATAAAGATGACAATCACCGTAATTTTAATAAGCGCGAGCCAGTACTCTGTCTCGGCAAACAGCTTAACAGAAAGCATATTAACGACCGTAACAACGATGGAAATGATTAGAGCCAATATCCATATCGGACATTCCGGCAGCCAATATTGAATAAAAATTGCGGCTACTACCGCTTCTGCGGCAATATTGAGCACCCACATTTTCCAATAAATCCAGTCTAAAAAGTATGCAGCGTACGAACCGAGAGACTGCTGAACCAAATCACGGAACGTCCTTGCATTTTTATTTCGGACAGCCATTTCAGCCAGCCCCTGCATAATAAACAGCAGAATAATTCCGCCGAGGAGATAGGCCAATAATACGGACGGCCCGGCTTCATCAATCGCCGTGCTGCTGCCTTTAAAAAGCCCGGCTCCGATCGCGCCTCCAAGCGCCATCATCATAATGTGTCTGGACGACATCGTCCGTTTTAACGTTTGCTTGTCCTTTTCCATCTATCACACGCCCTCTCGCAAAAAATTGTTCATCACATAAAAAAGCACGCCGCCTCTTTTTAGAAAAGAGACGGCGTGCCTCAGGCAGCCGCGGTACCACTCTTGTTGATCCCGAATATCCGGAATCCAGCTTTTAAACCTTTTAACGAAGGTCAGCCGTTAGGACATAGGGAATATTCCGACAATTCCGTTCCGCCCTGCCACTTCCGGGCGAGTTCAAAGAACAATCAGTCCGCGTTGCACCACCCCGCGGCTCTCTTTTTCTGACTGGATTCTTTTACTGCTCCCGTTCACAGTGTTTTATGTTAAATGAATCTCTTGAGTTTTTATTTTCTGAATATAGTAACATAATATACAGTCTTCTATTTTCAAAGTCAATACATAATTTTTGCCGCTTATTGCCCTTCCAAGTCATTTAAAAATCTCAGCAGAAATCCGGAAACCGGGCTTTGCTTTCCGGGTGCCGCGCTTTCCGCTTTTACCTTTGTATTTGCGTATAAAAACAGGGCAAGCGCAATGCCGAATGAAATGACGAGAATCCATGCTTTTTTCATCCAGATTCCTCCTCACTTTTTATCATCGGCGGCCTTTCTCTTTTTTTTATATTTTAAATCGAAAAAACAATTTTAAAATTCTGTTTTCCTTATATTGAAACTTGCTTTATCATAAAAGTATGCGTTTACATTCGAGTAAGGAGGTTATAGCATGACCCCTGTCAATTCAAGCAGCATCGGGAAGATTCAGGCTGCCAGCAAAGGCTTGTCGCCAAAATTGAGAGCGATTGCAGACCATATCGTGAAGGAACCGAAAGACGTGGTTCACCTCTCCATCATTCAGCTGGCGGAAAAAACGAAAAGCTCTGAAGCGACGATTTTCAGGCTGTGCAAGCGTCTCGGTTTTACCGGCTATCAGGATTTAAAAATCACGCTTGCTCAGGAGATCGTTCAGGAGCCGGTACAGCACATTCATGAAGAAATGAGCCCCGATGACGATATCGAAGTCATCATTCAGAAAGTTTTCCGCGCAAATATTTCCGGCCTGACTGATACCTTCCATTTACTAGATCCGGCCGATGTTGAAAAGGCGGTAGAGATGATTCACAGCGCAGACAGAATCGAATTTTACGGAAACGGCGGCTCCGGGCTGATCGCCACTGACGCGTATCATAAGTTTATGCGTACGGGCATAAACTGCATCGCGCATACGGATTCTCACTTTCAGGCGATGTCAGCGGGTCTTCTCGGTCCCGGAAGCGCGGTCATCGGCATTTCTCATTCGGGGAGCAACAAAGATGTGCTCGACGCAGTGAAAACGGCCAAATCGCTCGGCGCAGGAACGATCGGCATTACAAGCTATCAAAAATCGCCGCTCACCCAGATTTCCGACGTTGTGCTGTATACATCAACAAGGGAGACGGCCTTCAGAACGGAAGCGATGTCCGCAAGACTCGCCCAGCTGACAGTCATTGATACACTGTATTTCGCAACTGCCCGTCTGCGGCAGGAGAAAACGCTCGCCAACTTGCAGAAAATCAGAAAAATGATCGCGCACAAACGTTTGTAATCGCTTTCTGAATATTTATTTTTCAAAAGAGAAATGCCGATACAGCGGGAAATGAGGCAATTTTATGAAAAAATTTTTCTTCTTCATCGTTGATTTATAAAAAAATTATTCCTATAATTGACTTTGTAAGGGCATACATTATCAATCTATCTTATTATTCAATTAGATTAGGCGGGATATATATGAAGGAAACCCAAGCTGTTATCGGTCTGGATATCGGCACGACCAGTACGAAAGCCGTTCTGTTCGGACCAAGAGGCAAAGTGTTAGCCAAGCATTCGGTTCACTATGATTTAATACAGCCAAAGCCGGCATGGGCCGAGCAGGATCCTGAGCACATTTTGGAAGCGGTTATCGGAAGCATCAGGGGCGCCGTCACAAAGGCCGGACTGAGTCCTGACAACCTGCTTGCAATCGGTATCAGCACCGCCATGCACTCATTGATTGCTGTCGATCAGCACGGCGGCCTGCTGACCAAAAGCATCATTTGGGCGGACAACCGCAGCGCTGAGCAATCAAAACGGATTATAAAAGAGATGAACGGTTTCGATATTTATAAAAGGACGGGTACACCGATTCACCCGATGTCCCCGCTTTCCAAAATTGTGTGGATGAGAGAGCAGGATAAGGAGACATTCGCGAAAACCGCCAAATTCATCAGTATTAAGGAATATATTCTGCACGAGTTTTTCGGGACATATGTCGTCGATTATTCCATTGCTTCGGCAACGGGGCTGTTCCGTTTAGAGACGCTTTCCTGGGATGAAGAAGCGCTCCGGATTGCCGGAATCCGGGAAGATCAGCTGTCGGACATCGTGCCGACCACTCATCAGCTGCGCGGCCTTGCGCCGGAAATCGCGGCACGGATGGGCATTCATGCGGATACCCCGTTTGTCATCGGCGCAAATGACGGCGTGCTCGCGAACCTGGGAGTAGGCGCGATCGGCAAAGGCGAGGTCGCCGTTACGATCGGAACAAGCGGTGCCGTGCGTTCGGTGACGGATACGCCGATTACGGATGAAAAAGCGCGGACGTTCTGTTACGCGTTGACTGACAAGCATTGGGTCATCGGCGGCCCGACGAATAACGGAGGCATTATGCTGCGCTGGCTTCGTGATGAATTCGCTTCTCCGGAAGTCGAAACGGCGAAGCGGCTGGGCGTTGATCCGTACGATTTAATGATTGATATCGCGGATAAAGTGCCCGCAGGTTCTGAGGGATTGCTGTTTCTGCCGTTTTTATCAGGAGAGCGCGCGCCGTTTTGGAATCCGAATGCCCGCGGAACGTTTTTCGGCATCAGCCTCCGCCATAAACGGGAGCATTTTATCAGAGCGGTGCTGGAAGGCGTCATCATGAGCGTCTTTTCAATCGGGGTCGCACTGAGAGATTTGGCGGGTCCCGCAAAAGACGTGCGGGCATCAGGCGGATTTGCGAGGTCGCCGCTGTGGAGACAGATTTTGTCCGATACGATGGGGCGGGAAGTTCTCGTACCGGAAAGTTATGAAGCCTCGGCGCTCGGAGCTGCCGTCCTCGCTTTACACAGCCTTGGCGAAATGGAACGGATTGAGGATGTTCAGGACTGGATCAGAATTTCTCACCGCCATGAACCAAATGTCAAAAACAGCGAAACATATATTGAGCTGTTTTACTTATACGAGCGGCTGTATGACAAGCTCAAAGATGAATTTGACGTCATCAGTGAATTTCAGCTCAAACAAAGCCGTTAATTCTTCTTTGAAAGGGTGAAAAGGTCATGTTACTGTTTATTGTCATTGCCGCTATTATCGTTTTACTCTTATTGATTACAGTCGCTAAGTTAAATCCTTTTATCAGTCTTTTGATTACATCCATCCTTGTCGGTTTCGCAACGGGCATGCATCTTCCGGACATTATCACTTCGATGAAAACCGGGCTCGGCAATACGCTGTCTCTGCTTGCGATCGTGCTGGCTCTCGGTACGATGCTCGGTAAAATGATGGCTGAATCAGGGGGTGCGGAGCGGATCGCTCACACCCTGATCGGCCGCTTCGGCAAAAAGAAAGTGCATTGGGCAATGATGGCCGTTGCTTTTATCGTAGGCATCCCGGTCTTTTTCCAGGTCGGCTTCGTCCTGCTCGTGCCGCTTTTGTTTACGATTGCGATTGAAACCGGCGTTTCATTAGTGACGATCGGGATTCCGCTCCTTGCGGGGCTTTCCGTCGTGCACGGATTGGTTCCGCCCCACCCGGCGGCGATGGCGGCTGTCGGCATTTATCACGCAAATGTCGGAAAAACGATTTTGTATTCTTTAATCGTCGGCATTCCGACTGCCATCATCGCGGGGCCGCTTTACGGAAAATGGATTGGTAAGCGCATTCACAAACCCGTTCCCGAACTTTTGAAAAAACAATTTATTGAACGGAATGAGAAACACAAGCTTCCTGGATTCGCAAATACATTGTTTACGATATTGGTACCGGTGATCCTGATGCTTATGGCAACGCTTGCCGAAATTGCGCTTCCGGAAAAAAGCACGCTCTATGAAACTTTTAAATTTATCGGCGATCCTGTCACGGCGCTTTTGATCGCCACGGTTTACTCCTTTTTCAGCCTTGGTTTTTATCAGGGCTTTAACAGAGAAAGCATTTTAAAATTCAGCAATGACTGTCTGGGACCGATCGCTTCAATTCTGCTTGTGATCGGAGCCGGCGGCGCTTTTAACAACGTCCTGATTGATTCAGGCGTCGGCACTTATATCGCTGATCTGGCGAAGCATTCAAGCTTCTCTCCCGTTCTTTTAAGCTGGACGATCGCGGCAGTCATACGCGTCGCCACAGGTTCAGCGACTGTCGCCATGATGACGGCGGCCGGCATTGTCGCACCGATTGCATCTGTCATGCCGGGCGTCAGCAGCGAGCTTCTTGTTTTAGCAACAGGAGCGGGTTCTTTGATTCTGTCTCATGTCAACGACTCCGGTTTCTGGCTTATTAAAGAATACTTCGGAATGACGGTGAAAGAAACATTCCTGACATGGACGGCGATGGAAACGATTATTTCTGTCAGTGCGATTTGTTTTATCATGATCATTAACGCGTTTATATAAAAACAGCCCCCGGACTGAACCGGGGGTTGTTTTTGTTATCGGTCATTCACAAGGATATAAGCAGCTTTAACGGGTCCGTGGACGCCGACAACCAAATCCATTTCGATATCGGCCGAGTTGCTCGGTCCGGTAATATAGTTGATGCAGGAAGGAACAGTGACGCCGTCTCTGATCTGCTGTTTCAATATATCACTGGCCTGCGTCATTCTCGGCACAATGGAAGATTTCGGGATGATTGCGATATAGGTGGTCGGAAGCAGGCTGACAGAACGGCCGGCATGCTCTGACGCATACAAAACGACGGTGGCTGATTCCGCAAGCGTGATCTCGCTGAATGTGATGCCCACATTCGCCTGTTCCGCTTTTTCAATATTTTTCGCTCCTTGTTCCGCATCCCATTCCCAAACCGGAATCCCTTCATCCGGCCACTCTTCTGTCATAAGGCTCTGCAGGCCGTATGTTTCAAACCGGCTGTCTTTCGGGATAATGACAGGCCCCCCTTCAAAGCGTTCCACCTGCGTGCGCAAAGCGGCGTAAAGCCCGGCGGCATCCGTTTCGATCAGCTCCGTATGAATGTTGACACAGTGGTCTTTCAGCATCATGACAAGGTCATCTTCCGTACAGTCCGCGTGCGTTTCATATTGAGGCTGATACTTCCATTCAGGCAGGGACACGCCTGATTTTCTGCGCTCTCTGCCCAGGCTTTCGGCAATCCGGTTTAAAAAGGATTCCTGATGTTTAACCGTCCCTTTCATCATCATTCTTCCTCCTTTTGTGTTTCCCGATCTTTAAACCAATCTCGGAATCTCGATTTATGCGGCGCCGGGAAGTCCCGGACTGTTGTCCATCCCTTTAACGGTCCCGGTCCTTTTGATATTTTGTCATCTTCCGTAAACGGCATCATGGCGGCTGGCGCCCATTTTGATCCCATTTTATAAAGAGACGGGGATGATGAGCCGAGCCCGAAGGCTTTCATGGCCAGTTTTTCGCTGAACGGCGCTTTGCCCTCTTTTTCCACGATGTTCTGCCGGTGCTTGAGCAGGAGCTCGTGCAGCGGAATTTTAACGGGGCACGCTTCCGTACAGGCCGCGCATAAGGAGGATGCGTACGGAAGCTCCTTATACTCGTCGTATCCGCCGAGAAGCGGCGATAAGACGGCGCCGATCGGGCCCGAATAGATGGACCCGTACGAATGTCCGCCGACATGCCGGTATACGGGACAGACATTAATGCAGGCGGCGCAGCGGATACATTGCAGCACCGATTGAAATTCGGTGCCGAGTATGCGGGAACGCCCATTGTCCACAACCACTAGATGGAATTCCTCCGGTCCGTCAGCTTCTCCCTCCCGCCGGGGGCCCGTCAGCGCCGTAATGTAACTTGTAAGCCGCTGGCCGACGGCGCTTCTCGTCAGCATGCTGACAAGCACTTCAAACTCAGAAAATGAAGGAACGATCCGCTCCATTCCCATTACGGTAATCTGCGTCTTCGGCAGCGCGGACACAAGGCGGCCGTTTCCTTCGTTTGTCACGAGACTGACTGAACCAGTATCCGCGATTGCAAAGTTGCAGCCCGTGATGCCGACGTCCGCTTCGAGAAATTTTTTCCGGAGAACGCTGCGCGCGTGCATAACGAGCTCTTCCGGTTTTTCCGTCTGCTTGTATCCGAGTCTTTCTTTAAACACGTCACGGATCTGCTCTTTGTTTTTGTGAAGAGCGGGAGCAACGATGTGTGACGGCGGGTCGTGATCGTCAATCTGGAGAATGTATTCGCCCAGATCCGTTTCTGTGACTTCACAGCCCTCTTCCTCAAGCACTTCGTTCATATTGATTTCTTCTGTCACCATGGATTTGGATTTCACGATTTTTTTGGCGTTTTTCTGCCGAATGACATCGCGGATATATGAGGACGCTTCTTCCGCCGTTTCGGCGAAAAAGACGTGTCCGCCTCTTTTGGCGACGTTTTCGGCGAGCTGTTCTAAATAGAAATCAAGATTGTCCAGCACATGCTGCCTGATTTCTTCCGCATGCGAACGCCAATCCTCCCAGTTTCCCAATTCCTCTGCCGCCTGAAGCCTTCTTGTCCTGAGCCGTTCCTGCGCTCCGGAGACGGCTCCTCTCATAAACTCATTATCTATTCCTTCTGATACCCGCTCTTTAAAAGCGGCGGTGCCGATTTTCATCGCCATGATTTTACCCCCCTGTTGTTTCTCGTTATCTGCTGTTCAGCACTTCGGCGATGTGCATGACTCTGACGTTTTTTTCTTTCCGGTCAAGACGCCCGCCGATATTCATCAGACAGCCGCAATCCGCCCCGATCAGCACCTCGGCCTCCGTGTCTTCCACACAGGCGACCTTCTCATCCACCATTTGTTCGGAGATTTGCGCCATTTTCACGGAAAACGTTCCGCCGAACCCGCAGCATTGATGTTTTCCGGGAAGCGGAGTAAACTCAAGCCCCTTCACATGGCGCAAAAGCTTCATCGGCTCCTCCGACACGCCGAGCAGCCTTGTCATGTGGCACGATGTATGTAATGTCGCTTTTTTATGCAGCACCGCACCGACATCCTCCACCCCGAGAATATTGACAATAAAATCTGTTAACTCATATGTTTTGTCTGCAAGCTGCTGCGCTTTTGCCGCCCACTTCGGATCGTCCTGAAACAGATGCGGATAGTCACGGAACATCGTCGTACAGGAGCCTGACGGACTGACGACGTACTCCGCTTCCTCAAACGCGGCAATCATCCGCTTCATCGCTTTTTTCGCATCCGTCACATACCCGCTGTTGTATGCCGGCTGACCGCAGCAAATCTGACCCTCGGGAAAATCCACCTCACACCCGAGCCGTTCCAGCAACTCAACCGTCGCCTTTCCGACATTGGTCTGGAACATATCCACAAGGCACGTGACAAATAATGAGACTTTCATGATGAACCCCTCTTTCATCCTCAATATATTGATCCGGTCATCTGATGACCTGTTTTTGGGAAAGCTCTATAAATATCCTACACTATTCTGAATATGGATTGGAAGGTTTTTCTGAAAAATCCTGTTGTCCGATGCGCTAAGGGCACAAAAAAAGAGAAGCCCGAAAGCTTCTCATGCTGCTTTACACCTCGTTTTCCAGCAGGCGCCCCAGCTTTTGCACACCCTCTTTTATCGCAGCTTTACCTGCATAACTGAACGACAGGCGGAGATATTCCGCACCGTCTTTCTGGTTCAGAAAAAAATATTTTCCGGGTACATAGGAAACGCCTGAAGAAAGAGCCCGCGCCAGCAGTGCGGACGTATCCGCACCCGGCACTCTCACCCAAACAAAATAACCGCCGTCCGGCACGTTCCAGGATGCGGATTCCGGAAGATATTGCTCTAATGCGGCGAGTAAAACGTCACGTTTGCTCCGGTATGCTTCCCGCAAGGCGGCGAGCCGTTCTTCAACATTCGTTTGTTCCAGATAGACGGCGGTCACCGCTTGAGAAAATGGGTGGTCCAAGTCTTTTTTAAACCATGACAAAGCCTTGATGAAAGAAGCGTTCCCTGCAATCCAGCCGATCCTCATACCCGGGGCGATGACTTTTGATAATGAACCGGCGTACAGTACCCGGCCGTTCTGATCCATGGCCTTTAAAGGCGGCGGGATATCAGTGAATCCCAGCTCTCCGTATGCATCATCCTCCAAGATGAGAAAATCATACGTTTCGGCCAGCTGAAGCAGGCGGGTTCTCCGCTTTGCTGACATCACAGTTCCCGCAGGATTCTGAAAAGCGGGTATCGTGTACAGAAGACGGGGAAGCACAAGCCCTTTGCGTTTTCTTTCCTCAAGCATGAGGGCTAATGTTTCTGTTTGCAGGCCCTCTTGATCTGCCGGAACGCTCATCATATGCGGTGTGTAATTTTTAAAAATCTCGAGCGCCTCCATGTAGGCAGGAGCTTCAACGGCAGCGGCGGTTTGTTCATCGAGAAAAACCCGGGCAGCCAGATCTATCGCCTGACAGGCGCCTGAGGTCACGATCAGTTCATCGTCCCGGCAGTGAATGCCGCGGACAGCTAATCGTTTTTGAATCTGCTTTTTTAAAACGGCCGGCCTCGGACTTCCCATATAATGCAGCGGCAGATCGCGTTCCTCATCGAGAAGACGGGATGCAGCTTCTTTCAGCTCCTTATCAGGAACGAGTGCGGGATTGGGATAGCCGGAATGCAGAGGGATGCACGCTTTCGGAACATCCGGCATCCATTCCCCGGGAGGATCGTTTGTAAGGGCTTTCTTTACATGGTCAGAAAAAAAAGATTCGGCCTGCATGTGATCTTATCCCCTTTCACAAGTCAGCTTTTATACATTTTCTTCAAAATAAGCCCCCAGCACTTCTTCCACATTCGTCAGGTGCGCCGTCATCGCGGCTTCCGCTTCATCCGCGTCTCCGGCGGCGACGGCGCTGTAAATGCGTTCATGCTCTTCATATAATCTTTTCACGCTCGTTTGTTTAGAAAACAGCCAAATCTTTCTCGTTTCTCTCATCGTTTCCAAAAGCAGCGCGGAGACATGATTCATGAGATGCTTGAGCAGACCGTTTTGTGATGCTTCCGCCAGCGCCATATGAAAGGAGAAATCTGCTTTTTCCCCCAATTCTTCGTCTCCGTCGATGTCTTTCATCTCCATGAGAGCTTGGCGGATTTTCTGTAAATCTTCTTCTGTTCGTTTTTCAGCGGCCATGGCGGCGACACCCAATTCAAGCAGCTTTCTGACTTCGAGCAGCTGTTTGACGTCCTCTTTTTTCATTAAGAGGGCGGAAGAAAGCGGCTGGGAAATATGGGCCGGTTCAAATTCTTTTATGTATGTGCCTTCTCCCTGTTTCATGTCGACGAGCCCCATCGCTTTCAAAGCTGACAGCGCTTCTCTGACTGCCGAGCGGCTGACCTGAAAACTCTCAGAAAGCGCCTGAACGGAATCAAGCTTTTCACCCGGCTTAAGCTCGCCCGCTTTTATCTTCTCAAGCAATGCATCAGCGACTTCTTCGTAGATTTTTTTCGTTTTAATTTGTTTATATTTCAACGCGATCACCCCGTCACTTGTGAATCTTGATGTTTATCGTCTATTATACTTCTTTTTTCGAGCCGCCGACAGGTTCAGACAATTTGTTTCAGAAAAGTATTGTATTTTCAAAACCTTCAAAATATAATGCTAATTAACCCGGTCATCAGATGACCTTATCATAAAAAGTAATCGTTTACATGTCATAAGGAGGGGTTTTTAGGGATGCAATGGACACAGGGGTATGCTCCTTTAGGGGGAAATTTGCTTTTATCGGCAGCTTGCGCGCTCGTGCCGATTATCTTCTTTTTTTGGGCGCTGGCGGTGAAACGGATGAAGGGGTACATAGCGGGTCTTTTGACATTAGCCGTTTCACTTTTAATCGCTGTATTTGTTTACGGAATGCCGGCGGAAAAAGCGGTGCTGTCCGCTTCGCAGGGAGCGGTGTACGGGCTGCTTCCGATCGGCTGGATTATCATCACGTCCGTCTTTTTGTATAAAATCACCGTGAAAACAGGACAATTTGAGATTATCCGAAGTTCGGTGCTGGCGATTACAGATGACCGCCGTTTACAAGCGCTGCTCATCGCCTTTTCATTCGGAGCGTTTTTAGAAGGCGCCGCCGGTTTCGGCGCTCCCGTCGCGATCTCGGCCGCTTTGCTCGTCGGACTTGGTTTTCAGCCGCTTTATGCGGCGGGGATCTGCCTGATTGCCAATACCGCGCCCGTTGCCTTTGGCGCGATCGGCATTCCGATTACCGCCGTCGAAGGTCCGACCGGAATACCGGCTATGGAAATTTCTCAAATGGTCGGCCGGCAGCTGCCGTTTTTATCCGTATTTATTCCGCTTTATTTAATCATTTTGATGAGCGGATTTAAAAAGGCTTTTGAAGTCTGGCCGGCCATTCTTGTTTCCGGCGTCTCCTTTGCGGCCGTGCAGTACGCAAGCTCAAACTTTTTAGGGCCTGAGCTGCCTGATGTGCTGTCGGCGCTTGTGTCCATGGCCGCGCTCACCGTGTTTTTGAAATTTTGGAAACCGAAAACGGCCTTTCGTTTCGCGGCAGAACGGGAATCAGCCGCAGCCGCTGACGTCACGCCGGCCGTGTACGGGGGGGCTGCGGTTTTTAAAGCATGGTCTCCTTTCCTTCTTCTGACGGCCATGATATCCGTTTGGGGGATTCCCGGCGTGAAGGCCGCCTTGACCGGTCATTACGAAGGAACGTCAATATGGCTTTCCTGGCTGAATGCAGCCGGGAAAGCATTGACCTTCACGCCTCCCGTCCCATTTGTAAATCAGCAGATTCTTCAGGCTGATGGCACGCCGATTGAAGCCGTGTACAAGCTTGAATTTTTCGGTTCAGCGGGCACGGCGATTCTGATTGCGGCCGTCATCTCCAAGTTCGCACTCGGCATGCCGTGGAAGTCATGGGGCGGGGCATTTATAGAAACCATAAAAGAACTAGCGCTTCCGATCGTCACCATCGTATCTGTTGTCGGCTTTGCTTATGTCACGAATGCTTCCGGCATGAGCGCGACACTCGGTCTTGCGCTTGCCATGACTGGCGCGATGTTTACCTTTTTTTCGCCGGTGCTCGGCTGGCTCGGCGTGTTTATTACCGGCTCTGATACGTCGGCCAATTTATTGTTCGGCGGATTGCAAAAGGTGACGGCGCTCTCTGTCGGGATGGATCCGGTTCTCTCTGTCGCCGCCAATTCATCAGGCGGCGTCACCGGAAAGATGATTTCTCCCCAATCCATTGCGGTGGCCTGCGCCGCTGTCGGTCTGGCAGGCAAGGAAGCAGAGCTTTTCCGCTTCACGATTAAGCACAGTCTGTTTTTGCTTTTGCTCGTCTGCCTCATTACATTTTTACAGCATCATCTGTTTTCATGGATGATCCCCTAACAAAGAGAACCTCCCCGGGAATTGGCTCGGGGAGGTTTCAGCTGTATCGTTTTCTCGCCGATGACGGCGGGATATTTAATTGGTCACGGTATTTGGCGACGGTGCGTCTTGAAATTCGGATGTCATATTGTTCAAGCAGCAGGTCGGCAAGCTTTTGGTCTGAAAAAGGTTTCTTTTTGTCTTCTTTACGGACCAATGCTTCCAGGTGTGCTTTTACGGCATAGTTTGAGGCGCTGCCGTCTCCCGATGATTCAGCTTTCGCCGAAAAAAATGTTTTCATATCGTACAGTCCGTACGGCGTCTGCACGTACTTTCCTTTGATGGCCCGGCTGATCGTTGATTCATGGAGCTCCAGCGTTTCCGCCACCTCTCTTAAGGTCAGCGGCTGCATGCCGCTTTTTCCTGTGAGAAAAAAGGATGCCTGCCGTTCAGTCAGGACGCCGATAATTCTCGTGATCGTTTGTTTTCTTTGCGATAAAGCCCGGTTCAGCCAGCGCCATTCCTGATATTTTGCCGACAGATAATCTTTCGTGTCACGGCATCCGGCGGCTGACAGCATCGGCCGATAATGGGCATGAAGCTGGATATCCGGGAACGAACGGCTGTTGAGCCGCGCTTGAATGATGCCGTTTTTCACCGTGCTGAAAATATCCGGTTCAACGTAAAAACCCGGTTCCTCATGCGCATAACGGAGCCCCGGCCTCGGGTCAAGCGCGCTGATCATGTCAAAGATGTCCTGAATGTCTTTGAGCGGAATGCCCGTTTGCAATGTAAGCGCTTTCCAGTTCTTTCTTGCAAAAAGCTCAAAATAGGCGCCGGCAATCCATTCCGCCTGTTCGTTCCGCTCGGGCAGACGGCGGAGCTGAAGAAGGATGCATTCCTGCAAAGACCTGGCGCCGATTCCCGCGGGCTCAAGCGATTGAAGCTTTGCCAGAACGGCTTCCGTCTCCTCTAGTGAAGCGGATACATGGTCGGCGGCAGCTTGTATGTCCTCTTTTAAATATCCGTTAGAATCCAAGGAATATATCAGATAATTAAAAATTTTCTTTTCAGCATCGGACAGCTTCATGTCTATGGCCTGCTGTTTGAGCGAATCCTGCAGCGTTTTGCGCGTAAGCCTGATCTGCTGGCTTACGTCCTGTTCTTTCATCCTGTTTTTATTTGTTTTATGGTAAGATAGTGGCGGCGTGTCTGTTTCCTTTCGTTCAATCAGAGGGTTTTCCAGAGAGAGCTCATCAATATACCCGGCCAGTTCCGCGGAATTGTATCCGAGTAAAGTGATGGCCTGTTTAAGCTCTTGAGTCAATTGAGGCTTTAAAATTTGTGTTTGCTGAAGTTTGATATCCATCATGCTCACTCCCCTTTTTTCATTGTACATGATTGGTTTCATACCGTATATACTTATTAAAAGGAGTTGCTTTATAGATGTCAGAACTTTTTTCTGTTCCTTATTTTATTGAAAACTTTACACAGCATATTGAAATGAATCCGAATGAAGACCGAATTCATGCGATGAACAGCTATTACCGCTCCGTCGTCTCAACCCTTGTACAGGATCAGCTGACGAAAAACTCGGTTGTGCTCAAAAGAATTCAGCATTTGGATGAGGCGTATAACAAAGTAAAACGGGGAGAAACAAAATAAACCTTCCGCTCATTCAAAGCGGAAGGTTTTCCTTCGTGCCTGCAGTCTCGATCAGACGGACGTCCGGCGCTTCGTGTGTCCAGGTGTGATAATAGTTGGCGTTTTTCCCGTATGAATTATCAATGACAGTATTCGGTTTCCCAAGAAGCGAGGACAGGATGTGGCCGTGAAGCCTTGACGTTTCCGCCGATTCGTACTTGCTGAAAAACCGGACCGCTTTTTTCGTCAGGAAATCCGAATAGAATTTCCAAAACCGCGCAATCGGCAGCAGGTTTCCCGCTTTTTTATTCAGGACATTCAGCGTCTGGAAAAAAGCGATTCCCCGGCGGTCGCTTGCTGACAGCACATGCTGCCAGTCGCAGCTTTTAACGGAATGATTGTTTTGCAGTTTCGGATTGATTTCCCCGTCAGTGCGGATAAAATGAAGCCTGCCGCGTGACGGAGCCGCTGCCGTCTTGATCGGATACAGCTGATGGGCCATATCAGGCAGAAGTCCGATGTGATTCGCCGAAAAAAAGCGTTTCGCAGTCTCGTGTGACACATGATCTCTCGTAAACAGGTGCAGATCCTTGTGCTCCGCAAAAAGCGCCGCTGTCTTTCGCAGCCGTGTTTCATCCTGATAATAGATGGATTGGGGCAGAATGACGATCCTGTTTTCGGGAAAGGCTTTGACGATTTTTTCTCTGAACGTCTGATAGTACGGATAGAGATCCCCGAAATTCCCGCCTCCCTGACAGACGATGATCGTCTTTTTATCCGCCCTGCGCCCGAACGGAAAATTGTCAGGATTCCAGCGCTGTTTCACGCGGATGCCGTGCGCTTTAAAAAACGCCTCCGTCCCTTTCATAATCAATAAATCCCCTACATTTCCATAGAGGGGATAGTCGGCATAAATGATGTCAGACTGGGGCGGTATGACGCTGAGCAGACCTGTCAGCGTCTCTTTTAATCGGCTC
The DNA here is from genome assembly GCF_000196735.1 of Bacillus amyloliquefaciens DSM 7 = ATCC 23350. Taxonomy (GTDB): domain Bacteria; phylum Bacillota; class Bacilli; order Bacillales; family Bacillaceae; genus Bacillus; species Bacillus amyloliquefaciens. The sequence goes on from NC_014551.1 coordinate 3,334,245, forward strand.
ATGACATGGCGGCTGTCCATGTTTTCTCCCCTTTCGTTTCAAACAGTTGTGCTAGTGCGTCAATGACACGCTGCTGCTCTTCAATAGACAAATCAGACCCGGACGGCAGACAAATGCCCCGGCTGAAAAGGTTCTCAGAGACCCGTTCATGATCGCTGTGAGGATAAAAAACGGAAGATGAGAAAAGCGGCTGCGTATGCAGCGGTTTCCACAGCGGACGGGCCTCAATATTTTGTTCGGCAAGACAGGCGACGGCTTCCTCAGGCGTCACGCCGTTATCAAGCGTCAGAGCCGTCAGCCATCGGTTTGAAACCGTTCCTTCAAGCTCCGGCATCATGCGGATGCCCGGATACGTTTCCAGCGCTTCCTTATACCTGTGAAAGATTTCTCTCCTCGCCCGGACGCGTTCTTCGAGCACTTCCAGCTGCGATATACCGACGCCTGCGAGAATGTTGCTGAGCCTGTAGTTATAACCGAGCTCACTGTGCTGGTAATGAACGGCGGCATCTCTCGCCTGTGACGCAAGAAACTTCGCTTTTTCAATAGCTGCTTCATCGTCAGACACGAGCATGCCGCCTCCCGATGTTGTAATGATTTTGTTGCCGTTAAAGGAATAAATGCCGAAACGGCCGAACGTGCCGCTCTGTCTGCCTTTATATGTTGATCCTAAGGACTCGGCTGCGTCTTCAATCAGACAGACTCCGTATGCGTCGCAAAGGCGTAACAATTCATCCATTTTTGCGCTTTGGCCGTAAAGATTGACGGCGATCACCGCTTTCGGGAGCCTGCCGCACCGTTTTGCATCCCGGAGCGCCCGCTCAAGCGCGGCGGGCGACATGTTCCACGTCTCCCATTCCGAATCAATGAAAACGGGCTCTGCCTGCTCATACACAATCGGATTCGCCGTGGCGACAAACGTAAAGGAAGGACAAAATACAGCGTCTCCTTTTTTCACACCCGCAAGCCGCAGGGCAAGATGGATGGCCGCCGTTCCCGAGCTTACGGCCGCCGCGCTTTTCACCCCCGCATATTCCGCGAGCCGCGCTTCAAACGAATTGACGAGCGGACCGAGCGGCGCAATCCAATTGGAACGGAAGGCTTCCGCGATGTATTCCTGTTCTTTTCCGCTCATATGAGGCGGAGACAAATAAATCCGTTTGTTTGTTTGCATGAAATCATCCTTTTTCATTATGAATAGAGGAGATGACGCGGGCCGGAACGCCGACCGCCGTCACATGATCGGGAATCCGGCTGATGACGGCAGCCCCCGCGCCGATAACCGACCAAGGACCGATGTCTGTCCGCGGTATGACAGACGCGCCGATTCCGATGTGCGCTCCTTCCCCGACTTTCACTCCGCCGGCAAGCGCAGCGCGCGGGGAAAGATGGACGTAATCTCCGATTGCATTGTCATGATCGGCAACCGCACCTGTATTGATGATGCAATGCGCGCCGATGTCAGCGCCCGCCTGAATGACGGCGCCCGCCATCACAACCGTTCCGTGTCCGACGGAAGCCGTATCACTGACGATTGCCCCGGGGTGAATGAGAGCGGTGTAATCATCATGTTCAAGCCCAAGCGTTTCAGCGAGCTGCTTTCTTACACCATTGTGACCGATGCATATCGTGAATACGGCTCCCGGGACGAGTTTCCGAAGCATGTGCACGTCTTTCGTTCGGCCCGTATACAAACCGTCCCGAACGGTAAAACCGCTGAATCCGTCGTCCAATATGCCCGCAAGCTCCATATCGGAACGAGCCTTCACGATTTCCTTTACAACTTTTCCGTGTCCGCCGTTTCCGATCAGCACGACCTTTTTCACGATGACATATCTCCGCTGCCTGTGAAGCGCTTTGCCGTCGCATGGCCGGATTGATGTATCCCCTCTGACACGAGAACCTTTTTCACAGTTAACAGCAGTATTTTCAAGTCGAGAAGGAATGTGCGGTTATCGACATACCACACGTCGAGCTTGAATTTTTCTTCCCAGGAAATCGCATTTCTCCCATTAATCTGCGCCCAGCCCGTAATGCCCGGTTTCACCTCATGCCGCCGCGCCTGCTCCGCCGTGTAAAGCGGCAGATAATCCATCAGCAAAGGGCGGGGGCCGACCAGACTGATATCGCCTTTGATCACATTAAAAAGCTGGGGAAGCTCATCGATGCTCAGTTTTCTGATCAGCTTTCCCGCTCTGGTCAGACGCAGATGATCCGGAAGCGGCGCACCGTTTTCGTCACGCGCATCCGTCATCGTCCTGAGTTTATACAAAGTAAACGGACGCCCGTTATACCCGGGTCTCGTCTGTTTAAAGAACACCGGCGACCCGATGGCGAATCTGACGGCGGCCATGGCGAAGAGAAGAATGACACTTGCGCCGCACAATAACAAAATCGCGGCCGTTATATCAAATACACGTTTCGCCTTCAAATCTGAACAGCTCCTTTCACTTTTCGGCATTTCTGTAAAGCAAGCCGCCTTTCTTCCTTCGTACAAATGAAGAAAAAAGCGAATGCGGCATAGCTCACGCATACGGCAAGCCCTGCGGCAATCAGGCCGGTCCAGCTGTCAAGCGGTGAAAACAGCTGGATTCCCCGGCAGACAGCCCAGGCAAATACAGCCGCCGCCAACGGACCGAACATGCCTTTGTAAAACGCGGTTTTCTGAAAGCCGGTAATATGCGAAACATACAGCGGCGTGAAGACGGCATTTTTCAAAATGAGAGAGACAGCTCCGGCAATGGTGATGCCGTACAGGCCGAGATGAGCCGGCCCGCTGAGAACAACGGCCAATAGAACATTCAGTCCGCCTAAGCATAAAGTAACGACGGCGGGCGTTTTTTGTTTATTAAAAGCCGTCCATACGTAAAATAGCGGCATGACAGAGAGACTGACCGCCAAATACGCGGCGTGAATGTATAAAATAGGCGCCGTCTGCACAAACGACGGGCCCAGCCAAATCGACAGAAACGGTTCGGCAAGCCCTCCTAATAAGGCGGCGGGAAGCGCGAGCAGAAGCCCGTTGAGCCGCACGGCCTTATTGGCGTAAGACAGGAGACCTTCCATATCGCCTTTTGAATAGCAGGAAGTCAAAACCGGCGCAAACAGCGAAGCGAGCGTCCCGGCAAGACTTCTAAGCAGAAGCGGAAATTGGATAATCGCCGCATAAATGCCCGCTTCCGACGGCCCCAGCACAAGGTTTGCCGTCATCAGGTCAATCTGCAGAAACAGCAGCACGCCGATCTGGTTGACAGAGCTCCATGCACCGGCCGAAAACAGCACTTTGCTCGTCTGTAATGACAAGGCTTTCCGCCTGAAAGAAAACCACGGAATCAATTTCTTAAAAAAGAAAAACGTCAGCACGGCCGCGCAGACGGCACCGGCTAAAGCCGAGAGCTGGATCTGCCAGATCTTCGGGGGAAGGAACGTAAACAGAGCGAGCACACACAGCACCCTGACCAGCATTTGCACGGCCTGAATGGAGCTTGTGATATAAAGCTTGTTGGCAAAAAACGGCCCCGTCGCGAAACCTGCCATAAAAAACGTCAGCATAAACAGCACACTGCCGATCACGATAGAGAGCCTCACATCCGTTAACAGCCCGGCCGGAACATTCATGATGCGGTCAATAAAAAAAGCCGTCCCGGCGAGCGGCACAGCGAGCAATAGCGAAATCACGACAGACGCGGCTAAATAATTGCTTACATACGCATTGGCCTCATCCCTGTTCCCCCTGTGGGCGGCGACGGAGAAAAACCTCACAACGACAGAGCTCAGCGCAACGGTAATAATAGAGAAATAGTTAATGATATTCTGTGTCAGATGGACAAACCCAAAAGCCTCTACACCTAATGTTTTGACAATAAAGGGGGTCATCCATACTGATAAAAACACCGATAGTAAAAACGCCGTCACATTGGCGCCGAAATTAATGGCAAATTTCATGCTCCTTCCGCACTGCCTTTCTCTTTCGTTTTCCGATCGAAAAATGCATGCAGAAGCAGCGGAAGGCGCATTTTGCACAGACCGAGCACCACACGTTCCCCGGCCAGCAGCTGTTTATGCCGGCACGGCGTGCTGCGCACCGCCGTTTTTACCATGTCATACGTTAAAATTCTGCCGATGTGCGCCGTAATCTCATGTGACGGCTGCGGGGCGGCGCATGCATTGGCGATCAGCATCGGGATCTGATGCTTACACAAATACGTATTGATATCGCTTTGGCAGGCGTCCGTCAGCCCGTTCGCCTCATAAAAAGCCATTTTCGCTTCATATTGCTTTTGCAGTTCGTCATCTAAGTGTGGCTTAAACGGAGTTTCTGTAAGGCTTGTGGGGTTTTCCCGGTAAATATAAAGCCCTTCATCTATCACTTTGACACGTGCTGCATGGCGGAACGCTGCCAAGTTAAACGGAGAGTCCTCGGCAAATCGGATATCTTCATGAAACAGCAGCCCTTGCAATACTTCTCTCCGGTATATATAACGCCATACGTACCAAATAAACCGATGTTCGTGCGCGCAGGTCAGCAGATCAGTCATCTCAGCCGCTGTGAAGACGCGGCCCGGCGGAATGGACGGCGGCATATACGCTCTTTCCTTAGACGGCGTTTCCTTATAATAGCCGCATCCGGCGATATCCAGCCGGTTCTTCTCCGCTTCTTCATAAAGCCGCTCGAACATCGTTTCCGTCACATAGTCATCGCCGTCCACAAAGCCGATATAACGGCCGCGGGCGGCTTTAATTCCGGCATTGCGGGCCGAGCTGAGACCGCCGTTTTCTTGATGAATCACCCGGATTCTCGCATCTTCTGCGGCGAATTGTTCGGCCATCCGGCCGGACTGATCCGGTGAGCCGTCATTGACGAAAATAATTTCGATGTCTCTCAGCATCTGTTTTGTTAAAGATACCGCGCATGCTTTAATAAAAGGCTCTGTCTTATACATCGGGACGATTACGCTTACCAGCGGCGCGTTCATTGGGCATCACCGCTGATTTTCGAGCGCAGCCCGGCAAAATAAACACTGCGCATAGAACCGCCTTCCTCATACTTGCCGCTCAGCAGCCGGTTTACAGCGGCCGTCACGGCTTCAGGCTCCGGACGTTCAAGCAATGTCATGTTCGGTATATGTTTCAGCCATTGAAAGCCTTCCATCACTTTATGGTCAAAAGAACGAATGACGACACAAGGCGTTTTCGTCAGCGCACAAAAAATCATCCCGTGAAGCCTGTCAGTTACGACGGCTTCCGCGCCTTTCAGTGTATTCCACAGCGCCTCCAGCTCTTCTTCCCGTGTATGGCGGCTGACTCTCCGGCCGACCGTCGTGGTAAAGGAATGCAGCTCTCCGTATTCTTCAGCCAAAGCTTCTTTTACCATCGTTCTTTCCTCAGCGGTCAGCGCGCTCTCCCGGTCCTCACGTAAGCAGAGGTAGATCCCTTCCCGCGGGAGGCGCCGTTCGCTTTTATCCAAATATAAGACCATGTCAGGCTGTTTGAGCACTGTTTTTCCGGGAAAATGACGCTTCATCCATTGATACGTCGTCTCGTCTCTTGCCATTAACAAAAGGTCGGGATGCGCATTATACACTTTTTGGGCGCGTTTCAGTTCCTTCCGCCCCTTTTTTGAATCAGAAAAGTGAGCCGTCGCCGGAAGCTGAACGATCCGATACTGATGGAATGTTTTTATAATAAAACGGCGCGTCCATTCCTCATAACGGTACAAATCACCCATGTTCCCGCCGCCGATGATGAATACCATATCATCGGGGTGGCGTTTTTTGATCAGCGCTTTTGCGGATCTGTATATATCCTTCATATCCACCTCAATGATGTCAAAATCGGGATACTCCCGTTCAAGAAACGTTTTGCTTGCGTAGGCGATGGCGTGATCGCCGAGATTATCGTGGGACGGAAGCAGCGTCAGAATGATCTTTTTTCTTGCCGCTGTATGCCCCGCCCCGTCCGCTGCCGTTCCGAAATGAAATTGAGACGGGTATTTCACCTTAAGCAAAAGCCATTCCGCGAGATTGATTTTTAAAGATTGTATCGACATGTCTTCACCCTCTGATTTTCATTTTGTACTCGATTGCCCGCTGATACGCGGCTGATGCCAGCGATACGAACGGAATCAGCTTCAGCTTCGCCAAAAGCAGAAGGCATGAGCGTTTAGCGTCAAACGGCGCCGTTCCTGTTTTGGAAAGACTCAGGCGGAACACGGGATCAGCGCATATCCGGCTGATATTCTGCCATTTCTCAGAAAAACGTCCGCCGTTATTCCGCTTCCATTCATTAAGCAGGCAGACTGTTCCGTGCTGGACGATAAAAAAGTCCAGCTCCTGCCGGTATTCCTGTAAGCAGCCGTTTTCACGCAAAAAAGCCTCGTTCAGCCGATAGAGAACCAGACCTGAGTCAAACAGCTTTTTCTGATAGCTTTGCACAATGGAAGTCAAGTGAATCCGATAATGATAGAGCGGCTGATCCACGTACGAGACCGCATCCGCGAATACATGCGCCCGGAGGCTGAAGTACTGATCCTCCACGTGTTCCAGCTCATCACGAAGCGGAAAGCGCAGCCGATGATGTTCGATCATGGTTCTGTTGTACAGCTTGTTCCATGAAAATCCGCTGACTCTTCCCTCAAATAAATCTTTCAGGTAGAGTTGTTTCGGACGGCCCTCATACGCTGAAGCGATCGTTGATACGACAGTTTTCCCCGTATCCGCAAATTCAGCCGCATATTCGCAAATGACGAGATCAGCCTGATCAGCCTTCGCTTTTTCATACATGCGCAGGCAATAATCCGGTTCAACCCAGTCGTCCGCATCAATAAAAGCGATAAATTCGCCGCGCGCCGCCTCAATGCCCTTGTTGCGGACCGCGCCGAGCCCCCGGTTTTTCTGATGAATGACCCGTATTCTCTCATCCCGCTTTTGATAGGTTTCAAGAATGGCCGGGCTTTGATCCGTTGACCCGTCATTGACGGCGATAATTTCGATATTGGCGAGCGACTGATTGAGCAATGAATCTAAACATTTTTCTAAATAGGTTTCCGTATTATACACAGCAATTAATAAACTGACCGCGGGTGTTTCCATATAAACCTCCAGTATCCATTACCGGGAAAAAATCGTTCTGTACGGAAGCACAGACGAATCGACCGGCATAAGCAAATAGCTGTAAAGAAAATAACAGACAATAATGGCGATATAAATCAGGGCATTCGATTTTTCATCAAAAATCCTCACAAAATAAGGGATCAGGATCATTTGGTACAGGCCGAAATATATATTAAACCGGGCAAAAATAACATCCTTTGTCGCCAGCAGACCGAACAGCAGGCCGAGCAGACAGAAATTCACGATGACATCAATGCCAGGCCAGAGCTTCCGCAGCCGCTCCCGGTAGCAGAAAGCCAAAAACAGCGGCAGAAGCAGCACCGCGATTTTTACGACGTTCATCCCGTTCGTATTGGTCATCAGCCATTTCTCATAATGGCCGTACGAGCTGTTCTCCAGCACGACGACAAACAGCGAAATGAACTTCTGATACAGAAACGTCATGAGAAGAAACAAGGCCGACAGCCCGAAAATCGCGGGCGACCAGGCTCTTCTTCTGACGATAAAATAAACCGGAATCATGATCAGGGCCGAGGAATGAAAGAGCGAGCACAACAGCACGATCAAAAAATAGCGCTTCCAGCTTCCGCTGATCACGTAGCGGACGGCCCAAAACAGCACGGCCGCCACCATATACTGCCTGATGCCGTTAAAAGAAGCGTAATAATGATACGTGCCTAAAAACAAAAACACACTCAGCTCAAACGGACGGCCGAACTCGGCGAGCCCTTTTAAAATAAAGCTGCACGTCACGACCGCAACGGTGAAATACATGATTTGCGGATCTTTCGTGATAAAATTCATGAGCCAGATGAGAGCGGTAAACCCCGGATCAACAGCGGCTTTTTTCGCTCCGAACCCGAAAATCTCCCATATACTGCCGTAATTGCCCGCCAGTTTGTACATCAGCGCGTACGTCTGAAAATCCGTTCCGACTCTGTAGCGTAACCCGGAGACCAATACCAGCGATAGCAGCGGAACCAGCATGACGAGCTGATTCGGGCGGTACCCGGTCGAAAGCGATTGATCACGCCCGCCGCACATTTTCGCGAACCATGACCAAATATAAACAATTCCCATATTGACTACATATACAATCATTCGTTACTGTTCCTTTTCACAATTCATATTGTAAAGCTTCATAATCGCCCCCGCATTTTCTCCCGCATCATATCCCAGCCGTCCGAGGGTTTCTTTAATGCGGGCCTTGTCAGGCACCGGCGTCTCCGCTGCCCGTAAAATCGCGGATGCCCATTGTTCGGGCGGCTCTTTGAGGCTGAGCCTGCTGACCAGTCCGAGCCCGGCATCGGCTTCTTCTGTTATGCCGTCTGATATCACGCACGGCACCCCGGAAGCCTGCGCTTCAACGAGCGTGACAGGCAGCCCCTCATATAGAGACGGCATGACAAATACATCCAGCGTTTTCAGCAGATCATGAACGCGCTCCTCTACGCCGATAAAACGCACATCATCATCAAGCCCCAGCTTCTCCGCCAGTTTTTCCATATCGGTGCGAAGCGGACCGTCTCCGGCGAGAATCAGCTGAAAGCCGATGCCCCGCTCTTTCATATCAGCGGCCAGCCGGAGCAGAAATTGGTGGTTTTTCTCCTCTGTAAAGCGGCCGATATGTCCGATTGCCAAACGGCCGCCGGCAATGCCCCGCTTCCTTTTTTCCGATTCTGTGTCCGCACGCCCGCCGGCAAATAAATCGAGATCAATGCCGTTCGGCAAAAGATGCACATCTTTTTCTTTACCGAATAAGAAACGTCCCGCCTCTTCCCCGCAGGCGCACAGCGCGGTGGCGTTTGCCGTGATCATCCGTCTGAATACAAATAGCTGCATCCCGGCAAGCCGCGACGACCGCCCCCGCCACGACGTGCTGTGAGAATGGCAGATCCTCACCGGGACACCGGCTAAACGCGCAGCCAGCGCGATAAATCCCGATTGAAAATCGGTATGGGCGTGCACGGCGGCAAACGGGCCTTTTTCCTGAATCACCCGTTTGACCTGTTTCACAAATGTTATCGGATTTGTGCTGCCGATGCTCGGCACATAAAAAAGCCGTCCGCCGAGAGTAAGAATTTCCTCATCATAAGCGCACGGATCGTTCCTATGGGTTAAAAAATCAAACTGCACCTTCGTTCTGTCCATCTTCCGGTACAAATTCATCATCATCGTTTCTGCGCCGCCTCTGTTCATCCCGCTGAAGATGTGCAGCACCCGCACAGGTGTGTCAGTCATGTTCGGCAAGCCCTTCTTTTTGGCGGATGTCCCTGTTTTTATGATAACGGTTCATGACCGCGGGCGGCGTAATGGCGCGGATGAGCGGCTTTGCGATATACACGTAATGGGAAAACGGCAGCTTCAGCCGTCTGCACGCCTGAAAAACGAGCACAGCATTATCAATGGAATACGTGAACGACCTCCGTTTAAACGCATCGCTGTCCTCTCTCACTTTATACAGCGTTTCTTGGAGATTGTACCCTCTGAAGCCCTCTTCAAAAAAGCGCAGCCACAAATCGATATCCTCCATCCGCCGCGTCCGCCTGACTGACCGGTAGCCGCCGAGCGCTTTGTACGCTTCGGCCCGCATCATAATGGTGCCGTGGCAGAACGGTGTGCCTTTCGCCATGATTTCCGGTTTCGGCACCGGCGGCAAAAGCCGGGCGCCCCTCACGCCGAATTCGTCAAATACGAGCATACCCGTGCCTACGACTTGATAGTGGGCGTGCTTGTTTAAGAAAGCGGCCTGTTTTTCCAGTCTCCTAGGGGCGGAGATATCGTCTCCGTCCTGTCTGGCGATATAATCCCCCGACGCGTATGTCAGACAGCGGTTCAAAGAAGCGGCAAGCCGTTGATTTGTCCTATTTTGAATCAGCGTAATCCGGTCGCTGTAATGATCCGCGTAACGGCGCGCAATCTGATACGTTCCGTCAGTTGACGCGTCATCACACATAATCAGCTCCCAATTCTTATAAGATTGGCTCAGGATGGATTCAATACTCTCCGCCAATGTCTGTTCGCAATTATAAATTCCCATGATGACGGAAATTTTCGGTTGTGCTCCTGCATTCATACGCTTTTCTCCTTTTTATCCATATAACCGGCGTAAATATGCTCCATTTCCTTTACCGTGCGTGTTTCTGAAAAGCATTCCGCCGTACGGCGCCCTTTTTGCCCCATTGCTTTTCGCAGGCCGGGGGAGCGGTACAGCTTTCCAATCCGATCGGCAAACGCCGCGCTGTCTCCGGCCGGCACGAGAAAACCGTTCACGCCGTCTTCGATGATCTCACGGTGCCCCCTGTTATCTGCGGCAACGGCGGGCTTTTCGGCAGCCATTCCCTCAAGGACATTCATGCCGAGCCCTTCCCGGATACTTGAGGCGACAGACAGATCAGCAAGCTGAATGAGTTCATGAATGTCCCGGCAAAAACCGTAAAACCGCACAATATCGGATACACCGAGTGATTCAGCCTTTTTTCTGTACGACTCTTCCATCGCGCCTTCTCCCGCAAATACAAGCTTCAGCTCAGGGATGCTGTTCTTCAGCAATGCCGCAGCCTCAATGAGGATACCCTGGTTTTTATTGCTGTTTAATTCAGCTGGATAAACGAGGATAAATTCTCCGGCGGTGAAGCCGTGTTTTTCTCTCAGACGTTCACTCTCTGCCCGGCTTACAGGCCGAAACCTGTCCGTATCAACGCCGATGCCGTGTATTTTTTTCGCGTCGCAATCGGTTTTTTTCATTTGCTTGGCCCGTTCGTAATCCTCTTCATTAATGGTAATCAGGCAATCCGTATAAGAAGAAAGAAATTTTTCGATCGGGTAATAAAGAAGCCAATTTTTCAGAGGCGCTCCCTCACAGAAGTGAAAACCATGCGCGGTGTAGAGCACCTTTGTCCCTTTTTGGCGTGCTTGTCTCGCGGCAAGGCGGGCGAGCACGCCGCCGACCGGCGTATGGCAGTGAATCATGTCATAGCCGTTATCCTGAATGAGCCGTTTCAGCCGTCTGTAAACAGAAAGGTTTTCGGGATGAAACGGTGAGCGCCGGATCGGAACGGAAAACTTTTCATTCACGAACGGCAGATTCATATCACCGCCTGCCGCGACGTGCACCTCCCAGCCCATATCCTGAAACCATTGAAAATACGGAAGATGAAAGGCTTTAAAATGATAATCGACAGTGGCGCAGAATAATACTTTTTTCGTCATCTTTCTGACCTCCCATCACACGCCCGCGGCCGCTTCTTCATGTACTGATTCGATTGCCTCAAACAGCCGTTTTCTCAGCTCTTCCTCAGGCAGACGGCTGAATTCTTCCATAAAGCGGATAAGCACGGCCCAATCCCCGTCTACCGCTTTTCCGATATGGATTTTCGGAAAAATCTGTTCCGTATGTACTTCATTATGATTCAGCAGTTCTTCATACATCTTTTCTCCCGGCCGGATGCCGGAGAATTCAATAGGAATCTGTTCTGTCGTATAGCCTGATAAATGAATCAGGTTTTTTGCCAGATCGACGATTTTGACGGGTTCTCCCATATCCAGAACGAAAATCTGCCGCCCTTTTGCAAGCGCCCCCGCCTGAATGACGAGTCTTGACGCTTCGGGGATCGTCATAAAATATCTTGTCATCGCCGGATGCGTGACGGTGACGGGTCCGCCTTTTGCAATCTGCTTTTTGAAAATCGGAATGACGCTGCCCCGGCTTCCGAGCACATTTCCGAAACGGACGGCGGCGAATTTGGTGCGGCTGATTTTTCCGAGGTTCATGATGACCATTTCCGCAAACCGCTTCGTCGCCCCCATAACATTGGCCGGATTGACCGCTTTATCAGAAGAAATCAGCACGAACGTTTCCGTTCCGCACATATCGGCGGCCTCGGCGACATTTTTTGTGCCGAGGATGTTGTTTTTGACAGCTTCCTCCGGGTTATGTTCCATTAACGGCACATGTTTATGGGCAGCCGCATGATAGACGACGTGCGGCTCGTATTTTTTCATCAAGGTAAAGATTTTATCTCTATCCTGAATATCGGCGATCTCCGCGTGAAAAAGCACCTCTTTCCCAAAGCGTGCTGACAGTTCGCCATGCACGGAATAAATGCTGTTTTCCCCGTGGCCGAGAAGGACGATTTCACGCGGACGAAACGAGCTGATCTGGCGGCAGATCTCAGAACCGATAGAGCCGCCGGCACCCGTGACCAGAATCGTTTTTCCCTTTATGCTGTCAGAAATTTTGCTCGTATCCAGAGTGACCGGTTTTCTGCCGAGCAAATCTTCGGCGTTTACATCTCTGATGTGTCCGGCAGCCTGCGTTCCGAGCAGGATCTCATCAAATTGCGGCATGATTTTAATATGGGCGCCCGTCTGCACACATTCTTTGTATAAAGTCTGAAGCTCATGGGTTCGCAGAGACGGAATGGCGATGATGATATGGTGAATTCTCAGCCTCTGCACCGCCGGCAAAATGCTTTCTTTTCCGCCGATGACGGGCAGCCCCATAATCTCGAGCTTATGCTTCGTCTGGTCATCATCAATAAAAGCCACAGGCATGATTCCGAGATCGTTTTTCTGCGTAAGCTGACGGGCGAGCAGCGTCCCCCCCGCGCCAGCGCCGATAATCAGCGCCCGTGAAGAGTCATTTTGCTTCTTGCCGATCGTTTCTTTCAGCACGCGCGAAATCATCCGGCTGCCTCCGATAAACAATAGCTGAACCATCCAGCTGACGGCTAAAAGCCGGAACAAAATCGTGTGGAACACCCCATATTGAACGGCGGCCGTCACCGCTGCGGACAGAGTGATCCCCTTCAGCAGGGCAAGCAGCTCCCCTATTCCCGTATACGTCCATACCTGCTTATACTGGTGAAACATAAAAGCGCATACATGGTGGCTGATCAGCATGCTCACCGCGGTCAGCAGGAGCGCTCCGGAGTCATAAAAGTGATAAGAATCCTCAAAAAATTGATATCCTATAACAACGGAAAGTAAAACGAGATACGTATCCAATGCAAAAATCATTGAAAGTCTTCTCCGGTAAGTCAATCTTTCCCCTCCTCATTTATCGGTTTAGCTGATACGGTTTTCGCAAAAAAACAGGCATAACAGCTAAGCCGATAAAAACGCGGCATTTTAAGATAAATTGGGCATTTAACCCGTCCTCACACCCCGCCACCGACGACCAGCATCTAAGGCAGCGAAAATCGCTGCCCACAGCAGAGCCGAGTGCCTCCGTTGATAAAGGTAAGGAGACATCACCTTCACCGCTCAATACGAGTAGTGTTCTGTTTTTTTGATTTTCTTTTTATTCAAAAGCGCGCCCAAAAGCTTCGCCTTCGACTGCTGAAGCGCGTCTTTCGCCTTTTGGACGGTATCCATTTTTGTTTTTCCGCTCAAAACGACGAGAACGCTTCCATCCGTCTGGTTCGCTAAAACCTGTCCGTCCGCCACCGCCAAAAGCGGAGGTGAATCGAAAATGACCAGACTGTATCGGCTGTACATCTCCTGAATCAGCTCTCCCATCGCTTTAGAGGACAAAAGCTCAGCCGGATTCGGCGGCGTCGGACCGCTCGTTAAGACATAAAGATTATCTATCAGTGTTTTTTGCACCGTTTCGCCGAGGGAAGCGTTTCCGACTAACACATTCGTAAGGCCTTGTACATTTTCAAGCTGATAGGTCTCATGTATCGTCGGTTTTCGTAAATCCGCATCGACGAGCAGCACCTTTTTTTCCTGCTGCGCAAATACCGCGGCAAGGTTGGCGGCGCTGAATGATTTTCCTTCTCCCGGAACGGAAGAAGTGACGAGAATAGAGCGCAAATGGGTCTGTACAGAGGAAAACTCAATATTTGTCCGAATGGTGCGGTATTGTTCAGCTACCAATGATTTGTGGTGTAAAACGGATATTTGAGCCAATCCCCGTCTTGACTTCTTTTTTCTGAATCCCAAATGCCTCACTCCCCGAAATGTTTTTCATCAGACCGTGTCTTCTGATTTTTGATATCATACACAACCCCTAAAACAGGCAAGTCTGTTTTTTCGCTGAGCTGCCGCTCGCTTTTAACGGTTTCATCAAGAAAGTGGAGAAAAAACGCAAGCGTCACACCGGCCATAAGGGCCGCACCGAATGCCATCATGATATTCCGGATGCGCGAAGGCTTGACCATCGGGCTTTCCGATGCTTTTGCCTCAGACAAAACGATGACGCCTTTTATATTCATCCTGTCGCGGACTTCTTTTTTAAATGTTTTCATCAGCGTGTTCGCTATTGCGGCGGCCTGTTTCGGATTCTCATCCTGCACCGCTGCGGTGATGATTTCTGAATCGGTTTCGCTGCTTGTCGTGATCTTTGCTTTCAAAGCGGATGCCGTCTCGGAAAGATGGAGCTTCCGCTTCACTTTCTCAATCACAACCGGGCTTTTCATTATCGTTTGAAACGTGTTGTTGTAATGGAGATTCAGCTGGATGTCGCTGAGATTTGATTTTTTTTCACCGCTTGTTTCATGAATGAGCACCTGGGTTGACGCCTGATAAACGGGCGAAATCACTCGAAATTGGATGTATCCCGTCACCAGCGTCACTACTGCTGTCATGATAAAAATCAGTAAAAATCTGCGCTTAATAATGTCAAATAATTCTTTAAAACTCATATTCTCATTCATGTAATATACAGCCTCATCCTTGATGCATCAGGCTTAAACGCCCCCTTCTGTTAATGATTGGATTATAAAAGAAAAGCTCGAAATTTGAAAATTTCAAATTAAGCCATTTAGTTCTTTTTAGAGAACGTTATCATGATTTTCCTCTTATTTACTGCACTTACCTTATAATTTTAAATTTTATAAAGAACAAAAAATTTCTTATAATGAACAAAAAAATGCCAGTATACAGGGGAGAATTCAGCATAATGATTGGAAGAATAATACGTTTATACCGCAGAAGAAAAGGCTACTCAATTAATCAGCTAGCAGTCGAAGCAGGTGTCTCTAAATCTTATTTAAGCAAGATAGAACGGGGGGTTCATTCAAATCCGTCTATTCAATTTCTAAAAAAAGTGTCCGCCACCCTGCAGGTCGATCTGACGGAGCTTTTTGATGCCGAGACGATGCTGCATCACATGGGAGACACGGAAGATGAGTGGCGCATCCATCTTGTGCAGGCCGTGCAGTCAGGCATGCCGAAAGAAGAACTGTTCACCTTTACGAACAAACTGACTGAAAAACGGCCGGAGCCCGCACCCTACCGCAACAGAAAACTGACTGAATCCAATATTGAGGAGTGGAAAGCGCTGATGCAGGAAGCGAAAGAACTCGGCTTGTCCGTTCAGGAAGTCAGATCATTTTTAGAACGGAAGCGTTACTAATCATATGCTGATGAAAGGGCTTTTATTTCCATCTTGTCATCATCTCCGTTTATAATGAAATGAAAAAGGGGGATGAAATAATGACAGAACTTACTGTTCAAACCCGCTGCGGCGCATTGAAGGGAACTGCCGGTCACGGTGTCCGCACATGGAAGAGCATACCGTATGCAAAGCCGCCCGTGGGAGAGCTGAGATTTAAAGCGCCGGAGCCGCCCGTACCTTGGGACGGCGTAAAAAATGCCGACTCGTTCGGGCCGGTTTGCCCGCAGCCGGCTGATTTGCTGTCGATGTCATTTTCCGGAGATGTACCGCCTCAATCTGAAGATTGCCTTTACCTCAATGTGTTCGCTCCCGATTCAGAGGGCGGGAAACGGCCTGTCATGGTATGGATTCATGGCGGCGCATTTTTCCTAGGTGCCGGAAGCGAACCGACTTACGACGCATCTGCTCTTGCCGCTGACGGAGATGTCATTGTGGTGACACTTAATTACAGACTCGGGCCGTTCGGTTTTTTACATTTGTTTTCTATTGATGACACATATCCCGGCAATATCGGCATGCTCGATCAGATCGCCGCGCTGCGCTGGGTGAAGGACAATATCTCCGCATTCGGAGGAGACCCTGATAATGTCACGGTATTCGGTGAATCGGCTGGCGGCATGAGCATCGCCTCACTTATGGCCATGCCTGACGCAAAAGGCCTGTTTCATAAAGCCATACTGGAAAGCGGCGCCTCTCAGACGATGACGGCGGACGTGGCAAAAGAGATCACAACAGCATTTATTCAAGAAGCCGGCACTGATCAATTGCAGGAGCTTTCCGTTAATGACATTCTCAAGACTGCGGATAAGTTGCGGAATACAATAGATCAAAGCATTTTTCATCTTTTGTTTCAGCCCGCCATCGATCCGGCCACATTGCCTGCGGAACCGGCCAAAGCCATAGCAGACGGGGCCGCGGAAGGCATACCAATGATCATTGGAACCAATCGTGATGAAGCATATTTGTTTTTCACCCCTGATACAGACATTCATTCCGAGAAAAAACAGCAAGAATATTTGCTTTATCATCTCGGAGAGAACAGCGCCAAGCTAGCGGCAGATTTATATCCGCATTCTTTAACAGGACAAATTGATATGATGACGGATCTGAAATTCTGGCGGCCTGCCGTTGCCTTTGCACAAGAACAATCGCAATACGCGCCCGTCTGGATGTACCGCTTTGATTGGCATGGCGAAACACCGCCGTTTCATAAAGCGGTTCACGCTCTGGAATTGCCGTTTGTGTTCGGAAACTTTGATTCTTTGAAAAAGACGCTGAAGGAACCGCTCAGCGAAGATGTAAAACAGCTCTCCAAGCTGATTCAATCCGCATGGATCGCTTTTGCAAAAACCGGAAAACCGGACACTGATCAGCTCCATTGGCCTCAGTATGAAACAGGTTCGCGTGAGACCATCATTTTCAACACATCCGTCTCGACGGAAAGCGATCCCGATTCAGCCAAACGCCGCATTCTGTTTCAAGCATAAAAAAACCCCCAAGGGATCGGTTCCCTTGGGGTTTCGTTTTCATCCCACTTCAGACATCAGTCAGCTTCAACCTGGTCATTCGGTTTCGCAGAATACCCATTTCCATATTAATCCTTATATGTTATATTCTATTACAACTAATAATCTAACCATTCATAAAGGAGTTTTTATATGGAGAAATCAAATATTATCGGCACAGCTGCCGTTATTATCGGAGCGCTTATGCTCTTAGTTTCTTATCTCTTCCTGCGCGGCACTGATTTCTATGCCGTGAGGTGGATAGGGGCTGTGATCATGGTTGCAGGATTTTCATGCGGGCCGGCCCACACAATTTCAAAAAATAAAAACAAACATGAAAAAGAAACCCGGTAACCTTACTGGGTTTCTTTCATATATTTCATTCTATCTCACTTCATAACGCAATTCCGCAAATTGCTTGTAGCGCCGGACATCCGTAAGCTTCAATGCGGTCTCCGTCTCTCCCGGTCTGAATAACGGAATACCCCGGCCAAGCAGAACGGGAGCGACCTGAATGATAAACTCATCGACAAGCTCCTCTTTCAATATCGGCTGCAGCAGATCGCCCCCGCCGACAATCCAAATCCGCTTGCCATCTTGGCGTTTCAACGCTTGTATAAAATCGGCAGGTTCTTCATGAATAAACCGCACATCTTCAGTACGCCCGGTCAATGTCCGTGAAAACACATAGCATTCTTTCCCCTTATATGGAAATTCATCAGGGAATAAAACCAATATTTCCTCATATGTTTTTCTGCCCATGATGATCGTATCGACAGATTCATAGAAGTCTGCATAATCGGTGTCTTCTTCACCTTCAGTTCCGATCAGCCAATCCAAAGAATGATTTTCCCGCGCAAGATAGCCATCTGCGCTGACAGCTCCGTAAAAAACGAGCTTTCTTTGACCGCTCATGAAAACCCCTCCCCTTTTTACAAGTTCATATTGAGTTCATACAAACCTATTATACTGCAAGAAGCCGGATAAACCGGCAGTTAAAAAATTGAGGTGAGTATAAATATGAACAGCCAAGAAAAACGAATTGCGATTATCGGTGCAGGGCCCGGCGGTCTGACACTGGCGCGCATTCTGCAGCAGGGAGGGCTCGCCCCGGTCATTTATGAGCAGGAGACATCACCGGCTGAGCGGCAGCAGGGCGGAACGCTTGATTTAGATGAACAAACCGGACAAAAAGCGCTGCAGGCGGCCGGCCTTCTCGGCTCCTTCCGGTCGATCTGCCGTTATGAAGGGCAGGCGCTGAAAATCACAGATAAAAAAGGAACCGTTTTTGCTGAGACAGAACCTGAAAAACTGACGGATCATGGGCGGCCTGAAATTGACCGAACCGAACTTCGCAGACTGCTGCTGCAATCGCTGAAAACGGACACGATCAAATGGGGACATAAGCTTTCTCATGCCGTTCCGCTTGAGAAAGGAGGTCATAAGCTCGAATTTGAAAACGGACATACAGACGTCTTTGATCTTATCATTGCGGCGGACGGCGCCTTTTCCCGGGTTCGTCCCCTTCTCAGCGATGCGCCTGTTGAATACTCCGGAATCAGCATGATTGAGCTTCATATTATGAATGCGGCGGCTGACTTCCCTGACCTCGCCGGTTTTCACGGCACGGGAAGCATGTATGCCCTTGATGACCGGAAAGCGATTATGGCCCAGCTCAATGGAGACGGCACAGTCCGGGTCTATTTATGCTTTGCCGCCGGCAGGTATTGGATAGATGAAAACGACATAGATTATGATCAGCCCGAGGAAGCGAAGCAGAAACTTCTGGAGCTTTTTGAGGACTGGAGCGACGACCTGAAACATTACATCCAATACGCAGGAGAAACCATTCTGCCGCGAAGACTGTACAGCCTGCCCGTGCAGCATAAGTGGGAGCACAAACAAGGTGTCACGCTGATCGGTGATGCCGCCCATCTCATGACGCCGTTTGCCGGGGCGGGAGCCAATCTGACTATGCTGGATGCGGCGGAACTCGGGCTTTCTATCTTACACAATGCTGATACAGACAAAGCGGTAAAACAATATGAAGAAAAAATGTTTGCTTATGCGGAAGAAACGGCAGCTGAGACCGGCTCACACATGAAAACATTCTTCTCAGAGAGCGCCGCACAGAAGATAGGCGCCATGATGAATGCATTTTAAATCTGATATATGAACTGGAGGTGCGCTGAAAGTAAAGCTTTCGGCAAACAAATGACAGAAAAAGCGAAATGTATCCCTATTCATTTACACATCCCGATCCCGGCAATGCCGGATGGACAATTCACGATGACACCGACACTGTTTCATACAGACAATGATTTGATTCTCGTTGACACGGGAATGCCCGGTATGGTGAAAAACATCGTAATGCAGCTGGAAGCTGCGGGATTTTCACCCGGGGAATTAAACGGCATCTTGCTCACCCACCAGGACATTGATCATATCGGAAGCGCCGCACAGCTGAAAACGAAATTTCCGGACATTGAAATTTATGCCCATGACGCTGATAAACCTTATATACAGGGAGAACTTCCCCTCCTTAAAACACTTCCGAATTCCCTCGCTGCGCAAATGTCTTCCGACGGCAAGCAGACGTCCGGACTGACCGTCACTCATACCGTTACAGACGGAGATCAACTGGCCGGCGGGCTGACCGTGATCCATACACCCGGGCATACACCGGGGCATATCAGCCTGTATCATTCGGCCTCGAAAACGCTTATCGCCGGAGACGCCCTGATCGTCAGAGGCGGGGAGCTTCAAGGGCCGAATCCGCCTCAAACTCCTGACATGGAAGAAGCCTATCGGTCCGTCGCAAAACTGGCATCCTATGATATCGAAAAGGTCATCTGCTATCACGGCGGACTATACGATAGAGACGTTAACCGCAAAATCGCACAGATTGCCGCAGCAGGGCCTCCTCTTAAAAATAAGGAATAACAGCAAAAAACCCGGCCGTCACCGGGTTTTAGTTTCTTCCTGCTTTTGAGATACTGTTAAGATGCTGTCTATCCATCTTCCGGTAATCGGCATAAAGAAATGAAGGATCATTCCTCCTAAACAAACGGTGAAAAACGTTCCAACGCCTACCGGTCCTTTTAAGATCAATGCCAATATGAAAAATACGAAGTAAATGACCGTTCTTGAAAAAAAGATGCTTCTTCCGGTTAATTCGCGGATAATTAACGTTAACCGGTCAACCGGGATCGGTGCGAAATTTGTGTGCAGATAAGTCGCGGTGCCTATCCCTATCACAACCAAACCGATTGCAAAACACCCCGCTTTTCCGTACCATAGTTCAGGCGTGATGATTCGATGCAGGAAAAAAAGCCACAAATCAATCCCGATTCCCGTGATAAACGCGGTAATCATTCCTGAAAATTCCGGTCTTTGTCTTTTTAACATTGAATTACAGCAAATTAACAGGAAAGCTATAATGACTTCCCAGCTTCCCACGGTAAGGCCTGCATTTACAGATAGTCCCACGATAAGCGCATCAAAAGGCGATGTTCCAAGATCTGATTGAATAGTGACAGAAATACCAAAGGTCAATATGATGATTCCCAAAACATAAAAAACGTATTTCACTTGATCAGCCTCATTTTATAATTTTATGTTGCAAATACAATAAAATTACGTTATGTTTACTATACGGTATTTTCATTGCAAATACAACATAAATCAACTGAAGAAAGGAGATGTATGAAGATGAGTATCAAAATAAAAAAGTGCAGCCTTAACGATATAACAGCACTCCGAGAGATAAGCATTGAAACATTCAATGATACATTTAAAGATCAAAATTCACCTGAAAATATGAAAGCTTATTTGGAAACTGCATTTCGCTCTGAACAGCTGAAAACGGAATTATCCAATCCCTCTTCGAAATTCTATTTTGTTTATTATGACGATGACCTTGCCGGATATGTAAAAGTCAACATGAACGAAGCTCAATCAGAAAAAATGAGTGAAGATTCTCTAGAAATTGAGAGAATTTATATAAGAAAGAACTATCAGAAACACGGACTTGGAAAATTTCTGCTGAATCATGCTGTAAAAATCGCAACTGAACACAATAAAAAGAACATCTGGCTGGGCGTATGGGAAAAAAACGAAAATGCAATCGCCTTTTATCAAAAAATGGGGTTTATTCACACCGGAGAACACTCTTTTTATATGGGGAATGATAAACAAATCGACTTTATCATGACGAAAAACCTGTCGTAAAAGCCGCCGGATTGACTCATACAAAAAAACCCGGCCAAGCTGCCGGGTTTTTTCTATTATTTTAATTTTCCCGCGCGAATATCATCAGTCATTCCTTCGTACGGCGCTTCTGAAATCAATGCTTCGTTATTGATTCCCGCATTGTTGAGATACGTAATATCCGCAAACTCGGGAACGACATATTTCGGGTACGTGTCATATTTCTCACGTGACTCTTTCATCACATCAATGTAATCATTTTGGTAGCACACCGTGATTTCCGGATGCTCATGAACCCATTTCGGGAAGAAAATAATCCCGTGCATCCGTTTTTCATTCGGCATAAAGTTTAATGAAACGTCTGTGCCTGTCGGTTCAGTCCATGACACTTTATATACGCCTTCTGTCAGCTTTACGATATTCACTTCTTGGTCGCGCACCCAGCGGCCGCCTACCATTCCGCTATGAATCCGATAGTCGATCGTATGATCATTTTTAATATAAATTTCATACTCCCAGCCGTTTTCATACGTGTAAATCATATGGCTTCCGATAAAGTTTTCCATGCTAACTCACTCTCCATATTATTATTATTGAACTTCATAAATATCCAACCGAATGTCATCCGGCAATCTGACCGCAGCCCCGATAAACATCCGGTCCTGCAGATGCTGATATGCCTTACTGCTTGTTTTAAACACAGGCACAGTGCGGAAATACACGTGCTCGTGATCAATGATGCGCCCCTCTGCAGCCTGCTGGCGGAACGGTTCACTGACTTGGCGGATGCCGTTGTTCTCAACATAAATGACTTCGTGCTCTTCGGTTTCCAGCGCGTACCTAGCAGAAAGATCAACCCGGCCGTTCGGACGGATGATCTGGGCGTCTGCCCCGCCCGGGAGAACACGCCCCTTTACGGCGCCGCTGACCGTTCCGCCCCGAATCAGGATCAGCTGCCTTTTCCCTAATCCAGTCTGCCCAGCAACGATCGGTTCATCCACTTTAATTTGCAGAGACATCACTTTTTTTAAAGAAGGTTCATTCAGGACGTATCACCTCCCAAGACATTATGTTTATATATACATGTAACTATTTACATGATTAATTGTAACGCTGTTAAAATGGACTGTCAAATGATGAGATGCTTCACCCGGTAAAAAGGTGTTTAATAAAAAAGACAAGGACGGCAAATGCCGAAACCCTTGTCTTTTTCATTTACTCTGGCGCTCCTTAGGTCCATGCTCACATGCGGCTCGCGAACTAGAAAGGAATCATAAAGAGGTTTTCTCTATTCCAGCGCCTTTTAGTATTCACATTCTTTTTCTTGACACTCAGGTTTCTCTTCAGCATCGACTAAAGATATCCCTATTTCATCATTCGTTTTGTCATAAAGTCCGAAAAATTCTTTTTCCTTATTACCATTCAAGTAACCCTCGATGGAAATTCCCCCCATAGGATCTATTTTGTAATCGTTATCGTATGTAATGTGCTTTATATTTTTGTAATTAGCTTTTATATAGCTTTCCATTTTATCTTTCGCTTGGTTAAAAAGTTCTTGTTCTGCTTCTTTTTTATCATGTTGGTACTTCAAGTAGGTACCTCCTGACGCTATAACCATTACAAACACCAGGATAATTATGTATTTATTCACAAACTCATCCTTTCTTATATTAAATTTATATCTACTTTTGGGGTGTTGTACATGTCTAAAAAACATGAATGTATCAAAAGTCGAGAATACTTTTATATAAGCGTTAGTTACACTTGCCTAAAGGGTGTGTGAATTTCTAAAAAATCTTATAGTTAGATCTAGGTTAAATGAAGTTATGAAGAGGAAGGGAATTCAAAGCCAGAAAGAATTGGCTGAGTTAGGTTAGCTCTATGAGGCTGCGATAAGCAGATTTAAAACAAATATCAAGATATGATATCACAACACTATTCATTATTAACAGAGGATTAAATGTGCCTATGGAAGATTTGTTTTATATCGAGGAGATAGAGGGTAGGCAATAAAACAAAATTAGCCCAGCTCGATTTGAGCGGGCTAATTTATCTTGTACAAAGCTTATCTTTACATTCTTCTTTGGGTTCGGCATCAACCGTATATGACAATATTTCTTTATTACTTGGATCATATAGACCTTCAAACTCTTTTTTTCCGTTAGTATAACCCTTAACACTAATACCACCCATTGGATTAATATAGTAATCCTCAGAAAAATGGATATCATCCACATTTTTATAGTTCGTTGTTAAAAACTTTTCCATATGATTCTGGGCTTCTTCGAATAACGCAATCTCTTTTTTCTTTTGATCATACTGATGCTTCATAAAAAGACCCCCAACTGCTATAATTATTAAAATAAGGATAATTATGTACTTTTTCTTTTTCATTTGGAAATCAACCCTTTCCTATAAATAACTGTCGTTTTTAAGTAAACGAAATGAGCGAAAACTTGATATGAATATACTTTCAGCATGCCAAAAGCAAAGCTAACCAATTCAGAATTCATCGCGATTGTTGCTGACAAGTTAAGATTGGAACTTAAAGCGAGTAAAATGCTATCTGACGTTTTTCCTATCGTTGAGTTGTCATGATATTTGTACGCAGTTACCGTTAATTATCGGGGATACCTCGACAAATGAGACGGTAGAGGCGATTGATCTCAGGAATAGGTTTGAACTGTATGAGAAACATATCACGAATTTTGTAAGATAATTAAACAAAATAAATACCCACTCATCCTGAGGTGGGTATTTTATCTTTCTTCGGCATTGACCACTGAAATACCTATCTCTTTGTTCGTTGGATCGTATATACCGGAAAATTCTTTTTCTTTATTATTATTTATGTAACCTGAAACTTCGACTCCGCCTGTCGGATCGATATTGTAGTCTTTGGAAAAGTGAACTTCCTGCACATTTTTATAGTCTTTTTTTAAGTAATTCTTCATATGATCTTGCGCCTCATTCACAAGTTTCTCTTCGTTCTTATGTTTGTCATATTGATGCTTCACGAAAAAACCTCCCACTGCTATAATTATAACAATTAGGATAATAATGTATTTTCTCATGCGTATCATCCTTTCGAACTTATTTTACAATATATGAAAGGTGATGTATATATGCCAAAAGGAAAAGAAATAACCGTCTCAAATGTTACAGATAAAGAATATTACCGTTTGAGTCAGGCGGCCTACCACTATAAAATGTTAGCCCTGCACATGAAATATAAAACCCCCTATAAAATCAGTAAGACGTCATATTGGTACATTGAGAAAGTTGAGCAGGATTCTGATACGGGTCTTGATGCCTTTGTATTCTCAAAAGGTGTAAAGACAAAAGACGGCAAGTGGGCGAAGTCTGATAACCCCGAAAACGTCGTCATCGCCTTTGCGGGAACCGATATCGGAAAAGATCCGATCAATGACGGCGTAAAAGCAGACGGCGGGAACATTGTTTTCGGAAATGATCCGAAAAAAGAAGCCCATTATATTGTTAAAAAAGGCGCCAAAGACACATCTAAAACACTCGGAAAATATAATGGAACACCTACTCAAGACGCCATGCTTACAACGGGAAACTATAAGCTGCTGACGAAAACATCGCAAATTGATCAGGCAGATCAGCTCGTGAAACAAGTCAAACGCAAATACGGAACATCAACAATCGTTTCAACAACCGGCCATTCACTGGGAGGCGCAGAAGCGGAATACAGTGCGGTCAACAATGATATTTACGCAGTCGCTTTTAACAGTCCTTCTGTCGTAAAACTGCATGATAAAGAAACACAGAAAGACATCAACAGCGGCTTATACGATCCTTACATACGATCAATCATCAATCCGGACGACATGGTCGGGGCAGGTTATTGGAACGAATATGACCGGCATAACGGGACAACGATTTATACGAAAAACCCCTCACTCTCACAGTTCAGCCGAAAGCTGCGGCTTGATGGGAGCTTGAGCGAGCAGATCGGCAAGAATCTCGCTTATTTCTTCACTACCGTCATTCTGAGAAATCCGGATACACACGGCTTAAATGAAGCAAATTTTATGTTTGACCGAAACGGAAACATCGCAAATCCGAACGGAGATGAATTAGTCTTCGATAAAAACCTCGGAGCTCTCCTCCCGGCCGGTGCGATCGGAAGCGGAGACGCGATTAAAGTAACGCCCGCGATCGCCAAAAAGCTGGCTGAAAAGGTGCAGGCCATGACCGAGGATTTGCGGACAATGAAAAAAGAAGCGCAGAACGCCTATCAGGAGCACGATGAAAAAATCGCCGAGCTGAAAACGGAATTTTACGGCCAAGTCGGACACGGCTTGTTTGATCAGCTTCAGGCACAGGATGTGACCAATACAATAGAAGATATTGCGCAATCCTACGATAAAGGCCCGATTTTTTATGACACTCAGGCTGAGCAGGCGTTTATTGATTCTTTGCAGACGGCGATCACGGACCTTGAAGAGATCGGCGGATTCTTACATACAATAGCGGATGACTTTAAAGAAAAAGATCACATGCTGGCAAACTGGTTACGTTTATAGGAGATGATTTTTATGACGACATTAGACAAGCTTCTGGAACAAAAAGATGATCCCATGAGGAAAATGCTGCAGCGGCAGATGCTGAAAACCGCCATGACGCAGGCAGCGGGGACAAAACTGGAAACAGTGCGCCGAACGCTTCAGCCAAAATTCGATTTAAACACATTGAAAGATGAATTAACTGAAGTTTATTCAGCCCTATTGAACAGCTTCGAAGGCAAGGCGCAAAAAGCTCTCGCACAGCGGATCAGTGAAAGTGCGCAGCTGATTGCCGGAGCTGAAAATAACAGAGACACATTCATTAACAGCTTCAAAACAAGGTAAACAAAAAAACCTCACAGATTGATTCATCTGCGAGGTTTTTAACTGTTACGCGCTCGGAGGGATTCGAACCCCCGACAGACGTGGTACCGGAAACCACCGCTCTATCCAACTGAGCTACGAGCGCACGTTATTTCAATCAGATACCTTTATATTATAATAAAGAAACGTGCAGAAAGCAATACTTTTTCAATGAAACGTGATTTACGGCGTATCGTGACAGGATTATGCAGCGTTCTCATGCAGCATAATCCCGCATCATATAACGGCTATTGGTTTGCGAGCAGACACGCCGCCGAAACGCTGCAATGTTTCAGCTTTTTTTCCAAATGTCTTTTAACGTCCAATAGGTGAATTCCTCAACCTTTACAGCGCCTTTCTCAGAAAACAGCTCAAGCCCCAATCTGCCCTCTTTCGGATAGATACGGCTTGTCATCGTTGCTTCTCCATGATTGGCGAATACTTCAATCGAAGACCTGTCAATAAATATTCGCAGCGCCAGCTTGCCGCTTGCATCCATCCGCACTCTTCTCACACCGTCTTTCGCTTTCCCCATCTTGGTGCAATCAAGTGTCAATTTTTTATCCGTTAGATTGTACTTAAGCACAAGTTCCTCTTCATCAAGGCCGCGAATTTTAATACCTGCCGTTTCGGCATCGCAATCGTTTACATCATACACGACTTGGACTTCCAGCAGCTCTTCGGATGTCTTTGCCAAGTAACTGCCTGAAACGGACCGGCCGGCACATTCCCGATATTTCATTTTTCGCAGCTGCTTGGTTTCTTCCACGGGATTCATCAAAAGTTTATGATCATCACGCAATGTCAGTTCCCGCGGCAGTGTCAAAGCACCGCACCATCCGTCCGCTTTTGTCGGCATCTCGGATTCCCACATATCCATCCAGCCGACGGCAATTCTGCGTCCTTTATCATCCAGTAATGTTTGAACGGCGTAAAAGTCATGGCCGTGATCCAGTTCTTTAAAAGCGCCGTGTGTAAATTTATTTGTTTCATCATTATAGTCACCAATTAAATAACCGGTTTGATGTAAATTTTTATAGGAATCACCGTCGGCTTCAATACCCTGTGGCGAAATTAGCAG
This sequence comes from Bacillus amyloliquefaciens DSM 7 = ATCC 23350, assembly GCF_000196735.1. Lineage (GTDB taxonomy): Bacteria > Bacillota > Bacilli > Bacillales > Bacillaceae > Bacillus > Bacillus amyloliquefaciens. Next base: position 3,361,448 of record NC_014551.1, read on the forward strand.
GACATGTTTGCCGCCTAATTCAAAGAAATCAGGACATTCCCACATATAGCCGAGATGACCGTCACTTTGGGCGAGAACACCTGCGTATTCCCAATTACGCAAATCAGATGAACGGTATAAAATGACCCGCCCGACGTTTTCTTTTGTGGAATTGCCGACTACCATATACCAGTCTCCGCGATGCTTCCACACTTTCGGGTCGCGAAAATGGCGGGAGCTGTCTTCCGGCGGTTCCGCAATAACAGGGTTATCTTGAAGCTTTTCAAACACTGCACCATCTTGGCTGACAGCGATATTTTGAGTTTGATAGAAAAGGTCTTTCTCGGGGTCAATCATGTTATGCCCGGTATAGATTAAGACAAGTCTTCCACGATCATCGACCGCGCTTCCCGAAAAACAGCCGCTTTGATCAAATGCGTCGCCCGGCGCTAAGGCAATCGGCAAGTGCTCCCAATGAATGAGGTCTTTACTCTTTACATGCCCCCAATGCATCGGCCCCCAGTTCTCATCAAACGGATGATGCTGAAAAAAAACGTGGTATTCTCCCTTAAACTGAATAAGTCCGTTCGGATCATTGATCCAATTCGCCCGGGGCATAATATGGTACCCCAGCCGATATCTTTGTTTCACTTTACCCTCGGCTTTCTTCAAGGCTTCTTCCGCCTGCTGAATTCTATCCATTTGCGACATCCTCTCTATCCGATTTTTTGTAAATGCTGCACGCGCCTGCTGTTTTGTTTCGGGCCCAATAAAGTAAATATGGAGATGACGGTAAAACCAAAGACGACGATTCCCATGATGAGATAGGTTTGCCGGAACCCCGCACTGTCATATAATCCTCCCGCCAGCGGCGACAGAATCGACGCGCCTGCCTGAGATGCGAATTGGAAACCGACGAGATAAAGGACGGACGACAGACGCGTATCAAAATTGGCCGCCAAATATTTAAAAACGGCGATCAGCATAATCGGCAGTTCCAGTGCGTGGATGAGTTTCATTGATGAAATTCCTACTGGCTCAACTGCAATTCCGGACCCGACGATGCGGAAAGCCATTAAAAACCCCGCTAAAATCAAACTGTTTTTCGCTCCGAACTTATTGACGATAAAAGGCGCAAGAAACATCATGCCGGCCTCCAAAAATACCTGGAACGAATTAAGATAGCCGAATACTTGGTTGCCTATCGCCACTGAAGGAAATAAAGACGCATAGTAGATCGGGAACTGCTGATCATATACGCCGTAAATGCAGGTCACGCCGATAATGTACATCATAAAAAACCAAAAATCCTTTATTAAAAAGAGACGACCCACATCTTTTAACCGGACCGAATCCGCTCTGTTTTTCTCATGGTCGGTCATTTCGATTTTCACAGACATGATAATGGCCGTTAAAATGACGGCTGATACAGACGCAATCCAGAAGTTGATATTGGGATTGATATTGAAAAGCTGCCCTGCAAAAAATGCAGCGGCCGCCCAGCCCAGCGAGCCCCACATTCTTGATTTTCCATACTCGAATTGATATTTCCGGCTGACCTTTTCAATGTAAGTTTCAATCGCGCCTATCCCCGCTAAAAAAGCGGCACCCAAATACAAGCCTCCGACAGCCGCGCCAAGGAAGACGTTGTACTGCAGGAGCGGTCCATAGATGAAAATATAAAACGGACCTGTAAATAGGAGAAGAAAGCTGATCATAAACAATATCTTTTTCTTCAGCCCCAATTTGTCAGAGATAAAACCGTAAAGAGGCTGCATGCACAGGGCAAATACGGCATTTACAGAAAAGATAATGCCTGTCGCTGATCCGTTTAAATTGATTTCTTGCCCTAACCAAATCGCAAATAAAGAATAGCTGGAAGACCAAGTAAAAAAGAAAAAGAAAAAATAAGCACTCAGTTGCCAATACAGACTTTTTGCGCTTTTCATGTTCACCGCTCCTTTGATCGGACATGGATATTTCTTAATCTCCGTTCCCGAACTGCTTGCTGAGCCACGTACTTCCTACTTCTTTTTCAGCAGATTCATGCGAGTGTTTGGTAAGCGCTTTCTTTTTTGCCGCTGTTCGCCCCTTTCACTTTTGCGGCAGCAATATCCTTTTTTGTAAAGCACTTTCAAAAAGAATTGTATGTCAACCGGTTTCATATGTCAATCGGTTGACATATATTTTTCTGATTATTAAAACTAATCCTGCTCACATGAAAACAGACACATGGAGTTTCCTTGCACATGTCAGCCCGATTCTCTAAAATAAGTGCGTGACGAGAATTGTAAGCCATTTCAGTAAAGCAGGAGGGCAAGGGAATGAAGCCTAACATTCATGATGTTGCAAAAATAGCGGGAGTTTCCTCTACAACCGTTTCGCGGGTATTAAATAACCGCGGCTATATCAGCGAAAAAACAAAAGAAAAAGTGTACAGGGCGATGGAAGAAATCAATTACTTTCCAAACGATCTGGCCCGCTCCTTATTCCGAAAACGAACCAATTTAATAGGGCTTATCATTCCGAACTCCAGCAACCCGTTTTTCGGCGAACTCGCCTTTCATATTGAAAGCATTTGTACGTCCATGGGCTACAAACTGCTGCTTTGCAACAGTTTACATCGGAAAGACAAAGAAGAAAAATATTTGGAAATGCTGATTAGAAACCAAGTGGACGGCGTCATCGCCGTGACTTATAACCGGGGAATTCTCAATTACCACAAGCAAAATCTGCCGATTGTCGCCATTGACCATTACTTATCGGACTCGATTCCCGTCGTCGGCTCAGACAATTATGACGGCGGAAAAAAAGCGGCGGAACTGCTGATCGAAAAAGAGTGCCGGCACATCGTCCATATCAACGGTCCGATTGAACTCACTACACCGGCAAACCTCAGAAGAAAAGCATACGAAGATGTCATGCATAAACACGGACGGCAGCCCATTACATACGAAGTGCCCTTTTATCAAGATTACCATGACATCATTTCAACATTATTTGATGAACAGCCTGACACCGATGGAATTTTTTCCAGCGATGATATCATGGCAGCCGCAGTTATGACCGAGGCTAAAAAACGGGGAAAAGACATCCCCAATCAATTAAAAGTGATCGGTTATGACGGCACCGAGACCGTTCAATCAATTCTGCCGGAATTGACAACCATCCAGCAGCCGATCGAATTGATTTCCAAAACAGCCATCGAGATTTTAGCTAAAGAAATTGAAGGCGAATTTGATGATATTCCGCCGGAAACGTATTTGCCGGTACGGCTTTTGGAAGGACGGACAACTTAATCAGGTGCGGTGCTGACGCGTCTGCGGTCTATTTCGAATGCCCCGGCCATATAATTTTCTCAAGCTCCGGGGGCGCGGTATAGGGCAGCTCGGCATACAGCAGCCTATTGACCATTGATCACTTCCATTTTCACTTTGCTGTTTGAACTTTTTGTTTTCTGGGAAAAATGGTTTTAGAAGAAAAGGTTGGCATTTTGGTCAGCGTTTTGTTTGACCTTTATTGACCAAAAATGTATCATGTAAATACATACTTACCTAAAAGGTGAAGGAGGAGCATTATGAATTTAATACCTACAGTCATTGAACAAACGAACCGCGGAGAAAGAGCTTATGACATTTACTCCCGTCTTTTGAAGGACCGTATTATCATGCTTGGATCTGCGATTGATGACAACGTTGCAAACTCCATCGTGTCACAGCTTTTATTCCTTGAAGCGGAAGACCCTGAAAAAGATATTTCCATTTACATTAACAGCCCTGGCGGATCAATCACTGCCGGTATGGCAATCTATGATACAATGCAGTTCATTAAACCGAAAGTATCCACGATCTGCATCGGTATGGCCGCTTCTATGGGAGCATTCTTACTTGCTGCCGGAGAAAAAGGCAAACGTTACGCGCTTCCTAACAGTGAAGTCATGATTCACCAGCCGCTTGGCGGAGCGCAAGGACAGGCGACTGAAATTGAAATCGCTGCTAAACGCATTCTCTTGCTTCGCGATAAATTAAACAAAGTGCTTGCTGAACGTACCGGCCAGCCGCTTGAAGTGATCGAGCGCGACACGGACCGCGACAACTTCAAATCAGCTGATGAAGCTTTAGAATACGGCTTAATCGATAAAGTGCTGACACGCAATACGGAAGACCAGAAGTAATATCCCGCCTGCAAGAGAGACTCAACCTCTTGCAGGTTTTTTTTATGCTTTCTCTTCATTCAAAAAAGTAATGAATGCTTTTACGACAGACAATTCTAACACTGAAGAATCATACATGAGCCACGTATCGCGTATCACAGGCTCGTTATTTTTATAGGAAAGCGCCAAGGTGTATAATTCATCAGAAGGCTGAAGACAGATTTCCGGCACAACAGAATAACCGAGGCCGTTTTTCACCATCTCTTTACAGGTTTCCTGCCTGTCTACCTCCATTGCAATGAAAGGCGGCTCGGAAAATTGATTATTCCACCATTTTTGAATCAAACTTTTCAAAGAAGCATCTGTTTGATAATAAATCATCGGCAATTTGGGAAGGTCCTCACTGTTGATTTCAGTTTTCGAAATAAGGTACAGCCTCTCTTCATTTAACAGTTGTTTTTCCCCTTGCCAATCATAATTTCCCCTCATAATCCCAAGGTGTACACCGGAATGATGAAGCAGATCCATAACCTTTGCACTCCATCCCGTATTGACGTGGAATTGAACAGACGGATACTGATCAGAAAACCGTTTCAGAATCGCCGGGAGCTTATACTGAGCAAAATTGCTCGAGACTCCTAATCTGAGAACCCCGCTGACTTCATGGCTCATATTGAGGATATCATCCTTCATTTTTCTGAATTCCCGCAGCATCTCTTTCGCATATTCAACGAGATATTCACCTTCTGAAGTGAATTCCATCCCTTTTTTTCTTTTATAAAAAAGGCGCACTCCGAATTGCGCTTCCAAGTTTTTGAGACGATAACTTAACGCCGGCTGCGTCATATATAACCGCTCTGCTGCCTTTGTCATATTTTTTTCTTCGAATAATGTTATGAGTACAACCCAATCCTTTTCATCCATATGAAATCCCCTCAAATATTTTTCTGCTATAGAATTTTCTCCTATTATAAAAGTTTTTTATTCAACTTTATAAAAATTATATGTTTTACTTATAATCCTCATTTATCATACGATATTTCCCAAGGGACCGGTACCTTTTTTCCACACAAAATGATGTAAGGATGAGACAGCATGGAAAAAGTTCCTGTAACCGTCATGAGAGGCGGCACCAGCAAAGGCGTTTTTATTCATCAAAAAGACATGCCAAACGATACAAACCTATGGAGTGATTTTCTTTTAGACATTATGGGGAGCCCTGACGAGAGACAAATTGACGGTCTCGGCGGCGGCCATTCTCTCACAAGCAAGGCAGCCATTATTAATAAATCCGCCAGAAAGGACGCAGATGTTGAGTATACGTTTGCTCAGGTCAGCTTGACTGACAAATTTACCGACTTCAAAGGCAATTGCGGAAATATTTCTTCTGCCGTAGGCCCTTATGCTATTGAGCAAGGGCTCGTTCAAGCGAAAGAGCCAGTTACAAAAGTCAGAATTTTAAACACAAACACACAAAAAGTGTTCATAGCAGAAGTTGAAGTCAAGAATGGAACATTTCATTACCAGGGGAACTGCTCGATTCCGGGGGTTCCGGGCACAGCTTCTCCTATTTATCTTTCATTTCACCAGGCTGAAGGAGCGGTGACCGGAAAGCTGTTTCCGACTGGTCAGCCTATTGATGTTCTCGATACACCGTATGGAAATATCGCGGTATCGATTATCGATTACGCCAATCCGCTTGTCTTTGTAAAAGCAGAGGACGCGGGGCTTACCGGCATAGAACTTCCGGACGAATATACACCGGATATACTTGAAAAACTTGAAGTGATCCGATCGATTGCAGCAGAGAAATGCAGATTCGCTTCAAGACATGAGGCTGCGGCAAAATCACCCGCCGTGCCAAAACTAACTTTAATCTCATCTCCAGCGGATTATATTGATACAAAAGGGATAAAGAGACATGCTCAAGAGATGGACCTTGTCATTCGTATGATGTCCATGCAAAAACCGCATCAAGCTTTAGCCATTACAGGGGCGGTATGTACGACCGCCGGCATGCTATTGCAAGATACATTATTATCTGAATTTTCATTCTCCGGCAAAACGATCCGCTTAGGGCATCCAAGCGGCATTTTAAAAACCGAAGCAGTTGCTGATCCGGCTGGAACAACGATTAAAGTAGTACGCACAGCAAGAAAAATCTCTGAAGGCTATGTGTTTACAAAGCAAAGTTACAACATGAATACGCTGAATCACATTGGTTAATACAAGCCTTCAGACAAGTCAAAGATAAACGGAGGAATACGAGATGATCAATGTAAACGCGTCTAATCGATTAAACAGACTGCCTTTTTCAAGAGCTCATCAAGCGGTGCTCGTTATCCTTTCATTCGCTTACTTTTTTGATTTTATCGATTTAAATACGTTTTCATATGCGGCGCCTTCACTTTTAAAGGAGTGGAATATATCCACTCATACCATCGCTTTTATCACGTCTGTCTCCTATTTCGGAATGTTTATCGGTGCCTCTGCCGGAGGATGGTTTTCAGACCGGTTCGGAAGGAAAAAAGGCTTAATCCTGGTTGTCACCTTTTTCTCTTCCTTCTCCCTCCTCTCTTCTCTGGCTTGGAGCCCTGAAATACTCGGTGTTTTTAGATTTCTTACGAGTTTAGGCATCGGCGCCACGACGATTGTGGCAAGTACGTATATCAGCGAATTTTTCCCATCCGCAACTAAGGGGAAATACCAGGCCATCTGTATTACAATCGGCATATGCGGAATTCCTGCCGCCGGCTGGGTGGCTAAAATGGTCGTGCCGGCCGCCCCTTATGGCTGGCGGTTTATCTTTCTTTTCGGAGCAATCGGTATTTTCTTTCCGCTGATCGCCAAAAAACTGGATGAATCCCCGAAATGGCTGGATACGAAAGGAAAAAGCGAACAAGCACACCGTATTCTGCTTGAGCTTGAGGCAAAGGCTGAAAAAGAAAAAGGTGAACTGCCTGAACCAGCTCCGGCTCTAAAAGGCCGACAAACCCCTGTAAAATCCGTTCCATATCGGACGCTATTTCAAAAGCCTTTAGCAGGAAGGACTTTTGTTTTGATGACGATGTGGGCAGCTTCCACGATTGCAATTCAAGGCTTCGGCACGTGGGTTCCGACCCTTTTGGTAAAAGAAGGCGTATCAATGGATGAGTCTATCGTATACGTCACTCTCGGTACGATCGGTGCCCCGCTGGGCGCTCTCATTGCGTCGCAAATCTCAGACCGTGTGGAACGAAAATGGGCCATTTCTGTTTTATCGTTAATGATTATGGCGCTTGGATTCTTTTACGGCATCAATCCTTTGCCGATGGTCATTGTCATATGCGGATTTCTCATGCACATGTTTGAACGTACTTTCAGTTCGATCGCATATGCCTATACGCCGGAATTATATCCGGTTGAAGCCAGGGCGTCTGGAAACGGCCTCACTTACGGCGTGGGACGTCTTGCGAATGTAGCCGGTCCCTTTGTCGTCAGTTTCCTGTATTCGGGATACGGATTTTTAAGTGTCTTCTTGTTCTTTACAGGCTGCTGGCTTCTTTGTGCACTGACAGTCGGTATATTTGGAATCGGTTCA